>NZ_JBFAVC010000008.1:0-279873 GCF_040679595.1 Agromyces sp. NPDC052230 | reverse complement strand
CGGAACTCCTTGGGATACGGCTTTGCCACACGGACATCCTTCCAGCGAGGACGAATCCTCACACTTCAGATGTCAACCAAACCCGGGGCAGACCCAGACGTCACACTAGCCGGCGGTTGAGTCAGACTCATCCTGATCTCCCTTCCTCAATCACTCGCACGAACAAAGTCGATCAACTTATCACGAACGTCACCGGTGTCGGCTCCGGTAGTGGTCAAGCACTTCCGTCCGAAGCGGTTCGGGTAGCGTCGCCAGAAACTCACATTGACCCGGATAGCCGGTCCATCGCTTCTTCACGGACCGAAGAAATCGGTAGCTCCACCACCCCTCCTTGCTGAGCCCGAGGGTCGGTTCGGCCGGACTATACAGGTCGACGGCTTCGTCTTGCGCACTCGTCGTCCGAGACATCGCTCGCCAGACATATGAGTCTTGCGGAAGCTCGGCGACGCAGACCATCCTCCGCATGTTTGACTTGGTCGATGGCTGTGTGGTGGCGGCAGCAGCCACGTTGTAGATGTCAGCGAGCTTTGCAACGGTGCCAGGCATGCCTTGATCGTAGCCAGCCGGCACCCGGCTCACCTTCCGGTCAAGGATGGGCATGCGCTTGTTCACTAACGGACGCCATCGGCTCCCGTCAGCTTGCGGCTCTCGGCAATCAGCTGATTGACCGCGTGGATATCGGCTGAATGCAATGAGCCGAACTGTTCAAAGACCCACGCATAGAATTCTCGAATCAGCCCTGCATGCACACTCACGCACTGTGCGAGGTTTACTTCACCCACGGAGAGCAGATATTCCTTGGCGCTGCCCGTGAACTCGCCGGATTCCAGCATCCGCTTTGCATCCAACTGAGCAAACATCTTGGTGCCAACGTTGCGGTCGTAGTTAAGGGTCATTTGGAACGGCGGTATGCCGCCGTGGACCACGTAGTTCCGGAACTGCTGGATGAAGACATTCTCTTGGGTTGCGCGAAGTACTAGGACGCGATCTTCGTATTCGCGCATAAACGGCGTGCCTTCGTACTGTCGAAAGACCCGCCGTGCCGCATCAACCAAGACCTTCGCCATCCCGACGTAGTTCGCAACGTGTTGGTACAGGGTGGAGTAGTACAACTCGCGGATCGATTCACCTTTCTGTCCGTCGGCCGAGAAGAGTGCTTGGTGACCCAGGCTGCCGTCGCTGAAGTCGAGCACGAACATCAATGCCGCTTCATTGTGGCCAAGCGCCTGGAAGACCATCGCGAGCCCCCGCCAGGCCCGGTGGGCACGCGTGCCAGGATGTGCATCGATTCGCTCGTGGAGATCACGCCACGCTGGCAGCCAATCTGCTTCAATTGAGCGACCTTCCTCGTCATCCATCACAAGCCGAGACTACTTCGGACCTCCGACGCGCCCGACGCCGGTCGTAACTGCCACGTCCATCGAAATGTCGTGCATTTCGCGCTGCGAGGCCGGCCCGCCGAACGTCGTGCGTGCGAATGGCACCACCTGAGCTCCGGGAGGCCCATTGACGGACCCGTTGGCCCACGCATAGTCGGATCCGACGGCGTGGAGAGGACCGGGAGGTCGACGTTAGGGATGGGTCCGTATTGCATTGGAGAGGCGATGAAGATCCCGGCCGCTAGGAGGAAGAGCACTGTCACCATTGAGCACATCCGCGTCATGACGGTGTCGGTCCTGCCCCCGAGTCTTCGGCGGGCCAAGACGACCAGGCCGAGACCGGCCATGCCGCCGGCGGTGTTGACGATGAGGTCGGTGACGTCGGAGCTTCCGACCGCCGAGACGTATTGGAGGATCTCGAGGGTGAGGCTCGAACCCGCGACGACAGCCGCGAGCTTCCACCAGGGGCACGACGGCGCCAGGAGGCCGAGGTAGAGGCCAAAGGGAACGAAGAGCGCGAGATTCGCGATGACCTCGAAGGGTTCGCTGGCGCCGTCCTCGGTGGTCGGGGCGAACGGGACGAGCTTGATGTGGCGCAGCGCGCCGTCTCCGACGTACGGCGGCTCGAGCTTCCACAGCACGAGCCAGACGAGCAGGACGAGGTAGACCGCGAACAGCCCGACCAGCAAGCCGCGCTGGGTCGCGTCGGGAGAAGATGGCGTCGCCCGAGGCATCCGAAGCTCTGCACCGCTGGTCACTGTTGCATCCTCGGGTCCTCGGAGGGGTCGGCATACGTGGCGGGGCAACCATGCTCGGCGGCTTCGGGGCGCAGCTCGTAGTGCCACGGCTCGTTGTCGTAGATCTGGCACAGCCCGTACTCGGCACCGTGCTCGGACAGCCACACCGTGGCATCCGTTTGCCCGATGTCGACCGCGTCTCCCGACACGTGCGGAGACGTCGCCGCGGTGGCGACCCAGCGAGCGGCTTCTTCGGGCGAGCCGTACTCGGCGATCGCCTCCTGGAACAACTGATCCTGGTACTCGGGGGAGCGCCAGCCGCTGTTGACGACGAACTGGACGCCGTCGCCCGCGGCATCCGTCGCAGCCCGACGAAGGGCCTCGAGCAGCGCCGGATCGAGGTTCGCGACAGCCGGAACCCCGTCATCGAAGACCGCCACGCCGTCGGCCACCCGGCCGCTCTCGTCGAGCGCCTCACGGTTCTCGCCGGGAGGAGGCGCTGCCGGGGCATCCGATGAATACAACGACGGTGATGCCGACGAAGAACTGGGCAGCGTGGAGAAGAAGCCGGCGGCGGTGATCGCCGCGACGACGACCACCAGGCCGACGACGAAGAGGCGACGCATCCAGTACGTCGACGCTCGTGCGCGTGGGTTTCGGTTCATGCCGCCAGTCAAGGCGGCGAGGTGTTGCCAGCGCGTATGCGGGTTTCCATATGCCGGCGATATGCGGGGGTTCGTAGCATGACACCATGCGCGTGTTGATCGTCGAGGACGAGCCCTACATGGCGGAGGCCATCCGCGACGGGCTGCGCCTCGAGGCGATCGCGGCCGACATCGCCGGCGACGGGCACACCGCGCTGGAGCTGCTGGGCATGAACGCGTATGACATCGCGGTGCTCGACCGCGACATCCCGGGGCCGTCGGGTGATGAGATCGCCGAACGCATCGTCGCGTCGGGCAGCGGCATGCCGATCCTCATGCTCACCGCCGCCGACCGGCTCGACGACAAGGCCTCGGGGTTCGAGCTCGGAGCCGACGACTACCTCACCAAGCCGTTCGAGCTGCGCGAGCTCGTGCTCAGGCTCAGGGCCCTCGACCGCAGGCGCGCGCACAGTCGGCCGCCGGTGCGCGAGCTGGCCGGCCTGCGGCTGGATCCATTCCGCCGCGAGGTCTACCGCGACGGCCGCTACGTCGCGCTGACCAGGAAGCAGTTCGCCGTGCTCGAAGTGCTCGTCGCCGCCGAGGGCGGGGTCATCAGCGCGGAAGAGCTGCTGGAACGGGCGTGGGATGAGAACGCCGACCCGTTCACGAACGCCGTACGCATCACGGTGTCGGCCCTGCGCAAACGGCTCGGCGAACCCTGGGTGATCGCCACGGTGCCCGGTGTGGGCTATCGCATCGACGGCGTCGGCGCGGGCCCGAACGCCGACACGGCAGGCGACGAACGTGGCTAGGGCTCCCGGGCTGAGCGTTCGCCTCAGGCTCACTCTCAGCTACGCGGGGTTCCTCATGGTCGCGGGCGTCCTCCTGCTCGCGGTCGTGTGGCTCTTCCTCCTGCGTTACGTGCCCGCCAGCGCGATCGAGACGCCCATCGGATTCATCCCCGGCCGTGCCGACCTCATTCGGGCCTTCGCACCGCCGGCGGCCTGGGCGCTGTTCTTCCTGCTGCTGTTCGGCCTGCTCGGCGGGTGGATCCTCGCCGGCCGCATGCTCGCGCCACTGACTCGAATCACGGATGCCACCCGCCGGGCTGCGAACGGATCCCTCTCGTATCGCATCGAATTGGAGGGCCGCGACGACGAGTTCCGCGAGCTCGCCGACAGCTTCGACGCGATGCTCGCGAGGCTCGAAGCGCAGGTAGCCGAACAGCAGCGGTTCGCCGCCAATGCGTCGCACGAGCTGCGCACTCCGCTGGCGATCACGCAGACCCTGCTCGAGGTCGCACGCAACGACCCGAACAGCGTGAGCGCTGAGCTCATCGAACGCCTGCACGCCGTCAACGCCCGAGCGATCAGCCTGACCGAGGCGCTGCTCGTGCTGAGCCGTGCCGATCAACGGTCGTTCGTGCGGGAAGAGGTGGACCTGTCGCTGCTGGCGGAAGAAGCGACCGAGACCCTCTTGCCCCTCGCGGAGCAGCGTGGCGTGACCATTGAGAACTCCGGCGACGTCACGCCTACTGTCGGCTCGCATGCACTCCTGCTGCAGCTGACCACGAACCTCGTGCACAACGCGATCGTGCACAACCTGTCTGAGGGTGGCACGGTGTGGATCAACACCACGGCGCGCGATTC
The DNA here is from genome assembly GCF_040679595.1 of Agromyces sp. NPDC052230. NCBI lineage: Bacteria > Bacillati > Actinomycetota > Actinomycetes > Micrococcales > Microbacteriaceae > Agromyces > Agromyces sp. NPDC052230. The sequence goes on along the minus strand of NZ_JBFAVC010000008.1, from coordinate 275,464 downwards.
GAGGGCGGTGCTCACCGTCGAGAACACAGGTGCGAAGCTCGCGCCGGGGCTGGTGGCGACCCTCACCGAACCGTTCCAGCGCGGCACCGAACGTGTCCACACCGACGGCGCGGGCGTCGGGCTCGGGCTCGCGATCGTGAAGAGCATCACCGATGCGCACGGTGGGACGCTGACCATCGAGCCACGCGCTGCTGGAGGCATCCGAGTCACCGTGGAACTCCCGAGCGTGGCCTGAGGCACGTCCTCTCCGGAGAGTCGCGAAATCCGGCGCGCTCGGTCGCTCCGAGATATAAGACTCAGCGTCTCTGGCCGATATAAGTTATTCTGGATTTCGGCGAACTAACTTATCGCGCGTGGAGGTGAATCCCATGGCCCGTGTCACTGCTGACCGCGGCATCGACCTGCTCCTTGCATCCGGCCTCCACGTCGACGTTCAGGGCGCGTCCCGGATCGACCTCCGCGGGCACCGCCGTGCGCCGGTAGAAATGAAGGTCCGTCAAGCACCCGCAACACCGTCACAGATCGCCCGCGATCTGCGTCAAACGGGTGGCGATCATCTGCTCTACGTGGTCCCTCGCCTGACGCCCGCGTTGCGACGCGCCGCTGAAGGGGCGGGTTTCGTCGTCGTCGCCGTCGAAGACGGAGTCGTGCTGATCGACGGTCAGGAGTTCCGACCGTTAACGGCGGCCGCGACCACACCGACGCTCCCGAAGTCGTCTCGCCGTGTCCCGTGGGGGAGGTTCGCGCTCCTGCGGGCGCTGTGCCGCACTCGTGAACCCCGGACACAGGCGCAGCTGGCAGATGAAGTCGGCATCACCCAGGCCGCCGTGTCCCAGTCCTTGTCGAAGCTGGACGGCCTCGTGACGAGAGAATCATCCGGATGGTCGGCTGCAAGTGCTCGGACGCTCGCCGAGAACTTCTTGGCCGAGTATCCCGGTGCCGGTGGCATCGGCGTCAACTGGTTCGCCTTGGACCCGGTGAACGTACAGGCGGACACGGCCCTGAATGCGGGCCTCGAGGAGAACGCGATGCTCTCGGGTGACGTCGGTGCCGATCGGATCGCGCCGTGGCGTGTTCCGACGAAAGCGATCGTCTACGCTGCCGCTGGGCTCGACCTGGCCGACGCGGGCTTCGCTCAGGCGACAGCCGAACGGTCGACACTCGAACTGCGGGTGCCAGTTGATCCCACGTTGTGGCGGACGGCGAACGCGTATGCCGGCGGGCAGCGCGCGCGGATCGCCGACCCGTTGATCGTGGCGCACGATGTTCTGCGCACCGGCGGCGCCGACGCCGATGACGCCGTGGAGCGCGTACTGCAACAGCTGACGCGCAATTGGAGTGCCCAGTGATCCGTCGTCACGCCATCACCGTGTCGACGTCGCGAGCCGACGATGCCGCGTATCGGGCGCTCAACGACGTGGCGACAGCGACAACGCACCTCGACGACGCGCGAATCGTGGGCGGGCAGATGGTCGGCCTTCTGGTCACCGCATTCCCGACGGCCGCCGCGATCATCCGCAGGACTGCGGACGCTGACGCCGCGGTCTCCGCGCAAGTTGCCGCGTCCGGTGCGCTCCACTTCGCATTCACTCGCGCTGGATACGAGCCGAGTAGCGGTAATCGCTACGAGCGCGACGACGGTCGTGCGATCGACGTCCTCGTTCCAAGCGAGACCCGGTTCCGTCACGTCGAGCTCGGAGGGCGTGGATTCGACGCGGTGCCTGGCCTCCGCCTGATCTTGGCAGCTGATCCGATCGTCCTCGACGTTGACGTGACACTCACAGATGACAGCCGCTTGCGGTTCACCGTCAAGGTGCCGACCGTCGAACACGCGCTGGTCCTGAAAGCGCTGACGGTACGCTCGCGCAACGCTCCGAAAGACCTCGTGGACGTTCACAATCTTCTGCAAATCGCATACCTGTATGAAGCAGACGACCTCGGTGGGTGGAGGATCGACGAGCCTGAACGGTCGGGCGCGCGAGGCGACGCCCAGTTCGTGCTGCATGAGCTCGCGGGCACGGCGCACCGGAGTCCGATCGTGAACAGGTCAGGCGTACGACCGGAGGTGCTGGTCGCCCTGATTCGAGCGAAGGTCGGGCAGCCGCGCAAGGGGCCGACCTGAGGCCGAAGCGCGCGCAGTGCAATTCTGGACCGGATGCGCCTGGAGGTATCCGAGTCACCGTGGCCGTCAACCATATGATGACGATGTGACGACACCCGCGCACGAGGTCGAGGAATGGCTCGACTCCCTCGATCCCGAGCGGATTGAATGGAAAGATGCGGCGCATCTCCGCGCTGTGGCGAAAGCACGCGATGAGCTTGGGCAGGCCGAGCAGGCGTTGCGCGCAGCGATCCGTGATGCGCACGACCACGGCGACTCGTGGACCGCGATCGGTATGGTGCTCGGCATTTCGCGGCAGGCTGCGCACCGCAAGTACGCCGGGGGGCAGGGGAATCAGCCGGGCGAAGAGCGGTCTGAGTGACGCGCCACCGCGCAGGGAGGTCTCGGGCGCCGCTGTGAGGCCAGCGCTTTCGACAATCAGGTCAGTCAGTGGCGGCTTCTCGCGGCGGGTTGTACATGAACTCGATACGGATGCCGTTGTCGTCCTCGAGGTGGGACGCGTAGTAGCGGTCGTTGAAGCGCGGGTACAGCTTGGGCTCGCGAACGGCCGTCCAACCTGCCTCGAGCGCGATCGCATGCAGGCGATCGACCTGGGCACGCGAATCGACGGGGAAGGCGAGGTGCTGGAAACCGACCCGGCCGTGGCGGTGCGGTCCGCTGCCCGGTTCGCGCGCCGGGAAGAGGATCAGCTCCTCTTCGCCCTTGCCCCAGGAGACCGACCCGTCCGCATCTTGGCGTGTGCAGCCGAGCGCCTGCATCACCGGATCGAACTGGGCGATCGAGCGAGGCAGATCTTCGACGGAGAACCCGAGGTGGTCGAACAGCGGCATCCGTTCATCGTATTCAGAAGCGGGATGCACCCACGTCACCCATGCTCCAGCCGCGACGTCATACCGCAGTACTGCATTGGACGGGACTGTGGAGGGATGCTCCGGTGCACGCCTCGTCCATAGCGTCGAGCTCATGGAGTTTCTCACCGACGTCGTCCTCTCGCTCGTGCAGTCCCCATGGGTCTACGTGGCCATCTTCCTTGTGTGCGTCATCGACGGGTTCTTCCCGCCCGTGCCGAGCGAAACGATCGTCATCGCCGCGGCTGCCGCTGGGGCTGCGACCGGGGAGTGGCCGATGCTCGTCGGGGCGATCATCGCCGCGGCCGCCGGGGCGATCCTGGGCGACAACATCGCGTTCGCGATCGGGCGCAGGGTGGGCCTCGATCGGTGGCGGTGGATGCGGCGCGAATCCGCTCAGCGCGCGATCGGGTGGGCACGCGAGGGGCTCCATCGACGAGCCACCGTGCTGATCCTTACCGCCCGCTACATCCCCGTCGGTCGTGTCGCCGTCAATGTCACCGCCGGGGCGAGCGGCCTCGCTCCCCGGCGTTTCTTCGGGCTCTCCGTGCTTGCCGGGCTCAGCTGGGCCGTGTACTCCGTGGGCATCGGCCTGTTCGCGGGACGCTGGCTGTCTGGCAATCCGTTGCTCGCGGCGCTGCTCGGCATCGCCATCGCCCTGACGATCGGAATCGTGATCGACCGGGTCACGTCATCGCTCGCCGCCCGTCGGGCTCGTCGGCAGGTCGACGGCGACGTCGACGAGGCGGGCGCTGAGGACGGTGCGTCCACTGCCGCGTACGCGGCCACGGGGATCGCCCGCTAGACCCGTGTGATGGCGGAAACCAGGTAGGTCTGATCGAGGATCGCGGGCGTGGGCTCGTACATCCGCAGCACCGGCCTGAACTCGCCGGCCGGTGCCGGTAGCCAGTTGGCGCGAGCCTTCTCTTCGTCGGGCTCCGTATGGGAGATGGTGATGACCAGCGACCCGTCGTCCTCGTACCGGATGCCGGGAGTGCGGTCTCCGATGGAGTATCGCCCGATCGGGTTGGCGACGAGGTAGTAGTCGGGCACGTCGTACATCGTGAGCGACCAGAATGCATCGACCGGCGGCGGGGGGTTCAACGTGAGGGTGTACGTGCGTTCGCCGGTGAGCCGGTCGCCCCGATCGTCGACGTAGGTCGCGATGTACGCGGCCTCGAACGCCTGGTTCCCCCACAGTCCACCCAGGGCTGCACCCGCGCGTTGCAGGATTCGTCGCTCGGGATCTGCGATCTTGAATGCGGGCTCGTCCAGTGAACCCACCTCGAAGTAGTCGAGGTTGTAGTCGAACGAGTGGTACGCGAGGTTCCAGCCGTTCACGATCGCGTTGCCGCCACCCGACGCGACGACGTCGTGGAGCAGCGCCTTGCCCTTCGCGTATCCGGCCTCCAGGGCGGCATCGAGTTCCGCGTCGATGCCGTACGGTGCGGCGTCGATCGTCGTCAGGCCGAGCGGCTCGAATCCGGCAAGCGTGTCAGCGTCTCGCGGCGCAGGCGGAAACGCCTGGCTCCACACCCGGAACCTGTCGAAGAACTGCTGCGCTTCACTGAGCCCGGTGACGCTCGCGGAAAGGCCCTCGGGCGTGGCCGAACCGGTCGGGGTGAGGGTCGTCGCGTCCTGCAACGCGTGCACCGCCGGCAGGTCCTCATCTCCGGAGACCGCCCACCGGCCGACGATCGACGCGATGCGAGTGGGCACGCGGACGACGGTTTCGCCGTCGCGCGACTCACCGTTCCAGCCCGGCGGGACGAGCAGGTATGTCGCGGCGCCCGTACCAGTGGCCCGATGTCCGATGTAGGCGAAATTGTCGGTCCACGCCGAGACGAACTGCAGCACGTAATAGCGGCCCGCCGTGTCGGGAACCTCCAACCGCACCGGTCCGGCACCGAGGTCGAGCTGTGCCATCGAATACACGGTGTCGTTGTTGATCGTGACGAACGTGTCATCCGGACCGGCCAGCGCGCGGGCATGGCTGAACCGGTTCCACGGCGCCGCCGCGTTCTTGCCGACCCCTGTGGTCACGTACCGTTCCACCTGATCGAGGTTGAACACGAGGGGGAAGCCGAACAGGTACGCCTTGGCCGCGAGCTCATCGAGAGGAATCGACATGGCCCCATCCTCTCGCCCGCAACCCCGTCTGTCACGGCAGGGCGCGGGCTGCTCGACGAGCTTGCCGCCACCGAGACCTCGCGCATGAGTGCTGCGATCTCGTCGGGGATCGGCGGGATCTCCTCGGCCTTCGTGCCGTGGTAGAACGGGCCCTCGTCCAACGCTTGCGCCACGGCGACAGCCCAGGCCGACGACCACCGTCGGTACAGCTACTCGACGAGCTTGCCGACCACCGACACCTCGCGCATGAGCGCCGCGATCTCGCCGGGGATCGGTGGGATCTCCTCGCGGGTAACCCCCGTCGAAGGTGACCACACGAGGTTCACCTGCAGCGAGGCATCCGTCTCGGGGAAATCGCTGCGGTTGTGGCATCCGCGGGTCTCACGCCGTTCAAGCGCGGCCTCGAGGGTCGCGCGGGCGGCAAGAGTTGCCGACTTCAGGTCGAAGGCGTGCGCCAGATCCTGGTAACCGGCGATGTCGGGATGCACCCCGATATCGGCCATGCGCGCCTCGATCGCCTCGAGCTCGGCGAGCCCGGCGAGAAGGCCGGCCTCGTCGCGCACGACTCCGGCGTGCTCGGTCATGGTGTTGCGGATGTCGCGCTGCAGGGCTCGCACGTTCTCCGAGCCATCCGCCGAAAGGAGCGCATCGATCTCGGCGCGCGCCGTCTGTACCGCGGCCGCCGACCGCTGCTGCGCCGACAGCGAGGCCGAGTACGACGCAGCGGCCTGGCCCACGATGCGTCCGAAGACGAGCAGCTCGATGAGCGAGTTGCCGCCGAGGCGGTTGGCGCCGTGCAGGCCACTGGATGCCTCGCCGATCGCGTAGAGGCCTGGCACATCCGTGCCGTGGTCATCGGGTCGCACCCAGACGCCGCCCATCGAGTAGTGCGCGGTTGGCGCGATCTCGATCGGCTGCTTCGTGATGTCGAGCATCTGCAGCTCGAGCATGGTCTGGTAGACGCGGGGGAGGCGCTGCATGATCGTCTCGCGGGGCAGGTGCGAGACATCCAGCCAGACACCGCCATTGGGGGTGCCGCGGCCCTCCTTGATCTCGGTGTACGCCGCGAGCGCGACGCGGTCGCGCGTCGACAGTTCCATGCGCTCGGGGTCGTACTTCGCCATGAAGCGCTCGCCGAGGCCGTTGGTCAGAATGCCGCCCTCGCCGCGGGCCGCCTCGCTGATGAGGGTGCCGGCCGCGTTCTCGGGCTCGATGATGCCCGACGGATGGAACTGCACGAGCTCGGGGTCGCGCACCCGGCCGCCCGCCTCGACCGCGAGGCGCCACGAGTCGCCCGTGTTCTCGTCGCGCCGCGACGAGGTGCGCCGCCAGATGCGGTTATGCCCGCCGGCGGCGAGGATGACCGCGTCGGCGTGGATGAGGTAGCGCGTGCCATCCTCGAGATCGAAGCCGTAGGCGCCGAAGACCGCGCCGTCGTCGTTCACGAGGATGCGCGTGACGTAGACCGTGTCGAGGATCGGCACGCCGAGCTGCGCAGCCCGGTTCACGAGCGTGCGCTGGATCTCGAGCCCGGTGTAGTCGCCCGCGAATGCCGTGCGGCGGTAGGTGTGGGCGCCGAAGAAGCGCTGCGAGATGCGGCCGTCCTCCTCGCGCGCGAACGGCATGCCGTAACGCTCGAGGTCCTGGATGCCGCGGGCCGCATTCTTCGTCACGATCTCGACCGTGTGCGGGTTCGCGAGCAGGTAACTCTCCTTGAGAGTGTCGGCCGCGTGCTGCTGCCAGCTGTCGTCGGGATCCATCGTCGAGAGGGCGGCGTTGATGCCGCCGGCGGCGAGCGAGGTGTGCGCGTCGGACTTCGGACGCTTGCCCAGGGCGAGCACGTCGACGCCCGCCTCGGCGAGTTCGATGGCGGCGCGCAGGCCTGATCCACCGGTGCCGATCACGAGCACGGTCGTGGAGATCTGACGTTCTGAAGCGGTACTGCCTGAAGCACTCATGCAATCCACGGTAGGTTCGGGTCGTCGATGAGTCCAATGCATCTTCAGTGTAATAACGATGCGCGTAGACTATCGACATGAACCTCGAACAGCTGCGCAGCTTCGTCGAGGTCGCTCGATTCGGAAACTTCACCCGTGCCGCCGAAGAGCTGTACCTCGCTCAGCCCTCGCTGAGCCGCCAGATCGCCGCGCTCGAGCAGGACCTCGGCGCCGAGCTGTTCCACCGGGCCCGCGGCGGCAGCACGCTCACCGCCGCGGGCGAATCGCTGCTGCCGCTCGCGCGCCGCATGCTCGCCGACGCCGAGTCCGTGCGTCGCGAACTCGCCGAACTCGCGGGCCTCGAGCGCGGCCGGGTGCGGCTCGGCGCAACGCCGACGCTCTGCATCAGCCTCGTCGCCGAGGTGCTCAGCGCGTTCCACGCGGAGCATCCGGCCATCGAACTCCACCTCTCGGAACACGGCTCGCGCCGACTACTTGACGAACTCGCCGGCGGCGAACTCGACCTCGCACTGATCACGACGTCGGATGCCTCGACCGCCGAGCGATTCACGGTGACGCCGCTGCTCGTCGAGGAGCTCGTGGTCGTGTCATCCGCCGCCGCACCCCCGGTCACGAACCGCGACACGATCGAGCTCGCGGATGTCGCGGGCCTGCCGCAGATCGTCTTCAGCTCGACGTACGACCTGCGCAGCGCGACCGACGCCGCCTTCCGCGCCACCGACCTCACGCCGGATGTCGTGCTCGAGGGGGCGGAGATGGACGCGGTGCTGCGGTTCGTGGAACGCGGGCTCGGCGTCGCGATCGTGCCCGCGATGGTGCTCATCGATCGGCCAGGCCTGCGGTCGGTGCGGATCGAGCGTCCCACGCTCGAGCGGACGATCAGCCTGGCAAGACCTGCGGATGTCGCGGCGACCGCCGCGGTCGAGGTGATGCAGCGAACGATCGCCGCCACCGCCACGGCGTTCGCCGCGAGGGCGGGGGAGACCATGCGGCTCGCCGCCGGGAGCGCCTGACGAGTCGGAGTGAGTCAGTTCAGGAACGCGACTCGGCGGGAGCATTCGTCGCGAAGCGGGCGCCGAGTTCGGTGATGCGGTGGGAACGCTGTGCCGGGCGCATGCGGCCGGCACGTTCGAGCAGACTGACGCCGTGCAGTGCGCCCCAGAACACTTCGGTGGCCGTTCCGTCGCCGTCGTCTCCGATGGCGTCAGCGAGCACATCGAACCCCGCGCGCAGCTCAGCACGGGTGTCGTCGCTGGCGAATCGTGCGTCGATCGGCAGTTGGAACATCACTTCGTACACAGCCGGGTGCTCCCGGCTGAAACGCAGGTAGGCGGCGGCGACGGCCTCGACGGCGCGCCGCCCACGTTTGCGGCCCAGAGCCTCCCGGCACTGCCGCGTCAGGTCCACGAAACCCTCGAGTGCAACCGCCAGCATGATCTCGGACTTGCCTCCGGGGAAGTGACCGTACAGCACCGGCTGCGTGTATCCGATCGCGTCGGCGAGATGTCGGGTCGTCACGGCGCCCCAGCCGTCGGCGTCGGCGCGCTCGCGAGCGGCGGCGAGGATGCGTCGGCGTCGCTCCTCCGTTCGCTGTTGGCGATTCGACTGCGCAGCCATCGATCTCCTCTTGCGGTCGGTGTCTTCAAGGCGTAGCTTAGCAGCGCTAGAAATACTAGCAATGCTAGATTTTGGAGTTCTGCGTGGAATCCCTTCTTGCCATCACCACCGCCTCCGTGCTCGGCCTCATGGTCGGCGTCGAGTTCGCGGTGGCCTTCGTGCTCAGCCCGATCATGTTGCGGTTGCCGGCCGGGGCAGCACTCGCCGCACGAGCCGACGGTGGACGAATGCTGGGGCGCGTCATGCCGTTCTGGTACGTCGGCTCCCTGATCCTCATCGTGGCGCTTGCGGTGGTCACCTGGGGTGCCCCGGCTTCGGCCAGCGCGCTGATCGCTGCCGTGTTGTTGGCCATCAGCGTGATCTTGTCGGTCGCCGTGCTGGTGCCGATCAACAACCGCTCCGTGACCTGGACGGCCGAGAATCATCCCGAGGACTGGCGCGAGCAGCATGCGCGTTGGGACCGGCTGCATTACGGGCGCGTCGCGATCATCGTCGGAGCCTTCGTGCTCATCGTGACCGCGACGGCGATGATCTGATTGCCGACTCTGGCTGGGGCGACGCGCCGACCGCGCAAAGTGCTACATTGTAGAACATGGGTGAGGTCGGAATCAGGGCGCTGAAACAGAACGCGTCCGAGGTGGTCGCGGCGGCTGCTGCCGGTGAGTCGGTGACGATCACCGACCGAGGCCGGCCCGTTGCCAGACTCGTCCCGCTGGGCGGCGGGCGACTGTCGGCACTCGTCACGTCGGGCCGTGCTCGCGCACCGCGACGGGACATCGGTGACCTCCCGTCGCGCCGACCCGCCAAGGTCGACATCAGTTCAGAGCTGCGGCGAGCCCGAGACGACGAGCGGTACTGACATCCATGGCTCACTACCTCGACACCTCGGCCCTCGTGAAGCTCGTCATCGAGGAATCCGAGTCGGCAGCGCTCGCCGACTGGCTCGCCTCTCGCGACCAGGAGCCCGTGACATCCGATCTCGCACGAACCGAGCTGTTGCGCGCGGTTCGCCGCTGGGCGCCCGAGCAGGCCGTCGCGGCCACACAGGTGCTCGAGGCGACGACCGTGCTCACGCTCGCCACCTCGACCTTCGAAGCGGCGGCACGACTCGACCCGGTCGAACTGCGCTCGCTAGATGCACTGCATATCGCCGCCGCGCTCGAGCTCGGGGACGAACTGAACGGGTTCGTGACGTACGACGACCGGCAGGCGGATGCGGTGCGGGCGTACGGGATACAGGTCGTCGCTCCCGCGTAGCGGCGTCGGCCGGTGGCCCGGCGCTCCCTCCTTACCTCGACGTGCGTACCTCCTCACCTTGAAGTGCGTACTTCCGCACGCGACTCGGCTGTCGTACGTTGACTCGGTTACTGAACGAGACTGAAGGAGCAGGTTCGACATGGCACGCATCACGGTTCTGGGCGGCAACGGCTATGCAGGCTCGGCCCTCGTGGCTGAGGCGCGCAAGCGCGGTCACGAGGTCACCGCAGTCAGCCGCACGGAGCCCGCGGCGCCCGTTCCTGGCGTGGAGTACGTCACCGGTTCGGTGCTCGACGCGAGCGTGCTCGACGAGGTCATCGATGGGCGAGATGCCGTCGTCGTCGCCCTGTCTCCGCGCGGCGATATGGCCGGGAAGGTGGAGGGCGTCGTCGAGGATCTGATCGCGCGGCTCGCCGACAGCTCCACGCGGCTCGGCTACATCGGCGGCGCCTCGTCGCTGCAGGCAGAAGAGGGCGGACCCACCCTGTGGGAGCTCACGCGCGAGCAGCTGCCGGCCGAGGTGAAGCCCGAGATCGAGACGGGGCTCACGGCGTTCGAGCTGCTCAAGGCGAGTCCCGAATCGCTCGACTGGTTCTTCGTGAGCCCGCCCCAGGACTTCGGATCGTGGCTCGGCACCACCCCGAAGGGGACGTACGTCCTCGGCGGCGACGTGCTGCTCAAGGATGAGGAGGGGAAGTCGACGATCGCCGCGGCCGACCTCGCGCTTGCGATCGTCGACGAGATCGAGACGGCGCGCCACCGTCGTGGGCGCTTCACCGCCAGGCACTGAACTCCCCGGCGTCATCGCGTCGGCGTGTCAGGTCACCCGGTACGCGGCGTAGCGCACCGCATCGGCGTCGCGCACGCACGACGCCACGAAGACCGAGTGCTCGAGGTGCGCGAGTCTCGTTGAAGCGGTCTCGATGGTGACGACCGTGCGGAAGTAGTACCGGTCGGGAGCGACGTCGTCGCCCCGCAGGAGCGCGGCGAGCACATCGGGAGAGCCGGTACGAACGCCGGTCACTTGGAGGTACAGGAGCTCGCCGTCGTGCGTGCGCGCGGTGTACCGGCCATCGATCTCGATCGCACCGTCGGCGCGTACCAACTGCCAGTCCGCCCCGCCGGGCAGGATCTCGGCATCGAATGCGCCCGAGATCCGACCGCCGACGATGGGGATCACTCGCCGGTGGCCGGCGCGGGTGAGCCCATGGTCGGCCATCGGGCCGAGCTGCACGACGACGTCGAAGGCGGGTGAGAGGGTCGGGACAGGCGGTGCGTGCGTCACGTGAGCTCCGGTGCGGTGGTGATCGTGGATCGGATAGGTTCGGCCACCATCCTGCCGTCGACGAGCGTGAGCAGCACCTCCGCGCGGGCGAGGTGCTCGGGGTCGGTGGTGAGTGGATCGCGATCGAGCACGGTGACATCCGCGGATGCACCGACCTCGAGGATGCCGCCGCGCTGTCCGATCGTCGTGTACGGATGCCTGGTGAATCCGCGAAGCGCATCCGACGGGCTGAGCGCCTGGTCGGGATGCACTGGCGCGGCGTCCGGGTCGTCATGAGGCCGTCGCAATTGCGCGTCGGCGAGGATCCCGACCGCGTCGCTCGGTGCGATCGGCCAGTCCGAGCCCAGCGCAAGGGGAACGCCGGCTCTGGCGAGGTCGCCGGTGCGGAACCCGCGTGCGGCACGCTCCTCGCCGAGGCGCTTCGACCAGTGGTCGGTGCCGTCCGCCCTCGTGAACAGCGTGCAGTGCGTCGGCTGCATGCTGGCCATGATGCCCGACGACGCGAACAGCTGCAGCGCGGCATCCGTCATCGTCTCGATGTGCTCGACACGGTGGGTCGCCTTGCGCTGTGGCAGGTCGGTGATGGCCCGCACCACGAAGTCGATGCCGGCGTCGCCGATGGCGTGCGTGGTGGTCGGGATGCCGCGTCGGTCGAGTTCGCTGAGCGCTTCGCGGTACTGGCCGGGGTCGAGCCAGAGCGACTTCGTGGACTCCCCGAGGCAGTCAGGTTCGTGGAGCCACGCCGTGCCGTTGTCGATCGTGCCGTCGATCATCAGCTTCACGCCCTCGACGACCCACCGGCGCCCGTGCAGCCCCTGGAGCTCCGCGAGCCGGTCGACCTCCTCGATCGCCGTGCCGGGCTCGAACCACGGCGACATCCGAAGCCGGATGGGCAGTTCGCTCGTCTGCTCGATGGCCCGGAGGAGTTCGATCGTGTCGGGCGCCAGGTCCTGGACCTGCCCAGCGGTGAAGCCGGCGCGGGCCATCTGCGTGAGAACCTCGTAGAGCCTGTCGACCCGCTGGTCGAGGGTGAGCTGCGGCACCGACGGCTCGACGAGCGCCATCGCCTGCAACTCGAGCAGGTAGCCGGTCGGGTTGCCGTTCGCGTCGGTGACGACCCGCGAGCCGTCGGTGAACGACTCGTCGCCGCGACATCCGGCGATCTCGAGCGCCGTCGAAGAGGCCAGCGCGGCGTGCGCGTCGAACAACCGGATGAACGCCGGACGGTCGGGGGCCACCTCGTCGAGGATGCGATTCGTCACCTCGCGACCCTCGAACGCATTCGGATCGAGGCCCCAACCGAGGAGCCAGTCTCGGTCGCCTAGGGACGCGAGCTCGGTGCGGAGCCGATGCTCCACCTCGGCGAGCGTGCGGCAGCCGGTGAGGTCGGCGCCCCGCGTGAGCGCCAGCCCGAAGACGGGATGGATGTGGCTGTCGACGAAACCCGGGAGGATCGCTGCGCCCGGCAGATCGATCACCCTCGTGCCATCGCCGATGAACGGATGCAGCTCCTGCCGGTCGCCGATGGCGGCGATGCGCCCGTCGGCGATGGCGAGACCCTCGGCGGCCTCCGGTGCGATCTGATCGTCGCCCATGGTGATCACCTTGCCGCCGAGGAGCACGGTGTCGGCGATGATGTTCGTGCTCACGGCTGGTCGATTCCTTCGCCGCCGATCCGGGCGAAGCGCTCGGGGCTGTTCGTGCGGAGCACCATCGCGTACATCGCTCCGGCGACGAGCACCAGCGGTACCACCGCGAGGATGACCGCATTGACGGCAGGCCCTGCGGCGGTCAGGTACTCGATCGTGGACACGAGGATGGCGAGCAGCACCGTCATCGCCACGATCGAGAAGATGGCCGCGGGAAGGACGTACCACTTCCGCTCGAGGCCCCGGTTCTTGAGGATGAAGATCAGCACGGCGATCGATGCGAGGAGCTGCAGGGTGATGATGCCGTAGACGCCGGGCGAGTTCACGAGGATCACGAGCTGGGTCAGCGGGTCGAGGCCCGCGATCCCGAATGCGAGGATGACGGCGATGGCGACCACGGTCTGCAGCAGCCCGGCCAGCCAGGGTGCGCCGGCTCGGTTCGTCCGGTTGAAGAAGGCGGGAAGGATGCCGTCGCGCGAGAGCGCGAAGCTGTAGCGATTGATGGCGTTGTGGAACGCGAGCTGCCCCGCGAAGATGCTCGACACGATCAGGATGAACATGACGGCCACGCCCCAGTCGCCGACGTACTGACCCATGGCGATGAAGAAGAACGCAGCGGGGTCCTCGGCGATCACGCCCTGCACGTTCGCATCGCCGAAGGCCTGGATCACCAGCCACAGCGTGCCCGTGTAGAAGAGTGCGAGGAACGCCACTGCGATGTAGGTCGCCCGCGGGATGGAACGGGCCGGGTTGCGCGTCTCGTTGCGGTAGAGCACCGTCGACTCGAACCCCATGAACGCGGCGAACCCGAAGCCGAGGATCGCGAACATGCTCGGCGTGAAGATGTTCTCGGGTGCGAACGTGGCGAACCCCAGGTCTCCACCGCGCTGGCTCAGGATCGACGTCGCCAGCACCACGAGGAGTGCCGTCTCGAGCACGAGCAGTACGCCGAGCACGCGGGCCCCGACGTCCACGCCGGCAGCCGCGAGGGCGAACACGAGCGCCGCGCCGATCAGGGCGAGGACGAACCACGGCAGCTGAATGCCGAAGACCTCGGCCAGCATGCCCTCCGCCATCACGCCGAACAGCCCCCAGAGGCCGATCTGCAGCAGGTTGTACGAGGCCCAGGCGAGGAACCCGGCACCGAGGCCGACCACCCTCCCGAGTCCGACGGCGATGTACGTGTAGAAGCCACCCATCGGCTTCAGGTTGCGGGCGGTGAAGAGGAAGCCGATCGAGAACACCGCGAGGACCACGCCGGCGATGGCGTACACCAGCGGTGCGGAGACGCCGCCGATGAGCACGGCGAGCGGACCGATGCCGGCGAGCACGCTGAGCGGTGCGGCAGCCGACACCACCAGGAAGACGACGCCCCAGGTTCCGAGTGCGGCGGTCTTGAGTGCTCCCGGTTTGGGTGCGTCGTCGAGCAGGGTCGAATCCAGGGTCACGAGCAACTCCTTCGTTGAATGCTGACCCGTGCACCGGAAGGGCCGCTACGGGGTGACTGAGCTGAGTCTGCATCATGTTCGCCAATTGCGCAATCGATTGGTCAATCTTGTCCACGCCGCTTCGGCGATCACATAGGATCGCTCGAGGAGGGGGTGCATCCGATGGCCGCCACACGCCCACCCACACTGCAGGACGTCGCCGATCTCAGCGGCGTCTCGCGGGGCACCGCTTCGCGCGCCCTGACGGGCGGTGGTCGGATGTCGGCCGAAACGCGCGCGCGTGTGGTCGCGGCGGCGGCGAGCCTCAGCTACTCCACCAACAGCGGGGCGAGGAATCTTCGCCGGGCGCGTGCCGGCTCGATCGGCCTGTGGCTGCCGCAGGGCCTGCGGTTCATGGAGTACTACATGAACTTCGCCTTCGGCGTGGTGGAGGCGACCAACGACCAGGAGCTCACGGTATCGCTGATTCCCGGCGACTTCCCCCCGGGCAAGGCACGAAGCCTGCACGTCGACGGGTTCGTCATGGCCGACGTCGACGGACACGATGAACTGGCTCGGGCGATACTCGAGGGCGGCAAGCCAGTGGTCACCTCTGAACTCGTCCCACCGGGTGTGCCACAGCCCACCGCGTCGGTCGTCGCCGACCACGTGGCAGCGACCACGCTGCTCCTCGAGCGGCTCCGCGCCGGCGGCGCAACGTCGGTCGTCGTGCTGAGCCCCGACGTCGACCAGACGTGGGTCAGTGCGGTGAATGACGCTGCGTCCGCCTGGGCGGCGCAAACGGGAGTAGGGCTCTCATTCCTCTCTCTGACGGGGGTTCCCGTCGCGACCGAGCTGCATCGGATCGTCGACCGACTCATGGCGACGAGGTCCGACGTGGACGCGATCGTCTGCGTGCCCGAGGGTCTGGGCGTGGGCATCCTCTCGACGCTGCGCGAACTCGGCCGTGCGGTGCCGGGCGACATTCAGGTGGTCTCCTACGTCGACAGCGCGACGCTGCCGATTGTGCAGCCGCCGATCAGCGCCCTCGACCTGCGTCCCCGTGAGGCCGGCCTGCGCGCCGGGCAGCTGCTCATCTCGATCCTCGGGAGCGGCCCTCAAGGGTCCGAGCCGGGGACGCTGGTCGAGACGTTCGACCTGACCTACCACGAGCGAGCGTCGACCCGAGCGGCCGCCCGCGCTGAACTGCCTCGATGACCGACATCGAGCTGGCTCGCATCAGCGGCGGCACCGTGAGGCTGCACGACGCGCGCCGAAAGGTGCGCTGGAATGTCGAGCTCGAGCCGTTCGAGATCGGGGTGTACCCGGTGACGCAGGCCCAACTCGGCGAACTGCTGGGGGAGGCGGCGTCGCACCCGCGACGCCCCGCGACCGACGTGAGCTGGCTGCGATGCATCCGGTTCTGCAACGCCGCCTCCGAGTGGGAGGGGCTCGACCCGGCGTACACGTTCGACGGTGAGGACGTCACGTGGCACGTCGACGCCGACGGGTACCGGCTGCCGACCGAGGCGGAATGGGAGTTCGCCTGCCGCGCCGGGTCGACCGGCCCGCACTACGGTCCGCTTCAGGAGATCGCCTGGACGAGCGCCGACGGCGTGACGGCGCCGCAGCCGGTCGGCGGGAAGCATCCGAATCTCAACGGGCTCTTCGACATGCTCGGCAACGTGTGGGAGTGGTGCTGGGACCTGCTCGATCCAGCGCGCTACGACGACTATCGGGTGTTCCGCGGCGGCGGATTCGCGGATGACGCGTGGAGCGTGCGCGCGTCGACACGACGCGGTGGAGCGCCGCGCATGCACCACGAGGATGTCGGGTTCCGGGTGGCGCGCGGCGGGTTCGATTCGACGGATGCCGCGCAGGGATGGTCTGCGGAGGCCGACGAGGAGCGGGCCACCATCGACGGCCCGCTCCCGCCCGGGTGGACGCCGCGGCGCTGACCGAACGTGTCGGCCGAGGATCGGCCGAGGTGCCGGGCTCGTTGCCGCAGAATCGAACGGTGACCTCCGCTGCCGCCGCCTTCATCGATCGCAGGCTCCAGGCCGAGGGTTCCGAGGAGCGGGCTGCCGCGGATGCCGAGCGGGTCGGCGGTGGCCTGCGTTTCTACGGCGCGTCGGTCGGCGCGGTTCGCGGCACGGTTCGCGACGCCGGCCGGCGGCACCCGGACATGACGCACGACGAGATCACGGCGCTCGCGTCGGAGCTGTGGTCGGTGCCGATCTTCGAGCGGCGGCTCGCCGCGATCGTCCTGCTGCAGGGGAACGTTGCCGAGCTGCTCGCATCCGACCTCACGCGCCTCGAGCAGTTGCTCCGCGATGCGCGCGTGCCCGAGCTCGTCACCCCGCTCGCCATCGATGTGGTGCGCCCGCTGATCGAACGGCTAGAGGGTGCCGAGGCGTCGCGCGCTCGTCGCATCGTCGCTCGATGGGCGCGCGATGGCGATCCGTTGCTGCGACACGCGGCGGCCTCGCTGATCTGACGGCCGGTGCCCACCGTCACGTCACGACGCGGAACCGAAGGTGCGTTGCGGCATCCGTCGCCAAGAAATCAGTGCGCTCGAGCTTCACGTGGGCGCCGAACCACTCGCCATCGCCGAAGAGCGGCGTGCCGCTGCCGAAGAGCACCGGCGCGAGGTGGATCGAGACCTCGTCGACGAGCCCGGCCCGGAGGTACTGCCTCGCGATGTCGGCGCCGCCCATGATGCCGACGTCGCCGTCGCCGGCTGTGGAACGTGCCCGTTCGAGCGCAGAGCGGATGTCGCCGACGAACGTGTAGACGCTGTCGGGAGGCACGTTCTCGGGGCGGCCATGGCTGACGACGAACAGCGGAACACGGGCGGGGCCGGTCGGGCCATCCGCTCCCCACCACCGGATCGAGTTGTCGTAGGTGCGGCGCCCTGCGATGACCGCGCCGAGCGTCGTGCCGGCTCGTTCGAGCAACGCTCGGTCGCGATCGTCGCCGGCGAACGCCCAATCGTGCAGCACTTCGCCACCGGCCCCCATGCCTTCGTCGGCGGTCATGCCGTCGGCGGCGATGAACCCGTCGAGCGACATGCTGATGTCGAAGATGACCTTGCCCATGATGTTCTCCTCTGTTCTGGTCCAAGTTCTTCACTTGAGCGTCGAACGAGTGGGGTCGCAGATCGACCAACGGTGCATGCGAGGCGAGTTTTTCCGTACGTCTCGGACTTTTGTCGCTCTTGACGGAAGAAGTCGCCATCCAATAGACATAACCCACGCACCGTCGCGGCCCGCAACCTGGGCGACGACGGCGCCGTCGGAAGTTGCGCTGTCGCGTCATCCGTCGCGTGATTCCCGGCATCGAGCTGCACGACAGCGCCAGAAGCGATGGGGAGGAACGCCTGATGTCAACGATGAGACGGAGAACACTCGGGGGGCTGGCGACGGTCGCCGCGGTCGGCGGGCTGGTACTGACGAGCCTGATGCCGATCGGGGCTGCGGCCGGTTCGGAGACCCCGCCCGAGTTGATGCACGACGCCCACGAGGAGGTCGGCGTCGTCGAGGTGGTGCTGCCCGACCAGACCGAGCTCGATCGCCTGGTCGGCACAGGGGTCGACCTCGATCACGGCGTGCACGTGAACCCCGACGGCACGATCACCGCACACGCGGTCATCAGCGACGGCGAAGCCGAGGCGCTCCGAGCGCGCGGGTTCACCGTCGGCAAGACCGTGCACGACGAGGACGACACCGAGTCGGTGCTCGCCGAACGCGACGCGACCATCGCCGCGGCCGTCGAGGAGAACGAGGAGTTCGCCGCGGCCGCCGAGAGCGCCGCGGTCTCGGACGTCAAGATCATCCGCGCCGACTACTACACCTCGTTCGGCGTGGGTTACCTCTCCGTCGAGGCCAAATGGGCCGGCGGGCAGACCAGCTCGGCACAGCTCACCGTGCAGCGCGACAGCGGGCCCGGCACCGAGCTCGGCTCGGGCGGCACGCAGAACATCTCGCGCTTCGTGGACGCGGGCGTGTACCTGTACCACCGCGGCGCAGCGGTCGTGCCGACGCGCCCCGACACCATCAGCATCACCAGCCCGACCGGTGACGTGGCGACGGCGAAGGTCAACGACTGGCTGCCCATCGAGGGTGAGCCCGAGGTGAGCCCCGACTACCAGTCCGACTTCATCACGTCGTACCTCACGCCGACGGAGCTGTACGACCGCATCCAGGCGCTCGCGGCGGAGTACCCGGAGATCGCCGAGATCGTCGAGCTGCCGAACGAGACCAACGGTTACCGGCGCCTCGCGCAGGCCGTGCTCGGCACCGGCAACGCCAGCCGTGTCGCCATCGACTCGACGGCCTGGGGACACGAGGGCGGCAACGACCTCCGCGTCGCGATGGCCGACCCCGGTGCGGCGGACTCCCCGCTCGACGTCACGGTCGCCGGCGACGACATCACCGTCTCGCTCGCCACGAACAGCGCCGGCGCCGTGACCAGCACCGCCGCCCAGGTGGTCGCAGCGATCAACGCGTCGCCCGCGGCATCCGCTCTCGTCACCGCCTACACCTACCGCGGAAACGCGGGCGCCGGGGTCGTCGCCCCGGTCGCGGCCACCGCGCTCAGTGACGGGCTCAACGCGCCGTCGACCGTGTCGCGCGACCCGCAGTCGGTCTATGCGATCCGGATCGGCAAGGTGCGCGACGGCTCGAAGATGGGCGTGCTTGCGTACGCCCAGGAGCACGCACGCGAATGGGTGCCGCCGCTCGTCACCATCGAGGCCGCGGAGCGCCTGCTGCGCAATTACGAGCTCGACGGCAGGACGAAGCAGCTCGTGAACAACCTCGACATCTGGATCGTGCCGTCGGTGAACCCGGATGGCGGTCACTACTCGTTCTACGACTTCGCGTCGCAGCGCAAGAACATGACCAACCACTGCTCCCGCACCGGCAATGCGGACTACCTGGCACGCAACGCCTGGGGCGTCGACAACAACCGCAACTACGACACGTACAGCCTGTTCGATGGGTACGACGGCGCGTCGACCTCGTGCACGAGCGGCACCTACGCCGGTCCGTCCGAGCTGAGCGAGCCGGAGAACGCCAACATCGACTGGATCGCGTCGCAGAACGACAACATCAAGTTCGCGATGAACCTGCACAGCTCGGGTAACTACTTCATGTGGTCGCCCGGCGCGTACATCTCCGACGGTCGCATCTCGGCGCCGCGCCCGACGCTGGAGGAGGAGTCCTACTTCTGGGGCGCCTCATCACGCATCCTCACGGAGATCAAGCGGTACCGGGGCATGTCGGTGACGCCGGCGCGCACCGGCCCGATCTCGGACGTGCTGTACTCGGCCGCCGGCAACTCCGGCGACATGCTCTGGTACAAGCACGGGATCTACGCGTGGAACTTCGAGGTCGGTACGCAGTTCCAGCCGCCGTTCTCGAACTCCAACCCCAGCGGCGCCTCGGCGCACGCGGAGTCGCAGGAGTACGCCAACGGCCTCATCGAGCTCATGCGCGTCGCACACGACTTCGGCAAGGACAAGGTGCGTCCCGAGAGCACCGTGGCCGTCTCGGCGAGCGGCGAGCCGGGCATGGTCGACCTGACCTTCGCCACGTCGGAGGCGGCCGCCGTGTTCTACACGCTCGACGGGTCCAAGCCCACCTACGAGTCCACGCTGTACGCCAGCGCCGGCATCCGTGAGGGCGGAGAGGTCATCACGGTCCCGGTCGGCACGACGCTCAACTGGTTCTCGGTGGACTCGGCCGGCAACATCGAGAAGAACTACCGACCCGACGGGAGCAAGACGAACTACAACAAGTTCACGGTGATCGCACCCTGATCCGCCTGAGCACTGCGGTCGCGGTCCCGCTCTCGGTGCCGCGGCCGCAGCGCTCCGGGTACGCCGATTTCCCGTTGCGGTTCGCCGTGGCGCGCGTACCCTGAAAGGACGGGATCGGCGAGCCACCCTCTCTGGAGACGGCGACGATCGACCCGCGGGCACCCCTCGTACGAACGCCCGAACGGAGCAGCTCACCGATGTCCTGGGACGATGACTTCAACCCCGATGACGACGTTGAGCAGCGCCCAGCGAGGGCCAGCGGGCGCGCCGCCGCGTGGCAGGCCGCACGACACGCACTGAGCTACACGGGCCTGGTTGCAGGCGTGGTCGCGTTGGCGGTCGGTGCGGTCTTCGCCGTGAACGTGGTGGGCCTCGCGACCAACCCCGGCGGATTCGAGGCCCCGCCCGTGAAGGGGCAACGAGCGGCCCTGCCGCCGGTGGTCCTGCAGCCCGCAGACGTCGAGCGGCCGGATGGACAGTCGGCCACGGGCGGAGACGACGCGGCGCTGTCCGACCCGGCGCTGTCTGGCTTGGCAGAGCTGATGGTGCCGCAGATCCAATCCGAGTGGATGTCGCGAACCGCCGCTGCGACCGGCATCCCCGAGCGCGCCCTGTCGGCCTATGCGCTCGCGCACGTGTCGATCGCCGAGGAGCAGCCTGAATGCGGTCTCGACTGGACGACCATCGCTGCGATCGGCTCGATCGAGTCGGATCACGGGAATCACGGCGACTCGGTGCTGGATTCGGCCGGGTACTCGTCGCCGACGATCATCGGGCGCGCACTCGACGGCAACGGCGTCGCGAAGATCGCCGACACCGACGGCGGACTCTTCGACGGCGACACCACGTGGGACCGGGCCGTCGGGCCGATGCAGTTCATCCCGTCGACGTGGGCGAAGTGGGCGAGCGACGCGAACGGTGACGAGGTCACGGACCCGAACCAGATCGACGACGCCGCGCTGGCCACGGCACGCTACCTCTGCTCGTCGGGCCCGATCACCACCCCGGAGGAGTGGCGGGCGGCGGTGTACTCGTACAACCACGACAACGACTACGTCGACAAGGTCGCGAGGGTCGCGAACGGGTTCATGGCCTCGTTGTGATCCTGTTCTGGCGCCGCAACGACGTGCCCGGCCTCGAACGGCTGGTGGTGACGGTCTCGCCCGACGAGATCGTCGCCGAGTCGACGGTGGTATGTCTCGAAGACGGCGGGTTCCGGCTCGACCATCGGTGGCGACTGACACGCGACTGGCGGGCTCGATCGCTCGAGGTCGAGCGCTGGGGCGCAGCCGACCATCGGCGGCTCGTCGTCGAACGCTCGGGCGACGGATGGCGCAGCGGATGGCTCGTCGACGGCGAACCCCGGCCCAATCTCGACGGCGCGGAGGAACCCGACCTCTCGGTCACGCCCTTCTGCAACACGTTCCCGATCCGGCGGACGCCCACGACCCCGGGCGATAGCCTCACGCTCGACACGTGCCACGTAGATGCGGCGACGATGACCGTGCAGCGATCGCGGCAGCGATACGAGCGGTTGCGGCCGAACCGGGTTCGGTACGTCGACCTCGGCGTGGCATCCGGCTTCGAGGCAGACCTCGAGGTCGACGACGACGGGCTGGTGCTGCGGTACGAGCACCTCTTCGAGCGGGTGCAACCCACCTCGCCGTCCTGAGATGTGTCCCGTCAAGCCGTTTCATCCGCCGAGGCCACTCGATACCCTGAGCCCAGACCCAACGAGAGGACATCGCATGACGATCAATGACGACGACATCACCCTCGAGCCCGGCGCCGAGGGCGAAGGCGAAGCCGACGGCGGTGCCAACCCGGCCGGCCACGACGGTGGCGCCGACGGGTCCGCCGCCGGCGGCGAGGGCACGGCCGACGGCGGCGCCAACCCGGGCGGCCATGACGGCGGCGCCGATGGTTCCGCGGCCGAGGGGGAGGGCCCTGCCGATGGCGGCGCCAACCCCGCTGGCCACGACGGCGGCGCCGACGGTTCCGCGGAATGACCCCAGCGGAGCGCGGGTCGGTCACTCGGCCCGCGCTCTCGCGGTGCATCCGAGTGTCGGCCGAGGAGTTCGCCGAGCGGCACTGGGGCCGTGAGCCGCTCCTCTCCACCGCGGGCGACCTCGACGCCGACTTCGAGGACCTGTTCTCGGCCGCGGCGGTCGACGAGCTCATCACCCGTCGCGGCGTGCGCACCCCATTCATCCGGATGGCGCACGAGGGAACCGTGCTGGCGGCATCCGCCTACACCGGCTCAGGCGGTTTCGGAGCGGAGATCGCGGATCAGGTCTCGGCCGACAAGGTGATGACGGAGTTCGCCGGTGGCGCGACCATCGTGCTGCAGGGGCTGCACCGGCTGTGGCCACCGATCATCGAGTTCACTCGTGCGCTGATCGACGACCTCGGGCACCCGGCGCAGGTGAACGCGTACGTGACCCCACCCTCGTCGCAGGGGTTCGAACCGCACTACGACACGCACGACGTCTTCGTGCTCCAGATCTCAGGCGAGAAGCGCTGGCACATTCACGCGCCCGTGCACGTCGACCCGCTACGCACCCAACCATGGGACCAGCATCGGGCCGCTGTCGCCCGCGCGGCGACGCACGATCCGGTGATCGACGCCGTGCTGCGACCGGGCGATGCGCTGTATCTTCCGCGCGGATGGATCCATTCGGCGACTGCGCTCGGCGCGACCTCCGTGCACCTGACCGTGGGCATGTCTGCGTATACGCGTGCCGATGTCGTCGACGCACTGCTCCATCAGGTCGGCGACATCCCCGCGCTCCGGGCGTCACTGCCGCTCGGCATCGACCTGCGCGACTCCGAGTCGCTCGAGCCGATCGTCGAGGAGACGGTGCAGGCCCTCATCGAGATGCTGCAGCGGTCGGATGCCTCGATGCCCACGGCCGGGCTCAGCGCCCGTTTCGACGCCGACACCCGCGCCGAGCCGGTCGCTCCGCTCGCGACCCTCGAGGCGCTCGCGGGCCTCGCCCCGGAGACCCCGGTGCGGTGGCGTCGGTCGCTTCCGGTCCGCATCACGACCGTCGACGACCGGGTCCGCATCGTGGCGCGGACCAAGACGCTGTCGCTGCCGGCCGAGGCCGAGCCCGCCGTACGACGACTCGCCACGGGAGACGTCGTCACGCCGGGGGAGCTGCCCGAGCTCGACGTCGAGAGCGCCATCGTCGTCGTGCGCCGACTCGTGCGTGAGGGGTTCGTGGTGGCATCCGGGTGACCCTCCCCGTCGAGCACTGGGCGCCGTGCAGCGACCGTGCCCGGGAGCGAAACGATTCGCTCGTGGGCACCGGTCCGCGTGGGCTGCGCTGGTTCCTCATCGAGGTCGCGGCGAGCTGGGGACACAACGCCCTGCTCGACGAGCCGTTCGATCGCGAGCTCGGGCGGGCCCTGGTACGACGGATCGAGGGTGTCGGCATGCGTGCCCTCGCCATTCGGCGCACCGGCCGCCGAATCACCCCGACGACGCAGCGATGGGCGATCGTCGATTCGCGCCCCAGTCGCGAGGCCGTGGTGTGGGGTGAGGCGACGGATGCCGCGGCGCTCCTGAAGGTGCCGCTCGATGGGTCCACCGGCATCCGGTCGTCGCGACCGCTCTACTGCGTCTGCACCCATGCCCGTCACGACCAGTGCTGCGCGGTGCGCGGACGCCGCGTGGTCACGGCGCTCGCCGAGGCACGCCCCGAGGAGACGTGGGAATGCTCGCACCTCGGCGGCGACCGGTTCGCGGGAACGATGGTCGTCTTCCCGCACGGCCTCTACTACGGGTACGCCGATGACGGCGACCCGGTGCGGATCGCGGACGCCTTCGAAGACGGGCGCATCGTGCCCGAGCGATACCGCGGGCGCAGCTCCCTGTCGCACCCGGCGCAGGCCGCCCAGCACTACGCACGCGAGGCGTTCGGCGATGACCGCATCGAGTCGTTCGCCCCGATCGCCGAGGAAGCTGACGGCGCCGGCTGGCGAGTACGCCTGCAAGCCACGGACGGCGTCATCACCGTCGAGCTCGACGAGGCCCGTTCCGAGCCGTTGCTCTCGACCTGCGCCGCGACGAAGTTCGTGCGCGTTCGCCGATACGAGCTTCGATCGCTCAGCAGCGAACGTCCGGGTCAGGATGACTCAGGCACCCGAGCGTGACCGAAGTACATCAACTCCCAGATGGCGTCATCGGTGTACTCTTCGACCCGCTCGCCCGACCGGAACAGTGTGATGGTCATCTGCCCGGCGAAGCGCAGGTACGCGCCGTCGAATCGTGCGAGCTTCGCGAGGAGGCGTTTCGTGCGCGGCAACCCGTCGACCATGAGCGCGCGGGCGAGGTTGCGTTCCCGGGTGAACGAGACCACGACCTCCTCGTCGCCGTGCGCGTAGGAGTAGCGGACGACCGAGGCCACGGGCTTGCCGGTGACGTCGTCGGTGTACACGCCCTCGGTCTCGAACCGCACCAGCGACGCGTCATCCGCCACGATCTCACCATCGCGCGCGAGCATGAAGACCGGAATCGCCTGATGGCCGTATTTCTCCACCGACGTGATGTAGGACGCGATGACGCTGTATGGACCGGCCTGGCCGCGCGCCCAGTACCAGTTGTGGATGATCTTCAGCAGGCCCACGTTGCCCCAGTTGTGGTCGTGATACCCGACTCCGGTCACCGTCGTCGTCACCCCGTCGACGGTGTAGCTGCCCGCGACCGCGCCCTGCGGCACGGCGGGCAGCCATGCGAACTCCAGTTCGCGGTTCGCACCGAAGAGCAGGTGCCCCGTTGCCGGCCGCCATGGCCGGATCTGCCCGGTGAGCGTCACGTCGATCGACACCTCATCGGCCGTCGCGGTGATGCGGTAGGTGTGCAGATCGCCTTCGAATCGGTTGCCGGCGATCCGCAGGTCGGCCTTGTCGGTCGCTGACGACCAGGACGCGGCCGGTAGGTTCACCATCTTCTCGAACGACCGGCCGTCGGGCAGATCGAGGCTGAGTCGCAGCAGCGGCGACAGGGGCTGGTTGGGATTCACGACGTCCTTGTTCTGGAACACCACGACGACCTTCGCCCCGTCGTCGAGGTGAGCGTCGAAGTACCACCACTCGTAGGTGCCCCGCCGGTTGTCGGTCCGGGCGCCGTCCTCCCACCGGGCGATCGTGGTCGGGTCCAGTCCGAACCGCGCGTAGTCGGCTGGGTCGTCGGCGACGGATGCCGTGATCGTGTACGCCATGGGGACTCCCTCGTCGGACTCGGATGCCGAGATGATCGGATGCCGCATTCTCACTGTGCTCCTCGCGGTCGTGGGTGTCGAGCAATCTCGAGCCGTGCATCCGTCGGCGTGGCTGCGACCTGCGTCCGTCGAGCGCTACATTGAGACGTCTCCCAGCCCCCGACGAAGAGAGCATGCGATGGATGCAGCGAGCGTCGACTTCATCGTCGTCGGGGCAGGGTCGGCCGGATGCGCCGTGGCGAGCCGTCTCTCGGAGAACCCCGCGCACCGCGTGCTCCTGCTCGAGGCGGGGCCGGCGGACGACCGGCTCGAGATCCGCATCCCGGCCGCGTTCTCGAAGCTGTTCCGCTCGCCGATGGACTGGAGCTACGACACCGAGCCCCAGCCCCAGCTGAACAACCGGAGCATCTACTGGCCGCGCGGCAAGGTGCTCGGTGGGTCGTCGTCGATCAACGCGATGATGTGGATCCGCGGCTTCCCCGAGGACTACGACGAGTGGGCCGAGCTCGCCGGCGAATCGTGGTCGTGGAAGGCGCTGCTCCCGTACTTCCGCAAGGTGGAGCGGGTGGAGCGGGTGGAGCGGGTGGAGCGGGTGGAGCGGGTGGAGCGGGTGGAGGGGACATCCGGCGACGAAACCGGCCATGCAGGTGCCATCCACATCGAGTCGCAGCGCTCGCCGCGGGCGTCGACGGCCGCCTTCCTCGAGGCCGCCCGCGAGATCGGGCTGCACGAGATGGTGGCCAACGGTCCGGTGCACGACGGGGTCAGCCGCACCATGGTCAACCAGCACCGCGGCGTGCGATTCAGCGCGGCCGACGGGTACCTGAAGCCGGCCCGCCGACGCCGTAACCTCATCATCCAGACGGACTCGCATGTCACCCGGGTGCTCTTCGAGGGCACACGCGCGGTGGGGGTCGAGTACGTGCGCGACGGGGTCACGGCAACCGCTCGCGCCGACCGCGAGGTGATCCTCTCGGGCGGCAGCGTGAACACCCCGCAACTGCTGATGCTGTCGGGCATCGGCGACCGTGACGAGCTGCAGGCGCACGGAATCCCCGTCGTCGCCGAGTCACCCGAGGTCGGCAAGAACCTCAAGGACCACCTCGTCGTCGGGCTCATCGTCGAGGCACACGACGACACCCTGTTCGCCGCCGAGCGGGCCGGCCAGCTGGCGAAGTACCTGGTCTCGAGGAAGGGGATGCTCACCTCGAACGTCGCCGAGGCCTACGGGTTCGTGAAGAGCGACCCGGGTCTCGACCTCCCCGATGTCGAGCTCATCTTCGCCCCGGTCGCGTTCATCGACCAGGGGCTCACCCCGCACACCGCGCACGGACTGACGATCGGCACGATCCTCCTGCGGCCCGAGAGCAGCGGCACGGTGAGCCTCGCCAGCGCGGATCCGTTCGACAAGCCGCGCATCGACCCCCGGTACCTCTCCGACCCCGACGGCAAGGACCGCGCAGCACTGATGTTCGGCCTCGGCGTATGCGAAGATCTCGTCGCCAGCGAGGCGATCGGCCGGGTGTCGAGCCGCCGATTCATCCGACCGGTGGATTCCGACCGGATGTCGCGTGCCGAACGCGACGCCCTCGCCATCGACGAGTACTCGCACACCCTCTACCACCCGGTGGGCACCGCTCGCATGGGGTCCGACACCGGTTCGGTCGTCGACGAGGAGCTCCGCGTGCGTGGTGTCGAGGGGCTGCGGATCGCGGATGCCTCGGTGATGCCCGCGATCATCCACGGCCACACGAACGCCGCCGCGATCGTGATCGGCGAGCGAGCGGCCGACCTCATCGCGCAGGGCGCGCGGGTCTGAGGAAACGGGCGGCATCCATCGGTCTCCCCGCGGTATCCTCATCGTGCCGAAGCAACACCCGACCCGGGTGGGGAAAGTGAGGCGGCGCGGGCCGTCGGTTCGCACCCCACGACGAAACCCACGGGTGGTTCGGCCGGACCACCCGAGATTGGACAGGTCCGCATGCCGATCGACCGCGACGTGCCCGTCATCGAGGCGCAGTTCGTGCGCCTGGATGAGCGATTTGATGGGCTCGATGGCGACTTCGTCGTCGAACGCATCCACACCGGAGCACGCAAGAGCGAGGGCCCCGTGTGGTTCCCGGCCGGACGCTACCTCGTCTGGAGCGACATCCCGAACTCGCGCCTGCTGCGCTGGGACGAGACGAGCGGCGCGGTCGGGGTCTTCCGTGAGGACTCCGGCTACGGCAACGGCAACACCATCGACCGCCAGGGCCGACTCATCACGTGCGAGCAGGGCACCCGCCGAGTGACCCGCACCGAGCACGACGGGTCCATCACCGTGCTCGCCGACGCCTTCAACGGCCGGCCGCTCAACAGTCCCAACGACGTCGTCGTCCGTCACGACGGGACGATCTGGTTCACGGATCCGCCCTACGGCATCGCCGGAGACTACGAGGGCAACGCCGCCGAGCAGGAGCAGGACGGCCAGTACGTCTTCCGGCTCGATCCGTCGACGGGTGACCTGACCGTCGTCGCCGACGACTTCGTCCGCCCGAACGGACTGGCCTTCTCGCCCGACGAACAGCGGCTCTACATCGCCGACACGCGGCAGGAACCGAGCCACATCAGGGCATTCGACGTGCTGGCGGATGGAACGCTCGAGGGTGGGGAGATCCACGCCACCTGCGACCACGGCCGGTTCGACGGGCTGCGGGTCGATACCGAGGGCCGGATCTGGGCGGCCGCATGGGACGGAGTGCACTGCTTCGCCCCCGACGGCGACCTCATCGGCAAGTTGCTCCTGCCGGAGTCCGTGGCCAACCTCGCGTTCGGCGGGCCGAAGCGCAATCTGCTCTTCATCACCGCCGGCCGATCGGTCTATTGCCTGCGGGTCACCTTCAACGGCGCGCTCTACCCTCCGGCAGCTCTGCCCATGTGACCGGGAGGCGACGGATGCCGCTCGCAGCGCAGCCGTCGGCCCCGTCACCGGGGGTCGGCCGGCATCTCGCGCTGCTGCAGGTATTCCCGCCAGGTGCGCGTGCCGCGCTGCACCCGGGCACCCGCGAGGTTCTCGCCGGCGCGATAGGCGCGGCCGACCGCTCCGGGCAGGCGGACCGGCAGCCGCGGCCGACGCCTGCCGCCCGAGACCTCGAGGAACGTCGACACGAGTTGCGTGACGTCGAGCACCTCGGGCCCGGCCAGGTCGCTGACGAGTCCGGCCGGCGCGCCCAGCGCGAGCTCGGCGAGTCTCGCTGCGACCTCGTCGCCGTGCACCGGCTCGAAGCGGAGCCCGCCGGGCACCGGCAGCAGCGGCATCCGCGCCATGCCGCGGGCCACCGGGAGCACGAAGTCATGGAGCTGCGCCGCCCGGAGCACGGACCACGGGATGCCCGAGCCGGCGATCAGGCGTTCGGCCTCGGCCTTCGCCCGGAAGTAGCCGATGGGCATACGGTCGGCACCGATCACGGAGATCAGCACGAGATGCCGCACGCCGGCGTTGCGTGCCGCGGCCACCAGGTTTCGGGCGGCGACGTCATCACCCTTCGCCCCGCCCGCCAGGTGGAGCACGACCTCGACACCGTCGAGCGCCGCGGCGAGTCCGTGGCCGGCGACCGTGTCGCCTGCGACATGCTGGATGCCGGGCTCGGCCGCTCGCGGATGCCGGGTGAGGAGGCGAAGGTCGCGGCCGGCGTCGAGCAGCAGGGGCACGACGCGACTGCCGATGTTGCCGGTTCCGCCGGTCACGAGCAGGGGTGCGGTCATGATGGAGTTCCTCTCGTGTCACGTTCGAGGCCCTTGCCTCGTCGACATCCCGACGAACGAACGCGAGGAGATGTGACATGACCGATCGACGAATCCTGGCTCGGCGATTCGAGACCGAACGACCCCGGCTGCGGGCCATCGCCACGCAACTGCTCGGCTCGGCCGCCGACGCCGATGACGCCGTGCAGGAGACCTGGCTTCGCCTCGAGCGAGCGGATGCCGCGGGCATCGACAACCTCGCGGCGTGGCTGACGACCGTGGTGTCACGGGTCAGCCTCGACCTGCTGCGCGCCCCGCGCCGCACCCGCGAGCACTCGTGGCAGGTCGAGCCGTGGCGGGACGAACCGGTCGCCGAGGACGCCGATCCCGCCGACCTCGTCGCGCGGAGCGACCGGGTGAGCGTCGCGTTGCTCGTGCTGCTCGAGACGCTCAGCCCAGCCGAGCGGATCGCGCTCGTGCTGCACGACGTCTTCGGCCAGCCGTTCGAGGAGATCGCCGCGGTGCTCGACCGCTCACCCGAAGCTGCTCGGCAGCTCGCGTCCCGGGCACGCCGCGCGTGCGTGGCGCCGAGGAGCCGGTGCAACCCGACCGGGAACGCGGCCGGCGGATCGTGGACGCCTGGCTCGCCGCCGCCAAGGACGGCGACCTCGGTGCGCTCCTCTCGCTGCTCGACGACGGCGCGGTACTGCGCGCCGACTTCGGCACGTCGACCCAGCGCCTCGAGGGTGCACGAACCATCGCCGAGCAGGCAGTGCTCTCCGGCCGGCTCGCGGCGCACTCGACGCCGATCCTCATCGACGGCCGACCGGGCGTCGCCGCGGTGATGGGCGGTCGCGTCGTGTCGATCATGGCATTCGAGATCAGCGACGACCGGATCGTCGGGCTCGACGTGCTCGCGGACCCGGCGCGGCTCGAGGCGCTCGGGGTGGAGCGGGTGGTCGAATAGGGCGCTACTCGACCACCGAGGTCTCGATACGCTTCGCTACTCGACCGCCGAGGCGGCCCGCGCCGCCTCGGCGGCCCGCTCCACCCACTTCGGGGTCTCCCCGTAGCGCTGGAACGGCACCACGCGGCCGGCCGCGCTGTCGTCGATGAGTTGCACGAGCCGCTTCTCGCGCGTGGCCTCCTGCTTCGCGGAGACCACCCAGTGGCTGGCCTGCCGGCGGTAGGTGGGCGTGGCGGCCTCCCAGAAGGCGGACGCCGCGGCATCCGCTGCCAACCGCGCCACCGCTTCGGGCGGCAACTCGCTGTCGGGGTTCTCGTGCGAGTACACGCGCGACCGGTCTTCGCGTCGACGCTCGAACGCGGCGATGCCGGCCGGATGCATGCGCCCTTCGGCGGTGAGGCGTTCGACGAGGGCGATGTTCACGCTCGACCAGATGCTCGAGGGCTTGCGCGGGCTCCAACGTTGGCGGCGCGCGTCGTCGTCGATGCGCTGCGACACCGAGTCGATCCATCCGAAGCACAGCGCCTCGGGCACCGCCTGCTCCCAGGTCAGTGCTCGGTCGGGCACGTGCCTCTTGTAGAGGCCCATCCACAGCTCGGTCTCGGTGTCGTGATTGGCTTCGAGCCAGGAACGGAACTCCTCGGGGCCCGAGAAGAAGATGGCCGGCCGCTCGGGGGTGCCGCCGGGCGTGCCGATCGTCGTCGTCATGGCACGAGTCTGCCAGCCGCCACCGACGAAGCCGTCGACCGCCGGAACGCAGGCGGGTGGTCGCATCGCACCCCGCGGACTACCGTGGAGACGTGTCCGTTTCCGCGACTGACGCACGGACCGCTCACGCCGCAGGCGTGGAGCGCCTTCTCGAGAGCTACCGGGCGGTTCCGCCGGCGGCGACGGTTCGGCTCGCCAAGCCGACCTCGAACCTCTTCCGGTCGCGTACGAAGGCCGACGGAGCGGGCCTCGACACGTCGGGGCTGACGCACGTCATCGCGGTGGACCCCGCGGCCCGCACCGCCGACGTCGCCGGCATGTGCACGTACGAAGACCTCGTCGCCGCGACGCTGCCACACGGGTTGGCGCCGCTGGTGGTGCCACAGCTGAAGACCATCACGCTCGGCGGCGCCGTGACCGGACTCGGCATCGAGTCGACGTCGTTCCGCAACGGGCTGCCGCACGAGTCGGTGCTGGAGATGGACATCCTCACCGGCGCCGGCGAGATCGTCACCGCCTCGCCGAGCGAGCACGACGACCTGTTCCGCGCGTTCCCGAACTCCTATGGCACGCTCGGCTACGCTGTGCGCCTCCGCATCGAGCTGGAACCCGTCGAGCCATTCGTCGCGCTCACGCACCTGCGGTTCCATGCCCTCGCCGACCTCGTCGAGGCCATGGACGACATCATCGAGACCGGCCGCCTCGACGGCGAGCGCGTCGACTACCTCGACGGGGTCGTCTTCAGCGCCGACGAGAGCTACCTGTGCGTCGGCAGGCAGACCGCGGCATCCGGACCCGTCAGCGACTACACGCGCCAGCAGATCTTCTATCGTTCCATCCAGCACGATGACGGCGCGAGGCACGACCGGCTCACCATCCACGACTACCTGTGGCGCTGGGACACCGACTGGTTCTGGTGCTCGGAGGCGTTCGGCGCGCAGCATCCGCTCATCCGACGGCTCTGGCCGCGGCGCCTGCGGCGAAGCAGCTTCTACTCGAAGCTCATGAAGCTCGAGCGGCGATTCGACCTCGGCGATCGCCTCGAGAAGCTCAAGCGCCGCCCGCCGCGCGAACGCGTGATCCAGGACGTCGAGGTGCCGATCGAGCGAAGCGTCGAGTTCCTCGACTGGTTCCTGGCGAACGTGCCGATCGAGCCGATCTGGCTGTGCCCGCTGCGGTTGCGCGACGGAATCGGCGACAGCGCCGGCTGGCCGCTGTACCCGCTTCGCCCGAAGCAGACGTACGTCAACGTCGGCTTCTGGTCGACCGTGCCGGTCGGCTCGACCGAGGGGGAGACGAACCGGCGGATCGAGCGCAAGGTCGGCGAGCTCGACGGACACAAGTCGCTCTACTCCGACTCCTACTACTCGCCCGACGAGTTCGACCGGCTCTACGGCGGCGACGCCTACGGTGCGGCCAAGGCGAAGTACGACCCCGATTCACGGCTCCTCGACCTCTATGCGAAGGCGGTGCAACGACGATGACGACGTTCAAGGAACGACCGACGGGTGCGGCGACGCCGGCGAAGGCGCCGGAGCACGAGGGCAAGCTCACCCTCGCCGAGATCCTCGAGATGCTGGCCGGCAGCCGGCTGCCGCTGCGGTTCACGGCCTACGACGGGAGTTCGTCGGGGCCGCCCGACGCCCCGTTCGGGATCGAGTTGAAGACCGCGCGGGGAACCACCTACCTCGCGACCGCGAGCGGTGATCTCGGGCTGGCGCGCGCCTACATCGCGGGCGACCTCGAGATCCACGGCGTGCACCCCGGCGACCCCTACGAGATCCTCAGGGCGCTCGCCGACGAACTGGTGTTCCGGATGCCACCACCGCGCGACATGGCCCGGATCGTGCGGTCGATCGGGGTCGAACACCTCCGGCCGATCGCGCCGCCACCCCAGGAGGCGCCGCCGCGGTGGCGTCGCGTCGCCGAGGGGCTCCGCCACAGCAAGTCCCGAGACGCCGAGGCGATCCACCATCACTACGACGTGTCGAACACCTTCTACGAGTGGGTGCTCGGGCCGTCGATGACCTACACCTGTGCGTGCTATCCGCGAACCGACGCGTCGCTCGACGAGGCGCAGGAGAACAAGTACCGGCTCGTGTTCGAGAAGCTGCGGCTGGAGCCCGGCGACCGGCTGCTCGATGTCGGATGCGGCTGGGGCGGCATGGTGCGCTACGCCGCTCGCCGCGGCATCCGCGCCACCGGCGTGACGCTGTCGCGCGAGCAGTCGTCGTGGGCGCAGGGAGCCATCGCCGAGGAGGGCCTCGGCGAGCTGGCCGAGGTGCGCCACGGCGACTACCGCGACATCCGGGAGACCGGCTTCGACGCCGTGTCGTCGATCGGGCTGCTCGAGCACATCGGCGTGCGCAACTACCCGTCGTACTTCCGCTTCCTGGGTTCCCGACTGCGCCCAGGCGGCCTGCTGCTCAACCACTGCATCACCCGTCCCGACAACCGGTCGCGAGCATCGACCCGTGGATTCATCGACCGGTACGTCTTCCCCGACGGAGAGTTGACAGGGTCGGGTCGCATCATCACCGAGGCCCAGAACGCCGGCCTCGAGGTACTGCACGAGGAGAACCTGCGACCGCACTACGCGATGACCCTGCGGGACTGGTGCGCGAACCTCGTCGAGCACTGGGACGAGGCGGTCGCCGAGGTGGGGCTTCCGACCGCGAAGGTCTGGGGCCTGTACATGGCCGGATCGCGCCTCGCGTTCGAGACCGGCGGCATCCAGTTGCATCAGGTCCTGGCGTTCAAGCCCGACGAAGGGGGCGGCGTCGGCGACCTCCCGCTGCGGCCGTGGTGGACCCCGTAGGGCGCCGGGTATCGAGATCGAAAGGTCGCGGATGCAGGGTGGCGCCGTGCATTCGCGACTTCTCGATCAGAAGGGATCGGGACGGAGCCCTGAGCAACGGCGATTCGGCCCGACTTGCCGGGCGCGCGGCATCCGTTTACTATCAAATGCGCGATATGTGAATTCCGAGTTCGATAATAGAACAGCTGCCGTAGCAAGGACAGCGCAGAGCGCCCAACACACAGCGAAGTGAGGAGTCCCCGTGCAGTTCCACCACCACGGTTATGTTTCCGAGGAGCCGCGGCTCAAGCCCGCCGCGGGTGTCGGGCTCAACCGTCCCGAAGAGCTTCCCGACGAGGTCGATGTGCTGATCGTCGGCACGGGCCCTGCGGGCATGATCGCCGCGGCGCAGTTGTCGCAGTTCCCGAACATCACGACCCGCATCGTCGAGCGTCGCCCCGGGCGGCTCGTGATCGGCCAGGCCGACGGCATCCAGGCGCGCAGCGTCGAGACGTTCCAGGCGTTCGGATTCGCCGAGCGCATCATCGCCGAGGCGTACCGCATCACCGAGATGGCGTTCTGGAAGCCCGACCCCGCCGACCCGTCGAAGATCGTGCGTTCCGCTGTGACGCAGGACGACCCCGCCGGCGTCAGCGAGTTCCCCCACCTCATCGTGAACCAGGCGCGCGTGCTCGACTACTTCGCCGAGGTCGCGGCGAACTCGCCCACCCGCATGACGCCCGACTACGGCTACGAGTTCGTGGGCCTCGAGATCGCCGACGAGGGCGAGTACCCGGTCGCCGTGACCCTGCACCGCACCGCGGGGGAGCACGAGGGCGAGCACCGTACCGTGCGCGCGAAGTACGTGATGGGCGCCGATGGTGCGCGCAGTCGCGTGCGCGAGGCGATCGGATGCCACATGGTGGGCGACAAGGCCAACCACGCCTGGGGCGTGATGGACGTGCTCGCCGAGACCGACTTCCCCGACATCCGTACGAAGTGCTCGATCCAGTCGGAGGCGGGCAACATCCTGCTGATCCCACGTGAGGGCGGGTTCCTGTTCCGCATGTACGTCGACCTCGGCGTCGTGCCCGAGGACGACTACGGCGCGGTGCGCGAGACCCCGATCGAGGAGATCATCCGGCGGGCGAACGCGATCATCCACCCGTACACCCTCGAGGTGAAGAACGTCGCCTGGCACAGCGTGTACGAGGTGGGGCATCGCCTCACCGACCGGTTCGACGATCTGACCGGCGACTCCGTCGGCTCGGCCACGCCGCGGGTGTTCATCGCCGGTGACGCGTGCCACACGCACAGCGCGAAGGCCGGGCAGGGCATGAACGTGTCCATGCAGGACGGCTGGAACCTGGGCTGGAAGCTCGGCCACGTGCTCGAAGGTCGCAGCCCCGAGAGCCTGCTCGCGACGTATTCGGCGGAGCGCCAGGTGGTCGCGAAGAACCTCATCGACTTCGACAAGGAGTGGTCGACGCTCATGGCCAAGAAGCCCGAGGAGTTCGCGAACCCCTCGGAACTCGAGGACTTCTACGTGAACACCGCCGAGTTCCCCGCCGGCTTCATGACCCAGTACGCGCCGTCGATGATCGTCGGCGAAGACGCCCACCAGGACCTCGCGTCGGGGTTCCCGATCGGCAAGCGCTTCAAGTCCGCCGAGGTGGTGCGGGTCGGCGACGCGAACCCGATCCACCTCGGCCACCACGCGACGGCCGATGGGCGTTGGCGCATCTACGTGTTCGCCGACCAGGCCCGCGCGGGTGAGGCATCCGCCACCACCGACCTGGCCGAGTGGCTCGCCACCGCGCCCGGATCGCCGGTGACCGCGACGCCCGAGGGCCTCGACCGCGACGCGTGGTTCGACGTGAAGGTGATCTACCAGCAGAACCACTCGGAGGTCGACCTCGGTGCCGTGCCCGAGGTCTTCAAGCCCCTCGTCGGCCCGTTCCAGCTGACCGACTACGAGAAGGTCTACGCAGCCGACCCCGCGCGGGGAGAGGACATCTTCGACCAGCGCGGCATCGACCGCGCCGGTGCCGTCGTCGTGGTGCGCCCCGACGGGTACGTCGCGAACATCCTGCCGCTGAACGCGACCGAGGAGCTTGTCGCGTTCTTCCGCCCGATCCTCAGCACCACGGAAGCCGCCACGGTCTGAGCGACCACGCAGCGACGGCGACGGATGCCACGTGGCATCCGTCGTCGTCGTCATTCCTGCGCTTCGCCGGGGTACCGTCGAGATATGCCTCCCAATGTGAGTGAGCGCGAGTGAGTGAGCGCGATGACGAGGTCGACCTGCTCATCGACGCGTGGTCTCGTCGTCTTCCCGACGTCGACCTGACCCCGCTCGACGTGATGTCGCGCCTCCGGCGCGTGTCGAACCGCCTCGGCCGGCTGCGCGCCAGTGCCTTCAGCGGAGCCGGTTTGGCCGCGTGGGAGTTCGACGTGCTCGCTGCGCTCCGCCGTGAGGAGGCGCCGCACGAGCTGAGCCCCGCCCAGCTCATCGAGGCCACGATGATCGGCAGTGGGGCGATGACGAATCGGCTCGACAACCTCTCGCGTCGCGGACTCGTCGAGCGGCGACCCAACCCGCGCGACGGACGCAGCGTGCTCGTGCGGCTCACGGCCGACGGAGCGACCCACGTCGATGACGCCATGCGGCGGCTCGCGGAGCGCGAGGCCGAGGCGCTCCGCGGCCTCTCGCACGAGGAGCAGGCGACGCTCGCGCGGCTGCTGCGGCGGCTCGCGGCGGACTCGGACTAGGGGCGAGGCCGAGGCCGCCGCCGAGGCCGCTCAATCGCCGATCACAGCGTCGAGGTGAGCGAGGAGATCGCCCGGGTCGTCGAAGATCGCGAGTGCACCGGCGTCCGTCAACTCCGCGTCGGAGATGCCGCCCGAACGCAGCCCGTAGGCGCGCACCCCGGCACGGCCCGACGCGATCATGTCCCACGTCGAGTCGCCGACGAGCACGGCGTCGGCCGCGTCAGCCCCCGCGCGCTGCAACGCGACCTCGATGATGTCGGGCTCGGGCTTGGCGGGGCCGACGTCGTCGGCGGAGGTGGTCGCATCAATGGAAGCCTCGGCATCGAGCGTGCGAAGCAGCACGGCGAGTTCGTCGTCGGGTGCCGACGTCGCGAGCACGACGCGGATGCCGCGGCCGGCCACGGCGGCCAGGAGATCCCGCGTCGCCTCGAACGTACGCAGGCGCGGCGCGAGATCACGGTAGTACCCGCTGTGCAGCCGCTTCGCCCGCTCGATCCACGCGGAATCGCGAACGCCTGCCACCGCGGTGACCAGACGTTCGGAGTCCTGGCCGATGGCGCGGTGCACGCGCCACGCGTCGGTCTCGACGCCGAGTTCGGCGAAGGCGTGCTGCCACGCCTCGACGTGCAGGTAGTTGGAGTCGACGAGGGTGCCGTCGATGTCGAACAGCACGGCGCGCGGCCGGGTCGGAGTGCTCATGCGCCTGTTCTACCCCGCGCTGTCGACCGGACACCATGGCTTGACGCCGTGCTCGACATACGATGGCTGTGTCTCACCCGATCGTTCGACGGGAGTCAGCATGGTTCAGGTCCGCGTGCTCGGCGTTGCGCTGGATGCCTCAGGGCAGCACATCATCCTGCTGAAACCCCTCGGCGAGGCGCCCAGCGAGGGACGCGTGCTGCCGATCTGGATCGGCGGGCAAGAGGCCACGTCGATCCTCATCGCCATCCAGGGCGAGCATGCTCCGCGGCCGCTGACCCACGACCTCATGAAGACCCTGCTCGACACCGTGGGTGCCACCGTCGATCAGATCGAGGTCACACGAATCGACGAGGGGACGTTCTACGGCGAGATCTCCCTCACGACACCGACGGGTTCGCTCGTGCTCGACGCGCGGCCGTCCGACTCGGTCGCGCTCGCCGTGCGCACCGAGGCGCCGCTGTTCGTGGCCGACGAGGTGCTCGACGAGGCCGGGATCCCCGCCGAGATGGTCGAGCCGCACACCGAAGACGAGGAGGCGCTCGACGAGTTCAAGAAGTTCCTCGAGGACGTGGACCCCGAGGACTTCCAGGGCTGAGGCGCGGATGAGACATCCGGAGGGGCCAGTGACGTGAGTTGGGTCTGGACGGTCGCGGGCATCGCCCTGATCCTGCTCGGGCTCAACGAGGTCTTCCACACCGTGCTGCACCCGACCGGCCGGGGGCGCATGACGCACCTCGTCGCCGGCGCGACGTGGCAGCTCTCGTCGAACCTCGGCCGACGCGGGCGCACCCTGGCCGGCCCGATCGCCGCGGTGGCCGTGGTCGCGACGTGGGCGGCACTGCAGATCGCCGGATGGACGCTGGTCTACCTGCCCCACGTTCCCGACGGGTTCGCCTACAACACCGGGATCCGCCCCGATGCGTATCCCGCGGCGGTCGAGGCGTTCTACTTCTCCGTCGTCAGCATGTCGACCCTCGGGCTCGGTGACACGTATCCGGTCGATCCATGGCTGCGGGTGTTCGCGCCGTTTCAGGGGATCATCGGCTTCGCCCTGCTGACGGCCGCGGTGGCGTGGTTCCTCGAGCTCTACCCGGGCCTCGGCCGACGCCGCGCGCTCGCGCTTCGTATCGCGCTCATCCAGCGGGCCGACACGGCCGGGCACCTGCTCAACATGGAGTCCGCCACCTCGAGCGGGCTGCTCGACTCGATCACCGCCGACCTCGCGCAGGCGCGGGTCGACCTGTGGCAGAACGCCGAGTCGCACTACTTCACCGAGGACGTGCCCGAGGCGTCGCTCGCGGCCCAGCTGCCGTACGGCCTGCACCTGGCGCGGCTCGCCCGCAGCTCGCCCGATCGCACCGTGCGCAACAGCGGCCAGATGCTCGAGGAGGCGATCGACGACTACGCCGACGTGCTGCGCGGTCGATTCCTCACGCGCGGCGGCGCCGGCACCGATGCGATCCTGCGGGAGTACGCCAGGCAGCATCGGCAGCAACCCACGCCGATCGACGAGCCCGAGGGACCCGGCGCCTGAGCCCTGCGGCAGAATGGCGGGCATGGATGCCGCGCTGCCAGCCCTGACCGAGATGCCGTCACCCGTGTACGTGATGTCGGCCGAGGGCCGCCGCATCGCCACCTATCTCTGGGGTGAAGTGGACGCGCCCACGGTGCTGTGCGTGCACGGGTTCGCGTCGAGCTGCCGCGACAACTGGGTGAACACGGGCTGGGTGCGCGACCTCACGCGCGCGGGGTTCCGGGTGCTCGGCGTCGACCAGCTCGGACACGGTGCGAGCGACAAGCCGTACGAGGCATCCGAATACGGCATGGACGCGCTGGTCGGCGACCTCTGCACCGTGCTCGACACCTACCTCATCGACACCGTGCACTACGTCGGCTATTCGCTCGGTGCCCGCGTGGGCTGGCAGGTCGCGGTGCAGGCCTCCGATCGCGTCGACCGTGCGGTGCTCGGTGGCATCCCCGACGGGCGCCCGCTCGCCCGACTGCAGATCGAGCAGGCCCGGGCCTATGCCGAGCACGGCACGCCCGTCGAGGACAAGGTGACGCAGAACTACGTGACGCTCGCCAGCCGCGTGCCGGGCAACGACCTCCTCGCCATCGTCGCGCTCGCCGAGGGCATGCGGCTGGGCGACGCCGACCCCGATCCGTCGCACCCGCCGCTGCAGCCCATCCTGTTCGCCACGGGCAGCGACGACGCGATCCTGCCGCAGTCGCGGGCGTTGGCGGATGCCACGCCGAACGGCTCGTTCGTCGAGTTGCCCGATCGCCACCACTTCAATGCGCCGGGGTCGAAGGTGTTCCGGCAGGCGGCGGTGGAGTTCTTCACGCAGGGCGGCGCAGTGATGCAGTGATGCGGTGATGCGATAGAATTCGTGCATGCGCACCACTCTCGAACTCGACGACCGGCTGCTGCGTGCCGCGCGTGCAATGGCCGAGCAACGTGGCATCTCGCTCGGAACGGCCGTCTCCGAGCTCGCGCTGCGCGGTCTGGCAGGCGGCATGGGCGGGAATGAGTCACGTGGCGCGGCGCCAGACGGATTCCCGCTGTTGCCGCTTGGCCCCGCCGACCATGTCATCACCGATGAGCTCGTCGCCGAGTATCGCGACGACGCATGACCGAGCGGCCGGACGTCCAGTTGCTCGACGTGAACGTGCTGGTCGCGCTCGTCAGCCCGCAGCACGTGCATCACGCGGCCGCACATCGGTGGTTCGCCGGGGTGTCCGACTGGGCGACCACGCCGATCACCGAAACGGCATTCATTCGGCTCATCTCGAATCCGGTCGTCGTCGGCGCAGACCTCACCCCGCAGGAGGTGATCGCGCTCTTGCGGCGTCTGTGCAAGTGGCGCGGACATCGGTTCCTCCGCGATGAGACGCGCCTTCTCGACCCGTCGATCGATCTGGCTGCACTCGTCGGCCCCCGGCAGGTCACGGACTTCCACCTCGTCCAACTGGCGAAGATCGCCGGCGCGACCCTCGCGACGTTCGATGCGAAGTTGATCGCGGCGCTCGCCGTCGCCGACCGGCGGCACGTGCATCTCATCGAGGTCTGAGGTCAGCGGCGATACAGCTCGTCGATCGGCGACACCGGCACGACGCCGCGCGCCGCCCGCTCGAGTTCGGGGTCGAGGGTCACGAACGTGTCCGCCTGGAGTTTCGCGACGGCGAGGTACTCGGCCGGGGCGGGGTCGTCCCAGCCGAGCTGCATCGCGAGCTTCCATGCCACCGCGCGCGAGACACGGTCGCCGAGCAGCCGGATGCGCATCGTCGTGAGTCGGTCGAGGATGCGGAGCGCATCGGCTTCCTCGAGTTCGCCCCGCCGCACATCCCGGTACAGCAGCGACATCGCATGCGAACGCAGCATGCTCGGTCCCACGAGTCGGTGTTCGTCGGAGATCGACATCTCGTCGCGTGCCAGCCGCACCACCGTCGGGGCGTCGATCGCGAATCTCGTCATGCCGGCATTCTGCCCGGTCGCACCGACCGCCGCGATCGGGGGGCGGCGGGCGATGCATCGCTTGGGGGCACGGGGCGCACCACCCGCCGCAGCTCGTCGGCTTGACTTTGCCGAAGGGGTCGACTTGACTCAGGTTAAGCACTGCTGTACACCGTTGTCCAGTACCACTTGGCTTCGGCTTCGCACACCCGGCCCCCGCCGCGTGGCGGTGGTGGTGCGTCGACCGGTGCAGACGGCGCATTCGCCGCCCTGCTCCAGGCGAACCGGAACACACCAAGAACGGGCTGAAGGAGACACAGTGAGCGAACGGACGATCGTCGTCGTCGGCGGAACCTCGGGCATCGGGTTGGAGCTGGCGAAGGACTGCATCGCGCGCGGCGACCGGGTGGTGATCACCGGACGCGACCAGGCGCGCACCGATGAGATCGCGGCATCGCTCGGCCCCGAGGCATCCGGTGTCGCCCTCGACATCTCGGAGCCGCAGTCCATCGCCGGCCAGCTCAGGTCGATCGGCCAGGTGCACGGGCTCGTGCTCTGCGCGATCGAACGCGACCAGAACACGGTACGCGACTACAGCGTCGAACGCGCGATCAGGCTGGTGACCCTCAAACTCGTCGGGTACACCGAGACCGTGCACGCGCTGCTCGACCGGCTCGAGCCGACGGTCGACACGGGCATCGTGCTCTTCGGCGGCCGGGCGAAGGACCTGCCATACCCGGGATCCACGACGGTGTCGACGATCAACGGCGGCGTCACGGGCCTGGTCAACACGCTCGCGCTCGAGCTGGCCCCGATCCGTGTGAACGCCCTGCACCCCGGCATCGTCGGCGACAGCCCGTTCTGGGCGAGCAAGCCCGAAGGCGTGCTCGAGCAGTACGAGAGCCGCACCCCGGGCGGCAAGCTGGCCACCATGGCCGACGTCGTCGACGCGACGCAGTTCCTCCTCAGGAACCGCGGCGTCTCGGCGGTGGACCTCTACGTCGACCGAGGGTGGGCGATCACCTGAGCGGATGCCGCGCCACCACCACCAGATCGGGCAGCGCCGCTCGCGTCGAGATGACCGGCCCGGCCGCCTGTTCGCCCCTACAATTGCGGCAGCAACGGCCAGGCCGGCGACACCGGTGAGGCCCGACGGAATCCACGAGGGAGCAACATGCCGGAAAGCCTTGGCGAACGACTACGGCAGGCCAGGACGAAACGGGGCCTGAGCCTCCGGAGTGTCGCGCAGGAGCTCGGCGTGTCGGCGAGCCTGATCTCGCAGGTCGAGATCGGCAAGACCCAGCCGTCGGTGTCGACGCTCTACGCATTGGCGAGCCATCTCGGCGTGTCGCTCGACGAACTGCTCGGCATCACCACGCCGGCCGCGACGCCCGCCATGCCGCCGCCGCCCATGTTCGGCCACAGCGGCCCACCGCTTCCCGACGTGCAGCGCGCTGCCGACAATCCCGTCATCGAGATGGAGAACGGCGTGCGCTGGGAGCGCCTCGCCGTGGGCGCCGGCGGTCCGGCCGACGGCGTGCTCGTGACCTACGATCCCGGCGCCTCCAGCTCGATCGAGGGCAAGCTCATGCGGCACGCGGGCTTCGAGTACGCGTACCTCCTCGAGGGGGAGCTCACGCTGCAACTCGAGTTCGAGGAGCACGTGCTTCGACCCGGCGACTCGCTGCAGTTCGACTCCACGCGACCGCACCTCTACACGAATCGCGGCACCGCGCCCGCCAAGGGCGTGTGGTTCGTCGTCGGGCGGCGTCAGCCATACCAAGGGGCACCGGATGCCGCGTCCGCACCGGCTGCGTCGGGCGCCGCGGGCACGGCGGACGCGCGCACGCCGTCGTCCGGCGGGGCACCCATCAGCTCGGCCGTCGACGCGCTGCGCGCCATGGACGACTTCCGCGCCTGACGCGGCGGCGCGGCGGCCTGACGCGGCGGCGTTGGCGGCGCGGCGCGCGCTACCGGGCGTGCACCGCAGGTCGCGGCTCGGAGATCCACGGGTCGACGAGCGTCTTGATCTGCGGCGCCGTGCCGTCGATGAGCGGTTGCAGCGCGTCATCGGCGACGCGGTCGAGCGGAATCACCTCACGTGCGAGGTCCGACCAGTCGGGCCTCGTGCCGAGCAGGCGCACCGCCTCGGGGAAGTCGTCCTTGAAGACGTGGGCCACGGTGCCGACGATCACGTACTCGTTGAGCGTCCACCTGCCGAGGGGCAGCCCAGGTTCCCCGCGCTGGATGCCCACGGGCACGATCGTCGAGCCCTGCTCGGCCGCCTCGAGTACCGACGCGAGGCCCGGCGCCGACCCGCTGACCTCGAAGAACACGTCGGCGTCCATTCCGAGCGCGGCGAGCTTCTCGCGCAGCGGGGTGGAGCCGGCGAGCAGAGCGGATGCCGCGCCGAGGCCCTGCCCGAGTTCGAGGCGTTCCTCCTCGCGGTCGACCACGAGCACGCGGGCGCCGGTGGCGGCCGCCGCGAAGGTGATGAACGCGCCGATGCCGCCGACGCCGACGATGACCGCGTCCTGGCCGGCCTTGAGGCCGCTGCGACGCACGGCGTGCACCGCGATCGCCATGGGCTGGGTGAGGCCGAGGGTGTCCATCGGCAGCCCGGAGTCCGACACGTCGAGCACGATGTTCGCGGGGGCGGTCACGTAGCCCGCGAGCCCGCCGTCGTGGTGGAAGCCGATCGTCGAGTAGCTGCGGCAGAGGTTCGTGCGGCCCTGGCGGCACGGCTTGCACTCGCCGCACGAGACACCTGCCCCGCACACGACCGTCGCGCCGACGGGCGGCGAGCTGACGCCGGGGCCGACGGCTTCGACGACCCCGGCGAACTCGTGGCCGAGCGTGACGGGGGGCTGCGCCAGGACGAGGCCCCGGCCGAACTCGGTGGCGTCGCTTCCGCAGACCCCGCAGACGCCGACGCGGATGAGCACCTCGCCCGGCCCGGGTTCGGGCACCGTCTTCTCGTCGGTGCGGAGATCGCCCACCGCGTGCAGCACGGCGGCTCGCATGTCGCTCACTCGAACGATCCCTCCGAGAGGGGCAACTGCACGGCCGAGCGCTCGGCGATCATGCGGCCGAGGGCCTGGTCGTACACCGCCTTGTGCGCGGGGTGGTCGAGGTAGGCGTCGAGTCCTGCACCGTCGTCGACGATGGCGGCGACCCCGTAGTCGGCACCGCCCGGACGCAGGTGCAGGTTCGGCCCGGCCGCGTAGGAGCGGAGTTCGGGGATGTCGGCGGCCATGCGCATGAGCGAAGCCGTGAGCTCCGTGACATCCGCCTCCGTGACGTCGTCCTTCCAGCGGAATGTTGCGATGTGGAGGATCATGGCTCCTGCTCTCTTCGTCGACGCGTGTCCAGTACTGATTTACAGCGAGTTGCGCTTCGCCCAAAATATCAGGCTTGGCCACGTTTTGTGTACATCCGTGCTGTACTGTCATGGGTGCTGACAGAGGAGAGGTGGCGGGTATGGCCGACCAGCGGATCGCGGTGCTCGGTGCCGGAGCGAACGGGGCATCCGTCGGAGCCGATCTCACCGCAGCGGGGCTCGATGTCGTGCTCATCGAGCAGTGGCCGGCGCACGTCGAGAAGATGCGCGCCGACGGCGTCCGCATCCTCTCGCCCGACGGCGAGCTGCACGTGCGCCCGCGCACG
This sequence comes from Agromyces sp. NPDC052230, assembly GCF_040679595.1. Lineage (NCBI taxonomy): Bacteria > Bacillati > Actinomycetota > Actinomycetes > Micrococcales > Microbacteriaceae > Agromyces > Agromyces sp. NPDC052230. The sequence continues at coordinate 231,336 of NZ_JBFAVC010000008.1, read as the reverse complement.
CTGCACCTGTGCGAGGTCGCCGAGCTGAAGCATGAGTTCGACGTCGTCCTCATGCTCATGAAGGCGTACGACTCCCGGTGGGCGGCTCAGCTCATCGAGCCGTACCTCGCCGCCGACGGGCTCATGGCCGGTGTCCAGAACGGCATGACGGCGGGGATCGTGGAGCAGGTCGTGGGCCAGCACCGCACCATGGGTTCGGTCATCGAGTGCTCGGCGACGATGGAGGAGCCCGGCGTCGTGCACCGCCACACGGGCGTCTCACGGTCGTGGTACGCCGTCGGCGCGCTGCCCGGCGGGCCCGCGGGCCGCGAGGAGGAGATCGCGTCGCTGCTCCGGCACTCGGGCACCGTCGCGGTCGTCGACGACATCGAAGCGGCGAAGTGGATGAAGCTCGTGAGCAACTGCACGCTGCTCGTCACGAGCGCCATCCTCGGCCTGCCGATGCTCGACGCGCTGCACACGCCGGGCTACCGCGACGTGATGATCGCCGCGGGGAACGAGGCGCTCGCCGTGGGCGTCGCGCTGGGGCATCCGGTGCTCCCGATCTTCGGGCTCACCCCTGAGGAGGTCGCGAATCCCGACGAGGTCGTCGACATCATGACCGACAAGCTCTTCGCGGGCTTCGTGGTGCCGGGCGCCACGACGACCGTGTTGCAGGACTGGGGTAAGGGTCGTCACAGCGAGGTCGACGACCTCAACGGGCACGTCGTCGCTCGCGGCGCCGAGGTCGGCATCGCGACGCCGGTCAACCAGGTCGTGACCGAGCTCGCGCACCGCATCGAGCGCGGCGAGCTCCGTCCCGATCCAATGCATCTCGAGACGATGCTCGCCGCGCTCCGGTGAGAGGTCGGTCAGCCGCGTCCGTGCACCGCGTAGGGGTTGATGAGGGCCTCCTCGGTGCCCGGCACGATGCCCTCCTCGGTGGCCGTGGGCTTGCCGGGGTCGGGCGGGAACGACTCGGTCATCGACATCGGCATCGAGCCGTTGCGGTAGAGGTTGTTCGAGCCCTGTGACGGCTTCCAGTCGTACGGCTCCCAGTCGGGCACGTAGTTGCGGTAGCCCCCGGTGTTCACCTCGACGCGCATGCCGCTCGGCTCGCGGAAGTAGAGGAAGCTCTGCTCGCCGATGCCGTGGATCGACGGTCCGTACTCGATGTGGGTGCCGTTCTCCATGAGCACGTCGGCGCCCTGCAGCAGCTCCTCGCGCGAGTCGACCCAGAACGCGTAGTGGTTGACCCGGCCCGGGCGGCTCGAGCTGTCGAGCACGACGCCGAGGTCGTGCGACTTCTCGTTCGTGGTGAGCACCGAGAACACCGTGACGGGCGCCTCGTCGAGCACCGTGTACGCCATGATCCGGAAGCCGAGCACGTCGCTGTACCACTTCGCGAAGCCGCGCACGTCGGATGCTGCGACCGTGACGTGGTCGAGCTGACGCGGGCCGACCGCGTGCTTGCTGCGCTTCTCGGGGCGGTCGGGGAACACCGACGCGAGTTCGTCGGGTGCGCGGTACTTCTCGACCTCCCAGAAGAGCTCCATGGTGTGGCCGTAGGGGCCGGTGAACCGGTACGAGCGACCGTGACCGTGGCCCTCGTCGATCCACTCGCCGGTGACGCCGGCGTCCTCAATGCGCTTGGCCGCTTCGTCGAGCGCCTCGGCGCTCGTGGTGCGCCAGGCCATGACGTTGAGTGCCGGCTCGTCGCCCTCGGCGATCACGAGCGAGTAGTTGTAGTAGTCGCCCCACGAGCGCAGGTAGACCTTGCCGTTCGCGCGCGATTGCACCCGAAGCCCGACCTGCTCCTCGTAGAAGCGGACGGAGGCCTCGACGTCGGGCGTCGCGAGCTCGAGGTACGAGAGTTGGGAGAGGAGTTTGATCATCGTCGATCCTTCAGTCGGGGTGCGGTGATGACGACCGCTGGTTCGGATGCCGCGGGGCGGCACGTTTCCACTGTCCGCGTTGCTCGGGTATCAGGGAACCCGAATCTGTTGATGCCGCGCATCGCTCTAGCTGATGGAAACCGAGCAGGAGTGCCCGCACGTCAGCGTGCGCGCTCGGGCCCGCCGGTGCTGTCGATGCCGGTGACGGTCGTGAGGAGGAAGACCGAGTCCTCGAGAGCGAGCACCGCGTGACGAGCATGGGTGAGCGCGTCGAGCCGCCCCGCGGCGACGTCGGTGGGCTCCTGCCCGGTCACGCGCACCCGGCCCATGAGCACCTGCAGGCTCGCCGCAGCGGGCGAGTTGTGCTCGGCGAGCTCGACGCCCGACCGCAGGGCGATGATGGTCTGGCGCATGGGGCCGTCGCGGAGGATCAGCTCCGCGCTCCGGCCATGCTCATCTGCGAGCGCAGCAGCGAGGTGGGTGCGGGCGAGGGCGTTGAGATCGGCCACGGTGTCCTCCCTCGGATCTGGTGCCGTTGCGTCCAGTATGCCAACGGGAGCCATCGCCATCAGTGATGCGACGCAACACGGCCGTCCAAGACGACACGATGGAAGCTCGGGCTTCGCAAGGAAAGGGGGTTCGCCGATGGGTTCGCATGAGGGCCGTACGTACGTCGTCACCGGCGCGGCATCGGGAATCGGCGCGGCGACGGTCGGGGCGCTCGCCAGAGCGGGGGGGAGGTCGATCGTGAACGTCGGTTCGGCTGCCGGGGTCATGGCGCACTACGGCATCGCATACGGCGCGAGCAAGTGGGCACTTCGAGGCATCACGAAGACCGCGGCAATGGAACTCGGGCCCCGCGGCATCCGGGTCAACCTCGTCAGCCCCGGCTTCATCGAGACGCCGATGACGGCCAGCGCGCCCGACGAGTTCCGCGAGGTGAACCTCGACGCGACCCCGCTCGGTCGCGCCGGTCGCGCCGAGGAGGTCGCGGCCGTCATCCTGCAACTGCTGTCGCCGGATGCCTCATTCGTGACGGGTGCCGAGATCGCCGTCGACGGCGGACTCACCGGGCACGGCGGCGGGCTGCCGGTGGCACGCGCCATGGGCGCGGCGCATCGACGAGATTGATGGCGTCCATCATCAATACGGCCTTCACTGATACTTCGGGTCGCGGTTGACTGGTGCCACGCCGCGCACCGCTGCGCGCGTGATTGGAGATCGACCCCGTGACCTCGTCGTCCGACGGCCTGACCGCCCCCTTCGCTCTCGTGCGCTTCCGCACGAGCGACATCACCGAGCCGCGGCTCGGTCTCGTCGCCGGTGACCGGGTGCGCGAGATCGGATCGGATGAGCTCGGCGCCCCCGACCTCAACGCGTTCCTCGCCGAGGCGCCCGCGTCGTGGCAGCGGCTGCGCGCGGCGGCCGAGCAGACGGATGCCCCGTGGCATCCGCTCGCCGACGTCACCCTGACCGCACCGGTCACGCCTCGCCAGGTGCTGCAGACCGGAGCGAACTACCGCACCCACGTCATCGACCTCGTCGCGGCCGGACGTGCGAAGAACGACCCGCGCCCCATCGAGGAGCTGCGTCAGTGGGCCGCCGACATGATGGATCGCCGCGCACGCGAGGGCACCCCGTACTTCTTCATCGGACTGCCGACCGCGGTCGTCGGCGATGACGTCGACCTCGTGCTGCCGAGCTACAGCGAGCAGCACGACTGGGAGCTCGAGCTCGCGGTGGTGATCGGCCGGGAGGCGTTCCGGGTCGACCGTGAGCACGCCATGGAACACGTGGCCGGATACACGATCGTGAACGACATCACGACGCGCGACCTCGTGTTCCGCGAGGACATGAAGGAGATCGGCACCGACTGGTACCGCGGCAAGAACGCGCCGGGCTTCCTGCCGACCGGCCCGTTCCTCGTGCCGGCGCCGTTCGTCGCGAACCCGGGCGACCTGCATCTGGAGCTCGCGCTGAACGGCGAGACGATGCAGGATGCCTCGACCTCCGACCTGCTCTTCGACCTGCCCGCGCTCATCGCCGGCGCCTCCGAGAACATGCCGCTGCTGCCCGGCGACCTGCTGCTCACGGGCAGCCCTGCGGGCAACGGCATCGTGCACGGACGGATGCTCAGCGACGGCGACGTGATGGTCGGCGCGATCGAGGGGCTCGGCGCGCAGACCGTGCGGGCCGTCGCCGAAGCGAAGGCAGGCATCCGATGACCACCGCCCGCACCACCCCGACCGAGGACCCCACGGCCCTCGACCGCACCGACCCCGAGCGCCACATCGCCGAGGCCGCCGAGGCGTACCGCAACTGGGGCCGCTGGGGCGACGACGATCGACTCGGCACACTGAACTTCATCGGCGACGCCGAGCGCGCGCATGCCGCGACCCTTGTGCGCCGCGGGGCGAGCTTCTCGCTCTCGCAGGCGTTCGACATGGATGGCCCGCAGCTCGGCTGGCGCCGTCGCACCAACCCCATTCACACCATGCTCGGCACGGGCACGGATGCCGCATCCGGCGTGCAGGGCTTCCCGCACGGCATCACCGGTGCCGACGACATGATCACCATGCCGTTGCAGTGCTCGACGCAGTGGGACGGCCTCGGCCACATCTTCGACCGGGGCATCGCCTGGAACGGCCGGCGCGCGGCTGAGGTGGTCACGAGCGAGGGCGACCTCGTCACGGGCATCGAGCACGCAGCATCCGCCATCGTCGGTCGCGGGGTGCTGCTCGACCTTGGGCGCTTCCTCAACCCGGAGGGCACCCTTCGACAGGCTCCGGACGCGCAACCCGGCGAACTGCCCGATGGCTACGCGATCACGACCGCCGAGCTCGAGGCCTGTATCGAAGCGCAGGGCGCGACGAGCGCCGTCGGACGCGGTGACCTCGTGCTCGTGCGCACCGGCCGCTACTCCCGGGCGCTCCGCGAGGGCTGGAACGGCTACGCGGGCGGGCCGAGCGCGGGCCTGTCGTTCACGACGGCCGGCTGGCTGCACCGCACCGAGATCGCCGCCATCGCGACCGACACCTGGGGCTTCGAGGTGCGGCCGAACGAGTTCGACGACGCGTTCCAGCCGCTGCACCAGATCGTGATCCCCAACATGGGCCTGACCATCGGCGAGATGTGGAACCTCGAGGAACTCGCCGCCGACTGCGCCGCCGACGGGGTCTACGAGTTCCTGCTCACCGCACCGCCGCTGCGCATCACGGGCGCCGTCGGCTCGCCCGTGAACCCCATCGCCCTGAAATAGACCCGAACCCGCATCCCGAAGGAGGGATCCCCATGACCGCAGTCTCCCGCGTCGCCGTCGTCGGCTCCGGCGTTGCCGGCACCGCCGCCGCCATCCTGCTCGCCGAAGGGGGCGTCGACGTCGACGTCTTCGAGATCACGCCCGACCTCAGCACCCTCGGCTCGGGCATCACGCTGCAGGGCAATGCACTGCGCGTGTTCGACCGCCTCGGCGTGTGGGAGCAGGTGAAGGAGGCCGGCTACACGTTCGACGTCGTCGGGCTGCGCACTCCCGGCCCCGAGGCCAAGGTGATCGCCCAGATCCCCGACGCGCCGACCGGCGGCCCCGAGTACCCGGCGACCGCGGGCATGTACCGCCCGGAGCTCGCACGCATCCTCGCCGACCGAGCCACCGAGCTCGGGGCGCGCATCCACTACGGCACGACCGTGGCGAGCTTCGAGCAGGACGCCGACGGCGTCGACGTCACGCTCAGCGACGGCACCACCGGCCGGTACGACCTCCTCATCGGCGCCGACGGCCTGCACTCCGCGATCCGCACACAACTCGGCATCGAGACCGAGCCCCAGCGCACCGGCATGGGCATCTGGCGCGCCTTCGTGCCGCGCCCGAAGGACGTCACGCACACCGACCTCTACTACGGCGGTCCCATCTACATCGCCGGATACTGCCCGACCAGCGAGGAGATGATGTACGCCTACCTCGTCGAGCCCGCCCAGGACCGGCACCTGCTCTCGCCCGAAGAGGGCGTCGAGGTGATGAAGGACCTCTCGCGAGCCTACGGCGGACCCTGGAACGAGATCCGCGAGTCGCTCGACGGCGCCTCGCGCGTCAATTACACGTGGTTCACCACGCACATCGTGCCCGACGCGTGGAACCGCGGTCGGGCCGTGCTCATCGGCGAGGCCGCGCACAGCTGCCCGCCCACCATCGCACAGGGCGCCGCGCAGGCCGCCGAGGACGCCCTCGTGCTCTCGGAGCTGTTGCTCGAACGCGATGCGGTCGACCAGGCGCTGTGGGACGAGTTCCACGCGCGACGCCTGCCGCGCGCGACCGAGGTCGTCGAGGCATCCGTGCAGCTCGGCCAGTGGCAGATCGACCACGTGCAGGACGCCGATGTGCCGGGCATGATGCGGCGCATCGCCACGCTCGTGAGCCAGCCCGCATGAGCCACGCCCAGTTCCAGTCTCCGTCGACGGATGCCGCCGCCGCGCCGGTCGTCGACGTGCACGCGCACCTCCTGCTCACCGCACTGCAGGACGAGGTCGCCGCGCGCGACCCCGAGGGCTTCGCCGCCGCGCAGGCGCTCGACGCGCGGCGCAACGGGACCGAGAGCATGGCGGCATCCGGTCGCATGATCGGCGAGCGGATGCCGCTGCTCATCTCACTCGATGCACGCCTCGCCGAGATGGACCGGCAGGGCGTCGACGTGCAGGTCGTGTCGCCGTCGCCGTCGCACTACTACCCGTGGGCCGCCGAGGAGCTCGCCGCGTGGGCCGCGCGCGAGGCGAACCGCGCGATCGCCGAGCACGTCGCGGGCGCGCCCGACCGCCTGCTCGGCCTCGGACTCGTGCCGCTGCAGCATCCGCACCTCATGGTCGAAGCGCTCGACGACGCTCTGGTCGCGAACGGGCTCGCGGGCGTCGAGTTGTCGTCATTCGCGGGCGACGTCGAGCTCTCCGACGAGCGGCTCGAACCGTTCTGGACGCGCGCGGAGGAGCTCGACGCCGTCGTGTTCCTGCACCCGTTCGGCTGCAGCCTCGACGAGCGGCTCGACCGCTTCTACCTCTCGAACACCGTCGGCCAGCCCGTCGAGAACGCCGTCGCGTTGTCGCACCTCATCTTCTCGGGCATACTCGACCGGCACCCTGATCTGAAGCTCGTCGCCGCACACGGCGGCGGGTACCTGCCGACGTTCCTCGGTCGCTCCGACCACGCGTGGCAGGTGCGGCCCGAGGCCCACGGATGCCGCGAGCTGCCGTCGTCGTACCTGCGCCGCCTGCGTTTCGACTCGCTCGTGCACACGCCGGGCGCGCTGCGAGCGCTCGTGGACGCCGCAGGCGCCGACCGCGTGCTCCTCGGCTCGGACTTCCCGTTCGACATGGGCGTCGACGATCCCGTGGCGCGAGTGCTCGAGGCGTCGCTTCCCGAGGCCGAGGCGCGCGCCATCCTCTCGGGGAACGCGGCCGAGTTGCTCGGGTCGCGGCTGCCCGCACGTGCCACCGCGCGCGTCGGCGTCACCGCCACCGAAGGAGGCGCGGCATGAGGATCGCCAGGTGGACGCATCAGGGCTCGGTCGGCGAGGGCTTCGTCATCGGTGACGACGTCGTCTCCTTCCCGCGCGGGCTCACCGTCGCCGACGTGCTCGCCGCCGGACTCGCAGAGGTGCCCGCGCTCGCCGCCGAGCTCGAGGGCGACGCCGCGGCATCCGCTCGGCTCGTGCCACTCGCCGAGGTCGAACTGCTGGCGCCGCTCGTGCCCGCGAGCGTGCGGGACTTCGCGGCGTTCGAGGAGCACGTCGAGGGCGTCACCGCCTCGGTCGACGGCGTCAGCCACGTCGCCCCCGAGTGGTACGAGCTGCCGATCTTCTACTTCACCAACCCGCACTCGATCGTCGCGACCGGTGCCGTGGTACGGCCGCCCACGACCGAGCGCCTCGACTTCGAGCTCGAGGTCGGCGTCGTCATCGGCGGCGTCGCGGGTTCGGATGGCCGCGACCTCGCCCCGGCCGACGCCGACGCGCACATCTTCGGCTACACGATCTTCAACGACTGGTCGGCACGTGACATCCAGGCCCGCGAGATGAAGGTGCGCCTCGGTCCGGTGAAGGGGAAGGACTTCGCGACGACCCTCGGTCCCTGGATCGTCACCGCCGACGAGTTCGAAGGCCTGGTCGACGACGACGGGTTCCTTCCCGTCGTGATCGAGTCCTTCGTCAACGGCGAGCGCATCGGCTACGACCTGCTCTCGAACATGGGCTGGCCGTTCCGCGACCTCGTGGCCTACGCGTCCCGCGATACGCGCGTCGTGCCCGGTGACGTGCTCGGCTCGGGCACTGCCGGGAACGGCGGATGCCTCGCCGAGCTCTGGGGACGCAGAGGCTCACTCACGCCGCCACCGCTCGCGGAAGGCGACGAGGTCGTCCTGCGCGTCGAGGGCATCGGCGAGCTCCGCAACACCGTCGGACGTGCGGTTCACGTCCCCCCGATCCCTCCGGCACGGTCGCGCTCGCGCGCCCGCAGCAGAGGGTGACCCCACCCATCCGCACACCCACCACCCGAGGAGTCTCAATGGCGAACACCTCAGTCCAGACCGAGCCCGGCACCCGCCGGCCCGGTGTCCTCCAGGCCATCCTGCTGCTCGCGGGCAGCTGCATGCCCGTGCTGGGGTCGGTGCTCCTGACGCCGATCCTGCCGCAGCTCTCGGCCGAGTTCGGCGACGTGCCGGGGGGTGAGATCCTCGTGCCCATGGTCGTCGCGATCCCGGCGCTGATGATCGCGCTCTTCGCGCCGTTCGCCGGGCAGATCGTCGACCGACTCGGGCGCAAGAAGCTGCTCATCGTCGCGATGTTCGCGTACTCCCTCGTGGGCATCGCGCCGGCGTTCCTCGACACGCTCCCGGCGATCCTCGCCACGCGCGTCGGCGTCGGCATCACCGAAGCGGCGATCATGACGGTCTGCACGACGCTCATCGTCGACTACTGGCACGAGCGCGAGCGGCGGGCGAAGTACCTCGGGTACCAGACCATCGTGACCACGCTGGCCGCGACCGCGTTCATCGCGATCGGCGGCGCGGCAGGCGCGGCGGGTTGGCGCACGCCGTTCTGGATCTACCTGGCCGCGGCGATCATCGCCGTGCCGATGATCTTCCTGCTGTGGGAGCCGAGCAAGGCCGACCCCACCGATGCGCACGCTCGCGCCCCGAAGGTGCCCATCCCGTGGCGCCGGATCGCGCTGCCGCTCATCGTCGGCCTGTTCGGTGGGTTCACGTTCTACGTGCTCATCATCGAGGCCAGCTACCTCCTCGTCGATGCGGGTGTCGCGCCCACGGACACCCCGACGATCGGCGGGATCGCGGCGCTCGCCTCGCTGGCGACCGCGGCCGGCGGCTTCACCTTCACGCGGATCGCCAAGGTCGGAGTGAACCGGATCCTCCCCGTGGCGTTCGGCCTGCAGGCGGTCGGCATGCTCATCATCTGGTTCGTCGGCGGTGTTCCCGGCGTCACGGTGGGAGCCATCATCGGCGGGGCCGGCTCGGGCCTACTGCTGCCGTCGATGGTCACGTGGGCAGTCGCATCCACTCGGTTCGAGGAGCGCGGGCGTGTCACCGGGCTGTGGACGGCGGCCTTCTTCTTCGGCCAGTTCCTCACGCCGATCATCATGGGTGGGATCACGGTCGCCGTGGGCAGCCTGCCGGTCGCCGTGGGCGTCGTCGGCATCGCGTGCGCGGTGGCGGCGATCCTGCTCGGTTTCGGGCTCCGGAAGTCCAACATGGCGCCGGCCGAGGAGGTCACCGCGACGGCATGATGCCCCGGCGACGGGGCGGGGCGCCGGTGCGTCTCGCCCCATTGCCGAGACCTGCCGCCGCCTCCTCGAACAGGGTGCGCATCCACTCGTGTTCGGGGTCGCGGCGGTGCATCGGATGCCACCACAGCGCGTTCGAGATGGGGGTCGCGTCGAACGGGGGCTCGTACACGCGCACGTCGGCCACGGCTTTCGCGTACTCGGCGAGTCCGGCCTGCAGGAGGCCGAGCTGCTGGGTTCCGGCGACGTACAGCGGCAGCGCGAGGAAGCTCTCGACGACCGTGGCGATGGTCGGCTCGATGCCGAGTTGCTGGATCTGCCGGCTCGCCGAGGTGAAGGCGGTCTGCGACTGGTACGTGAAGACCCACCCCGACTCCGCGACATCCGCCATCGTGACCTCGCCCTGGATGCGGTCGTTGTCGGCCGAGGCGATGACCACCCACCGGTCCTTCCAGAGGTCGGTGTAGGGCAGGTCGCTGAGGAAACCGTGCGGGATCATGAGGGCGTCCGCCGAGCGGAGCCGGTTCATGGCGTCCTCGATGACCTGCGGGGAGTGATACATGAACCGGAAGCGGATGCCGGGCGCGCGCTCGGCGGCCAGCATCGCGACCCGGCGGCCGAGCGTGGCGAAGGCGTAGTCGGATCCATACACGGCGAACTCCCGCGACGATTCCGCTGCGTTCCACTCGGCCTGGCTCTCGAACACGCGCCGCACCGCGTCGAGGGCGGCCGGGGCCTGCTCCGAGAGCCGGGAGGCGAGCGGCGTCAGTTCATACGTGTTGCCCCGCCGGGCCAGGATCGGGTCGTTGAAGTGAGTGCGGAGCCGGGCGAGTGAAGCGCTCAGCGCGGGCTGGCTGAGGCGCAGGCGTTCGGCCGCGCGTGTGACGCTGCGCTCGGTGAGCAGCGCGTCGAGCGAGACGAGGAGGTTGAGGTCGAGGCGCGAAAGGGATGGCTGGTCGGACACGTCGTCGTCGTCCTTCGAACGGGATTGGGATCGGGGTCGAGTCTATCCAGTTCGCCGATTATTGGGGCCTCACCCATAGCGGCGAGTGATAACCAGGAGAGGTGGTCCGCTCACCGAAGGTCGAGCCGCATCAGCACCCTCGGGAACCCGTTCAGGACCGAGTCGGTGTCGGCCGCCTTCGTGAACCCCGCCTGTTCGAACAGGCTTCGCGTGCCGACGTAGGCCATGGTGAGGTCGATCTTGGCGCCGCGGTTGTCGAGCGGGTAGCCCTCGATCGCGGGCGCGCCGTGCTCGCGCGCGAACGCCACGGCGCCCGCGAGCAGGTGGTGCGAGATGCCCGTGCCGCGGTGCCCCGGACGCACGCGGATGCACCACACCGACCACACCTCGAGGTCGTCGACGTGGGGGATCTTCCGGTTCTTCGCGAAGCTCGTGTCGGCGCGGGGGTGCACGCCGGCCCAGCCCACGACCTCGTCGCCGTCGTACGCGAGGACCCCGGGCGGCGGGTCCTCCTGCACGAGCTCGCGCACACGATCGCCGCGCGCCGGACCGACGAGTGAGGTGTTCTCCTTGGAGGAGAGCAGCCGGTAGCTGAGGCACCAGCACACGTTCGCGTCGGGTCGCTTGGGGCCGACCATGGCTGCGACATCCTCGAACACGCTCGCCGCTCGTACCTCGATCGCCATGCGACCACCCTGCCACGCGCCGCCGACAGCGCCCCCTTGTGGAGTCTCGGCAGAGCCGGGTCAGCGTCGTGATCGCGACTGGGCGAACCAGCCGCTTCCCAGCCCGAGCACCGCGAATGCGACCATCGCCGCCATCGCCGGCAACGCGGTCTGCGTCCCGGCGATGCCGCCCAGCGGTGAGGCGAGCGCGCCGAAGACGAATTGCATGAACCCGACGAGGGCCGAACCGGCGCCCGCCGCCTCCCTGGCCTCACCGACCGCGAGGGCGGACGCACTCGACAGCACCGATCCGCAGCCCATGGCGAAGACGGCCACCAGGACCAGGTACGACACCAGCGTCAGGGCGCCCGTCACGGCGAGCACCACGCCGACCGCGGCCGACACCGCCTGGAGGGACTGCGCGATCCGCAGCGTCGGGTACGCCCCGATCCGATTCGCGACCACCCCGTTGAGCCACGCGCCGGCCATCACCGCGACGGAGCTGAACGAGAACGTGAGGGAGTACCCGAGCGGCGTGATGTCGAGCACGTCCTGCACGATGAACGACGACGAGCTGATGTAGACCATGAGCGCGGCGTACCCCGCGCCGAACGAGATCGCATAACCCATGAACACCGGATGCCGCAGCAGGCCGCCGATGTTCCGCGCGAGGCTGCCGATGGTGAACGGATGCCGCCGCTCGGGCGGCAGGCTCTCGGGAACCACGAGCGCCGCGACGATGAGCATGCCCGTGGCGAGCACCGCGAGACCGAGGAGGGCGGCCCGCCATCCGCCCCACTGCGTGAGGAGTGCGCCGAGCGGGCTCGCAACCGCCGGGCCGAGGGCGATCATCACGAAGATCGTGCTGAAGGCACGCACCGCCTGCACGCGGTCGACGAGGTCGGCGATGACTGCACGCGCGAGCACCGTGCCCGAGGCGCCGGCGAACCCCTGCACAGCCCGAACGAGGATCAGCACCTCGATCGTGGGACTGATCGTGGCCAGGTAGCAGCAGAGCACGAACACGGTCAACGCGGCAAGGAGGGTGCGGCGCCGGCCCAGGGCATCCGAGACTGACCCGATCAGGAGCTGACCGAGCGCCGCCCCTGCGAGGAGCGCCGTGAGCGTGAGCTGCACGGTCGAGGCGCCGACCCCGAGATCCGCGGCGATATCCGGGAACGCCGGAAGATAGAGGTCGGTCGACAGCGAGCCCGCCATCGAGATGTAACCCAGCGCCAGCATCAGGCCGGGGCTGATGCTGCGCTTCCGGCCTTCTGCCGGCGACGGTGTCGTCACTTCGCGTTGACGAAGTCCGGACGGAACCCTCGCTTGGCCAGCTGGATCTGCTCGTAGACGTGGTGGCGCAGCTCGGTGAACCGGGGCATCGATCGCGTCTCGAGCTGGTCGCGCTCTTCGGGGAGGTCCACGATCAGGTCCTCCTGCACGACCGTCGGCGAGCTGGAGAGCATGATGACGCGCTCTCCGAGGTACACCGACTCGTCGATGTCGTGCGTGACGAAGAGCACCGACAGGCCGAGCGTCTTGCGCACCTTGCGCACGAGGTCCTCCAGATCGGCGCGCGTCTGCGCGTCGACCGCGGCGAACGGCTCGTCCATCAGCAGCACCTCGGGCTGGTAGGCGATGGCGCGCGCGATCGCCACGCGCTGCTGCATGCCTCCCGACAACTGCCACGGGTACGAGCGCGGGACATGGTCGAGCCCCACGTTCGCCAGTGCCTCCTCGACCAGTTCGGTGCGCCTGGCCTTCGGCACCCCCGCATTCTTGAGCGGGAGCTCAACATTGTCGGCGACCCGCAGCCACGGGAAGAGCGACCGGCCGTACTCCTGGAACACGACCGCCATCTTCTTGGGCGGGGCCGTGACGACCTTGCCGTCGAGCACGACCTCGCCGCTGGTGGGTGCGAGCAGGCCCGCGATGCACTTGAGCAACGTCGTCTTGCCCGATCCAGAGGGACCCACGAGGCACGTCAGCTCGTTCTTGCCCAGGTCGAAGGTGAGGTCGCGGACGGCCTCGATGTCGCCGCCATCCGTGCTGTAGACCTTCTTCAGGTTGCGAACCGAGAGCAGCGTGTCCTCGGCGGGAAGGGTGCGCCCGTACGAGACGGTGTCGATCGGGGCGGGCGTGTCAGGCAGCATTTTCAAGCTCTTTCAGTCCGTGGTACCAGCGCAGGATGCGCCGCTCGATGAATCGGAAGACGGCCGCGACGGCGAAGCCGATCAGTCCCAGCACGAGGATGCCCGACCACATCTCGGGGATCGCGAACCTGCGCTGGAATTGGATGATGCTGAATCCCAGGCCCGAGGAAGACGAGAACATCTCCGAGATGACCATGAGGATCAGGGCGATGGGCAGGCTCTGCCGGACCCCGGCCAGGATCTGCGGTGCGGCCGAGGGCAGCACCTGGTAGCGGACGCGGTTGAATCCGGAGATGCCGTACGACCGGCTCGTCTCGGTCTGCACCGGGTCTGCGGCGCGCACGCCCTCGATCGTGTTCAACAGGACCGGCCAGATCGCCGCGAGGACGATGATGAAGATCTTCATCAGGTCGGTGGGGCCGAACAGCAGCAGCAGCACCGGGATGAGGACGGGCGGCGGAAGTGCCCGGAAGAACTCGAAGACCGGTTCGGTGAATGCGCGCAGATCGCGGTTGAGACCGACGAGCATGCCGAGGAGGATGCCGGCGACGATCGCGATCACGACGCCGATGCCGAACCGGGCGATGCTCGGGAGGATGTCAACCCAGAGGCGCGGGCCGAACCAGGTCTCGAAGAAGGTGGTGATGAGCTCGCCGGGCGTGGGGACGAAGAAGCTCGGCGACGTGACGGTCGCGAGCCACCACAGCACGACGAGGATCGCCGGCAGGCCCAGCGCGAAGCCGAGGGTGATGAGTGTCTTCTTCATACCGGGATCTCCCCACGTACCGAGTGATGCCACGACAACAGCGCTCGCTCCAGGAACCGTGCACCGAAGTTGATGAGCACCCCGATGAATCCGGTCGCGAGCACCAGGGCATACATCGTGGAGTACAGGCCGGCGTTCTGCGCCCGTGCGATCTCGAGGCCCAGGCCCGGGGTTCCGATGATCAGCTGTGCGGTGATGGCGAGGATGAGCGCGACCGCGGCAGCCAACCGGAGCCCGGTCATGAGATACGGCAGCGTCGTCGGGAACACGATGTCGCGTATGCGCTGCCACGTGGAGAACCCGTAGCTCTGACCCGTGTCCATCGCGATCTTGTCGACATCGGCGACGCCGTAGAGAACCTGGATGAAGATCTGCCAGAACGCGGCGTACACGATCAACATCAGGCTGGCCTCGATCCGTACGCCGAACAGCAGCACGGCCAGGGGGATCAGCGCAACCGAGGGAACGGGGCGGAGGAACTCGACGGTGGAGCTGGTGGCCCGCCGCATGAACGACGAGAGTCCGATCATCACGCCCAGGACCGAGCCCAGCACGAGGGCGATGACCAGGCCCAGCCCCCACTGCACCATGGTGTCGCCGACCGCGATCCAGAACTGCGGGATCATCGCGATCTCGATCAGGCGCGGCAGCACCTCGGAGGGCGGCGGCAGGAACCGGGGATCGACGAGGCCGACGCGGGCAGCGATCTCCCAGACGGCCAGCAGGGTCAGGATGCCGCCGAGTCCCAGTAACGCACGGCGCGGGCGGTAGCGGCGTCGGCGGCTCTTGGCGCGGGCGACCGTGACGCTTCGGGTGATCGTCTCCTCACCGGGTGGCGGGACGCTCATGGCTCGGACCTCCGGTCGGTCGCTCGGTCGGCCGACGGCACGGCGAACTCGGCGCGCAGGTCGGCCTTGCGGATCTTGCCGCTCGCGGTTCGGGGAAGCTCGTCGACGAACACGACGCGCTTCGGGATCTTGAACTTCGCCAGTCGCCCGGTGAGGTGTGCGATGACGTCCTCGGCCGTCAGGGACGCGCCGTCCTTCAGGGTGGCGACGGCGAGCGGGACCTCACCCCACTTCTGGTCGGGCACCCCGATCAGGGCGACGGCGGAGATCTCGTTGAGCTCCATGATGACCCCCTCGACTTCGGCGGAGTAGATGTTCTCCCCACCCGAGATGATCATGTCCTTCAGACGGTCGGAGATGTAGATGTAGCCGTCCTCGTCGAAGTAGCCGAGGTCGCCCGAGCGGAACCAGCCGTCGACGAGCGCGGCCTCCGTGGCCTCGGGGCGGTTCCAGTACTCCGTGATGACGTTCGGACCGCTGATCCAGATCTCCCCGACCTCGCCGGGCGGCAGTTCGTCGCCGTTGTCGTCGACGACCTTGACGTCGGTGAAGAAGTGCTTGAGCCCCGACGATCCCACCTTGTGACGAGCCATGTGAGCGGGCATCGCGGTGGCCCCCGGCGAGGTCTCGGTCATTCCGTAGCCGCCGGTGAAGCCGAGGCCGCGTTCCTCGTAGGCCTGCAGCATCCGTTCGGGCATGGAGGATCCGCCGCAGGTCAGGTGCTGCAGGCTGCTGATGTCGGTGGAGTCGAACGCGGGATGTTCCTGCAGCATCTGGAACGTCGTCGGCACGCCGGAGAGCATCGTCACCCGCTCGGCCTCGATGGTCGACAGGACCTGACCGGCGTCGAACTTCTCGTGGAGGATGACCGTGCCGCCCTGCAGGAGCACCGGGAGGGCTCCGTTGGTGAGCGAGGCGACATGGAACATCGGCGAGATGAGCAGCACCCGCTCTCCGGCGGTCACGCCGTAGTCGACCATGACGTTGAAGCAGTTCCACGCCAGGTTGCCGTGAGTGAGCACGGCGCCCTTCGGGTGGCCCGTCGTGCCGGAGGTGTACAGGATGAGCGCGGCGTCGTCGAGCGTGACGGGCTCGTCGCGGTGGTCGGCGGAGCCCGAGGCGATGACCGCCTCGTACTCCTCGATCCCGGCGACGGGTGGCTGACCGGCGACGATGAAGCGGCGCTTCGCCCGAGTGGACCAACTGCCCGACCGGGCGAGATCGGTCAGCTCGGAGTGGAAGATGAGCGTGGTCGCGCCGGAGTCCTCCAGTGCGAACTCGATCTCGGGTGCGGCGAGGCGCGTGTTCAGGGGAACGAAGATGGCGCCGAGCGTCGCCGTGGCGAAGAAGGCCTCGAGGAAGGACGGGTGGTTGTTCCCGAGGTAGGCGACGCGGTCGCCGGCCGCGACGCCGCGGTCGCGGAGGGCATTGGCCAGGCGGTCGATCCGCTCGGCGAGCAGGTCGTAGCGGATGCGCTCGTCGCGGTAGGCGAGCGCGATATCGCCGCGCGAGCGTTCGCGCCGGCGCCAGACCCATGGCCCGATCCCGTGGTTGTGCACGGCAGTCCCTTCTTGACAGAGGTGTGGATGCGAGGGACGAGGGGCCCGGCGCCGCTGCGAGACGGCGCCGGGCCGCGGTCACTTCTCGAAGATGACCTTGTCGAGATCGGGCTCGCTGTCGACGAAGCCGTACTTGAGCGCCATCGCGCTGAGCTCCTCGATGATGCCCGGGTCGAGGTCGCCCGACAGGCGCTCGAGGTTGATGTTCTCGACGACGTCAGCCGGCATGCCGGTGTAGTCGACGATGGCGGCACGGTACAGCTCGGTGTCCTCCATCGCCAGATCGGTCGACTCCGCGATGGCCGCGACGAACGCCTCGACGACGTCGGGGTTGGCCTCCGCGTACGCCGTTGAGCTGAACGTGACCATCGTGTAGAGGTCGTCGATCGCGGCGAGCGGGTCGCCGAGGAACGTCGCACCCTCGGTGGCCAGCGACGCGCTGAGGAAGGGCTCGGGGACCCAGGACGCGTCGATGCGCCCCTGCTCGAGCTGGGCGAGCTGGTCGGGGAACGCGATCTCGGTGAAGGTGACGGCATTGGGGTCGCCGCCGTCCTCTTCCACCATCGCCTTCGTCGTCAGGTCGCCCTGCGTGTTGACGGCGTTGAGGGCGACGGTCTTGCCCTCGAGATCGGACCAGGTCTTGATGCCCGAGCTCTCCATCACGACGAGGCCGGATGGCGCCGGGTCGGCGATCTGCGAGTACCCGGCGACGATGCTCATCTCGAGGCCCTGACTGGCCGCGACGAGCACCGAGAGCGGGTTTCCGACCGCGAACTCGATCGACTGGCTGGACACGGCGGGCAGCAGTGCCGCACCACCCTGCCCGAGCTGGACCTCGACGTCGAGGCCGTGCTTCTCGAAGATGCCCTCGTCGATGCCGAGTTGGACGGCTGCCGCCGGCGCGATCTGGAGCAGGCCGACCGTGATGGGGGTCAGTTCGCCCGCGGCTTCGGTGCCGTCGGCTTCTTCGGTGGGTTCGCCGGTGAGCGATCCCTGGGAGCAGGCGGTGAGCATGAGTGCTCCCGCCGTGAGGGCTGCAAAGCCCACGAGGCGCTTTCGCATCATTTCAGTGACTCCTTTGTAACTGCGTGTGTGATTGCATGGTGCTCCGCCGGGTGACGGACGCCGGTATTCAGTTGTGGGTGCGAGAACTGCGTCGGATCAGGCGTAGAAGCGCTGCAGGCTGCGTGCGACGACGGCCGGCTTGCTGCCGCCCTCGGTCTCGATCGTGACGTCGACGGTGAGCTGGTAACCGCCCGGAACCTCCGTCGCGTCGACGATGGTCGCCGTCATGCGGATGCGGGCGCCGACCGGCACGGGGGAGACGAAGCGGACCTTGTCGAGCCCGTAGTTCACCTTGGTGCCGACGCCCTCGACCTCGAGGAGTTCGGTCCAGAGCGGGATGAGCAGCGACAGCGTGAGGAAGCCGTGGGCGATGGCGGCGCCGAACGGACCGTCCTTCGCCCGCTCGGGGTCGGTGTGGATCCACTGGTCGTCGCTGGCTGCCTCGGCGAAGGTGTTGACGCGCTCCTGACTGATCTCCATCCAGTCGGTGTAGCCGAGGTCGGCTCCGACCAGGGAGGGGAGGTCGTCGTAGGCGACGGTCGTGGTCATGTGGTGTCCTTTCTCAGGTGCCTGAGCTTTGTCGTGGGGTCAGACGAATGCGGAGGCGCCGGTCAGGGCGCGTCCGACGATGAGGGCGTTGATCTCGTGCGTGCCCTCGTACGAGTACACGGCTTCCGCGTCGGCGAAGAAGCGGGCGACGTCGTGCTCGAGCAGGATGCCGTTTCCGCCGAGTACCTCACGGCCGAGGGCGACGGTCTCGCGCGCCATCAGCGAGGTCTGCATCTTCGCCAGTGCGGAGTTGGCATCGTTCCACTCGCCGGCATCCTGCCTGGCCGACAACTGGACGGCGATGCCGAGCGAGGAGACCGCGTTCCCGAGCATCCGGGCGAGCTTCTCCTGCACGAGTTGGAAGCCGCCGATCGGCCGACCGAACTGCTCGCGTGTACGCACGTACCTGACGGCGGCCTCGAGCGCGCCGGCCTGGAGGCCTGCAGCGATCCACGCGACATCCGACCGCATCGTGCGCAGGATGCCCGCGACATCGCGCCACGAGTTCACGTTCTGCATCCGCCACTCCTCCGAGACGCGGGCGCCCTCGAGGGTGATGACGGCGTTCTGCATGGGGCGCAGGGAGACCTTCCCCTGGATGATCTCGATCGACACTCCGGGAGCGTCACGGTCGACGAGGAAGAGCTTCACCTGGTCGTCGGCGACATCGCGCGCGAAGATCGCGAGCTTGTCGGCCGCTCCGGCTCCGCCGATCCAGCGCTTGGCGCCGTCGATGATCCATTCTTCGCCGTCGCGACGGGCCGAGGTGGCGAGGCCGCCCGCGACATCCGAACCGTGATCGGGCTCGGTGAGGGCGAACACGCCCTTCAGGCCGAAGGTGCGGATCTGCGGGTCGAGCTCGGCGGCCTGCTCGGCCGATCCACCGAGCCGGACTGCGGCGCGGAACAGCCCCGACTGGGCGTTGTACACCGTCGCCACCGACACGTCGGTGCGGGCGAGCACGTAGGTGCGGAACCCGGAGAACATCGAGGAAGCCGCCTCGTCGGACGAGACGCCCTCGGGCTGCATCAGATCGAGCGGCACGAGCGCACCCAGGATGCCGTCGGGCATCGTGGCCGTCTCCCACGCCTCGTTGAGCAGGGGGCGCACGTCGCGCTCGAGCGTCGCGTTGAGTCGTGTGAGCACCTCGCGGGCTCCGTCGCTGAGGTTCGTCGCAGCATAGCCGTACGGATCGAGGCCGATGGCGGTGGAGGTGGCGAAGCTCATGACGCACCTCCGAGACCGAGCAGTCGCACGGCGTTCTCCTTCAGGATGCGCGGCATGACCTCGGGCTTGAGCGCGGTCTTCTCGGCGTCGCTCAGCCAGCGCTCGGGAGCGATCAGGGGGAAGTCCGATCCGAACAGCACGCGATCGGTGATGACCGAGTTGGCGTATCGCACGAGTTCGGCGGGGAAGTACTTGGGGCTCCACCCGGAGAGGTCGATCCACGTGTTGTGCTTGTGCGTCGCGACCGACAACGCCTCGTCCTGCCACGGCACCGACGGGTGGGCCATGATGATCTGCAGGTCGGGGAAGTCCGCGGCGACGGCGTCGAGGAGCATGGGGTTGGAGAGCCCCAGTCGCAGGCCGCGTCCGCCGGGGAGCCCGGCACCGATGCCCGTCTGGCCGGTGTGGAAGAGCGCCGGCAACCCGGCGTCGCTGACCGTCGCGTACAGCGGATAGTGGGCTTCGTCGGAGGGATCGAACCCCTGCACGGTCGGGTGGAACTTGAAGCCCCGCACCCCGTGGTCCTCGATGAGTCGACGGGCCAGGTCGATCGCGTCGGGCCTGTGGGGGTCGACCGATCCGAAGGGGATGAGCACGTCGTTGTTTCGTGCCGCGCCCTCGGCGATCTCGGCGCTCGAGACCGGCTGATGTCCGAGCTGCGTCTCGGCGTCCACCGAGAAGACGACCGCGGCCATCCTGAGCTGGCGATAGTGGTCCGCGACGCGGTCGAGGGTCGGCCACCCGTCGCCGCTGCGGAAGTATCGGCTCGCCGCCTCGGACAGGTCGGCGGGGAGCGCACCGTGGCCGTGGTCGTCCATGTCCACGTGCACGTGCATGTCGATCGCCTCGATCGCCTCGAGGTCGATGTCGGGTTCGTAACGGGTCATGGCCTGTCGTTTCTGAGCATGTCGGGTTCCGTCGGGGCGGATGCGCTACGCGTCGACCCGCGCCGGGCGCTGGAGCTCATCGGGCAGTGGCGGGAAGGTCTCGCCGACCGACTGCAGCTGCTCGCCGACCACCGAGTGGAACTCCGCTCCGAGGGCCTCGTACGACCAGCCGCCATCGTGGTAGGCGGTGACGACGGGCTCGGGGTGCGACCAGAGCTGGAGGCGATCGCCGCCGACGCCGATGGCCTGACCCGTGACGTCGGCCGCGGCATCCGATGCGAGGAAGGCGACGAGGCCCGCCACGTCGTCGGCCGTGCCGAAGCCGAGGTCGTGCCGGAAGAACGGCGGCATCGGCTCGCCCTTCTCGTCGGCCTCGACCGCCGCGGCGAAGTAGGGGACCGTGGCGGTCATCGCGGTCGCCGCGACCGGGATGACGGCATTCGCGGTGATGCCGGCCTTCTTCAGCTCGAGGGCCCACGTACGCACCATGCCGACGATGCCGGCCTTGGCCGCCGAGTAGTTCGTCTGGCCGAAGTTGCCACGCTGCCCGGTCGGCGAACCGATGGTGATGATACGACCGGCGATCTGGTTCTCGCGCATGTAGGTGGCGGCCTCGCGGACGCACGTGAAGGTGCCCCGCAGGTGCACGTTGATGACGGTGTCGAAGTCCTCGTCGCTCATCTTCCAGAGCACGGTGTCGCGAAGGACGCCGGCATTGGTGACGAGGATGTCGAGACGGCCGTAGTTGTCGACCGCCGCGGCGACCAGCTGCTTGGCCGTCTCGGTGGATCCCACGGGTGCGACGACGGCGACGGCCCTGCCGCCCGCCTCTTCGATCGAGGCCACGGCCTCGGCGGCGGTCGCGGCATCCACGTCATTGATGACGACGGATGCGCCCTGCCGTGCGAGCTCCTGCGCATAGGCCAGGCCGAGACCACGCCCGGATCCGGTGACGATGGCGACTTTGCCGTCGAGTGACATGTGTGAGCTCCTTTGCTGTTCTCACGCCATGGAAACCCAGATCGTTGAGAAAGTCAATAGTTTTCTGTATCAACGGGTGTTGCTACCATGCTGGGATGCAGACTTCGACCGAATCGACGGTGGCCGCGCCGAGGACCTCGGGCTCCGATCGGTTGTGGGCAACCACCGTCGGCGGAGACGTCGCGTTCCTCCTGGCGAGGGCGAACGCGCTCTCGCTCGCGAACGCGCACGCCGCGGCCGCCGAGTACGGTCTGAAGGTGCGCTCCTACAGCGTGCTCGCCATCGCGGTGAGCGACATGCGCCCCACGCAGCGGGAACTGTCGGAGTTCCTCCAGCTCGATCCGAGCCAGATCGTCGCGCTCGTCGATGAACTGGAGTCGCGGGCGCTCGTGCGCCGAGAGCCGGACCCCAACGATCGACGGGCCAACGTGGTGGTCGCGACCGACGAGGGTCGTGCGCTCTTCGCCGAAGCGCACGCGAAGGTCGCGGGCACCGAGCGCACGACCTTCGGCTCGCTCTCCGATCAGGAGCGGATGACGCTGACGAGCATGTTGCGTCGCCTCGCCGACGCGCCCGACGCGCCCGACGCGCTGCCGGCCTGAGCGTTCGCGGATCGGCCTGCTCGCCGTAGGCTGGGCTGGCACGGGCAGTGGCGCCCGCGGACGGGAGGACTTGTGGCTCTCAGCAGCATCGAGATCGGTCAGGCGGCGGTACTCCAGCCCATCGGCGAGATCGCCGCCGGTCTGGGCATCCCCGACGAGAGCATCGTGCCGTACGGCCGTTACAAGGCGAAGGTGCCGCTCTCGTTCCTCGCAACCCTGCACGACCGCCCGCAGGGGAAGCTCGTGCTGATGACCGGGGTCTCGCCGACGCCGGCGGGCGAGGGGAAGTCCGCGACATCCGTCGGGCTCGGCGACGCCCTGCGACGGATCGGCGAGCGCTCCATGATCTGCCTGCGCGAGCCCGCGCTCGGCCCGGTGTTCGGCATGAAGGGCGGCGCGGCCGGCGGCGGCTACTCGCAGCTCGCGCCCATGGAGGACATCAACCTGCATTTCACCGGCGACTTCGGGGCGATCCAGATCGCGACGAACCTGCTCGCCGCGATGATCGACAACCATGTCCACCACGGGAACGAGCTCGGCATCGACGTGCGCCGGATCACGTGGCGCCGCGTGCTCGACGTCAACGACCGCGCGCTGCGCGACATCGTGATCGGGCTCGGTGGAACGGGCAACGGGTATCCGCGCGAGGCGGGCTTCGACATCGTCGTCGCCAGCGAGGTGATGGCGATCTTCTGCCTGGCCACGAGCCTCGCCGACCTCAAGGAGCGGCTCGGTCGGATCGTGGTGGCCTACACGTACGACCGCAAACCGGTGCGGGCCAGCGACCTGCGCGCGCACGGCGCGATGGCGGCGATCCTGCGCGACGCCCTCGCACCCAACCTCGTGCAGTCGCTCGAGGGCACGCCGGCCTTCGTGCACGGAGGTCCGTTCGCCAACATCGCCCACGGCTGCAACTCGCTCATCGCGACCGGCTCCGCCCTGCGGCTGGCGGACTTCGTCGTCACCGAGGCCGGGTTCGGCACCGACCTCGGCGCGGAGAAGTTCGTCGACATCCTGTGCCGTTCATCGGGCCTGCGTCCGTCGGCGGCGGTGATCGTGGCGACGGTGCGGGCGATGAAGTACCACGGCGGCGTCGCGGTCGCCGACCTCCCCACCGAGGACCTGGCCGCCCTCGAACGGGGACTGCCCAACCTGGAGCGGCACGTCCACATCCTCCGCGAGGTGTTCGGGATCCCCTGCGTCGTGGCGATCAACGAACGCGCCGAGGACACCCCAGCCGAACTCGAGGCGCTGGTCGCGGGGGCCGCCCGCTTCGGAGTGCGCGCCATACGGGCGCGTCACTTCGCCGAGGGCGGCGCCGGGGCGGAGGACCTGGCACGGGAGGTCGTCGCGCTGTGCGCGGATCGACCGGCCGAGGCATCCGGCGGTGTCGGGGTGTCCAGCGACGGCTTGAAGTTCACCTATCCCGACGAAGCGTCGCTCTGGCAGAAGATGAAGGCCGTCGTCACGCGCATCTACGGCGGCGCCGACGTGACCGCGTCGACCGTGGTGCGTGCGCAACTGAAGCGGCTCGAGGAAGAGGGGTACGGGCACCTCCCCGTCTGCGTGGCGAAGACCCAGTACTCGTTCTCGACCGACGCCAAGCTGCGGGGGGCGCCGACGGGGCATGTCGTCGACATCCGCGAGGTGCGGCTGGCCGCCGGCGCGGAGTTCGTCGTGATGGTGTGCGGCGACATCATGACGATGCCGGGGCTGCCGGTGCGCCCGGCGGCCGAAACCATCGACGTGACCGACGACGGCCGCATCGTGGGGCTGTACTGAGCCGTCGACCCGGGCGGGTGACCGGGCTCAGCCGGCGACTGCGGTGCGCGCAGGCGAACGTTGCGGCAGCAGGAACCGCTCGAAGAACGCCTCGAGCTCCTCATGCGCATCGAGTGGCAGCACGTGCGCAACGTACTGGTCGGGACGCACCACCACGAGGCATCCGCGCTCACGGTCGATGCCGCGCGCCTCGAAGACGTCCTCGCCGCGCACGACCGGCGCGAACGCCTTCTCGTAGTCGGCCAGACCGTAACGTCCCTTGTGCGGTCGCAGCAGTTCGGGCAGCGAGGTCGGCTCGACGTCGCGATGACGCTGCTGCAGGATGCCGCGTACGTCGACGACCGCGTCGAGGTCGGCGCCCTCGGGGGTGAAGCGCGCGGCCGGCCCGTGCAGCCAGAACTCGGCGAACTCGCGCAGCCGCGACTGCGGGTCATCGATCGGAGCACGGTCGCCGAAGGCGTAGACGCGCCAGCGGCCGTCGGCCTCGTGGACATGGCCGAGTTCGAGGGGCTGGGCGTCGCCGACGCGCGCGACGGGCGCGGAGTGGAAGCGCTCGCCGATGGGGAATCCGGTTCCGAGGTGCTGCCAGGTGCCCTCGCCCGTGAGGAGACTCGGCTCATACCGGGTGGCCATTCCGGCCGTGTAGCGCCCCTGCTTCTGGAAGTGCCGCTGCAGCGCTGCCGGGTCCACGCCGTCGCCCGACGCGGCATCCGCCGGCTTCGCGCTCAGCATCGCGGCCCACTCGCGATCGAAGTCGATGAGGTCCTGGGCGACCGTCTGCCGCTCCGCGGAGTACGTGTGCAGCAGTTCGGGCGTGCTGCGACCCTGCAGCACGGCCGCGAGCTTCCAGCCCAGGTTGAAGGCATCCTGCATCGACACGTTCATCCCCTGACCGGCCTTCGGGCTGTGCGTGTGGCAGGCGTCACCGGCGACGAACACGCGCGGCGTGCGGGTCGCGAGTTGGTCGTCGGGCACGTCGTCGAACTTGTCGGTGAGGCGTTGGCCGATCTCGTACACCGACCACCACACGATCTCCTTGACATCGAGCGAGTGCGGATGAAGGATGCGGCGGGCGGCCGCGATGAGGTCGTCGGAGGTGATCGCTCGCCCGGCGACGCGCTCGCCCGGCTCGAGTTCGTCCATCTCGATGTAGAACCGCACGAGGTAGCCGCCCTCGCGCGGGATGATGACCATGTTGCCGGCGTCGGCGGATTGGACGACCGACTTGAAGCGG
Source organism: Agromyces sp. NPDC052230 (assembly GCF_040679595.1). Taxonomy (NCBI): domain Bacteria; kingdom Bacillati; phylum Actinomycetota; class Actinomycetes; order Micrococcales; family Microbacteriaceae; genus Agromyces; species Agromyces sp. NPDC052230. Next base: position 206,398 of record NZ_JBFAVC010000008.1, on the reverse strand, counting down.
ATGTCGGGATAGTCGGTGACCGGGAGCACATCCATGACGCCCCACGCCTGGTTGGCCGAGTCCCCACGCAACACGCGTCCGATCGACTGCCGCACAATGCTGCGGGCGCCGTCGCAGCCCACGACGTAGCGGGCGCGGACCGTCACCGCTTCGCCGCCGTCGATGCGCTGCATCCGCACCGTGACGGGATGGTCGCCGGCCTCGGCGACCTCGACGCCCACGACCTCGAGCCCGTAGTCGGGCTCGAGGCGTCGCGGCGAGGTTCGCATCTTCTCGAGGAGGAACTCCTGCACGCGGGCCTGGTTCAGGATGACGTGCGGGAATTCCGAGAGGCCTTCCTCGACGTCCTGGATGCGACCGCTGCGCACGATCCTCGATCGATCGTCGGCGTCGGGCCGCCAGAACACCGTCTCGGTCACCTGGCACGCCTCCTTGAGCAGCCGGTCGGCGACCCCGAATGCCTGGAACATCTCGACCGAGCGGCAGGCGACACCGTCGGCCTGCCCGAGTTCGAGTGGCCCTGGGCGGCGCTCGACGATCCGAGTGCTGATCCCGGGGAACGCGGCGAGCTGGGCGCCGAGCACGCAGCCGGCGGGCCCGGTGCCGACGATCAGCACGTCGACCGTATCGGGCAGTTCGGCCGGGTTCGTCAACGCCGGATCCGCCGGCGGCACGGCCGGGTCGCCGGTGTGGAAACCGTTCAGATACGCCTGCATGGCCGCTCCTCGTCGTCGTCGACGCACTTCCCTCGGGAATTAGTACGTATACGGAGGATATGTGTCGAGCCGGTCGAGCGCAAGTGCGGTGTTCCAGATGGTGCGCGTTACCCGGCCGCGAACGCCACGGGCACCAGAAGCTCGAGGAAGCGCTCGCGCTCCGCCTCGTCGAGCGGCTCCAGCAGACGCTCCTGCACCTCGGCGACGCGCGGTGCGAACCCGTCGGCGGCGTCGCGAGCTCCCGGGGTCAGCGACAGCACGCGCTGCCGGCCGTCGCTCGTGTCACGTTCCCGAAGGATCCAGCCGCGCCCGACCAGCCGCTGCACGAGGTCGGCGGCGGTGGACTTGTCGAGGGCTGCGCGGTCGCCCAGCTCGCGTTGGCTGATCGACGGATGCTCGGTCAGCACGTGCAACGCTGCGTACTGGGGGCCGGTGAGCTCGCGTTCGAACTCGGCCGCGAACAGTGCCGTGTGCACCTGCTGCGCACGCCGGAGCAGGTGGCCCGGGATGTGGAGCGGTGAGAACCCGGAACCGGGTGGCGGCCCGACGCGAGCGACCCGGCGAAGCAGCTCGAGGAAGCCCTCGCGGCTTGCGAATGGCACCGGCTCGAGCAGGAGCTCCTGCACGCGCTGCACACGTCGCCGGAGCTGTTCGAGTGAGGACGTGGCCGCGGGGGTGGCCGTCAGCATGTGGCGTCGCCCGTCGGACGGGTCGCGTCGGCGGGTGATCCAGTCGCGGCGAACCAGGCGCGCGACGACGTCCATCGTCGACGACGTGTCGAGCGACGCGAGCTCGCCGACCTGCCGCTGGTCGAGGCCGGGGGATGCCGCGATCGCCGCGAGCACCGCGTACTGGGGGCTGGTCGGGTCGGTACCGACCTCGCGGAGCCAGAGCGCGTTGTGCACCTGCTGGGCACGGCGAAGCAGGTGGCCGCACACCGCGGTGAGTGGCACGCCGCCGAGCGGCATGTCGTCGGACAGCTGCGAGGGCGCCAGGTTCGATGCGTCGTCCGTCACTCCGCCGTCACCGCCCCTCGAGCACGTACCGGTCGCGCCCGGCCAGCAGCCCGGTGACGGCCTGGCCGACCATCACGAACAGCAGCAGGCCCAACGATGCCACCCAACCCCCGACCGTCGCGTGCAGCCATCCGAATGCCACGGGACCGATCGCCGCGAACAGGTATCCGACCGACTGCGACATCCCCGACAGCGCGGACGACCCCTCGTGGTCACGCGCGCGCTGCGCGATCAGCGTGAGGGCCATGGCGAGCGAGGAGCCCGAGAACAACCCCATGATGACCGCCCACAACAGGACGAACTGGGGAGCGAGCATGAGGCCCGACGTGGCAGCGATCCCGACCACGGGAATCACAGCGGGGATGAACCGCTCGGCGCGTCCCCGCAGCGCCAGCGGTAGGACCAGCGATCCCGCCAGCGAGAAGAGCTGGTAGATCATGACGTCGAAGCCCGCGACGACCGCACTGCGACCGATCGACGTGGAGATCGTCGCAAGCCAGGTGACCACCATGTAGAACGTCGCCGATTGGAACGCCATGTACCCCGCGACCTGCCACGCGACGGCGTCGGTCCAGATGCCCGTTCGGCGGTGCCGCACGCGTGGTGCACCGCGCAGCACGGGGTGCGTTCCGCGGTGCGCCCAGCCCCACGCGAGGATCGCGAACGGCAGGAGCGCGCCGCCCGTGACGAGCAATGAGACGCGCCATCCGTCGGCCTCGTCGTCGACGAGTTGCGAGATCGGCACCGCGACCCCGGAGGCGAGGGCTCCCACGCCGCCGAGCAGCGCCGTGTACACCGACATCATGACGGGCACACGACCGGGGAAGTCGCGCTTGACCGCGGCCGGCATGAGCACGTTCACGACGGCCAGCGCGACGCCGATGAGCACCGTGCCCAGCCACAGGCCGACGGCGGGGCCCGGCAGGGATCGCACCGCGGTTCCAGCAGTCAGGAGGATCAGCGACCAGAGCACGACCCGCGACATCCCGAACCGCATGCCCAGGCCGTGCGCGAGCGGCGACACCAGCCCCCAGGCGATCAGCGGCACCGAGGTGAGGAGTCCGAGCGTGGCGATGGCCATGCCCGTGTCCTCGCCGATGTCCTCGAGGAGCGGACCGACGGCCGTGATCGTCGGCCGCATGTTGGCGGCGACGAGACACAGCGCAGCGACGAGCGCGATGACCGCCCCGCGCCGCTTCCCGCTCTCATCGCCCATGAACACCGGACTCTAGTCGACGTCGACGGATGTCCCGCGTTCTCGCCGGTCCCACGCGGAATCGCGGGCCCGCCGGTCGGGTTGCATCCACCATGAGAGCGATCGTGTACCGCCGTCCAGGGGATTCCTCAGTGCTCGAGCCCACCGAGCGCGAGATCGTCGAGCCCGGCCCGGGAGAAGTGCGCGTGCGCGTCCTCGTCTCGGGCGTGAATCCCACGGACTGGAAGGCGCGGCGCGGCTCGGGCACGTCCGCCCGCGCGGCCGCCGAGAGCGTTCCGAACCAGGACGGCGCCGGCGTGGTCGATGCGGTGGGCGAGGGCGTCACGGGATTCGCCGTCGGCGACCGGGTGTGGCTCGCGATCTCGGCGTGGAAGCGCCCGACGTCGGGCACGGCTCAGGAGTTCACGATCACGCTCGCCGAACGGGTGTTCCCGCTGCCCGACGAGGTGTCGTTCGATGTCGGCGCGAGCCTCGGCGTGCCGGCCGTCACCGCGCACCGCGCGCTGACCACGTGGGAGGACGGACCGGCGCGCCTGCACCCCGGCGCGCTGGCGGGGAAGACCGTGCTCGTCGCCGGGGGAGCGGGTGCCGTCGGCCATGCCACGATCCAACTCGCTCGCTGGGCCGGCGCGACGGTGATCACGACGGTGAGCAGTGCCGACAAGGCCGCGCTCGCTGACGCGGCCGGCGCGCACCACGTCGTCGACTATCGCGAGACGGATGCCGCGGAGCGGATCCGCGCCATCGCGCCCGGCGGCGTCGACCTCGTCGTCGAGGTCGCGGCCGGAGCGAATGCCGAGCTCGACCAGGCCGTGACCCACGAGCGTTCCACGATCGCGAGCTACGGCAACGACGGTGGAGCGCCGATGACCATCGATTTCGTCAGGGCCATCGTGAAGAACCTGCGCTACCAGTTCGTGCTGATCTACACGATGGGCGCCGCAGCCTGGGCGGCGGCCGGCGAGGACGTGACGGCGGCGGCTCGCGACGGCGCCCTGCCGATCGGCGAAGACGCGGGCCTACCGGTGCACCGGTACCCCCTCGCGCAGACCGCCGCGGCCCACGACGCGGTCGAGGGTGGCACGGTGGGCAAGGTCCTCATCGACGTCGCGTCGCGCTGACCCCTGACCCTGACCGAGCGCTCACCCCGCCCGTGGGGGTCGGGCGTCGGCTCCGACGAGCTGCTCGATCCGGTCGGCGGCGAGCTGCGCACCACCCTCGCGCCGCATCCTGTCGGAGAAGGCCATCGCAGCCGGCTTCAGGGCACGTGCCGCTCGCACGGCACTGCGCACCGCATCGGGCGTCAGCTTCTTCCTTGCCAGGAACACTCCGACCCCCGCGGCCTCGGCGCGCCGACCGACCTCGGCCTGATCGCGCCCCCACGGCACCACGACCACCGGCACCCCGACGGCGAGCGCCTTCTGCGTGGCTCCCATGCCGCCGTGGGTCACCACCACCTCGGCATGCGGCAGCAGGTGCGAGTGTGGCAGGAAACTCTCGACCCGTGCGTTCGCCGGGACCGGGAACGACCCGGCGCCCGCGGGCATGGTGGCGACCACGTCGGCGTCTTCGCCGGCGAGTCCGGCGAGCGCCGTCTGCACGAGGGCCCCGTCGTCCTGGAACTCCGACGATGTCGTCACGGGATGACCGGGCGTTCGATGGAGTCGATCCATGCCGGAGGGGCCGTCGGCGGATCCCAAGCCAGCGGGCCGATGAAGGCGAACGAGGCCGGCCACTCGGTGCGCGGATACTCGAAAGCCGTCGAGGTGAGGTAGAGGACGAGCGGTGGCCGGGTGTACAGCTCCGTGACGTCGTGGATCTCAGGAACCCCGGCCTGCCGTCGAACGCCATTGAGCGGCGGCAGCATGGCCCGCTCGAAGCCCGCGTAGATGACGGGGCGCATCAGCCGATCTCGGAGTCGACCCACGGCGCCTCCTGCCGGCTTGAAGCCGGGACCGAATGGCGGCACCTCCTTGGACGGCAACGGACTCGGGAAGTGCTGCAGGGTGGCCCACGGCCCGCCCCAGGCCTCAGCGGCCGCGGCGGCACCCCAGGTGTTCGTGTCGACGAGGATCGCGTCGGGAGACTCGGCATCGATCGCCCGTCGCACCTCCGGTACCTCGAGTGCCGCCCGGTGCGCCATGATGTCGATCGCACGCGTGATGGCCGTCATCGGCGAGGACGCGCGGTAGTCGTCCATGAGGATGGCCTCGACGGCGGGCGAGATCGTGTCGGCCGTGAAGCCGAGTGCGCGCATCTGCGGCACATCGGCGGCCATCGTGCGCAGCACGATGGTGTGCCCGCGGCGCTGCAGTTCGAGCAGGATCGGCACGGTCGGGAACAGGTGCCCGCGGCCGGGCGAGGTGTAGGCGAAGACCTTCATGAGAGCACTCCCTTCAGGAGCTCGGTGAGCGCCAGTTCCGTCTGGCGCCGGGAGAGGCCCTGCTGTCGCCGCAGCAGGTACCACGTGTACACGTCGCACACCGCGACCAACAGGGCATGCCGGCGTTCGCGTTCGACTCCCGTGACGGCATCGAGCCACGGGGCGAAGACGGATCGCACCCAGTCGGCGTGGACCTGCTTGCCGATGGCGGTCGCCTCGGCGTAGGCGGGGACCCGTTCTTCCTGGCGAACGAGCAACATGGCCAGGTCGCCCATCTGTTCGTAGTGCTCGACGAGGTTCGCGACCGTGCCGACGAGGTCTCCCACCGGCGCATCGCCGCGCTGTGCCGACACCTGCGACGAGACCGGCGCGACGAGCGCCCGCACGAGGCCGTCTTTGGAACCGAATCGGCGGATCACCGTCTGCACCGTGACGTCGGCGTCGGCGGCGATCGCGTCGAGGGTCACGTCGTCGTAGTACCGGGTGGAGAACAGCGCGAGCGCGGCCGCCTGGATGCGTGCGCCGGTCTCACGGGCCGAATCCGCGCGAGCCGTCATCGTGTACGAACGCATTTTCATGTTAATCATATTGACACCAAAACGCGACGAAGGGAAGTGGGCTCTTGCGTGACGAGAGGGGGTCGGCGTATATTCACCCTCATGGGTGAATATCAACTCGACACCGTGCTGAGCGCGGTCGCCGACCCGACACGGCGCGCGATCCTCGATCGGCTGCGGGCGGGCGACGCGCGCGTCACCGACCTCGCGAGCGCATTTCCGATCTCGCTGAACTCGACGAGCAAGCACATCAAGGTGCTCGAGCGCGCCGAGCTCGTGCACCGCCACGTGCGCGGTCGCGATCACGTGCTCTCGCTGCGCGCCGAGGCGCTCGGCGAGGCCGTCGCCTGGATGCAGCAGTACCGCGAGTTCTGGGAGCAGCGCCTCGAAGCCCTCGAGGCATTCGTGCTGGCGGGCGAGCAGGGCGACGAGCGTCAGGCGACGGATGCCCCGACCGCGGCATCCGGCACCGCGGCATCCGGCGCCGCACCGAGCGAAGGCGATCCCCGATGACCGCGGCCGTGACGGTGAGTCGTCGCATCGCGGCCTCCGCCGAGCGCCTCTTCGATGCGTGGCTCGACCCTGCGGCGGTCGCCCAATGGATGCGCCGCGACGACAGCGGCCGGCCATCGGTCGTGGTCTCCGACCCGCGCGTCGGCGGGAGCTACTCGATCACGATGATCGACCGCTTCGGCGAGACCGTGCACGCGGGCGCCTACCGGGTGATCGACCGGCCACGCGAGCTCGAGTTCACGTGGCGGTCGGAGCACACCGCCGGCATCGATTCGGTGGTGCGGGTCACCTTCGAGCGGGATGGCGACGGCACCGTCGTCGAAGTGCACCACGCCAAGCTGCCCGATGCCGAGGCGGCGGCGGCCCACGAAGGAGGCTGGTCCGAACTCCTCGGCCGGCTCGAACGAACGACGATCGGAATGGAGGCGGCGTGATGCTGCTCGACGACAAGGTGGCCGTGATCTACGGCGGTGGCGGCTCGATCGGAAGCGCCGCGGCGCGCGTGTTCGCGCGCGAGGGCGCGCGGCTGTTCCTCGCGGGGCGGTCGGCGCGACGGCTCGAGGAGGCGGCATCCGCTGCCCGTGCCGAAGGCGCCGAGGTGTCGACCGCCGTGGTCGACGCGATGAGCCAGACGGCCGTCGACCGGCACATCGACGAGGTGACGGATGCCGCGGGCCGCATCGACATCGCGCTCAACGCGGTCGGGTTCGACCATATGCAGGGCCGGTCGATCGCCGACACGACCCTCGAGGAGTACCTGCACCCGGTGACCGGCTATCTGCAGACGAACTTCGTCACGGCGAAGGCGGTGGCGCGACCCATGATCGCGCAGGGGAGCGGCGTGATCCTCACCATCTCGACGCCCGGAGCACGCCTCACCGGCAGGGGCCTCATCGGCAACGCGGCGCAGTCGGCCGCGCTCGAGGGGTTCTCGCGGGCGCTCGCCGGCGAGCTCGGTCCGTCGGGGATCCGCGTGGTGTGCGTGCGACCGAACGCGATGTCGGACGCGGTCGCGACCTCGTACACGGGCGAGATGTTCGGGCGCATCGCCGAGGTCGGCGGCATCTCGATCGACGAGTGGCTGACGGGTCTCGCCGGCGGCACGCTGCTCGGACGCCTGCCCGTGCTCGACGAGGTCGCCGAGTACCTCGCGTTCGCCGCATCCGACCGCGCCGGCTCGATGACCGGGGCGATCGCGAATCTCTCGGCGGGCATGCTCGTCGACTGAGCGCGGCCGCAAGACGTCACGAGCTCGTGCAGGAGAATGGGCTTCATGGTCGCCCCAGGGGCGACATGGGGCCCATTCTCCTGCACAAGCTTCAGAGCAGCTGCAGCCTAGCCGCGCGGCAGCTCGGGGGAGTGCAGCCGGCTCAGCATGCGCTCGGTGTTCAGTGGCGCGCGCCGGTCGAGCAGCGACACGACGACGGTGGTGATCGTTGCGGCGGCGATCGTCCACGCCCCTGGCTGCGCGATCATCGCGGCCGCGGGTCCGGCGTTCGAACCGAGGAGCGTCGAGGCGAAGAGGGCACCCGCGCAGAGCACGGAGCCGACGAGCATGCCCGCGATCGCTCCCCGGGCAGTGAGGCGGCGCCACCAGATGCCGAGCACGATCACCGGCGAGAGCGACGAGGCGGCGAAGACGAACACCGTGCCGACCGACGTGACGAGGCCCTGGGGAACCGTGCCGAGGGCGACGACGAGGGGCACCGCGGTGCAGAACACCGCCGCCCAGCGGAACGAGCGCACGGTGCCGTGGAAGAGGTCCTGGCTGACGACGCTCGAGAGCGACACCACGAGCCCCGACGACGTGCCGAGGAACGCCGCCAGCGCACCCGCGATGACGAGCGCGGTGAGCAGGTCGCCCGCCACGCCCGGGACCAGTCGTGATGGGAGCAGGAGCGCCACCGTGTCGGCGACGCCGGGCTGCGCGAGGTCGGGTGCCGTCGCGCGAGCGACGAGCCCGATCGTGCCCGAGACCATGTAGAAGGCACTGATCATGACGATGACGATCACCGTGGTCCAGCGCGCGGAGGTGCCGGTCGGGCTCGTGTAGAAGCGCACCAGCACGTGCGGCAGGCCGATGGTGCCGAGGAGCAGGGCGATGAGCAGCGACGCAGTGGTGTAGGTGTCGAGTCCGCTCGGGCCGTGTTCACGCGGGAAGACGAGCGCCGGGTCGATGCTCGGCTCGTGGCCGCCGAGTGTGATCAGGAAGAAGACCACGGGCACGGCCAGGGCGGCGAACTTGAGCCAGAACTGGAAGGCCTGCACGTACGTGATCGACCGCATGCCACCCGCCGCAACCGAACCGCTCACCACGACGGCGACGGTCGCCGCGCCCACCCACGGCGGGATGTCGGCGACCACGTTGAGGGCGAGCGCCGCCCCGTGCAGCTGCGGCACGATGTACAGCCAGCCGATGAAGAGCACGAGCACGCTCGTGATCCGCCGCGCGGTGACCGAATCGAGGCGGGCATGGATGAAGTCGGGGATCGTGTACGCGCCGCTCCGGCGCAGGGGAGCGGCGACGAACATGAGCACGAGCAGGTAGCCGGCCGCATAGCCGATGGGGAACCAGAACGCGTCGGATCCCGACAGCAGCACGAGGCCCGACAGCCCGAGGAACGTGCCCGCCGAGAGGTACTCGCCGCTGATCGCCGACGCGTTCCAGATCGGGCGCACCGTGCGCGAGGCGACGAAGAAGTCGCTCGTGGTGCGCGAGATGCGCAGCCCGTAGACGCCGATCGCCGAGGTCACGAGGAGCACGAGCGCGACGGCGCCGATGGCGAGCATGGGGTTCATTCGTGCTCCACGAGTGCCCGGAACCGGCGTTCGGTGCGCATCGCGGCGACCGTGTACGCGACCGCGAACACGATGATGATCGGGTAGTACCCGTAGGCCTGGATGAGCCACGGGATCGGGACTCCGGCGATCGCATGGTCGTGCAGCGCAGGGATCCCGCTGATCACGAACGTGACGAGCACGACGGCCAGCAGGAACGAGACGACGAACACGAGCGCGAGGCGGCCCTGCGCGCGCATCAGGCTCCGTGTGAACAGGGTGTCGGCCTCGCTCACCGGTGGCCTCACGACGCGTGCGAGCGCCTCGGTCCGGCTCGAGGGGCGGTCGACCGAGGTCACCCGCTCCCGCACCGGCCGCCCCGGGGCACGCCGAGGCTCGGGGCTCGGCGTGCCGCCCGAGGCATCCGGCCCGCTCACCGCTCACCCTCCCGAGGTTGCAGGATCGCCTCGCGCACCATCGAGATCGACCGGCGGCTCACCGGGATCTCCTCGCCGGCGACGGTGAGGCTGGGGTGCGAGCCGATGAGCTTCGCCGTCGTGATCGAGTTGCGGGCGACGAGATACGAGCGGTGCACCCGGATGAATCCCGCAGCGCCCCACCGCAGTTCGAGGTCGGAGATCGACTCGCGGATGAGGTGGCTGTCGGTGTCGGTGACGAGCCGCGAGTAGTCGCCCTGCGCCTGTACCCAGCGCACGTCGCTGCGGTGCACGACGCGCATGACGTTGCCGACCCGCACGGGGATGGTCTCGTCGGCGATGGCGTCCGCGGCGTCGGCGCCGGCTGCGGGGGCGGCGATGCCGACGGATGCCGTGGCTCCGGATGCCGCGGCCGCGCCGTGCTCGACGAGGATGCGTCCGACCGCGCGATGCAGCCGCTCCCGGCGGATCGGCTTCAGGATGAAGTCCACCGCCTGGAAGTCGAACGCCTCGACGGCGCCCGCCTCGTCGGCGGTGACGAACACGATCGCCGGGGGCGCGTTGAACCGCGACATCGCTCGGGCGAGGTCGAAGCCCGAGAGACCCGGCATGTGGATGTCGAGGAACGCCGCGTCCACGGCCTGCTCGGCGAGCAGGCGCACGGCTTCGGACCCCGTGGAGGCCCGCCAGATCCGGCCGATCCGGGGATCCCGGCGCAGCAGCAGCTCGAGCTCGTCGAGCACCGGGCGCTCGTCGTCGGCGATGAGCACGTCGATCGTCCGGGTCGCCGCGCCGGCGCCCGCGTCAGCGGCCGTCATCCGCTCATCCTCTCCGTCTCGTTGAAGGGCTGGGACTTGGGGATGCGCATGCGCACCATCGTGCCCGCGCCCGGGTTCGTCTCGACGACCAGGGCATGGTCGTCACCGTAGATGCCGCGCACCCGCGAGTCCACGTTGCGGAGACCGACATGATCGGTGGGCGCGCCGTCGGTGAGCAGCGCCCGGAGCTCGGCGGGCTGCATCCCCACGCCGTCGTCGTCGACCGTGATCTCGGTGTGCGTGCCGTCGTCACGCGCGGCGATCACGATGGTGCCGCCGTGCTCGCGCGGCTCGAGCCCGTGCCGGATGGCGTTCTCGACGAGCGGCTGCAGGCTGAGGAACGGGATCACGGTCGCGAGCGTCTCGGGCGCGATGCGCAGCGTGACGCTGAGCCGCTCCTCGAAACGGGCGCGCTCGAGCTCGACGTAGGAGTGCACGCTCTTGAGCTCCTCGGCCAGGGTCGTGAACTCGCCCTGGCGCCGGAACGTGTACCGGATGAAGTCGGCGAAGTCGAGCAGCAGGTCGCGGGCGCGTTCGGGGTCGGTGCTGATGTACGACGCGATCGCGCCGAGGGCGTTGTAGATGAAGTGCGGGCTGATCTGCGCGCGCAGGGCACGCAGTTCGGCTTCGGCGAGGGCGGCTCGGGATGCCTCGAGCCCGCCGAGCTCGATCTGCGCGCCGCTCCACTTCGCCACCTCGGTGGTGGCGCGCACGAGCGGCGGGCGAACCTTCGCGGCGAACGCGACGATCACCCCGACCACCCGCCCGTTCGCGATGATCGGGGCTCCGACCGCGTCACCGGCCTTCGCCGACAGCAGTTGCCGCTGTCCGGTCTCGATGACGCTCGACGCGAGTTGCCACGCCTCGGGCCCGAGGTCGAGGCGTCCGTCGACCGACACGATGCCGTTCCGGTCGGCGATGGCGATCGCGTCGCTGCCGAGGAGCGCCTTCAGCGACCGCGCCGCCCGATGCACCTCGCCCGTGTCGAGGCCGCCGCGCAGGTGCACGGCGGCCCGCGACGCGAGCGAGAGGGTGCGGAACGTCGCGCGCTCCGCGTCGCTGCCGAGGTCACGCGAACCGCGCGCGAGCCGCCAGGTCAGCAGCGCGAGGAGCGTGAGGACGACGCTGACCGCGGCGACGACGGGAAGCCACACGACATCGACCATGTGCCCTCCTCGTCACGTCAGCAGCAGCGGGCCCCGGGGTTGCGGTCCTGGTCATCCATTCTCTGCTTCCAGAACTCCCGCTCCGTCAGCGGCGGATGCTCCGCGCCATGGTTCGAGTGATGATGCTCGAGGTAGACCCGGTAGGCATTGTCGCCCATCAGGTTGTGGACGTACCACGCGATGCCGCGGCATCCGCGGATCAGCAGGTCGAGGGCGACGGGCGCGCCCGCCCGAACCGCGAGGGTCCGGGCGGGCGGCCGTGCCGTGGTGCCGGCGACGTCGGTCATCAGTGACGCGCCGTCTCGGGCTGCCGGTCGGCCGGCAGGGCGGCCCACTCTCGTTCGAGCGCCTTCTCGGCCTTCGTGGCGATGAGGCCGGCGGGAGCGAAGCGGCGGGATGCCACGGGCGGGTCCTCGTGGTTCTCGCCACCGCCGTTGCGCCACGCCTTCACGGTGGCGATGACCGACGTGATGAGCACGATGATCGCGAGCGTGACGAACACGATCGACAGGGTGCCCTGCACGAGGGTGTTGCGCACGACCGCCTCCATCGCCTCGACCGTCGGGGCCGTGCCGAACGACGTCTCGCCCGCGTCGAGGGCGTTGCGGAACGCGACGTGGTTGGCCCAGTAGCCGACCTGCGGCACCGGCGAGAAGATCTTGTACATCGACGCGGTGATGGTGACGACGGCGGCGAACGCCAACGGCAGGGCCACGATCCAGAGCCACTTGAGGTAGCTCTTGCCGCGCTTGGCGACGATCGCGAGCACCACCGCGAGCGCGATGACCGCGAGCAGCTGGTTCGCGATGCCGAACAGCGGGAAGAACGTGTTGATGCCGCCGAGCGGGTCGGTCACGCCGAGGATCAGGATGTAGCCCCAGCCGGCGACCATGATCGCCGTGGTGATCCACACGCCAGGGCGCCAGGCCGTGTCCTTGAACCGGGGGATGACGTTGCCGATCGAGTCCTGCAGCATGAAGCGCGCGACCCGGGTGCCCGCGTCGACCGCCGTGAGGATGAACAGCGCCTCGAACATGATGGCGAAGTGGTACCAGAAGCCCGCAAGCGCGGCACCGCCGAACGCCTGCTGCATGATCTGCGAGAGGCCGAGCGCGAGGGTCGGCGCGCCACCGGTGCGGGAGACGATCGATTCCTCACCGACGGCGGCCGCGGTGGAGCTGAGCACGTCGGGGGTGAGGTTGACGCCCGTGAGCCCGAGCGAGTTGACGAAGGCCACCGCGCCCTCGACGGTGCCGCCGGTCGCGGCACCCGAGGAGTTCATCGCGAAGTAGATGCCGCGGTCGAGCGAGATCGCGGCGACGAGCGCCATGATCGCCACGAACGACTCCATGAGCATGCCGCCGTAGCCGATGAAGCGCGTCTGGCGCTCCTTCTCGATGAGCTTCGGCGTCGTGCCCGAGGCGATCAGCGCGTGGAACCCCGAGAGGGCGCCACAGGCGATGGTCACGAACAGGAAGGGGAACAGCGGACCCGAGAAGACCGGGCCGAGCTCACCGCCGGCGAACTCGCTGAACGCGGGCACCGAGATCTCGGGGCGCACGAGCACGATGGCGCCGGCCAGCATCACGATGACGCCGATCTTCATGAACGTCGACAGGTAGTCGCGGGGGGCGAGCAGGAGCCACACCGGCAGCACGGCGGCGATGAAGCCGTAGACGATGATGCCCCAGGCGATCGTGGTGCGGTCGAGGTGGAAGACCTCGGCGCCCCACGGGGTCGCGGCGACCCATCCGCCCGCGATGATCGCGGCGAGGAGCAGCACGAAGCCGATGATCGAAACCTCGGTGATGCGGCCGGGGCGGAGGTAGCGCAGGTACACGCCCATGAACAGGGCGATCGGGATCGTCATCGACACGCTGAAGACACCCCACGGGCTCTCGCCGAGGGCGTTGACGACCACCAGCGCGAGGATCGCGATGATGATGAGCATGATGAGCAGCGACGCCACGATCGCGGCGGTGCCGCCGATGCGGCCGAGCTCGTCGCGCGCCATCTGGCCGATGGTGCGGCCGCCGCGGCGCGTGGAGAAGAAGAGCACCAGGTAGTCCTGCACCGCGCCGGCGAGGATGACGCCGACGATGATCCAGATGGTGCCGGGGAGGTAGCCCATCTGCGCCGCGAGCACGGGGCCGACGAGCGGGCCGGCGCCGGCGATCGCGGCGAAGTGGTGGCCGAAGAGCACGCGCCGGTCGGTGGCGTGGTAGTCCTTGCCGTCGGCCTTGGTCTCGGCGGGGGTGGCGCGCCGGTCGTCGGGACGTGCGATGTAGCGCTCGATGACCTTCGCGTAGAAGCGGTAGCCGATGAGGTAGCTGCAGACCGCGGCGAAGACGAACCACATGGCGTTGACGGTCTCGCCGCGCACGATGGCGATCATGGTCCAGGCGACGCCGCCGAGCAGGGCGATGGCGCCCCAGAGCAGGATCTTCGGCCAGGTCCACTTGCGCTCGCGTGCGAGCTCGGCCTCGGGGACGGCCGTGGGGGGAAGGTCGGGGTCGGGCTCGGTGGTCGGTTGCCGGAGTTCGGACGTCATCGGGGATCCTCCTTGGGCGTGGCGTCGTTGCGCACGGCCACGATAGGAGGCGGTTCGAGGGCGCGACATCCGGCGTTCGACGAGCGGCGACTCCGTGCGACGGACGGCCGATTTCTGCGACGAATGGCGCGGTGGCGCGTCGTTCGTCAGGCCGTGACGGCCGCCAGGCTCTCGCGCACGATCCGCAACCCGCGCGCCAGCTCGTCCTCGGAGATGGTGAGGGCCGGAAGGAACTTCAGCACCTGGTCGAAGGCGCCGGATGTCTCGATCACGAGCCCGCGGCGGAACGCCTCCGCCGAGATTCGCCCGGCGAGCATCGGGTCGGTGTCGCAGGCGAGGCCGTACATGAGTCCACGGCCACGCACGACGAAGCCGCGCTCGGAGTTCGCGTCGGCGATGGACTGGAGCTCGGTGCGCAGCAGTTCGGACTTCGCGTTCACCGCGTCGGTGAAGCTCGAATCGGCCCAGTACTCCTCGAGCGCGACGCGCGCCGACACGAAGGCGAGGTTGTTGCCGCGGAACGTGCCCGTGTGCGCCCCGGGCTTCCAGACGTCGACGTCGGGGCGGAGCAGCACGAGCGACATGGGAAGGCCCGAGCCCGAGATCGACTTCGACACCGTGATGAGGTCGGGCACGATGCCCGCGTGCTCGAACGCGAAGAACTTCCCGGTGCGACCGATGCCCGACTGGATCTCATCCAGGATCAGCAGGATGCCGCGGGCCTCGGTGATCTCGCGGAGCCGCTGCAGCCACTGCACGCTCGCGACGTTGATGCCGCCCTCGCCCTGCACGGCCTCGACGATGACGGCAGCGGGCAGGTCGAGCCCGCTGCCGGCGTCGTCGAGCATCCTGCGGAACAGGTCGAGCGTGTCGATGCCCTCGCCGAGGTAGCCGTCGTAGGGGAGCCGGGTCACGTTGTCGAGGGAGACGCCCGCCGCTTCCCGGTAGTGGCTGTTGCCGGTGGCGGAGAGGCCGCCGAGGCTCAAGCCGTGGAACGCGTTCGTGAACGCGACGACGTTCGTGCGCCCGGTGGCAAGGCGGGCGACCTTGAGCGCCGCCTCCACCGCGTTCGCGCCGGTCGGACCGGTGAACTGCAGCTTGTGGTCGAGGCCGCGCGGGGCCAGCACGAGCCGCTCGAACGACTCGATGAAGGCCTTCTTGGCCGAGGTGGCCATGTCGAGTCCGTGGATGATGCCATCGCGCTCGAGGTACTCGATGAGGGCCCGCGTGAACAGCGGGTTGTTGTGGCCGTAGTTCAGCACCCCGGCTCCGGCGAAGAAGTCGAGGAACTCCCGGCCGTCGGCCGCGACGAGCGTGGAGCCGCGCGCGCTGTCGAAGACCACGGGGAACGAGCGGATGTATCCGCGCACCTCCGACTCGCGCCGGTCGAAGGTGTCGAGGTTCGCAGCGTCGCTCATGGCGCGGGGCTCCTTTTCGAGGGTGCGGGCGGTGCCTACGAGCCTAGATCCTCTCGCCTGAGCGAATGCGCGACGTCGACGTGTGCTGTTGGATCGCGGGAGACGACGGAGTCCTCGGTCCGCCGAGCTCAGCGGTAGAACCCCTCACGCAGGTTGATGCCGTGTTCGACCCAGGCCTTGAGCGCACTGAGCATGCCGGTCCAGCCCTCGCAGTTGCCGAACGCCGCCTTCGCTCCCTCTGGGGTGGGCCGCCAGGACGATTCCGTGATGGTCACGAGTGTGCGGGTGTCGTCGTCGATCGGTTCGAACTCGAACACCGTTCGGGTGGTGCCGTTCTCACCTTTGGTCGCGTCACCGCTCCACTCGATGACGATGCGGCGGGGCGGCTCGTCCTCGACGACCGTGACGGGGAACGCGCCGGGGAAGTCGGCGAAGTCCCAGGTGACCTCGGTGCCCCGTTCGAGGCGCCCACGAGCGCCGCCGGTGGTGAAGTACCGCGAGAGCTGGTCGGGATCCGCGACCGCCTCGTACACCTCTGCGCACGGACGGGCGACACGCCCGGACACGGTGAAGGACAGTTCGGTGAGCGAAGTTCCATCAGTCATGTTGTATTTTTACAACATGTCTGGACCAGCTGACAAGGGCGCCGATGACGATCTGGTGTTCAAGGCCCTCGCTTCGCCGGTGCGTCGGCGCATGCTGGATGCACTCAAGGCGACGGCGCACACAACGGGTTCGCTCTGTGCGGTGCTGCCCCAACTCGACCGCACCACCGTGCTCCAGCACCTGCGCGTGCTGGAGCAGGCCGGGCTCGTGACGGGTAGGAAGGTCGGACGGGAGCGGCACCTCTCGCTCGCGCCGCTCCCGATCAAGCGCATCCACGACCGCTGGATCGGCGAGTACATGCGCGCCGCCGTCGACCTTCTCGACCGCCTGGACGATGCGTGATTCGACCGCGTCCACGAGGGCGCGCATGGCTCAGGACGCGCGGCGCAGCGGCATCCGTGCGAACTCGGCGCCCATGCGGCGCGCGGCGTCGTGGGCGGCCGCCCGTCCGGGCTCGGGGTCGGCGATCGCGAGGTTCGGCCGGAACGTGATGGATGAGACATCCGTGATGCCGGCCCAGTTCAGCCAGTCCTCGAAGTAGGGCTGCTGGAAGTCGCTGCCGAACGCGCGCGGCCGGCCATGGCCGTAGACGGCGCTCGTGTACACGACGGCGGCGCGGCGGCCTTCGACGAGTCCGGAATAGCCCGTCTCCGGGTCGAACCCGAAGACCATGCCGGGCTGGCTGACGACGTCGATGAACTGCTTGGCGATGTACGGGATGCCGGCGTTCCACATCGGCAGGCTGAACAGGTAGAGGTCGGCCGCAGCGAACCGCTCGAACGCGAGGCGTGCGCGGTGCCACGCGGATTCCTGGGGGCCGACCGGCTGCTCACCGGCGAACACACGCATCTTCGCCCCGGCGCCGTCGGGCCCGAAGTCGGGCAGTGAGCCGTCCCACAGGTTCCATTCGTCGATGGATGCCCCGGGGTTCGCCTCACGGAAGGCGTCGACGAACGTGCGGGCGATCGCGAGTGATTCGGATGCCTCGCCGCGGGGCGACGCGGAGATGTGGAGGAGGGTGGTCACGGTTCGATCCTTTCTTGCGTGCGGACGCACATAAATCTGCTGACCGAAACGATAACATGTATGTGCGCACGCACACAATCTCGGCTACGATGTCGGCATGCCGAAGCCGAGCGATGCCGAACGAGCCTGGGAGGCGCTGCTGCGCCTGCATGCCGCGCTGCTGCCCCGACTCGACCGCGCCGTCTCGCGCGACGGTGGCATGCCGCTCGGCTGGTACGACGTGCTGCTCGAGCTCAGCGATGGGGGCGGCCGCCTCACCATGGGCCAGCTCGCCGACCGGGTCGTGCTGAGTCGCACGCGCGTGAGCCGGCTCGTCGACGAGTTGACCGCCGCGGGGCTCGTGGGCCGAGAACCGAATCCCGGCGACGGCCGATCGGCCTTCGCCGTACTCACCGCTGAGGGGCGTCGCAGGTTCCTCGTCGCGGCGCGCGCGTACCTGCCGGCGATCGACCGTGAGTTCGCGCCGGTCGACGCTGGGCGGCTCGCCGAGATCGCCGACGGACTCGAGGCGGTGCTCGAGGCGGTGACGGGGGAGCCCGCGCGCGAGCGTCGCGGCCGTCGGTAACGGCGCTGGCGCGGCATCCGCTCGTCCGTTGACCGCTGCGCTGGCGACGCGGCCGCGGCTACCCTGAGCGCAAGCGTGCACGCCGTCCGGCGTGCCCACGCATGAGGGGAAGAGGGGGACGACCGATGGAGATCACCGACAACGGGCCCGAGCCGAACGCGTTCGACATCGAGGCGGCGACGCAGGAGAACGACGAGTACCGCGTCGTGGCGTGGACCGGCACGTATCTGCAGGTCACGCTGATGTCCATTCCCGTGGGGGAGTCGATCGGCCTCGAGGTGCATCCGGAGACGGATCAGTTCCTGCGGCTGGATGCCGGGCGCGGGCGTGTGCGGATGGGGCCGTCGAAGGACGATCTCACCTTCGAGCAGGACGTCTGGGACGGCTGGAGCATCCAGGTGCCGGCCGGCACCTGGCACGACGTCGAGAACACCGGCGACGAACCGCTGCGGCTCTACGCCGTCTACGCGCCCGTACACCACGCGCCCGGCATCGTGCAGGAGACCGACGAGGACGCGGAGCGCGACGAGGCCGCGGGCGTCGACGAGCCACCGTCGTGGAGCGTCCAGCCGCCGAAGTCCGAGCCCGACCAGCACGCGTGAGCTGAAGCGGATCCCGCGTCAACCCGCGCAGCTGGCCTCAGTCTCGCGGTTGGATATCGACGTCGGGTGGCCCCGGCGGAACCTCGGGCACCCCGACGTCAAGAATCATCTCGACCATCCGAATGGCCCGTTCGGGAAGCGGCGGCGTCTCGCCGCTGCTGCAGGAACGCCCGAACCTCGGGCTCGCGGCTGAGTTCGATCGCGCGGTCGTATGCGGCGACCGCCTCCATCGGGCGGCCCGCCCGCACCAGCAGATCGGCCCGGGTCGCCCACCACGGCTGGAACGCGTCGCCGCCCGGCGGCAACGCGGCGAGACCGGCTGCCGCGACATCCGTTCGCCCGATGACGGCGGCGAGTGCGACGCGGGAACCGAGACTCGGGGCGACGCGCACGAGCGCGGTGTAGAGCTGCCGCAGCGCCGCCCAGTCGATGGCGTCCGTGCGCCGTCGTTCGAGATGCACCGCCTGGATGGCCGCTTCGAGTTCGAAGCGGCCGGGTGCGGTCGACGGGTCGCTGCGAAGTGCGGCCGCCCGGCGAAGGTGCGCCTCGCCCTCGTCGATCGACGCGGCATCCCAGAGCGCCGGGTCCTGCTCGTCGAGCGGCACGTAGGGCCCGGTGCGCGGTCGGGCGAGCGAGAGCGTGACGAGTGCCGCGAGTGCCCACGCTTCGGGTTCGCGCTCGAGGAGCCCGGCGAGCGTGACCGCGAGATATCGGGCTTCGCCGGCGAGCGAGTCGGCGTCGTCGCGCCACGTGATGGCGGCGCATCCGTACACCGCCTCGAGCACCGCCGGCAGCCGTTCGGGCATGACCCGCCGATCGGGCACGATGAACGGGATGCGGGCGCGCGCGATGCGCCGCTTCGCGCGCACGAGCCGCTGCGCCATCGTGGCGGCGGGCACCGCGTACGCCTCGGCGATCTGCGCGGCGTCGAAGCCGAGTACCGCCTGGAGGATGAGCGGGGTGCGTACGGCCGGGTCGATGGCGGGGTGCGCGCACGCGAAGCACAGCTCCAGCCGTCGATCGGGGATGCGGAGCGGATCGATGCCGTCGAACGGGTCGAGTCCAGCGGATGCCGCCGCGAGGCCCGTGTCGAGGTCGTCGCCGAGCGGCACCGTGGTGCGCGTCGCCGACGACTTCCACACGTCGCGCTGCCGGTTGCGAGCCACGGTGATGAGCCAGCCCTCGGGATTGTGGGGCACGCCGGCCACCGGCCAGCGTTCGAGTGCGGTGGTGAACGCGTCGGCGAGGGCGTCCTCGGCGAGCGCGAGGTCGCCGTTGCCGGCGGCGAGCACCGCGACGAGGCGGCCGTACGATTCGCGGGCCGCGTGCGCCGCGGCGGTGTGGGCGGCGTCGGCGTTCGCCCGATTCAGGCGTTCGCCGTCCACACGCCGTCCACGGTGTGGGTCGCGCCGGGGCGTATCTCGACCGCACCGCCCCAGTCGAGCGCGGGCGCCTGCCCCGCCCAGTCGAGAGCGGCGTCGAGGTCGGGCACGTCGATGACGATGGTGCCGCCGAGCTGCTCCTTGGTGTCGACGAACGGGCCGTCCTGCACGTGCAGCGCGTCGCCCGATCGGCGCACGGTCGTCGCGACGTCCGTCGGCTGCAGGACCTCGGCGGCCACCAGCACCCCTGCAGCGTGCAGCGTCGCGGCATACGCCGACATCCGCCGCATACCCTCGGCGATCACGTCGTCGCCGATCGTGTCCGGCGATTCCTCGGCGTAGTGCAGCAGCAGCGTGTAGCGCATCATGACCCCCGGCCGTATCAGCGAACAGCGTAGTGGGCGATGACCACGCCGGTCGTGGTCGGCACCGTGCGCAGCAGCTCGAGCTCGAATCGCGACGAAGCGAACAGGGTCGCGCCGTTGCCGAGGACGAGGGGATGCCGCAGCAGCACCAGCTCGTCGACGAGCCCCGCGTCGAGCAGCGCCCGCACGAGCTCACCGCTGCCGAGCACCGTGATGGTGCCGTCGACCGTGCGGCGCAGCTCGCCGACGGTCTCGGACGCGTCGCCGGGGAGCAGCGTCGAGTTCGGGTACGCGAGACGGAGGTCGCGGTTGCGTGAGACCACGTACTTCGGCGTGTTCACCAACGCATCGGTGAACGGGTTGGGCTCGGGGGTCGTCGTCCAGAATCCGAGCAGGTCCTCGTAGGTACGCCGTCCGAACAGCATCGCGCCGCCGCTCGACATGCGCTCGGCTGCGAATTGTCCGGCAACCTCATCCTGGTACGGCAGCGCCCACCCGCCGTCGGAGAATCCGCCGCGGGTGTCCTCGTCGGGGCGGCCGGGCGCCTGCATGACGCCGTCGAGCGTGACGCTCTCGAACGCGGTGATGGTGGCCATGGTGTGCTCCTGTCCCGGGCGCCGAATGCGGCCCGTCACTCCATGAACGAGCGACGAGCCGGTCGATCGACACCCATGACGCCGATTCTCGCGGGAGTGTCACAACCTCGACTCGAGCGGTGTCTTCATGTCGAGCACACCGACTCTGGAGGAGCAATGGACAGCACTCGGCGTAGTCTCCACGTTATGACCGACGACCCTTTCGTCACCCATCGCAACCTGCTCTTCACGGTCGCGTACGAGATGCTCGGCTCCGCTGTCGACGCCGAGGATGTGCTGCAGGAGTCGTGGCTGCGGTGGTCGGCCGTCGACCAGTCCCAGGTTCGCGAGCCGCGAGCGTATCTCGTTCGCATCGTCACGCGGCAGGCGCTGAACCAGCTGCGCACGGTCTCGCGCAGGCGTGAGGACTACGTGGGCGAGTGGCTGCCCGAGCCGCTGCTCACCAGCCCGGATGTCGCCGACGACGTCGAGCTCGCCGAGAGCGTCTCGATGGCGATGCTCACCGTGCTCGAGACGCTCGCCCCCACCGAGCGGGCGGTCTTCGTGCTGCGCGAGGTGTTCGACGTGCCCTACGACGAGATCGCGGATGCCATCGACAAGACGCCGGCCGCGGTACGGCAGATCGCCCACCGCGCGAAGGACCACGTCGCCGCTCGCCGCCCGCGCGTGAGCGTGGATCCGAGCGAGCAGGAGGAGGTGCTCGCGCGCTTCCTCACCGCGGTCAATACCGGTGACCTGCAGGGACTCATGGACGTGCTCGCGCCCGACGTCGTGTCCGTCGCCGACGGCGGCGGCAAGGTCCGCGGCGCAGCGCGGCGGCCGATCGTCGGCGCCGAGAAGCTGGCGGCCTACCTGCTCGGGGGCATGGCGAAGGCCGGCGTGCAGCTCGTTTCCACTCCTACGTGGCTGAACGGCGCGCCCGGCGCCCGGATCGAGGTCGAGGGCAAGCTCGTCGGCGCGATCACCGTGGCGGTCGAGCACGGCCGGATCACCCGCATCTACAGCGTCGTGAACCCCGACAAGCTGGCCAGCCTCGACGCCGAGGCGCCGCTGACACGGTAGAGGCATCCGTCATTCTGGGTGGTTGCCGGCCGAGCCGTTGATGGTGAACGGGGTGGTGACGCGGTCGTACATGACGTGGGCGATGAGGCCGTCGACGGCGTGCGGGAGGGTGTGGCAGTGGTCGGACCAGATGCCCGGGTTGTCGGCGACGAAGGCGATGTCGTACGACTCGCCGGGCCGCACGTCGAGCGAGTCGACCCACCACGGGCTGCCGGATGCCGCGACACCGTCCCGCGACAGCACCACGATGTGGTGGCCGTGCAGGTGCATCGGGTGGACGTCGCCGGAGTCGTTGCGGAGCCGCATCGTGACGAGGTCGCCCTCGGACACGTCGAACATCGGCACATCGGGGAACATGCGGCCGTTGATCGTCCAGAAGTTCCCGGGGCGACCGTCGATCACGCCGAAGCGGCGCGCGATCACGTAGTCGTAGGACCGGTCGGGTGAGGTCGGGTCGAATCCCAGTGGCGTCGACGTTCCGTAGGCGAGCAGGTCCACCGTCTCGGAGGGCTGGCGGACCGGTGGGGCGGATGCCGCGGGGTCGCCGATCACGATGCTGCGCGCTCCGCCGACATGCAGCCGCACCGCACCGCCGTGGTGCGGCGCCCGCACCGCGACATCCGCTCGCCCACCGGCAGGGATGAGCAGCCGTTGCCCGTCGACGTCGGTGGGTCCGTTCACGTCGTGTCCGTCGATCGCGGCCACCCGGTATGGGGCATCCGACCAGACCGCGGCGGTGCCCTGATCGGTGTTGATCACCCGCACCCGTGCCGTCTCGCCGGGCGACACGTCGACGCGTTCGTCGTCGACCCGGCCGTTCAGCGTGTGCTGCCCGCCGTACACGTGCAGCAGCGCGGTGACGTCGGCCGCGGCATCCGTGGACGTCGCCGACGTGGCCGCGGGGTCGATGATGATCGCGCCGAGCAGGCCGCGCACCACCTGGTCGTGCGACACCTGATGCGAGTGATACCAGTAGGTGCCGGCATCGGTTGCCTCGAACCGGTACACGTGCCGGCCGCCGACCGGGACCGCGTCCTGGGTGATGCCCGCGACCCCGTCGGCCGCGTTCGGCACGTCGATCCCATGCCAGTGCAACGTCGCTCCGTCGGCCACCGACTCGTTCACGAACGTCACCTCGACGAGGTCGCCCTGCCGGGCGCGCACCTCCGGACCCGGCGACGAGCCGTTCACGGTGTACCCCTCGACGGCGCGGCCACCCGGCACCTGGATCGTCTCCTGCCGGGCGACGAGCTCCACCCGCACATCCGCGGGACGGTCAGGATCGGCCGTCAACGAGGTCACACTCACCTCGCCGGCCGCGGCGCCGGCCCCGGCCCCGGCGCCCGTGCCCGTGCCATGGCCGCCGTGCCCGCCCTCGGCGGCCCCGGCCCCCATGTCCATCACCGAGTACTCGCCGAGCAGCGTCGAGCTCCACGCGAGCGCGCCCGCGCCGAGCGCCGTGGCGACGGCGACGGCGAGGGCGCTTCGGCGCACCAGCTCACGCCTCGACGGCATCGGACTTCGCCTCCTCGGAGGTCGTCGGCGACGCAGTGGCGGCCTCCTGCCGCGGCATCCGACGCATGCGCAGCGCCGCGACCGACGCGGCGGCGACGACCGCAAGCGCGTTGGCCCCGTGGATCAGCCCGAGATACGGCACGTCGGTGATCGAGAACCCCAGCGTCACCTGCAGCACCACGAGTCCGAAGACGATCGCCGCCCACAGCTTCGCGCCGCGCACTCGGACGAGGAACGAGACCACGAGCAGCGCGAGCGCGATCAGCGGGATGAGGACGCCGCCCACGAGACCGTGGATCATGAACCCGAGTTCGCCGACGCCGCCCGCCTGGAAGCTCTCGAGGAGCGCCTTGTCGACGACGCCGCCCTCCGACACGAGGTTCAACATGCCGCCGAACGCGAACGCGATCGCGGCGGCCTGCACGACGACCGCCCCTGCGACGGTCCAGGCGAGGCCGGTGTAGAGCTTGCGCATGATGCCTTCTCCTTCGTGCGGCGCCGGTCGGCGGCATCCGCTCGACCCTCACGTTCGTCGCCGGCGCCGGTCGCCGGAACGCTGTGAACCGGATGCCGCGTGGCGGCACACCGCACGCCAACTGGGGGCTGGCCGCTAAGGGCTGTCGGGGGTGGCCCTCTCCCGTCCGGGGCCCGGGGGGAGGACCATGGGAGTGTGCTCCGCAGATGGGGATGGCTCGCAGCTCTGGCGCCGCTCGGGGCGGTGTCGGTGGCCTACGTCGTCATCGTCCGCGGGTTCGTCGCCGGGGAGGCCGCCGTCGGTCTCGTCTGGCCGCTGCTCGGCATCCTTCCCCTGTTCGTGTTCGGGATCTGGCTGCTCACGGTGTCGACGGCGCGGTCGGCGTTGTTCATCGCGTGGACGGCGACGGCGATCGCGATCGGGGCGGCGTCCGAGACGTTCTTGAGCGTGAACCCCGACGTGCTGCGGGAACCGTGGTTCCCCCTGTTCAACATCCTCGGGCTGACCGCCGAGTCGATCGCCTCTGCGGCGTTCATCAGCATGTTCGCGACGTTCCCCACGGGTATCCCCGAGCGGCGGTGGCAGCGCATCGCCGTCGGGTTCATCTGGGTGCCGGTCGTGGTCGCACCGCTGTCGCTCGTCGTCACCTCGAACGTGCTCACGCCGACGTCGTCCCACGAGGTGCCTGGCGCGGAGATCCCGAATCCGCTCGCCGTGCCTGCGCTCGCATGGGCGGCCCCCGCGGTCGAATGGATCGTCTACGTCTGGCCGGCGGTCTTCCTCGGACTGGCGGTGCTGCTCTCGCGGGCGTTCTTCGGCGACGTCGCCATGCGGGCGCGGATCCGCATCATGACGTGGGTCGTCCTCGCGCTCGTCATCAGCTGGTCGCTCTGGATGTTCGTGCCGAATCCGGCCGTCGAGTTCGCGGTGTTCATAACCCTGGCGGCGATCCCGGTGGCGGCGGTCCACGGCATTCTGCGATACGGCGCCTTCGACATCGCGCCGGGCGCCCGTGCGCAGTTCGTCGCGCGGTCGTCGAACGTGCTCATCACCGTGCTGTACGCCATCGCCGTCGCCGCGCCGGGACTCCTGCTGTCCGAATCGTCGACCGTGATCGGCGCCGTGCTGCTCACGACGCTCGTCGCGGTCGGCCTCCTTCCCCTGCGCGGGTGGTTGCAGCGACGCATCCACCGCCTGGTGTTCGGCGACCGTGACCGGCAGTTCGGTATGCTCAGCGAGCTCGGCACGCGCCTCGAACAGGCCGGAGAGCCGCGCGACCTGCTCACGCACCTGGCCGAGGCGGTACGCGACGGTCTCGACGCGTCGTGGGTTCGCATCCGGTTGCTCGCGACGGATGGCACGCTCACGGAGTCGCTCTCGGGGGTCGCCGGCTCGGCGGTCGGCGAGCCCGCGGAGTCGGTCGACCTCGTCCACGCCGACGAGACGCTCGGCCGCGTCGAGGTCGGACCGCGGCGCCGCGGGGAGTACAGCGACGTCGAGCGCGCCGTCCTGCGCACGGTCGCCGGCCAGGCGGCGGCATCCGTCGCCAACGTGCGGCTCACCGCGGAGCTCGCCACGCAGCTCCACGAACTCACCGCGTCGCGGGAGCGGCTCGTCGCCGTGCAGGACGACGAGCGCCGTCGCCTCGAGCGCGACCTGCACGACGGCATCCAGCAGAACGTGGTCGCCCAGATCGCGGGGCTCCGCCTGGCGCGCAACCGGCTGCAGCGCGGCGAGCTCACACCCGAAGAGCTCGCCGGCCTGCAGGACCAGGCGCGGGACACGCTCACCGACTTGCGCGAGATCGCCCGCGGTATCCACCCGCCGGTGCTCAGCGACAACGGGCTCGTCGCCGCGGTCGAGTCGGGGGTGGCTCGGTTCCCCATCCCGTTGACGGTCGAGGCTGATGCCGTGGTGCGATCGGAGCGATACTCCGACGACGTCGAGACCACGGCGTACTACGTGGTGCGCGAGGCGCTCGCCAACACTGCGAAGCACGCGAACGCGACCCACGCGTCGGTCGGCCTCGCCCGCGCCGACGGCCACCTTCGCATCGCGATCACCGATGACGGCTGCGGCATCGACCTGCCCACGGCGGGCTCGACCGCCCACGGGGGACTCGCGAACATCCGCGACCGGGTGGCCGCCGTACGGGGAACGATGGTCGTCGCCGCGAATGGGTCCTCGGGCACGCGCGTGCTCGTCGAACTGCCGATCGACCGGGTGAGCGGTCCGATCGGTGAACGGGAGGGCGAGTCCGTTGGCTGAGGCGCTGGACAGGAGGACGATGGAGACTGTGGATCGCAGGTGGGTATGCCTGGCGACGTTCGGCTCGATCGGGGTCGCGTCTCTCGTGTACATCGTCGTCGTACGGGGCTTCATTGAGGCCGATGATGACCACGGTCTCGCTTGGCCGCTGCTCGGCGCGCTGCCGCTGTTCGTGTTCGGAATGTGGCTGCTCACGGTGTCGGCCTCACGAACCGCCCTGCTCATCGGGCTGGGGTCCACCGCGATGCTCGTCGGCTCGGCGTACGAGACCTTCGTGCATCAGCATCTCGACATCGTCGCGGAGGCCTGGTTCCCGCTCTTCAACACGATCGGCCTGACGGCGGATGCGGTGGCGACGTCGACGCTGCTGATCGTCTTCGCGACCTTCCCCGACGGCGTGCCGGAGCGCAGGTGGCAGCGGATCGCCGTGATCTTCCTCTGGACTCCGGTCCTCGTGGGCCCGCTCACGCTGCTCACCACGCCGCATGTGGTGATGTCGCCGTTCATCGGGATCAGCGGCGAGGGCATCCCGAACCCGTTCGCCGTGCCGTGGCTCGAATGGGCTGGCCCAGCGGTCGAGTACCTCGTCCTGCAGGCATGGGCGGCCGTCGCGCTCGGGCTCTCCGTGCTCGCCTCCCGGGCGATCTTCGGCTCCCCCGACGTGCGGGCGCGCACGCACGTCATGGCCGTGACCGTTGCCGGGGCGATGGTGGCGTTCGCGCTGTGGACGTTCCTGCCGAACACCCCGGGCATCGAGCTCCTGGTCTACGCGGCGATGATCGCGATTCCGATCGCGGCGATCCACGGCATCCTCCGGCACGGCGCGTTCGACATCGGGCCCGGAGATCGCGGCGCGCGCGTCGAACGCTCGTCGACGCTGCTCATCACCGTGATCTACGCGGCCGGCGTGGCGACCCCTGCCGTGCTGCTCGTGCCGCCGCTCGAGGCCGTTCCCGCGATCCTGCTCACCACCCTGCTCGCCGTCGTGCTGCTCCCCGTCCGCGGCTGGCTGCAGCGACGGCTCCACCGTGCGCTGTTCGGCGATCGCGACCGGCAGTTCGGCATGCTCAGCGAGCTCGGCGCGCGCCTCGAGCAGGCCGGCGAGCCACGGGACCTGCTCACCCGCCTGGCCGAGGCGGTGCGCGACGGTCTCGACGCGTCGTGGGTGCGGATCCGGCTGGTCGCGACGGACGGCTCGCTCGCCGAGTCGCCAGCGGGCGTCGTCGGCGACGTGGCCGGCGAGCCCGCGGAGTCCGTCGACCTCGTGCACGCCGACGAGACGCTCGGTCGCATCGACGTCGGCCCGCGGCGGCGTGGCGAATACAGCGACGCTGCGCGGACGCTCGTGCGCACGGTCGCCGGCCAGGCCGCGGCATCCGTCGCCAACGTTCGGCTCACCGCGCAGCTCGCCGAACAGCTCGACGAGCTGACCGCCTCACGCGAGCGGCTCGTCGCCGCTCAGGACGACGAACGCCGTCGCCTCGAGCGCGATCTGCACGACGGGGTGCAGCAGAATGTCGTCGCCCAGATCGCGGGGCTGCGGCTGGCCAGGAACCGGCTCGAGCGGGGCGAGCTGGCGCCCGAGGAGCTTGCCGAGCTGCAGGACCAGGCCCGCGAGACGCTGACCGACCTGCGCGAGCTCGCGCGCGGCATCCACCCGCCGGTGCTCAGCGACAACGGGCTCGTCGCCGCGGTCGAGTCGGGGGTCGCTCGGTTCCCCATCTCATTGGCGGTCGAGGCGGATGATGCGGTGCGAGCCGAGCGATACCCCGGGGAGGTGGAGACGACCGCGTACTACGTGGTGCGCGAGGCGCTCGCGAACACCGCGAAGCACGCGCACGCGACGCATGCGTCGGTCGCGCTGGCGCGCCGCAACGGACGCCTGCGGATCGCGATCAGCGATGACGGATGCGGGCTGGGCGACGTCGCGGCAGCGTCGGTCTCGCACGGCGGTCTGGCGAACATCCGCGACCGGGTCGCGGCGCTCCGCGGAAGTGTGCGGGTCACGTCGGATGGGCCGTCCGGCACCGGGACGACGGTGCTCGTGGAATTGCCGGTGGGCGGCGCCGCGCCATCGACGGAGGCGTCGCAGATGGGAGCACCCGTTGGCTGAGCCCGAGATGCTGCGCGTCGTGATCGCCGAGGACAACTACCTCGTGCGCGAAGGCGTGCGCCGCCTCCTCGAGGACTCCGGCGAGGTCGAGGTGGTCGCGGGCACGGGCAACGCGACCGAGCTGCTCGACGCCGTGCGCCGCCTGTCACCGCACGCGGTCCTCACCGACATCCGGATGCCGCCGGGCCACCACATGGAGGGCATCCACGCGGCCCGGGCGATCCGCACGGAGCATCCCGAGACCGGGGTCGTGGTGCTCTCGCAGCATGCCGACGAGAGCTACGCCCTCGCGCTCTTCGCCGACGGATCGGCCGGCCTCGGGTATCTCCTCAAGGACCGGATCGGCGACCTCGAAGACCTCGTGCACGCGCTCCGCGAGGTGCGGTCCGGCGGCTCGGTGATCGACCCCCAGATCGTGGACACGCTCGTGCGCCGTCGCAGCGCGTCGGGGGCGGCCAGCCCCCTCGCCACGTTGTCGCCGCGCGAGCTCGAGGTGCTGCGCCAGATGGCCGCGGGCAAGACCAACGCGGGGATCGAGCGAGCGCTGTTCCTTTCGACCTCGACTGTCGAGAAACACGTCAACGCGATCTTCACCAAGCTGCGCCTGCCCGAATCCGGCGTGCATCGGCGGGTTGCCGCGGTGCTCGCATTTCTGCAGAGTGACGGCGCCACGCCTGCGTCGTAGGCTGATCGCATCGATCATCCGCAACGGCGCGGGATGCCGCGCGAGGGGGCAGGCCAATGGACCTCACGACCGAGACCGAGACGACCGAGAACCACGTCGCCACGACCCAGATCGAGAAGATCGCGCGCGCGTTCTCGAGCCACCGTTTCGACCAGGCATTGACGCACCTCGCCGACGACGTGGTCTGGACGCTGGTCGGCGACAAGCCGCTGATCGGGCGGAAGGCGGTGAAGAAGGCCTGCGAGCGCACCGCCGCCGACCTCGCCGGAGTGACGACCGAGTTCCAGCGTTTCCGCACGGTCGTGGGTGACGAGAGCGTGGTGGTCGACAGCCTCGCCCGGTACACCGGCAGCGACGGCGAGGTCTCGATCGTCGCGTCGTGCGACGTGTACGACTTCGACGAGGAACGCATCACCGAGATCGTCTCCTACACGGTCGAACTGCCCAGCTGAACTGCCCGACTTCCAGGCGCGGTCGGCTCGAAACGGAGCCGGGTCAAGCCCCATGACGGCGCACGATGCAGCGCGTACGATCGCCGGATGTTCCTGATCTTCGGCGTCACCCCGCGCGAGCGGGTGCTCGCGAACGTGTCCTTCGTCTGCGAGTACTGCGGCACCCACGCACCCCAGCGGGTGCTCGAGAGCGCCAGCAGGTTCTCGCTGTTCTTCATCCCGCTGTTCACGGTTTCCCGGCAGTACTTCGTCATCTGCTCGAACTGCGGCGGCACCACGACGCTGACGCGGGAGCAGGCGACGCACGGCGTCGAGTGGGCGGCCCGGAATCGCCAGGTCAGCTGAGCGACTGGGCGACTCTCACGGCTCGCGGCGGCGTTCGTACCGGATGCGGGCGGCCTCATGCCCCTCGCGCAACAGCTCGATGACCGTGCCCATCGTGCGCTCACCGGGGTTCACGACCGCGACCCAGCCGAGTGGTCCGTAGACGGGATGCGGGATGATCTCGTCGACGGCAGCGAAGTCACGAGTGCGGGTGAGCTCGCTCGGTGCCTCGCCCGTGAGTCGCTCGAACGCCCGCCGGCCGACGTGGATGTTCACGCGCCAGCGGTCCGGTTCGGCCCCGGCCGGGCCCAGCCGCGAGGCGGTGTCGTCGGGGTAGTCCTTCGTGACGATGGTTCCGTACGGCTGGATGTTCTGCGGTACCTGGCCGTCGGGTGCGTAGTAGAAGAACGCGTCGCCCCACGCCACCTCGGGGACGTCGCTCCCGGGTTGCGGCGCCAGGACGAGGACACCGTCGAAGTCCTTCACGATCGAGAGAATCTGCTCCATACTCATACTTCAAGCGTCACCTTGAAGTCCTTCTGTGGGGTTGGAACATGGAACCGGCGGTCGCACTCGCAGGGAACCGGATGCTGCGCACCGCGCAGGTCTCCAGCGCATCGGGCTACTCGGTGCAGCAGGTGCGCGACCTCGAGCGGCTCGGAGTGATCCCCCCGGCGGCGCGAGGACGGAACGGATACCGCGCGTACGCACCGCTTCACGTGCGCGCGCTCGCCGCGTATCGAGGACTCGCCGCCGCGGTCGGCCCCGTCGAGGCGCGGCGCCTGCTCGCCCGCATCTGGCGCATGCGGCTCGAGGAGGCGGCCGCGGAGCTCGGGGCGGTGCACGTGCGGCTCGCCACCGAGCGTGCGCGGCTCCTGCAGGCGCAGGAGGCCTTGCGGACGATTCGGGCCGACGCAGCCGACCCAGCCGACCCCGCCGACCCCAACACCGAGGCCCACTCCGTTGCATCCGATGCCGCGATGACCATCACCGAGCTGTCGCGCGCGCTCGGCGTACGCTCCTCGACCCTCCGCTTCTGGGAGCGCGAGGGCCTGGTCGCGCCGCGGCGAGTGACCTCGTTGCAGATCCGCGTCTACGACCCGTCGGGCATCCGAACCCTCCGAATCGTCGCGGCCCTCCGCGGGGCCGGATATCGGATCCCGGCCGTTCGCGAGATCGTCGCGGCCCTCCACGACGTCGACGCCCGCGACACGACCGGCCACGTTCTCCAGCAGCGGCTCGACGCCCTCGCCCTGCGCACGGTGGCGCTGCTCGAGGCGGGCGCCGACCTGGCGCAGGTGCTGCGAAGTGTTCCGCCCGCGGTCACGTCTGCGCGCTGAGCACCGCCGCGAGCCCGTTCAACTGCAGCCGGGCGCTGCCCGCGAGGTGGGCGACGTCGTGCTCGGGCTGTTCGGTCAACTCGAAGAACGTGTACTGCTCCGTCCACTCGAGCTTCGTTCCGTTGCCGTCGGGCGTGAGCACGATGGTTCGCAACGCCGCCCAGCGCATCACTCCGTCGAGTCGAAGGGCGTAGCTCAGCACGATCCGCTCATCGGGCACGATGCTCCAGAAATGCGAGTCGTATTCGATGTGCTCGTCGGTGTCGGCCGGCGCGAATACCGCGGTCGCGACCTCGCTGCCGCCCTCCCGGAAGTCGAGCCGGTAGCTCTGCCGGGAACGGTCTCCCGGTTGACGGAACCACTTGCGCCGCAGTTCCGGTTCCGCGAAGGCGGCGAACACCTGCGACGGCGGCACGTCCAGACGCGCCGACTGGGTGAAGGATCCGCTGAGTGGCGTTGGCATGCTGCCCAGAGTAGTGAACCGCAGGAAGGTACCGGTCGCGTCGTCATATCCAGCGGATGACCTCCTCGCCCGGGAATGGAAGGGAGCGGCGTCGGTCACGTCAACCGACCGGCGGTGTGCGAACCGACTCGATCACCCGCGAGAACGAGTCGTCGCCGAAACCCGCGGCCACCCAGCGGGCGGCGAGATCGCGCATGGCACGAGCCACGCCGCCGTCGAGCCCGATCTCGTCGCTCGCGTCGACGATGTGCTGCAGCGCCGCGAGGTCCATGCTCAGCCGGTCCTCGTCGCCGGGGTATCGTTCCGCGTCGACGTCCCGGGCGAGCCCGACGAACGTTCCGCCGAGCGCCTCGAGCATCGACGTGGCCCACGGCACGAACTCGGCCGCCGTGCGGCCATTGGCCGTCAGCATCGCCGCGGCGTGCAGGAACGACGTCATGCCCGCGAAGAACACCTCGAGCATGCTCACGTCGAGCAGCGATGCCGCGCCGTGGTCGTCGCCGAGGTACTCGAGGCGTCCGAGTGCGGCGAGCGCAGGTGCCACCGCATCGAAGTCGTCGCCACCGCCGCTGAACAGCAGTAGCGACTGCTCGGTGCCGATCACCGGCGTCGGCACCATCACGGCCGACGAGAGGTAGCGGATGTCCCGCGCCGCCGCCCACTCCGCCGTGCGCCGAGCCTCGGCGGGCGTCGCCGACGACGTGTTGACGACGATGGTTCCGGTGAGGGCGGATGCCTCGACCGGCTCGAAGGCGATCCGGAACGCGTCGTGGTCGCGGAGGCTCGCAACCACGAGGTCGGCGCCATCGACCGCGGCAGCGACGGAGCGCACCTCGTCGATTCCCTCGACGTCGTCGGCGCGGCCGGGTGTGCGACTCCATACCCGCACGTCGAGGCCCGAGAAAGCGAGCGTTCGGGCCAGGGTCAGCCCCATGGGGCCCAGGCCGAGGAGCGCCACGGTCGGGCGGGTGGTCGAGGAGGCGGAGGTTGCGGTGCTGGTCTGGTCGGTCGATTCCGAGAGCGTCATACCGTCACTCTCGGGTGAACTCGTTCTACTGGCAAGTACCCACTAATTTCCGACATACTTACCAATTGGAAAGCATGACGAAGGGACATCCGGATGCCAGCGCCTGATTACCTGTGCGGAGTGGATGCCGCCATCGACGTCGTCGGCGGCAAGTGGAAGGCGCTCATCCTGTGGGCGCTCGAGCCGGGCACGCGCAGGACCGGGGAGATCCGCCGCGAGCTGCCGGGGATCACCGACAAGGTGCTCGTGCAGCAGCTGCGTGAGTTGGAGCGCGACGGAATCGTACATCGCGTGGTGCACGCCGAGGTGCCGCCCCGCGTCGAGTACTCGCTCACGCGCTCCGGGCGGGAGCTCAACACCGCCCTCGACGCGCTCGCCGCGTGGGGCGACGTGAACCGGGAGCGCATCGCCGCGACCCGCGCCCAGGGCTGAACCTTCACGCCTCTCGTCGACCCGTCACGAAATCGACCGCTGTCTCGAGAACGCCTCCATGGGTTGTGCCGAGCGTCCCCCACTGTCCCGCGCGTCGACGTCGTTCGTCCCGACTTCGTCCATGCATCGATGCGAATCGATAACGATTTCGAGCGGCCGTCGTCGCGAGCAGATGGTCGCCTCGCGGTCAACATAGGATGGCGCCACCCTACGAATCCCCCTGAGAGAGGTCCTCAATGATGAGCGCAAAGCACCTGTCCGCCGTCGCGGGCGGCTCACTCCTCCTGCTCGCACTCGCGGCATGTTCCACGACCGCCCCGGCGCCCTCGGGCGAAGCGGAGGCGGGCGGTCTCGTCGGCTCCGGCAGCGGCGCCGAATGCAGCATCGAGTCCGAGATTCCCATCGGCGCGGCATTCAGCCTCACCGGCGCCGCCGCGCAGTACGGCAGCAGCCAGAAGAACGCCCTCGAGATGGCGGTCGACGACCTCAACGAGGTCGGCGGAGTGACCTATTCGCTGACCGTCGAAGACGATGCGACCGACCCGCAGCAGGCGATCCAGGTGTTCGACGGGTTCATCAGCGACGGCGCGAGCATCATCGTCGGCCCGACGCTCTCGAACACCGCCAAGCAGACCAACCCGGTCGCACAGGAGGCCTCGGTTCCGGTGCTCGGTGTGTCCAACACCGCCGCCGGCATCACCGAGATCGGCGACTACATCTTCCGTGACTCGCTCACCGAGGACGCGGTGATTCCGCAGACGGTGGCTGCCGCCGTCGAGAAGTTCGACCTCGAGAAGGTCGTCGTGATGTACAGCAACGACGACGCGTTCACCGAGTCGGGATACCAGGCGTTCGCCGCCGCGCTCGAGGAGGAGGGCGTCGAGGTCACCGAGACGCTGACCTTCTCCAAGACCGACACGGACTTCCGAGCCCTCCTCGACAAGGCCAAGCAGTCCAGTC
The DNA here is from genome assembly GCF_040679595.1 of Agromyces sp. NPDC052230. Classification (NCBI taxonomy): domain Bacteria; kingdom Bacillati; phylum Actinomycetota; class Actinomycetes; order Micrococcales; family Microbacteriaceae; genus Agromyces; species Agromyces sp. NPDC052230. The sequence continues at coordinate 172,571 of NZ_JBFAVC010000008.1, read as the reverse complement.
CCGATGCCCTCGTGGTGTCGGCACTCGTCGAGGCGGCCGTGCCGCTCGTCACCCAGGCGCGTGAGATCGGCATCGATGCACCGATCATCGGCGGCAACGGGTTCAACTCGCCCGCGCTCATCAAGGGCGCCGGAGAGGCGGCAGAAGGCGTGATCGTCGGCGCGGCGTGGAACTCCGCTTCCGAGAACGAGCAGAACGTCGCGTTCATCGAGGCGTACACCGAGCGGTTCGACGTGGCACCCGACCAGTTCGCGGCGCAGGCGTACGCGGGCATGCAGATCATCGACGAGGCCGTTCGTGCGAACTGCTCGGGCGAACGCGAGGACATCAAGGCCGGACTCGGTGAGATCACCGACGTGCCCACGGTCCTCGGCGAGGTCTCGATCAACGAGAACCGCGACGCCGAGCACGAGGCGCTCGTGCAGGTCGTCGAGGGCGACAAGTTCGCGATTCTCGACTGACGCTTCGTCACCGAGGCACGCACACGTTAGCGTGAGCCGTGCGTCGTCGACTGGTTCGGCGGCGCACGGCTCGACTTAGGGACGACATCATGCAGCTTTTCGTCGATGGGATCTTCCTCGGCTCGATCTACGCGCTGTTCGCCATCGGGTTCACCCTCGTCTTCGGCATCCTCGATCGACTCAACCTCGCCCATGCCGCCGTGTTCTCCGCCGGCGCACTCGTGGGGATCGAGGTGGTCACCCGATTCGGGCTCTCGATCTGGGTGGCCATCCCGATCGTCTTCGCGCTCGGAGCGCTGCTCGGCGTGCTCATCGAGCGGATCGCATTCCGGCCGCTCGCCGGGCGACATGACGCGCATTTCGCCGGGCTGATCTCGTCGATCGCCCTGGGGGCCATCATTCTCTCGGTGCTGCAGGCCCTCTACGGGGCCGACACGCGACGCTTCCCGGCCGAGGCCTTCCCCTCCACTCGGCTGGAGTTCCTGGGTGCCACCTTCTCGCTGCTGCAGCTCATGATCCTCGTGATCAGCGTGACACTCATGGTCGTGCTGACGTGGGTCGTCGCGAAGTCCAAGCTCGGACGCGGCATGCGCACGATCGCCGAGAACCCGCATGCGGCCGCGGTGCTCGGGCTGAACGTGGGGCGCATCAGCAGTATGACGTTCGCCATCTCGTCCGCGCTCGGTGCGGTGGCGGGTGTGCTCTTCACGCTCAACGTGAACGCCGCCAACCTCGGGATCGGGCACGCGGTCGAGCTCAAGGCGCTCGCCGTGATCATCCTCGGTGGGCTCGGTTCGCTGCCGGGTGCCCTTATCGGCGGGCTCATCCTTGGCCTTGCTGAGGTCTACGCGGTCAATACCGTGGGCAGTTCGTGGCGCGACATGGTCGCGTTCGGCCTCCTGTTCCTCGTGCTCATCATCCGGCCGCAAGGCATCTTCGGCGCTCGCAAGGTGCGTGAGGTCTAGGCATGTTCGAATACTCGTCACTGCTCACCTTCATCGCGCTGACGGCGATCCTCGCGTTCAGCTTCTACGCGGTGCTCATCGCCGGCCAGTTGAGCCTCGCGCAGGTGGGGCTCGCATCGCTCGCCGCGTTCACCGCAGCGCTCGTCGTCCCCAGCGAGCCACTGTTCGGGTTCATCCCCCCGCTCATGATCGGTGTCGTGTTCGGCATGGCGGTCGGTGGCATCGCGGCATTCGTGCTCGGTCTGCCCGTCATGCGTCTCCGTGGGGTGTTCCTCGCCATCGCCACGCTCGCATTCGGTGAGATGGTGCGGATCTTCCTCATCAACCAGTCGTGGACGAACGGAGCACAGGGACTGAGCTTCCCGAAGCTCGTCGGCATCGAGACGGCGTGGATCGCGCTCGCGCTGGTGGCGTTCTGGTTCTGGCGACTGTCGGGCTCCCGCATGGGCCGGGCGTTCGCCGCGATCCGTGAAGACGAGCTCGCGGCGACCACGATGGGCATCAACGTTCCGCGCTATCGCATGGCCTCGTTCGTCATCGCGGGCGCGGTGGCCGGACTCTACGGCGTGCTCTTCGTGCACTTCACGAGGTTCGCCGACCCGAACCGCTTCTCGTTCGAGACTGCTGTCGACGGGCTGGTCACCGCCGTCGTGGGCGGCACGACGTTCTTCGTCGGGCCCGTGCTCGGTTCGGTCTTCCTCTCCGCGCTTCCCGAGGTCCAGCGCGCCCTCGGGATCGACGCCAGCTGGATCCGGCCCGCCATCTCGGGACTCCTGCTGCTCGTCGTGATCCTGTTCCTCCCGGGCGGGCTCGCCGGACTCATCCCACGCCGGAAATCGTCTACCCGGCTGGTGAGCGACCCCGAGGCGCTTCCGCAACTCGAGCCCCTTCCCACGCGCGGCACGGAGGTCATGGCGCTCCGGGCGCTCGGCAAGTCGTACGGCGGCGTGCGGGCCGTGCGCGATGTCGACCTGACGCTCGCCACCGGTCAGATCCTCGGCCTGATCGGACCCAACGGGGCTGGGAAGACGACGCTCGTCAACATGGTCACCGGCGTGACCGCACCGACGAGCGGGACGGGAACGGTGCTGGGCATCGACCTCACCGCCAAGACCCGTGCGCACCGGCTCGCGCGGGCGGGAATCGCGCGCACCTTCCAGCAGATCAAGCTCTTCAACCGTCTCTCGGCACTCGACAACGTGCTCGTCGGCGGGTACCGCGTCAGTCGGGACACCCTGCTCAGGCGACTGGTGTTCCTTCCTTCCGCTCGCCGGTTCGAGCGGCAGGCGGCGGCCGTGGCATCCGCTCAGTTGATTCGAGTGGGCCTGGGAGACAAGGCGACCATTGCGGCCGGCGACCTCTCGTACGGCGACCAGCGCCGGTTGGAGATCGCTCGCGCGCTCGCCTCGCACCCCACGTTGCTCGTGCTCGACGAGCCGGCCGCGGGCATGAACCACGTCGAGGCCGACCGGTTGTCGGAGCTCATCCGTTCGCTGGCGGCCGACGGCGTCGCGGTGCTCATCATCGAGCACAACGTGCGGATGATGCTCGCCCTGTGCGATCGCATCACGGTGCTCAACTTCGGCGAGGTCATCGCGGCAGGCACACCCGACGAGGTCGCACGGGACCCGAAGGTGCTCGAGGCCTACCTCGGCGCGAACGACGATGCTGCGGCCGAGGCCGCTGCGGAGGAACTCGCGGAGGTGGCGGCCGAATCGGTCAAGGATGCCGACGGCGACGCGGCCGGAGCGGAGGGCGCACGATGAGCGAGCCGATCCTCAGTGTCGAAGGCCTGCACGTGAGCTACGGGCGGGTCGATGCGGTTCGAGATGTCTCGTTCGCGGTCGAACCCGGCGCCATCGTCGCCCTGATCGGCGCGAACGGCGCCGGCAAGACGTCGATCCTCAATGCCATCGCGGGGCTCGTGCGCCCGAGGAGCGGCACCGTACGGTTCAACGGCAAGGAGATCACCCGCAGGCCGGCGCATGACCTCGTCAAGTCCGGCCTCGTGCAGGTGCCCGAGGGTCGCGAGATCCTCGGCACGCTGACCGTCGACGAGAACCTCAGCCTGGGCGGGTGGCATCGCAGCCGAACGATGGCCGGCAGCATCGCCGAGGTCTACGAACGGTTCCCGATCCTCCACGAGCGCCGAAAGCTGCAGGCCGGCGCCCTCTCCGGCGGTGAGCAGCAGATGCTCGCGATCGCCCGGGCGCTCGTGGCCAAGCCCGAGGTGCTGCTGCTGGATGAGCCGTCGATGGGGCTCGCTCCGAAGATCGTCGACGAGGTGTTCACCGTCATCGCCGAGATCCGTGCCACCGGTACCACCGTCGTGCTCGTCGAGCAGAACGCCCGGCGAGCGCTGGCGGCGGCCGACGTCGGCTATGTGCTCGAGACCGGTGAGATCACCCACTCAGGGCCCGCGCAGGATCTCCTCTCCGACGAGCGGGTGATCGAGGCGTACCTCGGGCTGAGCTGAGGGCACCGCTCATTCACTCACCACGTTCGAGGAGTTGCTTCAGCGTGCTGAGGTTGGCGGCCACCGCCGCCTGCACACGGTGGGTCGCCAGTTGCGCCACGAGGTTCAACGGACCGGATGCGCGCAGGTCCATGGTGTTCGTGAGCGTGGTCGCGGCGCCCGCGGAGTCGAGGTCGTAACTCGCGCGTCCATGGAGCATCGCGAGGTCGCCATCGATCGAGAGTCGTCGGTCGCGCTCGAACTCGACCACCGCGAACTCCTCCTCGCTCGGGGTGGGAAGGGATCGACGTTGTCGGTATCGAGTGCCGACGCCGACAGGTCCGCTCGTGACCTTGCGCGTCTCGCTGATCGCGTAGTTCCAGCGGGGAATGTTCTCGAAGCGTGCCAGGTAAGCGAAGACCTCGGCCTGCGGACGGTCGATGGTCACGACGTTGGTGAACTTCATGGGCGGTCTCCTGACAGCTCGGTGCGGCGGGCAAGGGCCTGACCGGCAGGAAAGCGGCTCGCGAGCGCCCGGAGCGTGGCCAGCGTCTCGGGCACGGGCGTGCCATCGGTGAGGTCGTCGATGGTCTCGTACAACCGGGACTCGGCCTCGGCGATGCGGGCCGCCGCAGCCGTGCCGCGATCCGTCAGTGTCAGGGCGACGTGACGACGATCGTGCGGGTCCGGCTCCCTGCTGACGAGCCCGGCCCCGACCAGGCGGTCGACCAGCCGGCTCGGATTCGTGCCGGTCTCGCAGACGAGCAGCTCACCGAGGCCGACGAGCGTCAGCGGCTGTCGATCGGCCAGGACCCGGATGACCTCGGCCTGCGACGGGGTCAGGTCGAGGGGACGCAGCTCGTTCGCAAGCAGGCGATTGCCGTCGCGCTGGATGGCCAGGATGAGGTATCGGAGCTCTTCAGCGTGACGCATCGTGTTGCTATCCAATCTATGACGTGTCCCGAGATTACACGACACATATATAAGAAATCAAGCGCTTTCCGGCCGCGGCGTGCGCCGGGCTACTTCATCGGCGCCGACTGCGCGGCCAGCCAGTCCGCGAACGTGGTCGTCGACAGCTGCGCGTCGGGCCCGGGCGTCAGCTCGTCGCCGCTGAGCGTCGTGCCGAAGTACGGCGCCTCGCGATCGGCGACGACCGAACGGGTGTCACCCTTGGCCGCGAGGCCGCGGCTGATGAACTCGGCCATGGAGAGCCGCTCGGGTCCGCCGATCTCGACGATCCCGTTCGCCGGTTCGCCCTGCGCGACGCGGGCGACGGCCGCCGAGACATCCGTTGCCGCGATCGGCTGCATGAGCCCGGTCGACACGCGTGCCGTGCCGTCGACCGTGGCCTCGTCGGCGATGCGCAGCGCGAATTCGAAGAACTGGGTCGCGCGCACGATCGTGTACGGCTGACCCGAATCGGCGACGAGACGTTCCTGTGCGACCTTCGCGCGCAGGTAGCCGCTGTCGGGCAGACCGTCGCTGCCGACGACCGAGAGCGCGACGTGGTGCTTCACGCCCGCCGCTCGCTCGGCCGCGAGCAGGTTCTGCGTCGAGGTCGTGAAGAACGCGAGGACGTCGTCGTCGGCGAACGACGGCGAGTTCGACACGTCGACGACCACGTCGGCGCCCGCGAGCGCCTCGGCGACGCCCTCGCCGGTCAGCGTGTTCACGCCCGAGTTCGGCGACGCGGCGACCGCCTCGTGTCCGTGCTCGGCGAGCTCCGTCACGACCCTGGATCCGATGAGGCCGGTGCCTCCGATGACGACGATCTTCATGATCAGGTGCCTTCCGTGTGGGCTGCGGCCGTTCCGCTGCCGTCACAAGCTCTGACCGGGGGCCGGGGCCAGGTGTGACGGATGCCGCGACCCGCCTCACTCCACGGTCGGCCGGCGCCGGTTCCAGTGCGCGAGCTTGCCGGGTGCGGCGGTCAGCCAGAGCCGGTCGATCGAGTTGCCGCCGTCCGGCTCGCGGCTCGGATCCACGTCGATCACGAGCACGCCGACCACGATCCCATCGTGCCCGCGCACGGCCAGCCCGGGCCCACCGTTCACGTGCACGATCTCGAGCGAGGCATCAGGATGCGGCATCCGCAGCCCGAGCAGAGCACGCGCGACGCGCGCCCGACCGCGCAGCTCAGCGCCCGTCGGGTCGCCCGTGTCGGCGACCATCGCGACATCGGGATTCAGGAGGCTCGCCAGCGCACGCTCGTCGCGCAGTTCGAGCGCGAGGAGGAGGCGGGCGGCGAAGTCGTCACGCGGCACGGTGCGTCACGGCGCCGAGCTTGTGGGGGTTCATCATCCAGAGCACCTGGTCGATGCGCCCGGGCGACGTGACCACGGTGAGCACCGCAAAGGTCGTGCCGTCTTTCGAGAGGAGCACCGAAGGCTGGCCGTTCGTGACGGCCTCGGTGACCTCCACGCCGGTCCAGAAGTGGGTGTGGAACGACCGCACGTACTTCGCCACGATCTCGCGGCTGCGCACCGGGAACTTCGACGCGCGCACGAAGCCGCCGCCGTCGGAGTACGATACGACGTCCTCCGCGAACAGGCGCTCGAGCTCGTCGAGGTCGCCCGTCTGCGCGGCACTCACGAAGGCCGTGAGCAGGCGCCGTTGCTCCTCCTGCGACACCTCGCGCCGACGCTCGCCGGCGAGGTGCTTGCGCGCGCGGCTGACGAGCTGGCGCGCGGCGGCCTCCGAGACCTGCACGATCTCGCTGATCAGCGAGTACGGGTACGCGAACGCCTCATGCAGCACGTAGGCGGCACGCTCGGTCGGCGTGAGTCGCTCGAGCATGACCAGTACGGCGAATCCGAGGGCTTCGGCGCGCTCGGCGCCGAGCGTGGGGTCGTTGCTCGTGTCGACGGGTTCGGGTAGCCATGGGCCGACGTACGTCTCGCGGCGGGCACGCGCCGACTGCAGGGCGTTGATCGCGAGGCGGGTCGTGGTCGTGGCGAGGAATGCCGGCGGGTTCTCGACCGCCGACCGATTGGCGCCCTGCCAGCGCAGCCAGGCCTCCTGCACGATGTCCTCGGCTTCCGAAGCGCTGCCGAGCATGCGGTACGCGATGCCGAACAGCCGCGGACGCACGGCGGAGAAGGCGGCGAGGGCCTCGTCGAGGTCGGCATCCATGCGGTGATCCCAATCAGTCGGCGGACGGGGCCGAATTCGTCCCCTGCAACTGAGACCGGATGGATCGCACGGATGTGACCGCACCCGCCGACTCGTTCCGGATGGCACGGACGATACTCCGGATGCCTCGGGCGCGCGAGACCCCGGGTGGGTTCCGCGCGCCCGGGGCGTCGGCTCGGGCATCGGCCGATGCGAACTTCGGCGGGAATGGCTCACGCCGCGGCGGCGCGTGCCTCGGCCACGGAGCGCACGGCGTCGAGGATCGTCGTCGCGACCGCATCGGGCTGCGACACGGTGATGGCGTGCGAGGCGCCCTCGATCTCGGTGGTGCCGCGCGACCCCGCGCGCTCGGCCCCGGCGCGGAACACGGCGACCGGGATGTTGCGGTCCTCGCTCCCGAACACGTGCCACGACGGCCGGTCCTTCCAACCGGGCACGGATGCCGCGACGGCATCCCGCAGCGCCGCCTCGGTGACCGGGCGCTGCGTGGCGCCCATCAGGCCGGCGACCTGCACGGGCACGTCGGCCGCGAACTGCTCGCGGAACACGTCGCGACGGATCGCGAACTCGATGCCGCCGGTCGAGACCGGGTGCGCCTCGAGCGCCTCGCCGAGGGTCGATCCGGGCGCGCTCGCCGAGAGCGAGAACGCGCTGTCGCCCGGCTCGGGCGTGAACGCGGAGGCGTAGACGAGCGCGGCCACGCGGTCGTTGCCGGCGGATGCCTCGCTGATCACAAGTCCGCCGTAGGAGTGCCCGACGAGCACGACGGGCCGGTCGATGGCGGCGATCACGTCGCGCACGTAGGCGGCGTCGCCCGCGAGGCTGCGGAGCGGGTTGGCGACGGCGACCGAGGTGACGCCCTCGGCGTAGAGGCGCGCGATGACGCCGTTCCAGCTGGCGGATTCGGCGAACGCGCCGTGCACGAGCACGACGGTCGGCTTCTGGTCTGACATGGGGGTTCCCTTCTCGATGATGCCCGCCGGGTGCGGGCTCGGTGTTCGATCAGCTCTGACCGAAGGGGAACGCGACCTGTGACGGGATCCGCGGGCCTCGCGCAGCACGCCGATGGCGGGTCACAACGCTGCCGAGTGTCCGGTCATTGCTCACGACGGACTCGGTCGAGTCGTAGGATGACCGCCGAGCCTCCTGCCACCATCCGGAAGGAGCGGTGCGATGAGCACTGGAGATGGACACGGGCCGATCGAGTATCCCGATGCGGCCGGATATCCCGACGGTGCCGGTTTCCTCGACGAGGGCACCATGGCGCTCGTCGACGAGGTGACGGCTGACGCGATTCGCGAGGTCGACCGGCCATCCGCCGACGCGGAGGCCGAGATCGAGGTGCACCGCCTCGATGACCGTCACGTGTATGCCGCCACGATCGGCGGCCTCGAGGTGGCGAACGTCCGATACGAGGAGGTGGACGGGCGGGTCATCGTGCTCACGACGACCGTCGCGCCCGAGTTCAGGGGCCGGGGCATCGCCACGGATCTCATCGCCGATGCACTCGACGACATCCGTGAACGTGGCCTTCGCGTCACGGTCTACTGCCGGGTCGTTGCCGCGTTCATGAACGGGAACCCGCAGTTCTCCGATCTGATCGATCCGGAGCATCCGGGCGGCGGGTGATCCGGTCGAGCGGTGGCCTCGCTGATGCGGAATCGTCCTGTCGACCGCGCCTCACGGGAGGCGAATTCGACAGGAGACGGCCGGATGACCGCGTTCAACGTCTGCATGGCGCGTGCGCCGGGCTCCTCCCATGAGCGGGAGCATCGAAGACACGTCTGCGATGCGACGGCGGCTTAAACTGCAACTTACGGGTTGCAATATTCTCCAAGACCTGCAACTATCGAGTTGCACTGATCGAGGAGTGAAGATGACCCTGACCCGCACCACCCCCGCCGCCCCGAACGTCGTGCTGGCCGTCCTGTTCGCCGGCGCCTTCGTGATGGGCTGCGCCGAGATGCTCGTCGTCGGTCTCATCGACCTGATCGCCGTCGACCTCGCGGTCTCGGTGCCCGCCGCCGGTGCGCTCGTGACCGCCAACGCGCTGGGCCTCGCGATCGGCGGGCCGCTGCTGACGTTCCTCACGACGCGATTCGACCGGCGGCGCGTGCTGCTCGCCACGGTCATCGTCTTCGTGCTGGCCAACCTGCTGCCGGCGTTCGGAGCCGACTACGGGGTGTTCCTCGTCGCGCGTGTGCTCATCGGCGCGGTGCAGGGACTCTTCATCGCCGCCGCGATGGTCACCGCCACGTCCATCGTGCCGCCCGAGCGCGCAGGCCGGGGCATGGCCGTGATCATCACGGGATTCGCCTCGGCGAGTGCATTCGGCCTGCCCGTCGGCACCCTGCTCGGTCAGGCGGTCGGATGGCGCGGATCCTTCGTCGCGGTCGTCGCGGTCGCACTGCTCATCCTCATCGCCGCCGTACTGGTGCTCCCGCCGGTGCCGACGCCGCGCGAGAGCGGTGCCGTCGGCCAGGCCCGGTTCGCCTTCGCGCCCCGCGTCATCGCCGTGCTCGCCCTGGCGGCGCTGATCTTCGTGGCCATCCAGTCGGCGGTGACGTACCTCGTGCCGTTCCTCGACACGGTGACGGATGTCTCGGGCCCCACGGTCGGCGTGTACCTCCTCGCCTACGGGGTCGCGACCACGATCGGTTCGTTCGTCGGCGGACGCTTCGCCGACGCCAACGCCTCCCGCGCGCTCATCGTCGGGGCACTTGGGGTGACACTCTCGCTGCTCGTCGTGTTCGCCTTCGGTGGCAACCCGATCGTCGCTGCCGCCGCCGTGCTGGGCATCGGGCTCTTCGGCATGGCGACGGGCCCCTCGCTGCAGCACCGGGTCGTCAGCCTGGCGGGCCCGGGGGCACCGCTCGCGGCGTCGCTCCCGGCATCCGCCGTCAATGCCGGCATCGCCGGTGGCGCCTTCGCCGGGGGAGTGGCGATCGACCTCGGCGGCGTCCCGGTCGCGCCACTCACCGGAGCCGTCGTGGGCGTGATCGCGATCGTCGCCGCGTGGGCGACCGGTTACCTGAAGCCCGCGGCCGTCGCCGCACCAGAACCTGCCGCAATCCGTTCGTAGCAGGCATCCGCAGAAAGGAAAGATCATCGTGAGCATGACCGAAAACCAGGCATCCGTCATCGACGAGGCCGCATTCTCCGTACGTCGCACGATCCGTATCGCCGCACCCGTCGACAGGGTGTGGCGCGCCGTCACCGAACCCGAGTACATCTCGCGCTGGTTCGGGCGCGTCGTGCTCGAGGGCGCGGGCGTCGGGGCCAAGGGCACCATCACCTTCGCGGACTTCGGCACCGTTGCGCTGCAGGTCGAGGCGGTGGATGCCCCGCACATGGTGTCGTACCGATGGGGCAATGACGTGGCCAAGCCCCTGCCGGAAGCGGTCGACGACCACTCGACCGTGTTCACCTTCACCCTCGAGGAGGTGCCCGACGGCACCGAACTCACGGTCGTCGAGACCGGATTCGACCGCACCTCCGACCCGGCCGCCAACATGGCGGACCACGCCGAGGGCTGGGTCACGGAGCTCGACAAGCTCGTCGCCCTGCTGGAGGGCGACGCGTGACCACCGGAACGCTGGTCCCGGTGTTCGCTGCACTCGGAGACGAGACCCGGTGGAGCATCCTGGCTGCGCTCGGCGAGGGCGACGCGTCGGCGTCCGCCCTCGCCGGGCGCCTGCCCGTGAGTCGACAGGCGATCGCGAAGCACCTCGCCGTGCTGCAGGAGGTCGGCCTCGTCGAACCGGTACGCGTCGGCCGGGAGGTGCGCTACCGGGTCATCGGCGCGCGACTCAGCGCCACGGCCCGTCGACTCGAGACCATCGGCGCCGAGTGGGATCGCCGTCTCGCTGCGATCAAGGAGATCGCCGAAGGGCTATAGCGGATGCCGCAGCAGTACGGGTGCGTGGCACCTCGTCGAGGTCGACGTCGTAGGTGAGCAGACCGGGGTGGTCGCCGAGCTCGGCGACCACATGCCCCATCGGGTCCACCAAGAGGCTTGTCCCGATCGAGATGGGCGGGCACTGCGACACCGCGGCCACGAAGTAGAGGTTCTCGATGGCGCGGGCACGCGCGAGCACGCGCCAGTGGTCGACCTTGTGCTCACCTGGTACCCACGAGGCGCAGAGCGCGACGAGTTGTGCGCCGGATGTCGCGAGCGCCGTTCCGAGCTCTGGATGCCGCACGTCGCTGCAGGTCATCAGCCCAAGGCGAAACCCGTCGACCTCGACCACCACGGGATCGGGCCGATCGGCTGCGGAGATCCAAGCGGACTCATGGAAGCCGAAGGAATCGTAGAGGTGGATCTTCCGATAGCGCCCGACGAGTGCGCCGTCGGAGCCGAACACCGCGAGGGTGTTGTACGGGCGCACCTGATCGGGGTTCGTCTCGACCATCCCCACCACGATGGCAACGCCGTGCGTCCGGGCCAGTTCGGATACCGATCGCCCGAACGGTCCATCGACCGGTTGGGCGACGTCCGCGAAGGTGGCGTCGACGGCGCGCTTCTCGTACATGGCGTACTCGGGGAACACGACGAGCGACGACCCCGCTGCGGCGGCCTCCTCGACCGCGGCGCCGATTCGGCGCAGGTTGTGCGCCACATCGGCGTCGGAGGCGATCTGGGCGAGGCTGAGTCGCACGCGGCCCATTCTGCCGTCAGTGCGTCGGCGACGGCAGGGGTTCGTGCGACTCATCGGGCGACTCGGCGTCCTCCATCGTGAGTTCAGGCGGCAGCCGGCGGAAACCCTTCGTGACCACCGCGAGCACGATGACCCCGAGGACGAGCCAGCTCGACCCCAGCAGGATCGCGTTGATGTCGAGCTGCGTGAGCAGGTACGCGGTCACGACGGCGCCGATGACGGGCACGACGACGTACAGCACGACGTTGAGTCGGGTGCCTTCGCGGCGGCGCTTGACGTAGTACACGATCACCGCCACGTTCACCAGCGTGAAGGCCGTGAACGCGCCGAAGTTGATGAATGACGTCGAGGTGGCCACGTCGAGGAACAGTGCGATGAGCCCGACGATGCCGATGATCGCGATGTTCACGACCGGTGAGTGGAATCGCGCACTCAGGAAGCCGAAGGCGCCCCGCGGCAGGGCGCCGTCGCGACCCATCGCGTAGAGCAGTCGAGCCGCAGATGCCTGGGCCGCGAGTCCCGAGGCGAACTGCGCGATCACGAGGCCCGCGATGAAGACCGCGCCGAACACGTTGCCGCCGATCGTCAGGGCGATGTCGTACGCCGCCGACGAGGCATCCGCGAACTCGCCACCGGGGTGGACGAGCTGGGTGAAGTAGGCGACGAGGATGAAGATGGCACCACCGATCAGGGCGATGAGCATGATCGCGCGGGGCACCGTCTTCCTCGGCTCGATCGTCTCCTCGGTGAAGGTCGTGACCGCGTCGAAGCCCAGGAACGAGTAGGCCGCGATGGCTGCACCGGCCGTGATCGTGCTGAATGTCGAGGTCGGATTGGCGAACGGCGCCGAGCTGAACAGGCCGCCTACGCCGTCGTTCGTGACGACCGAGCCGATCGACAGGGCGACGAACAGGGCGATGACGAGCACCTGGAACGCCATCATGATGTAGTTCGTGCGGTCTGCGACCTTGATGCCCAGGATGTTGAGCAGGCTCGTCACGGCGATGAATCCCACGATCCACAGCCAGCCGGGCACGCCGGGGAACTGGGCCTCGAGGTAGGCGGCACCGATGAGCCAGATCACCATCGGCAGGAAGAGGTAGTCGAGCAGCACGACCCAGCCCACGAGGAATCCCGCGCGGGAGTCGATGGTGCGGCGCACGTACGTGTACGCCGAGCCGGCGACCGGGTAGGCGGCCGCCATGCGGCCGTAGCTCGACGCGGTGAAGAGCATCGCGATCAGCGCGACGACGTAGGCTGACGCGCTCGCGCCCCTGGTGACCTCGGCGACGACGCCGAAGATCCCGAGCACGATGAGCGGTGTCATGTAAGCGAGGCCGAAGAGCACCAGCGACGGCAGTCGCAGCGTGCGCGTGAGCGTGGGAGCGGGGGCGGGGGCGGGCGTGGACATGGGGGCTCCTAATCGAGCGGGTTGGCGGTGGTGGTGGGGGTCGCGCTGGACGTGTGCGGTCGCCAGCGTTCGGGGTCGATGCGACCCGCATAGAGCGGCAGCTCGACGGCGGAATCGGTGGGCAGGAAGTGCGACCACATCCGGACACTGCCGGCGGTGCCGTGCTCGCGAACGTACTGGACCCGGTCGAGGTCGAGCGTGTCGAGGAGCACGGCTGCCTGGGCGTCATCCGTCGCATCGAGCACGCTGCCCTCGGGGTCGACGACGAGGCTCATGCCACGACCGACGGGGCCGGCGCAGTTGACACTCACCGTGAAGGTCTGGTTCGCGATCGAGTTCGCCCGCGCCAGCACGACCTCCTGCTCACGGTCGGGCGTGGTGGTCTTCACGATGTTGACCACGACGTCGGCGCCCATCCAAGCCAGGTGACGCGTGACTTCTGGGAACCAGGCGTCGTAGCAGATGGAGAGCCCGATGCGCCCGACGCCGTCGAGGTCGAAGGTGACGAACCGGTCGCCGGGGTCGTACGGTTCGGACGGACGCCACGGAAAGACCTTGCGGTAGCGGGCCACGAGCTCGCCGGTCGGCGAGAACACCACGGCGGTGTTGAAGAGCTCGCCCTCCGGCCCGCGTTCGCAGATGCTCCCGGGGATCAGCCAGACGCCGGCGCTCCGGGCGATCTCGGCGAGCCGGGTCATGAGTTCGCCGTCGATCGGAACGGCGGACGCACGCAGTCGGGAGTTCCGCTCCGCATCCGGCCAGGTCTCGGAGCCGAAGAGGTGGAGCTCGGGATACACGATGAGGTCGACGTGACGTGCCACCGCGCGTACCTCGCGCTCGAAGGACGCCAGGTCGTCGCCGATCGGGAGGGGTGCGGCTTGCTGGGCGGCGATGCGGAGCGGACGAGTCACGATGACCTTTCAACGAGCGAATGGGACCAAAATAGATCAGAATGATCGAATATCGCAAGACCCGGCGTAGGGTGATCTTCGTGAGATCGCTGCAGCCGAGACGTTCGCCGAGTGCATCGGCCCCCGAGGCCGCGGCTGCACTGAGCGAGCCCGAACTTGCCGGCATCACCCGGATGTCCGCGGTCGACACGGTGCGAGCGCGCATCTCACTCGCCATCGAACTCGACCTCATGGCGCCGGGGGAGAAGCTTCCACCCGACGCCCGGATCGCCGAGGCCCTCGACGTGAGCGAGATCACGGTGCGGCGGGCACTGGAATCGATGACGGACGACGGCATCGTCCAGCGACGCCGCGGCCGCAGCGGCGGCACCTTCGTCACGGGTGTGCGGCCATCGGTTCTCGATGGTGCAGTCGAGACCTATCGAGCGGATGCCGCACTCGTGCACCGTCTCATCGACCTGCGAACGCTGCTCGAGTGCGCGCTCACCCACCATGCTGCGGTCAACGCCTCCGCCGAGGAGATCGCGCGACTGGCGCAGCACGTGGCGGACGCGGCCGCGGCGGAGAACTGGACGGAGTACCACCAGGCCGACGAGCGATTCCATCTGGGCATCGCCGAGGCCAGCGGCCTCCCGTGGGCGCTGGCGCAGTACCGCGAGGTGCTTGCGCAGCTGTACCGCTACTTCATCCCGTATCCCATCGAAGTGCTGCACTCCGCCAACGAGGATCACGCTCGCATCGTCGCCGCACTCGAGGCAGAGGATGCCATCGGTGCCGTCGAAACGGCGCGCGAGCACGTGCAGCACCTGCACTCGACGATGTTCGTCGGGCGGCTCGAGACATCCACTCCGCCCGAGGAGATCGGCTGACCTCTCGCCTAGAGTGTGGCGTCGGCGGGTCGATCGGCGCGATGCAGGTGGCGGAAGGTGAAGAACAGCGGCACCGCCCCGACGACCGCCAGGACCAGGGAGCGGAGGATGCCGGCGACCATTCGATCGTCTCTCAGGCGTTCTCGAGCTCGGCGATCACGATCTTCTTCTGCTGCATCATCACCTGGATCTGCTCGGGGCGACGCAGCAGATCGCCCATGTTGGCGGGGATGATCTGCCAGCTGACCCCGAACCGGTCCTTGCACCACCCGCATTGCTCCGACTCGGGCTGGTGTGAGAGCTTCGACCAGTACCGGTCGATCTCGTCCTGGTCGGCGCAGGACACGACGAACGAGATCGACTCGTTGAACCGGAACAGCGGACCGCCGTCGAGGCAGACGAAGTCGATGCCGTTGAGGGTGAACTGCCCGTTCAGCACCTTGCCCGACATGCCCTCGAAGTGCTCGTCGAGCGATTCATCGGGATACTCCTCGATCGAGGTGATGCGGGAGTCCGGAAAGACGTCCACGTAGTACTGCATCGCCTCACGCGCCTGGTTGTCGAACCACAGGCACGGCTGGATGAATGCGACCTCGGCCATCGGTGACCCCTCCTTGGGTTCTTCGTCGTCGCCACGCTACGCCGTCGCGTGCGGAGTATCGAGGTTCCCGCGTTCTCGGCGAGAATGGACCGGACGAGAAGGGGTTTTTCGAGATGAGCGACCAGGCGATCGGCTCGGCGACGGATGCCACGACGCCGACGAACCCGACGCCCGCCGCCGCGCACGAGCCCGGTCATTATGCGATCGGCTGCCCCGAGTGCTTCGAGGAGCTGCAGCGCAACCACGACTGGTGGAAGGCGCGGCCCGAGGGTTCGCGGCTCGTCGGCCTCGTCGTTCCCCGTGACGACATGCCGCCGATCCTGGAGCAGCGCAACGACCTCACGCGGTTCGGCGTGCAGATCCTCGACTTCCGGTATCCGACGCCCGATGTGCCCGAGTCGTGGGAGCAGCGCCTCGCCCGCCTGTTCGAGACGCTGCGGGCGGGCGACGTGCTCGTCGTCGTGAACGAACGCGCGCTCGGGCGGACGTCCGACGAGGTGGCCCGCACCATCCGCACCCTGCGTCGCCACGACCTCGTGGTGAAGGTCCTGAGCCACGGTGCGCCGCACCTCGAGGACGCGCGGGCGTGACCTCCGATCGCGAGATCGCACGCTGGCGGCTGCACTCGCAGCTGCTCTCCGCCCCGGTCGCCGGCGCTGAGCAGGTCGTGTCGTCGCTGCTCGCCGTGCAGGCGGAGAACCCGTCGCAGTCGGCGTGGGCGGTGGCCACGCGAACCACGACGCCGAGGCAGAGCGATCTCGTCGAGGCGATCGCCGACGGCCGGGTGCTGCGCACGCACGTGTTGCGGTCGACGTGGCACTACCTCCACGCGGATGACGCGGCGTGGCTGCTCGAACTCACGTCGCCGAGGGTGCTCCCGATCGTCGATCAGCAGTTGCAGGGGCAGGCCGAGCGGATGTCGCAGCTCACCGATGCCGTGCTGTCGATTCTTGCAGAGACCCCCGACCGCACCCGGGGTGACCTGGCCGACGCGCTGGCCGAGCGCGGGATGGAGCTCACCGGACAGCAGCTCATGCTGCTGCTCGCGGGTCTCGAGCTTCGCGCCCAGGTGTGCAGCGGCGTGCCCCGCGACGGCGAACACACGTATGCACTGTTCGACGATCGTGTGCCGGCCCCGAGGCGGCTCGACTGCGACGGCGCGCTCGCCGAGCTCGCCGTGCGGTACTTCACCTCGCACGGCCCGGCCACTGAACGCGATCTCGCGTACTGGGCGACGCTCACCGTGACCGACATCCGTCGGGGGATCGCCGGCGCCGCCGACCGACTCGCCATGTTCGAGCACGACGGGCGAACGTACTGGCACGCGCCCGGCGACGCGCCCGACGCGGCCGAACCCGCGGGCCACCTGCTGCAGGTGCTCGACGAGATGTACCGCGGGTATCAGGACTCGCGTTGGGTCCTCGACGCTGACGGCATCGTGCCGCGCGAGCGCGAGTCCGCGATCGGCATGGCGCTCGTCGATGCCCAGCTCGTCGCCGGTATGCGGCGCACCGTGACCGCGAAGGCGGTCACGTTCGCGCTCCATCCGCACCGCGGCCTGCGCCGGCGCGAGCTCGACTCGATCCACGAAGCCGCCGGGCGGTATGCCGACTACCTGGGGCTCGAGCCGCGGGTCCAGGTCGCCGAGGGGTGACTGCCCGCGCTGACCCGGGCGCACCGGGAGACCGGCTCCTCAGTGCCGTGAACTCGTGCGGGGCGGCAGCAGGGCCGAGACGAGCGTGTCGGCGAGCCACTCCTCGTACTCCGCGTCGGACCAGCCGCAGTCGAGGACGAGCGCAAGGTAGTTCGCCTGGCCGCACACCGTGTACACGATGTCGCCGGCCCGCTCGGCCGTGACGCCGGAGCGCAGAACGCCGCGCTGTTCGAGCATCCTGCCGAAGCCGTGCCGCAGGCCGTTGCGCCGCTCTGTGGCAAGGCGCTCTTGGAGCGCGACCAGCGTGGGGTCGCTGTCGGCCGCGGCATCCAGCACTCGGAGGAGCGGGCCGACGCGCGACCAGATCCCCGGCTGGGTGGCGGCGTAGAGCTGCAATTGCCGCACCGGGTCGGGTTCCTCGTTGATGCGGCGGATCGCGGGTCGCGCCGTGACCGGCAACTCGGCTCGCTCCACCCCGCCCGCAACCGCCGCGTGCACGGCCTCGGCGAGCAGCCCCGCCTTCCCCGTCGAGGCGCGGTAGACCGTCTCGACTGCGACCCGGGCCTCGGCGGCGATCCCGGGAATGGTCGTTCCCGCATACCCCTTGGCCACGAACAGTCGCGCGGCGACCTCGACGATCCGGGCACGCGTCTGCGCGGCCTGCGCACGCCGACGAGTTGCATCGTAGGTACGTCTTGACGTCTCGGACATTAAGGAGAATGATACTGGCATGAATACACCTCGGAGTGACGACGCTCCGATGGAGATCGAAGGAGGTGACCGACATGAAGGTCATCGAAGGCAGCACCGAGATCGCCCGCACGCCGGGGGAGGTGTTCGATGACGTCTCCGACGCATCCCGGCTTCCCGAGTGGCAGCCGGCGGTCATCGAGGCGGCGGCCGAGGCGCCCGCCATCCGGCAGGTCGGCATGCATGGATACGAGATCCGCCAGCTGCCCGGTGGTCCGAAGAAGGTTCGGTGGCAGGTCACCGAGTGCGAACCCGGTCGCCGCTGGGCGATCGAGGGACTCGACGGGCCGGTTCGCGCCCATGTCAGCATCTCGCTCCAACCCTCCGATGGCGCCGGCACGCACGTCGACTACCGCGTCTGGTTCGAGGGTCACGGCATCGGCAAGATCCTGCGCCTCATGGCGACTCGGGGTGAGCGCTCGGAGCTCCCGCAGACACTCGCACTGCTCAAGCTGCGGCTCGAGGGGGCTCGTGTCGGCGGGTGACCGCAACGGGCAACGGCGGAGAGGTACCCGCCGTTGCCCGCCGCCCGAGCCCCGTTCCCGTCACGCCCAAGTGCCGACCCGGGCTGCCTCCGTGAGCACGGTACGCGCGTCGCGCGGCGGCCGGCCGAGCGCCTCCAGCACGCCCGATGTCGGCGACACGTTGCGACCGTCGAACACCTCGCGGCAGAGCTCCGTGAGCAGGGTCGCGTACTCAGGCCCCGCGTCGGCGGCGACCGCGGCGTGGAACTCGTCGAACCCGACCGGCACGTACTGCACGTCGCGGTCGTTGATCTCCGACAGCAGCGCCGCAAGCTCCGTGAAGCTCAGCGAACTCGGTCCCGTCACCTCGTAGACGCGACCCTCGTGTCCCGCGCCCGTGAGCGCTTCGACGGCGACCTCCGCGATGTCGTCGACGTCGATGAACGGCTCACGTATGTCGCCGGCCGGCACCGCCAGCACCCCAGAGAGCACCTCATCGCGCCACGCCCCCTCGGTGAAGTTCTGGATGAACCAGCTGGCGCGCACGACGGTCGCCGGCACGCCCGACGCGAACAGGATGTCCTCGCAGCGACGAGCGGCATCCTCACCCCGCCCCGAGAGCAGCACGATGTGCCGCACGCCGGCGTCGTGGGCGATTTCGGTGAAGCGCGTGATGGCCTCCTCCGAGCCGGGCGCGGCGAGGTCGGGCACGTACGCCGCATACAGGCGCTCGACGCCGTCGAGCGCATCGCGCCAGCCCTCGGGCTGCTCCCAGTCGAAGGTGGGAGTGGTGTTGCGGGCGAGGCGGCGAACGCTGACGCCGCGCTCCTCGAGCAGGTCGGCGACGCGTCGGCCGGTCTTGCCGGTGGCGCCGATGACGGCAGTGGTGGATGAGATGGTCGATGACATGCCGGATGTCCCTTCGATTCGTGGTTGGTGTGTGTCCACACTGTCGCGAACGGAACGGACGAACAATCGCCACAGGTCCGGGTTTCTATGCCGAACGTCCAGATCGCCGGACGCGCGGCAGCGGGGCATGTCACGGTGGACGCATGGTCAATCCACGCACGTCGGTCGCATCCACCGGCGCTCCGTCCACCGCCGGCGACCAACTCGGCGACGGCCTGCACCTGCTCCGCTTCACCGGAGCCCTCTACTGCCGCGCCGAGATGTCCGCACCCTGGGGCGTCGAGTTCCCCGAGCTCGACGGCTACATGATGCTTCCGGTCGTACTGTCGGGCCGGTGCATCCTCGAGGTCGGCGACGACCGGTACCCCCTCGAAGCCGGCAGCGCGGCCCTCATCACTCGCGGCATCCGGCATCGATTGCTGAGCACAGCGGATGCCGCGTCCACGCCGCTCTTCGACATTCCCGTCGAGCAGCTCGGCGAGACCTACGAGCACATGCGCTTCGGCGGCAGCGGCGAGCCGGCGCAGATCGCGTACGCGGCGATGCAGGTCGACGCTCCGCTCACCGCGCGCCTGATCGCGGAGCTGCCCGATGTGATCCGCGTCGACGCGTGGGACGACGGCGAGGCCGGCGCGTTCGGGGCCGTGCTGCGGCTGCTCGCCCGCGAGGCCGAGTCCATCCAGCCCGGCGGGGAGGCCGTGATGACCAGCCTGGCCGATGTGCTCGTCATTCAGATGCTCCGCCGCTGGCTACGCAGTGCCGACGAGGCGACCGGATGGCTCGCCGCCCTCCGCGACCCGCAGGTCGGCCGCGCCATCAGCCGCATGCACGCGCATCCCGACGACGAGTGGACCCTCGTGAAGCTCGCGCGCGTGGCGAACATGTCGCGGTCGGCGTTCGCCGAGCGGTTCACCGCCCTCGTCGGCGAGGCGCCCATGCGTTACCTCGCCGGGTGGCGACTCGAACAGGCCCGCTCGCAACTCACGCGAACGGATGACCCGATCGCGGCGATCTCGGCCCGCGTCGGCTACGCCTCCGAAGCCGCGTTCAGCCGCGCCTTCAAGCGGCACCACGGCATGACGCCGGGAGCGGCACGACGGGAGCCCGGGTCCTCGCGGCCGCTCGCACCGCTCCGGGGACCGGCGTAGGCGCGCATTCGGTCTGCCATAGTGAATCGGGACTTCGACGACGGGTGGGCGACATGCGTGTTGAGCAACTGACCGGACCCGAGGTGTACCACGGGGAGGGTCCGGTGTGGTTCCCGGGATGGGGCGGCCTGCGGTTCGTCGACATGCTGGCGGGTGACGTCATGACTCTCACGGCGGATGGCAGCCTGCAGCGCCGGCACGTCGCATCGGTCGTGGCCGCCATCCGTCCGCGGACGGGCGGGGGTGCGGTCATCGGCGTGGAGCGAGGCTTCGCGCTCGAGGAGCCCGACGGGGCGGTGCGCGTGCTTCCCGAGCTGTGGAGCGACTCGGGGATTCGGATGAACGAGGGCGGCTGCGACCCCGACGGCCGCTTCTACTGCGGGTCGATGGCCTACGACCAGACCGCAGGCGCGGCATCCGTGTATCGACTCGACGCCGACGGCGTTGTCGAGAAGGTGCTCGATCACGTCACGATTTCGAACGGTCTGGAGTGGAGCCCCGACGGAACGCGCGCCTACTACAGCGACACCGCGACCACGGTCATCGCGGTGTTCGACTACGACCGAGAAACCGGACTCACCGATCGGCGAACCTTCGTGGAGCTGCCCGATGGCGGCCGGCCCGATGGACTGACCGTCGACGCTGAAGGCGGGGTGTGGGCGGCGGTATCGAACGGAAGCGCGGTCTGCCGGTTCAGCAGCACCGGCGTGCTCGAGGAGTGGCTGGACGTGCCCGCCAGCAAGGTGACGGCCTGCACGTTCGGCGGAGACGATCTCGACCGGCTGTTCATCACCACCTCGCAGGAAGACGTCGACACCCGAGACGACCCGTTCGCGGGCTCATTGTTCTACGCCGACGTCGGAGTCAGGGGAATGCCGGTGCGCATGTTCGCCGGTTAGATCGGCAGCGGCCGGTCGTCGACGATCGTTTTCATGACCAGGGTCGATTCGACCCGGCGGGCGCCGGGGAGCGCCGACAGTCGCTCGTCCCACAGCCGTTGGTACGCGGGCAGGTCGGCAACGGTGACGCGCAGGAGGTAGTCGGGGTCGCCGAAGAGTCGCAGCGCCTGGATGACCTCGGGGATCTCCGCCACGGCGGCATCGAAGGCAGGGATCGTCGCTCGGTTCGCCTGCTCCATCGTGACGAACACCAAGGCCACGAATCCGAGTCCGACTGCCTCGGGGTCGATGACCGCCCGGTACCCGGTGATGGCTCCGGATGCCTCGAGCGCGTGCAGTCGACGGTGGGTCGGCGACATGCTCAGCTGCACGCGTGCAGCGAGGTCGGTGAGGCTGAGTCGCCCATCCTGCTGTAGTTCGGCAAGGATTCTCCGGTCGATGGCATCCATGGGGTGAATTTTTCCACGAGCGGGGGCTGTGCGGGAGAAACATAGGAAGCCTATTCCGCGCATTCTTGCCTAGGTTCGTCGTATCGAGACGATGGACGGAGGTGAGCGGCATGAACATCGAGCTGCTGCTCGCGTGCTGGGGCATGATGACCCTCATGGTGCTGGTGCCCGGACCCGACTGGGCGTACATCATCGGCGCGGGCACCCGCGATCGCAGCATCGTGCCGGCGCTCGCCGGGATCCTCGTCGGATACCTCGTGGCGGTGACGGCGGTCGCGGTGGGCGTCGGAGCTGCGGTGGCCGCCCTGCCCTGGGTCCTCGTGGCGCTCACGTTCGCCGCGGCGGCGTACCTGTCGTATCTCGGCATCCAGGTGTTGCGCCAGCCGCCGGCCCTCCCCACGGGCCACTCGGGAGCGGCCGGCCCGAGTGGCGCTGCCTCGGCATCCGCTCGGCCGTGGCGGCGACTCGTCCAGGGGGCCGGCGTCAGTGGACTGAACCCGAAGGGGCTGCTGGTGCTCGTGGTGCTGCTGCCGCAGTTCACGGATGCTGCGGGCGCGTGGCCGATTCCGGTGCAACTCGCCGTGCTCGGGCTCCTCTTCGTGGGGAGTTGCGCGCTCGTCTACGCCGTCGTGGGTGTGAGTGCGAAGGCGGTGCTCCGCGCCCGGCCGTCGGCGATGCGCATCATCTCCCGGGTCTCGGGCGCTGCGATGGTCGTGCTCGCGGTCGCCCTCGTGGTCGAGCAGGTCTCGCACGTCGTCAGCGTTTGACGCGCCTCGCGGCGAGACGAACGGGATGCTCGAGTGGCATCCACGATGCCCTTGCACCCCCGTGCCGCTACCGCAAGCCCCTGAGCGACTGACCGCCGTGGGGTTACCGTCGAGGATTGACCTGGAAGGAGCGCGCTCGTTGAGTAGTCCGTCCACCGTCATCGCCGACCGCTACCGACTGGTCCAACTGCTCGGCACCGGCGGAATGGGCGTCGTCTGGCAGGCCTGGGACGAGCGCCTCGAGCGTCCGGTCGCGGTCAAGATGCTGCGCACCCAGCCCGAGCTCACCGACGGCGAGCGCGAGGTCGCGACGAATCGCGCCATGCGCGAGGCGCGCATCACTGCGGGCCTGCACCATCCGCACGCGGTCACGGTCTTCGACGTCGTCGAGCACGAGGGCCAGCCGTGCATCGTGATGCAGCTCATCGGATCGACGCCGTTGTCGGAGCGGCTGCGCGAGCACGGCACGCTCATGCCCGAGGAGACGGCGCGAATCGGGGCGCAGGTGAGCTCCGCGCTCGCCGCAGCGCACAAGCTGCGCATCGTGCACCGCGACGTGAAGCCCGGCAACATCCTCATCGCCGAAGACGGGTCGGCGATGATCAGCGACTTCGGCATCTCGCACGCGCTCGGCGACACGACCATCACCGCGACCGGCATGATGCACGGCACCCCCGCCTACCTCGCCCCCGAGGTGGCGCGTGGGCAGCCGACGAGCTTCGCCTCCGACGTCTTCTCGCTCGGGTCGACGATGTACGCCATGCTCGAGGGCTCACCGCCGTTCGGCGCCGACAACAATGCACTCGCTCTGTTGCACAAGGTCGCTCGCGGCGGCTACCCCGAGCCCGAGCACGCCGGCCCGCTGGCACCGCTGCTCGACGAGATGCTGTCGGCCGATCCCAAGCGCCGTCCGACCATGAAGACCGTCGCCTCCCGACTGTCGAAGCTGGCCGGGGGCACGGATGCCGCTGCGGCATCCGATTCACCGACGGTGCCCCTTGCCGGTGCCGCCGCCGCTGCCGCCGCTGCCGCCGGCGCCGCCGGTGCCGCTGCCGCCGAGACCGAGCGACTGGGCGAGCCCACTGCGGCGACGAAGCGTCTCGAGGAACCCGCGCCCGCGGCATCCGGCACCGAAACCGCCGCGACCGAGCGACTGGCCGGAATCGCGGCCTTCGACGCCGTGGTGGCGCCTGCGCGGAACCGACCGGCCCCGCCGGCGCCGGCGCGGCCCGTGGGGCACCGCGGCCAGCCGCCGACACCGCCCATCGTGCCGGTTCAGCCATCGACCGAACCGCCGCCGAACCGTCGGGGCCGCACCGTGGCGATGATCGGTGCGCTGGTGCTCGCGGGCATCCTCCTGCTCGGCGGAGGTGCGTTCCTCTTCGGCCTGCTCGGCCAGAATCCGGGCAACGCGGGCGGCCCCGAAGCGCGCGAGACACCAACTGCCACGCAGACACCGGATGCCGCCACCACGCCCACTGCGACCTCCGAGCCGCAACCCGCGCCGGCGCCGGTGGAGCCGACTCCGCCGGCCGAGGAGACGCCTGCGCCGGCGCCCGCGCCGAGCCCCGAGCAGCGGATCGTCGACTCGCTCACGTCGTACTACTCGATGCTGCCCGGAGATCTCGACAGCGCCTGGCCGCTGATGACCGCCGACTACCAGGTGAACCACGTCGGAGGTCGCGACGCCTACGGCGAGTTCTGGGGTGCGGTCTCTGCGGTCGAGGTCACCGACGTGCAGGCCTCGCCGCCCGACGCGGCTCAGGCGACGCTGACCTATTCCTTCACCGACGGAAGCGTCGTGCAGGAGGTCACCGCGTACCGGCTCGTCGACGACGGCGGCGTGCTCAAGATCGCCGCGACCGAGGTGCTCAGCAGCGTCGAGCTGTGACCCCGCCGCGTCCGGCTGCCGCGGACGACGCCGAACCGGCGGCGCGATGCTGCTTGGCGTTGCGGCGTCAGGTACCGTTCTCTGGATGCCCGCGACCGCGAACAGAGCCACCCCTCGCCGACGAGCATCGGCGATTCGCGCGGTACGCGCGGTTCGCGCTGTGCGCGCAGCCGGCGCGCTGGCGTTGATCGCTGCGCTCGCGATGCTCACCGCCTGCGCATCCGAGCCGAGACCGACGCCGGATTCCGCCACGACGTCCGCGACGGGGCTCGCGACCGGTCTGCCCGACGACGCTGCGCCGACCGACCCGGTCGCCCCCTCGACGCAGCCCGATGCCGCACCACCCCATACCTTCCATCCCGAGGTCGGCCAGTGCCTCGACGCGAGGAAGGACCGCGCGACCGGCTCCGAATCGATCGTGCCGTGCGCGGAGCCGCACGATGACGAGGTCTACGCGACGTTCACGCTCGAGCACGGCCAATACCCCGGCGAAGCTGCCGCTGAAATGGCCGCGAACGACGGATGCCGCGCTCGATTCGCGGACTTCATCGGCGTCGCGCATGGCGACTCCGTGTTCGAGTTCTACTCGGTGTACCCGTCGGCGCGAAGCTGGAACGACCAGGGTGACCGCACGGTCACCTGCCTCGTCTGGTATCCGGCCGACACGGTGGTCGGATCGCTGGAGGGTGCGGGGTACTGACGCTTCGGTCGCGCGGAGCCGGCGTGATCAGGCCGGGTCGATCCGCAGCACCGTCGCCGACTCGCCGACCGTGAGGTCGTCGACCACGCGGATGCCGCGCGCGAGCTCATCGACGGCTCCGACGACGGTGCCGAACCGCTCGCGATCGCTGCACACCGCGGTCACGCTCACGAAGTGCGAGCCGAGGTCCCACGTGTACGTCACGAACGGCGGGCGGCCTCCCGTCGGAAGCGGCATGGCGAGCTTCTCGCCGACGCCGAGGTAGGTGCCCCGGAACTCCTCGGTGTCGTTGTACTCGATCGGCATCGACGCGCGGGCGATCCGCAACTGCGGCGTCGCCACCTGGACTTGGGCCATCACCACGAGCAGCTCGGGCTCGGCCTTCCACACCCACGCGAGTACCCGGCCGGCCGCCTTCCGCATCAGGAACGGAACGGCCTGACTCATCGCCCAGGCACTGAAGCCGCCGCTCGAACCGGACGGCGTTGCGGCGGAGCCCCTCGCCTGCGACAGCAGCATCCCGATCGCCGCCTTGCGGTGGCGGCGGCCGCGGAATCCGAGGGAGTCCGTGACGGGCACCCACCTGGATCGGTCGGGCTCAGCGTGGAGTCGGGGCACCGTCCCAGCCTACGAGTCGGCGCCGACCCCGCCGCCCCGAACGGCTTCCAGCCTTACGCGTTCACGTGAAGCCGACCGCGCAGGAACGGAACCATCGGTGCCCGATACACGAGCGCGGGCGGATGCTCCGGTTCGAGCGCGAACTCGGCCTGGCCGAAGCGCCACACCCGGTTGAACAGGAACACTCCCACGACGACCGTTTCGTCAGCGGGAATCTGCCACGTGCCGATGCCCCACTGCGCCGGGTGACCTCGCCCGGCGATCACGAGGGTCGGCCTGATACCCGCGAAGAGCGAGAACCACGGTTTGTGCAGGGTCAGCTCGATGCGGCGGGATGCCGGTGCGTCGGAGTTCATGGAGAGAACGATCGTACGCCGCAATCACGGGCGCTCCGCGACGAGCTCGATCTCCACCCGCGCGCCGAGCGGCAGCCCGGCGACCGCCACCGTCGTTCGAGCCGGATACGGGGCCGCGAAGACCGTCGCGTACACGCGGTTCATGGCGGCGAAATCCTCCATGTCGACCAAGTACACGTTCACCTTGACCACGTCGTCGAACGATCGGCCCGCCGCCGCCAGCACCGAGCGCAGGTTCGCGAAGACACGGCGGGTCTGTTCCTCGACATCGCCCTCGACGAGTGCGCCGCTCGCGGGGTCGATCGGCGTCTGGCCCGACAGATACAGGGCTCCCGTCGCGCTCAGGGCGGCATGGGAATACGGGCCGACGGGTTCGGGCGCGTGCGGGTCGGTGATCGTCGAACGGGTCATGAGCGAAGCCTAGGAGCGACGTGCGCCCGGGTCCAACCGGGCGGTACCACCGCCGGGCGACATACAGTGACGTGATGGACGCCTGCACCGCCCTCGTCGAATCGATCGACCGCCTCGCCGCACGTGGGTACCCGAGTCGGCGATTCCTGAAGGAGTTGGGGCGTGCGGCCGGGGTGCGTCGAGGGCCGCTCTGGCTCGTCGATGCGGCATCCGGAGGCCGAAACCGCATTCGTGGTCGGGGCTTCAGGCCGAGGCTCGACGACGACACCGACGGCCAGGCGCGACACTTCGCCGGGACGGTCGCCGTGGCCGCCCGCCTCGGCGGCCGCATCACGCGTTGGCTCATCGTGCACGTGCTGCGGGATCCTCCCGACACCCCCGACGGCCGACTCAGCGACGAGGCGATCGAACTCGTTCGGCTGGTGCGCTCGGGTGAGCTTCAACAATCGGATGCCGCGGGCTGGGTGCGCGATCGGCTCTGCCACCATCCCGCGGTCGGGTAGATGGAGGGATGGCGCGGAAGCCGCTCAGAATCGCCGGGTAGAGTCGGCGCGGCCAGACCGCCGGCCCGGGTCCCGCGCCCTGCGCGTTCTGCGCAGCCATCGGCTCGTGGCATCCGCTCGCCTTCGCTGCAAGACGACGTTCCTCGAGCTGGTGCTCGGGCGGCGTGAGCCGTCGGGCGGCACCGTCGACGTGTCCCTCGGCACCACGATCGGGTACTTCTCGCAGTTCTCCGAGCTCGACGGTGAGCAGAGCACCTGGCAGACGCTGAGCGGCCACTTCACCGAGGCGCACGAGACGCCGACCGGTTGCTCGTGTTCGACGGCGGGCCGCGCGTGCGCGAGATGACGGCGACCGGAGCGCTCTGACGCCGTATGGTGTCACTCTTCGGCCGCTCGGCCTTCGGACGGCGCCACCTGCTCGAGCTCGTCGAGCAGCGCGCTGCTGTCGGCGTCGCACGCCACTGCCGCCCCGAGTTCCGCCGCGGCACGCCGGTAGCCAGGGTCGTCGAGGACCTCGGCGACGGCCCGTGCAATCCTCTCCGCCGGCGCACGTCGCGACACGGCGAGCCCGGCTCCGCGCGTCGTGACTCGAACCGCGTTGTCGGCCTGGTCGCGGCCGTGGTGGAGGATCACGAGTGGCAAGCCCGCCGCCAGCGTCTTGATCACGGTGCCATGGCCACCGTGGGTGACGACGAGGTCGGCCTGCCGCATCACCGCACGGTGCGGCGCCGATGCGACCACCGTCACGTTCGCGGGGGCCCGGATCGCGTCGACCGCCACGGCCGGTCCGGTTGTCAGCACGCCGCGCACGGCAAGGGTTCCGAGCGCGTCCGCGATGCGTTGCAGGCAATCGACGTGATTCTGGAATGTCGAGGACATCGCCACGAGCACGAGCGGCCCGTCGCCCGCGGGAGCCGTCCAATGGTCGTCGATCGCCCACGCCGGGTCATCGAGGATCGGTCCCACGTAGCGGGCGTTCTCCGGCAGCGTCGCCGGGAAGTCGAACGCCGCAGAGGTGAGCACGAGCTGACGTCGCGCCCGATGCAGCTGGCTCCAGATGGTCGCGATCGGATCGAGGCCGTGCTCGGCGCGCACCTCGTTGACCCGCGCGAGGCCATACCGGTCGAGCACCCGCGGGGCTGCCGCGCTCATGGCCCGGTCACGTAGGCGGCCAAGCGGTCCACGCCCGGGCGCCAGCCCGGCACCCAGCGGCGGCATGCCCTTGGCGGGAAGTGGGTACACGTTCGGGATCAATGCGTCGAACGGCACCCCGCGCGCTTCCGCGGCGATCATGCCGCCGACGCCGACGAACGAGGCGAGTACGAGATCGGGCCGGATCGCGTCGATCGCGGCGGCCGTGTCGCGCGCCTGATCCGCAGCAGGTCCGGAGATCATGTGCTCGGCCATCCCACGGGCGAGGCTCATCGGTGTCTTGAGCTCCCAGTCGCGGAACTCTCCCGTGGCAACAGGCGTCGCCGGCAGGTACGCCGCGCCGCTCCGGCGCACCTGGTCGGCCATCGATTCATCCGCGAGCACGGTGACCCGATGCCCCCGGCCGACGAGTCGACGTGCGACGCCGAGTTCAGGGGGAACGGTGCCGCCGGCGTCCGTGAGCGCGAACAGGTACGTGCGAGGCGTGGCGGGCGCCGCGAGTCGGGCTGTATCGGCTGTTGACTCGCCGTCGCTCATGCCTGGTCATCGTAGCGGTAAGGTTCGTGCGTGCGCGTCAACACCGCGGCCGTTGTCACGGCCTCCATCGTTCTGATCGCCCTGACCGGATGCTCCGTGCCCGCCCCCGGTGCGTCGCCGTCTCCGACCGCGTCGCCGTCGCCGACGCCCGTTGCATCGGGACCGCTCACGTGCGACGACCTCGTGCCGGTCGGCCTCGTGGCAGAGGCGCTCGAAGGGGCCGACGGCGTGCCGGTCGAGCCGGTCGCCGCAGCGAACCACTCCGCCGTGTTCGACGCCGTACTGCTCGAGGGTGCGGGCGGCCTGCCGTGCTCCTGGCGCGTCGGGGGCGGCATGCCGGAGTACAACGCGCCGAGCGACTGGGCCTACCTGCGCATCGATGTGTTGCCCGCTGCCGCCGCCCAGTGGGTGCCCATCCAGCTCGGCGACTCGCCTTCGGACGACACGCGGGTGATCGCCGGCGTCGAGGCATCCGTCGCGGGCGGCGACCCTGGCTGGTCGATTTCGGCACCGGTCGGCGACAGCTGGGTGGTCGTGAGCATCAGTGCTGCCGCGCTGACCTCCACGGGCAGCCGATTCGCCGGGTTGCAGGCCGGCGTGATCATCGACCGCCTCGTCGCCGTGGCCGAGGCGGCGTTCATGGCGCTCCAGGAGGCGACGCCCGACCAGCTCGACTGGCCGACACTCGAGCTTCGTCAGACGGACGCGATCTGCAACGGCGGACTCGACGAGCAGGGCATCGTCGCCGCGCTCGAGCTGCCGGCCGACTCGGCCATCGAGTACACGGTGTGGGATCCGACGACTGAGGCGCCGCCGCACTTCGACGAGGCCGTCGGCGCGGCAGCCCGCTCGTTCGTCTGCATGCTCCACGCGGATGACGGGACGTGGGTCACCATCACGACGGCGCGCGGCTTCTCGTCGCTCTTCGATCGCTTTCGCGCGCCCGATGCGGATGTCGCGCTGAGCTCGCTCGAGCTCGCCGACGCGCCCCAGGACACTGAGGCTCTGGTCATTGGCGACGGACGGGCGTCGACCGTATACCTGAGCCTCGGCGGTACGCTGTACGCCATCTCCGGGGAGGGCGCCCCCGCGGTCGCGCAGGCGATCGTGGCGCAGGCGTACTGAGACACTCCTCGGGCATGCCCATCTAACATGAGCGGGTGGACTTCTCCTTCGCCTTCACGCCCGACCTCATCGCCGTCTTCGTCACGTTGTTCGTGCTCGAGATCGTGCTCGGCGTCGACAACGTCATCTTCATCTCGATCCTCGCGTCGAAGCTCCCGAAGGAGCAGCAGGCCCGCGCCCGCAACCTCGGCCTCACCCTGGCCATGGTGATGCGGGTCGTGCTCGTGTTCTTCGCAGGGTGGATCATCACACTGAAGGACGACATCGTCGAACTCTGGGGCATGGGCTTCTCGGTGAAGGACTTCATCCTGATCGCCGGTGGGCTGTTCCTCGTCTACAAGGCGGTTACCGAGATCCATCACAAGCTCGAGGGAGCCGAGGAGGAGCACGGTGCGGCACCCAAGCGCATCACGTTCGGCTCGGTCATCGCGCAGATCCTGGTGCTCGACCTGGTGTTCTCGCTCGACTCGGTGATCACGGCCGTCGGCATGACCGAGAACCTCCTCGTCATCATCACCGTCGTCGTGCTCTCGTTCGGGATCATGCTCTTCGCGGCGCGGTTCATCTTCACGTTCGTGAACCGGCACCCCACGGTGAAGATGCTCGCGCTGTCGTTCCTCCTGCTCATCGGCGTGTTCCTCATCGCCGAGGGCTTCGGCGTCAAGATCGACAAGGCGCTCATCTACGCGCCGATGGCGTTCGCGATCCTCGTCGAGGCGCTGAACCTCATCGCGTCCGCGCGCAAGGCGAAGCGTGAGCACCGACGCCAGCAGGCCGTGCAGCTTCGCCCGCAGTACCCCGACGTCGACGAGTCGGTCGCGGTGGCGGCAGCGATCTCGAGGAGTGCGGGCGCGGGGTCGGTCGGCCTCTCGAACCGCCCGGTCGAGGGCGAGACGGATGCCGCAGAGGAGCGCGCCGGGCTCGGGTGAGTGTTCGGAGCTTCCGCTGTCACGCCGTCCGGCTAGGCGTACTGCGGGCGCCCGCTCGGACGGTAGGTCTGCGCCATGATTCCCGTCGAGAACCTGCGCGATTCCAGGAGTTCGAGGGCGAAGTCCTTCCCTTCGTCGGGGAACAGTCGTGTGCCCCCGCCGACGATCACGGGGCAGACGATCAGCGCCATCTCGTCGACGAGTTCGTGTTCGAGCAGCCAGCGGATCAGCTGGCCGCTGCCGTGCACCTGCAGCTCGCCGCCCGGCTTGTCCTTCAGCTCGCGGATGGCGGCTTCGAGATCTCCCGAGAGCACGGTCGTGCCGGCCCACGCGGGGTCGGTGATCGTGTTCGACGCGACGTACTTCGGTCGAGAGTTCAGCGAGCGCACGAACGGGTTGTCAGGATCGTCCCTCACTCCCCAGTACCCGGCGAAGAGGTCGTACGTGCGACGGCCGAAGAGGAACGCATCGGCGCGCTGGTAGTAGTCGCCGATGTAGGCGTCCGACTCCTCATCGCCGACGGGCAGCGCCCAGCCGCCCCGGTCGAATCCGGGGTCGATCTCCGGGTTGTTCCCGCCGTTGGCCTGCATCACGCCGTCGACGGTGATCTGGGTGTTGGTGATCAGCTTCATGATCGTGGTCCCTTTCCGAGGACGCCCCTCGTCGGCGATCTCTCACCTGTGCCACGAACGACTCTGCCGTGATCCGACATCGTCGACCGCCAGATTGTAATGTTACTTGCGTGTATATACACGTTGGTGTATTCTCGGAACCATGATTCGACACACCGTTCCTTCTCCGGCTCGAATCCGCCGGGCGCCCGCGCTGGTCGCCGTGCTCGGCGCGTCGGGCTTCATTCTCTTCTTCGCGCTCGCGCACCTCGTGCAGCCGGGCATCGAACCGTCGTGGCAGCCACCCAGCGAACTCGCGCTCGGCGCGAGCGGCTGGGTCATGACCACGGCGTTCCTCGTGTTGGGCGCCGCATGCGCCGGCCTCGCATTGGCGCTCGCCTCGCAGGTCGTCACCTGGCCGGGGCGCATCGGTATCGTGGCGGTTTTCGCCGCCGCGATCGGATGCCTCGTCGCCGGCGTCTTTCCGGCCGATCCGATCACGACCGCTCCCGACGCGATGACGCTCGCGGGCACGCTCCACTCGATCGGACCGGTGCTCTTCGATGGCATCCCGATCGCGTCGGTGCTGCTCGCCGTGTCGCTCACGCGTCACAGCGCAGCGTGGCGTCGCGTTCGCCCGGTGCTCGTGATCGGCGCGACGCTCTCCGTCGGCGCTGCCGTACTGCTCACCGTGAGCCTGGCGACGCTCATGCCCGAGACCGGCCAGCTCGGTCCCGACGTACCGGTGGGCTGGCAGGGTCGGTTCCTGCTGCTGGCTAATGCGCTCTGGGTGATCGCGGTCGGCGCGTGTGCGTTGAAGATTCGCCGGAGCGTCGACCCTGCGGCATCCGACCGAGCGGCATCCGATGCCACCGCGACATCGACGTCGGGTCGCGTGTCATGAGCGCGGCGACCCTCGACCTCGGCATGTTGACCGCGCTTGCTGAACCGAACCGGCTGCGTATCGTCGAACTGCTGCGCGAGCGGCCGCACGCGGTCGGCGAGATCGCCGAGCGACTGAACCTGCTGCAGCCGCAGACCTCGCGCCACCTGCGCATCCTTGCGGAGGCCGGGGTGGTGGGCGCCGAGCGCCGGGCGCAGTCGCGGGTCTACCACCTGTTGCCGGCGCCGTTCCGGTCGCTCGAGGCCTGGCTCGACAGCTTCGCCCAGCTGTGGGAGGAGCGGTTCGAACGGCTCGACGATTACCTCGCGCAGGTCGAGGCCGAGGAGGGCGACTCCGATGCGTAGCACCGTCACGAAGGACTACGAGGGCCGGCGCCTCATCGTCGAACGTCGGTACACGGCATCCGTCGACCTCGTGTGGGCGTGCTTCACGCAGGCCCGGCACCTCCGCAAGTGGTGGGGGCCGACCGGATGGCTCGTCGACGTGTTCGAGCTCGACGTGCGCCCGGGCGGGGTGTGGCGGTACCGGCTGCGGCCCGAGGCCGAGCACGAGCTCGACGAGGAGCAGTGGGCACGGGCGGTGTACCGCGTCGTCGAGCCGCCGCACCGGCCGCAGTTCGATGACGCGTTCGCCGACGCATCCGGCGCGGTGATCGAGGGCACCGAGATGCCCACCACCGTGCTGATCGACCGCGATGCCGGTACGACGTCGGTCTCGATCACCGTCGCCTTCACCGGAGTCCAGCAGCTCGACGAGGCCGAGGCGATGGGCATGGTCGAGGGCTTCACCGATGCCCTCGAACGACTCGACGCCACGCTCGCCGGTGATCTCGACGACCTCGACGGCGCGGCATCATGACCGCCGCGTCGCAGCCTCGGCAGACCACCTCGAATCGAACGGAGAACACCATGTCGCAGACGGGTGCCGCGACGGAACGTACCGACGCAACGGCCGTCTCGGCCGACGGCACCAGCATCGCCTTCGAGCGCTCAGGCGCCGGCCCGGTGCTCGTGCTCGTCGCCCAGGCCCTGTCGGACCGGCGCGACAACCGCAGGCTCGCGGCCCTGCTCTCGAAGAGTTTCACCGTCGTGAACTACGACCGACGCGGCCGCGGTGCCAGCACCGATGCGGGGGAGTGGCGACCGCGGAGCGAGGTCGACGACCTCGAGGCGCTGATCGACGCGCACGGCGGCACGGCAGTGTTGTTCGGAGCGTCGTCGGGCGCGGTGCTGGCACTCGATGCGGCGGCCGGGCTGCCCTCGAAGGTCACCGGTGTCGTCGCCTACGAGGCACCGGTCATCGTCGACGACCGGCGTCCGCCCGTTCCTCGCGACCTGGCCGACCGCCTCGAGCACCTGGTCGTCGAGGGGCGAAGTTCTCGGGCGGTGACGGAGTTCATGAAGAGCGCGCTCGGCGCCTCGGGGTTCATGGTCGGCGCGATGAAGCTCGTCGTGCCGGTCTGGCGATCGATGGTCGCGATGGCCGCCACCACGGTCTACGACGTGCGACGCTGCGCGGGCCTGCAGGACGGCGAACCGCTCACCACCACACGGTGGGAGGCCATCTCCGCTCCGGTGCTCGTGGTCGTCGGCGGCAAGGGCGACCCGTTCATGCAGAGCGGCAGCGCGGCGCTCGCGTTGCTGCTCGGCGCGGAGCACCACGTGATCCCCGGCGCGCATCACGCCACGCCGATGATGAAGCCGGCCGCGCTCGTGCCCACGATCGAGCGGTTCCTCGTCGGCTGATGCGCCGCGGGTGCCGCAACACGGCAGGCCCCTAGTTCGTCGGAGTCGGAGTCGGTGTCGGCGATCCGAGGCATGCCGAGCTCGACGCATCCGCCACCGACGCCTTCAACACCGGGGCGAGCGCCGCGAGGACCTTGATGAACGCCTCGCCGGTGCCGCCGTCGCCGTTGCCCATGAGCGCGAAGACGGCACCGGATGTCGCGAAGTACTGCACGTGCGAGCCGTATCCGGGTTCCGCGCCACTGTGGCTGAGGTCGAGGAGACATCCGGATGCCGGATCGACGTGAACCCCCACGCCGAGCCCGTACCCGTACTCGGCGGCATCCCCGCTGGCGACCCGGTCCTCCACGCGCGCCGCGCGCATTTCGGGGGTGAGCCCGAAGCCTTCGCCCAACGCCTCCGCCCAGGTACGGAGGTCGTCGATGGTCGAGAGCATGGCGCCGGCCGCCCACGACTCGTGGTTCGTCCAGTCGGTGGTGTCCGTGGGTTGCGGAAGCGCTGCGCAGAAGCCCGAGTAGCCGCGGTTGAACGGCTCGGCCAGCACGGCGTCGGGAGCGAACCTGCTTCGGCTCATCCCGAGGGGCTCGGTCAGGCGCTCGCCGATCAGCGCCCCGAGGTCGGTGCCGGTGGATCGCTCGAGGATCCGTCCGAGGAGGAACGTGTTGAACCCCGAGTAGGTGAATCCTTCGCCGGGCGCGAAGGATTCGCGTGGCGTCGCAGCACCGATGGCGATGACCTCGTCGGGGGTGATCGTGGAGTAGGGATCGGCACAGATGCGGTCGAGCTGTGGCTGCCCGGGGTTGCCGATCCCACTCGACATGTTCATCAGCATGCGCACGGTGATCTCGGATGCTTCCGGGAACTCCGGATACCACCGGTCGATCGTGTCGTCGAGGGTGATACCGGCCTCGCCCTCGCCGATGACCTGCAGCGCGACCATACCGACGAGGGTCTTGGTGATGCTCCCGATCTTCCCCTGATTGGCGCGGTCCATCGGCAGGTTCGCGTCGAGATCGGAGACGCCTCGGGTGGCGACCCATTCGTCCTGGCCCGGGATCCACAGGCCGACGATCACGCCGGGCATTCCCGACTCGGCGAAGCCCTCGTCGAGGGCGGCATCGAGTTCCGCGCGCAGCTCGGGATCGAAGGGCTCGGTCGAGCTGGTGCTCGCCGTCGGCGCGGCCGATTCGGCGTTCGGCGCGCTGGCGTAGCATCCGCTGAGCAGGAGCGTGGAGACCGCCACGACCACGGCAGCGGCCATCTTCGAGTTCCGCATGGTCGGGCTCCTCCGCGTCGCGCGGGACGCAGCTCGGATCGCGCCGACACGAGTACGTGGTGTCGTGACCCATGCCGTCACCCCTCGCTGCGGGTCGATCAGGATCCGGATCGCGGGGCGGGAGACGATGCCCCCGCTCGCGACACTACGTTCCACTGCAGGTTGCCGGTAGCACCCGAATGGGGCTGGCGCGGGCGAGACCGAGGCGGACGGAAGCTCCCGTCACTCACGACGACATCGTCGCCGCAGGCGTGAGCACCAGGTCGAGGGCCGCCGGCCGCGACATCCGTCGCCCGCGTGCACGTGCCGCCTCGAACTCCGCCGCGCGATCTGACGCGAGGATTCCCTCGACGAATGACCGGAAGATGCGGTTCGACCGCTGATGGACGAGGCCGGTCCGGAGCCGAGCGGTCTCGCTCGCGCCGAGGAGCAAGCCGCCGCGTTCGATGTCGCCCGCGGCGGCCGCGCAGGCCGCCAGCCCTTCGAGCGCGTGACCGGCGCCGTTGTCGCTGCCGAGCTGGAGCGACAACTCGAGATGCCGGGTGAAGAGCTCGGGGCGGGGTTCGCCGCGCGCGAGCCAGGCCCATCCGGAGTTCGCGGACGTGACGCTCTCGACGAGGATGTCTCCGAGGCGGCGTGCGTCGTCGAGGACGCCGTCGAAGATCTCGATCGCGCCGTCGGGGTCGCCCTTGGTGACCAGGAGGCTGCCGAGCGTGCTGCGGAACAGGGCCTCGTACGTCGGATGCTCCTGCGGGCTGATGAGTTCGAGGGCTCGACGTTGCAGGCCCTCGGCGCGCACGAGATCGGGAGGTGTCGTGGCCGCGCAGGCGATGCTCAACGTGGTGAGTGCGCCGGCCTCGCCAAGGCGATCGCCGACGGCGTGGAAGAGGGTGACGCTCCACTCGATGCGTCCGACGGCGACCTCCATGCCCGGCTGCCAGAGCGAGACCCACGTGGTGAGTCCGAGGGCGATCGCACGCGTGTGTTCGCGGAGGCGCACACCGGAGCTCAGGATCTCCTCCATCCACGCCTTGGCCTCGGGAAGCTGGCCACGGATCCACCAATAGAGGAAGAGCCGCCAGACGGCGCGGGCCACCGAGTCGACCGACCCGATCGCGATCAGGTGGCGGTATGCCGCGCGCACGTTGTTGAGCTCGGCCTCGAGCCTGTCGAGCGCGACGGACTGCGTGGCGCCCTGCAGGAGCGGTTCGATCTCGGCGGCGAGCCGCAGGTAGTGGTCGCCGTGTGCTCGACGCACGGCCGCGGCATCCGGCTCGCGCTCGAATCGTGCGGTCGCGATCTCCCGCACCGGCACGAGCATCGAGAAGAGCGGCACGCCTTCGTTCTCATGCTGGCGCAGGAGGCTGCTGTCGACGAGTTCGAGGATGAGCCCGAGCAGGTCGGTCGCCGCCGGGGCACGCGCGGCGATCGCCTCCACGGCGTCGAGGCTGAAGTCGCCCGCGAACACGCCGAGGCGCACGAACAGCTCGCGCGCCTCGGGGCTGAGCAGGTCGATGCTCCACTCGACGGTCGCCTGGATGGTGCGCTGGCGCTCGGGAATGTCACGCGCAGCGGTCACGAGCAGCGGCAACATGTGATCGAGCCGTCCGAGCATGGTCGCCGGGGTGAGCACGCGGATTCGGGCGGCCGCAAGTTCGATGGCGAGCGGCACGCCCTCGAGCGCCCGGCAGATGCGAGCGATTCCCTCGGCGTTCTCGGCGGTCACTTCGAAGCGCGGGTTGGCGGCCCGTGCTCGGTCGATGAACAGGCGCACTGCCGGGGCGGCCACGAAGTCGGCGTCGAAGGATGCTCGGCCCGGGTCGGGCGGGAGGGCGAGCGGTTCGACGTCGAAGACGCGTTCGCCCCGAATGCGCAGGCGGGCGCGACTCGTCACGAGGAACGTGGCGTCAGTCAGTTCGTTCAGCAGTGCCGTGATCTCTGCGGCGGCCGGGAGCACCTGCTCGAAGCTGTCGAGCACGATCAGGTCGCGTCGTCCGGACCGCGCGACGCCGAGCTGCTCCGTGAGGGGACGGTCGCCGGCGATCTGCACGCCGAGCTCCCGGGCGATCGCCGGAAGCACGTCAGCCGGGTCGTTCAGGTGCTCGAGGTGCACGAACGTCACCCGGTCGAACCGTTCGCGCGCGGTGCGGGCGACCTCGATCGCGAGTCGGCTCTTGCCGATTCCGCCCGGGCCGACGAGCGTGGTCACCCGCTGCGCGTCGTCATCGAGCCAGTCGAGCAACGTCGCGACGTCCCGCTCGCGTCCGACCGCCGCCGTGTAGGGCACCGGCAGGTGGTCTCCTGCCGGGGGCGGCTCAGCGACGGCCGGTGCCAACGGCACCTGGGATGGCGTCCGGGATGCATCGAACCGCTCGGCGAGGAGCGTCGCGAGATCCGCCTGGATGAGCTGGCCGAGCTGCCTGGTGGTCGTGAACGGGGTGTACGAGGCGGTGTCATCGTCGCGGATCCGGCCGAGGAGCTCGCCGAGCCGCTCGTCGCGCTCGGCCGGCTGCTTCAGGTAGATGAGCTTGGGCATGTCGCGCGGGGCGAGCCGGTACTCGTCCTCGAGTCCCGAGATCTCCTCGCCGGGGGCGATCCAGCCGTACTGCTGCCAGTAGATGCCGATGAAGACGTCGCTCTGCTCGAGGTAGGCCCGATACAGCTCCTGCGGCGGGTGCGGCCGGGCGCCGAGCTCGAACATGACGGGTGCGAGTCGCAGCCGCTCGATCGCGGCCCGTGCGACCCGCCGCTCGGGTTCGAGTTCCTTCAGAGTCGAACTGACGAAGATCCGCAGCCGCTGGTCGGGTGTGCGGATCGCGGATGCCGCTGCGCCGGCGTTCATGGCGACACCGACGGCGTCTCCCAGGTGCATCCCCCTTGGTGCCCCATACGCAATATTCTCGGCGCCGATCGTCGGCGTCGTCCAGACCCCGAGTGAGGGGGCATCCGGTCGTCTACCCAAGACGGGGGTTTCGACGCTGATTCCGACGGTGGGTCCTGCAAGCATGAGCTCATGCATCGAATCGGAGCGATCTTCCCTCCCTCATTCCCACCCGAGCGGCTCCGCAGCGTCGTCGAGGCGGCCGAGGCGGGTGGAGTGCCCGAGCTCTGGCTCTGGGAGGACTGCTTCCAGGAGTCGGCGTTCGCGTCGGCCGCTGCGGCTCTCGCCTGGACTGACCGGCTGCGCGTGGGAATCGGGGTCGCACCGATGCCGTTGCGCAATGTCGCGATCACGGCCATGGAGATCGCGACCATCGCAGGCATGTTCCCCGGCCGTCTGTCGGCGGGCGTGGGGCACGGCGTGCAGCGCTGGATGGCGCAGACCGGGAGCCGGGTCGCGTCGCCCCTGACCCTCATGAGGGAGTATGTCCCGGCGTTGCGGCAGCTGCTCGCCGGCGACGAAGTGACGACGGACGGCCGCTACGTTCGACTCGACGGGGTGCGACTCGACTGGCCGCCGGCCGTGGTGCCGCCCGTGTATGCCGCAGGCGAGGGGCCGAAGACGCTGCACCTCACGGGCGAGGTGGCCGACGGCACCGTGCTGACCGGCGGTACCACGCGCGAACGTGCGGCCGAGGCGGTGGCCGCGATCGCCGCGGGCCGCCACGCCTCTGAGCGCGACGGGCGCAACGAGGTGGTCGTCTACCTCCTGGCGGCCTTCGGCGGAGCCGAGGCCGAGGCGCGCATGGCTCGCGAGCTCAGCATCTGGAACATGCCCGACGACCAGTGTCACGCGGCCGTGGGTGATGCCTCCGCCGTCGCCGAAGCCGCCGATCGGTTCTTCGCGGCCGGTGTCGACGCGGTGGTGCTGCAACCGACATCCGACGAACCCGATCTCGAAGGATTCATGCGGCAGGCGGGCGACGTCGCGCTCGGGTGGAGTCGCGCGTGATGAGGTCGATCGGCACGAGGGTGACCGGGTCGATCGTCGCCCCCTCGATCAACTGCACGAGCGCCTTCACCATCGCAGCTCCCTTGTCTGCCGTATGCAGGTCGACCGTGGTGAGCTGCGGGTTGGTGTTCGTCGAGAAGGCGTTGTTGTCGAGGGTCGCGATGGCGACGTCACCGGGTACCTGCAGTCCCCGCTCCTTCAATACGACCAGTGCCCCCGAGGCCATCTGTGCCGAAGCGATGAAGACGGCGTCGAAGGGCGTCGTGCTGTCGAGAAGCCGCTGCGCCGCCGCCGCCCCTCCCGAGGGGGTGTAGTCGCCTTCTTCGCAGTCGCCGGGAGTGAGACCGGCGGCGTCGATGGTCGCGCGCCACCCCTCGAGCCGCTCGCGCCCGGCCGACGTGTTCAACGGACCCGAGATCGTCGCGATGCGTGTGCGGCCACGATCGATGAGGTGCTGTGTCGCGAGCGCGGCAGCCGCCACGTTGTCGACGTCCACCATGTGGATCTCGGCGTCGATGTCGCCGGAGGGACGCACGCCGAACACCACCGGAATCGATCGCGACAACTCGAGGTACGCCGACGAGGCGCTGAAGTGCGACAGGATCAGCGCGCCGTCGACGTTGCCTCGCCGGAGGAACTGGTGTGTCTTCTCGGGATCGCCCTCCGACTCGATCAGCAGTGTCAGCGAGTAGTCGGTCGATGACGCGTACATCGCCGCTCCCTGGATGACCTCGGCGAAGTACGGATCGGCGAAGAACTCGGCTGTGCGTTCGGGAATCACCATCGCGATCGTCTGCGTTCGCCGGCGAACGAGACTGCGGGCGGCCCGATTCGGCACGTATCCGAGCCGCGCGATCGCATCGTTGACGCGGGCCACGGTCTCCTCCGTGACCCGGGGTGAACCGTTGATGACACGCGACACCGTCGAACTGGACACGCCGGCCAGCGCCGCGACTCCCTCCAGGGTCGGGCTCAGGTTCGCCGGGTCGAGGGGCGTCTCCGTCGTCACGTCTCGTCTCCTGCCGCCCGTCGGGCGGCTCTGGGGGTTCCTCGGATCGAATGCGCCACAGCATCACCGTATGTCAAAACGAAACGCCGCTTCATGCAGGGATCACGCGGGTCTCGATGAGCGAGGCCAACCAGCGCCCGCTGTCCTTGACGGTGCGCTTCTGGGTGTCGTAGTCGACGTGGACGATGCCGAATCGCTTGCTGAATCCGTACCCCCACTCGAAGTTGTCGAGCAGCGACCACACGAGGTAGCCGCGGACGTCGACGCCCTGCTGCATCGCCCGATGGGCGGCGGCGAAGTGCCGCCGAAGGTAGTCGGTGCGCTGGTCGTCGAACACCCGATCGCCGCTCACCTCGTCATCGAATGCCGCCCCGTTCTCGGTGATCATGAGCGGCAGGCCGGGGAACCGACGGTGGAGCGAGAGGAGGAGATGCTCGAACCCGTCGGGAGCGATGTTCCAGCCCATCGCCGTGTACGGGCCGTCCT
Source organism: Agromyces sp. NPDC052230 (assembly GCF_040679595.1). Lineage (NCBI taxonomy): Bacteria > Bacillati > Actinomycetota > Actinomycetes > Micrococcales > Microbacteriaceae > Agromyces > Agromyces sp. NPDC052230. The sequence goes on along the minus strand of NZ_JBFAVC010000008.1, from coordinate 131,920 downwards.
GACGCAGGAACTCGACCTGATCGCTGCCGGGCCACGGGGAACCTCCGGCCGCCTTGTGTCCGTCGGCCCGCTCGCGCGGTGACACCCCGTCCCACGTTCGCACGCGTGTCGTCGAGTAGTAGTTGACCCCGAGGAAGTCGAGCGGTTGCCGGATGATCTCGGCGTCGCCCGGGAGCACGAACGACCAGTCGGTGACGGATGCCGTGTCCTCGATCAGGTCGGCGGGGTATCCGCCGTTCAGCATCGGCTCGGTGAAGGCGCGATTCGCCAGGGCATCGATGCGGCGGACGGCGTCGGAACTCGCGTCGCCGTCTCCACGAACGACGTGGAAGTTCAGCGTGACCGACACGTCGGCCTGGGGCACGACCTCGCGGAGCACCTGCACCGCGAGGCCGTGCGCCAGGTTGAGGTGATGCATGGCGCGGAGCGCCGCGTCGCCGTCGGTGCGGCCAGGGGCGTGTGCGCCCGACCCGTAGCCCAAAAAGGCGCTGCACCACGGTTCGTTCAACGTCGTCCAGACCGGCACGCGGTCACCGAGCGCCTCCGCCACGTGCCGCGTGTACTCCGCGAACCGGTAGGCGGTCTCCCGATTGGTCCACCCGCCCGAGTCTTCGAGCGCTTGGGGGAGGTCCCAGTGGTACAGCGTGGCGATGGGGCGGATGCCGCGGGCGATGAGCCCGTCGACGAGTCGGCGGTAGAAGGCCAGGCCGGCCTCGTTCACGGCTCCCGATCCGAGCGGCTGGATGCGAGGCCATGCGATGGAGAAACGGTAGGCCTCGAGTCCGAGTTCGGCCATCAGGTCGAGATCCTCGTCGAGACGGTTGTAGTGGTCGTCGGCCACGTCGCCCGTGTCGCCGTTGACGATCTTGCCGGGCGTGGCGCTGAACGTGTCCCAGATCGACGGACCCCGCCCGTCGGCCGTCGCCGCGCCCTCGATCTGGTACGCGGCCGTGGCGGAGCCGATGAGGAATCCGGTCGGGAACTCGAGTCCCGAATCCCGGTAGTCCGGGCTGTCTCTCGTGCGTGTCGAACTCTCGATGGTCATATCAGCCTTTCACTGCGCCTTGCATGATTCCGGCCACGAGCTGTCTGCCCGCGACGATGAAGAGGATGAGGAGGGGGATCACCGACAGCACGGCGCCCGCGAGGACCATCGCGTTGTCGGGGTTCTGTCCGCCGGCGGCGCTCAGCGCAGCCAGCGCCGTCTGCACGCTCGGATTCCGCGGGCTGAGCACGAGGAGCGGCCACAGGTAGTCCGTCCACGCGGCCATGAAGGTGAACAGTGCCAGGACGGCCATCGCGGGCCGTGCCGCCGGAATCGCGACATGTCGGAACGTTCCCCACATGCTGGCCCCGTCCATCCGGGCGGCTTCGATGAGCTCGTCGGGGATCACGTCGACCAGGTACTGACGCATGAAGAAGACACCGAACGCCGTCACCATGCCGGGCACGATGACCGCCTGGAGGGTGCCGACCCAGTGCCATTCCGCCATCAACATGAACAGCGGGATGATGCCGAGCTGCGTCGGAATCGCCATGGTGGCGATCACCGCCAGCATCAAACCGTTCCGACCGCGGAACCGCAGCTTGGCGAACGAGTACCCCGCCAGCGTGGAGAAGAACACGACGGAGACGGTGATGGCCCCCGAGATGATGATGCTGTTCAGCAACCCCTGGAGGAACGGGACGGTGTCGAACACCTTGGCGGCGTTGGTGAGGAAGTTGGCGCCGGGCAGCACGGCGGGCGGCACGAGGTTCGTGTCCGACGACTGGCGACTGCTGATGACGAAGGACCACCACAGGGGGAACGCGGAGCCCAGGAAGAAGGCGGCGAGGAGCGCATACGTGAGCACCCCGGGCCGTTCGTAGGCGCGCCTGCGTCGGGCGCGCCGTTCGGCGTCGACGATTCGGCGGTCTTCGACCGACGGCGACTTCGTTGACTTGGGCGACTTCGGTGATGTGAGCGTGGCGGTCATGACTCTCCCTGCTGGGCGCCGACCGACGCGGCGCTCGACCGAGGCGGTTTCACGTCTGCGGTGCGGATGGCACGGGTGACGGCGAAGCTGATCAACCCCACGAGCACGATGATGAGGAACAGGATCCACGCGGTCGCCGACGCTTGGCCGAAGTCGCGCCTCGGGAATGCGAGCTCGTAGAGGTAGAGCACGATCGTCTGGAACTGGCGTGAGCCGCCACCGTTCGTCCGGCTGTCGAAGAGCTTCGGCTCCGTGAAGATCTGCAGTCCGCCGATGGTGGCGGTGATGACGACGAAGATGAGCGTCGGCCGGATCATCGGGATCGTGATGGACCAGAAGCGGCGGAGCTTGTTCGCACCGTCGAGGGCGGCCGATTCGTACACGTCACGGGGAACGGCCTGCATGGCGGCCAGGAGGATGAGGGCGTTGTATCCGGTCCAGCGCCAGTTCACCATGGTCGCGATCGCGATGTGCGACGGCAGCACGTCGAAGGTCCACCGGATCGGATCGAGCCCGAACAGCTCGAGGAGCCCGGCGATGGGGCCGTGGAACTGGCTGAAGATCTGGAGGAAGATGACCGTGACCGCGACCGGCGCCACGATGTACGGGAGCAGGATGCTCATCCGCCAGAAGGTCTTTCCCCGGATCGCCTGGTCGAGCAACGCCGCAATCCCAGTGGCGATCACGAGCTGGGGGATCGCCGACAGCAGGAAGATGCTGACCGTGTTGCCGAAGGCGTTCCAGAAGAACGGGTCGGACAGGACGGCGACGTAGTTCTGCAGTCCGACGAAGTCGCCCTGCCCCTTGAGCAGGTGCCAGTCGTAGAGGGAGACGTTCATGGTGTACACGATCGGGAAGACGCCGATCGCGGCGAACAGGATGAAGAACGGCGCGACGTAGAGGAACGGGGAGAACCTGTAGTCGAAGCGACTGACCTTCTGTCGGAAGGTCAGGTCGGGGCGGGCCGGTCGGCCCAGTGTTGAGCTGGTCATCGTTGAGCCAATCCGCGAGACGATGCGTGGTGCGAGGGTCGGGCGGCTCGACGGGATCCGTCGAGCCGCCCGGGTGAACTAGCCGACGAGCTGGTCGACCAGCTTCATGGCTTCCTTCCATGCGGTTTCGGCATCCGTGATCTCGCCCTGGCTCACTCGGTCGAAGGTCGGCCCGAAGACGTTGTCCTGGATGTTCGAGTCCTCGGGGCCCTTGACCTGTGCGATCACGCCCTCCGCTCGCGCGGCGAAGATCTCGCCGACGGGAGCATCGTTGAAGAAGGGGTTGGTGGTCTCGGCGACGAGTTCCTGTCCTTCAGTCGTGCTCGGGAACGGGCCCGCCTCTTCGAAGGCCGCGGCCTGCTGCTCGGGAGCAGCGAGCCAGAGTGCCAGCTTCGCTGCCTCCTCCTTGTGCTCGGATGACTCGGAGACGCCGAGGAACGCGCCACCCCAGTTCGCCGCGCCACCGGGGAGGACGTCGGCGAAGTCCCAGCCGCTGTCGGTGGTTCCCTCGTCGTAGTAGCCCTGCACGATGCCGAGCATCCAGCTCGGGCACATGTAGACGGCGAAGTCACCGGCCTTGGCTTCGGGTCCGACCTCCCAACCGGGAAGGCCGGCGCCGAGGCCCGCCATCTCGGCCTCGACGATCTTCGCGTGGTGCTCCTTCAACACGGCGTTGTCCTCGATGTTGAGGGTCTCGCCGTCCTTCTTGTAGTACCCCTCCTCCTGCTGGTTCACGAACGAGTTCCAGAAGAATCGGGGGCTGTGCCAGAACGCCTTGCCGCTCTTGTCGACGTACTCCTTGCCGACCTCGAAGAAGCGATCCCACGTGGCATCCTCACCGCCGAAGTACGCGGCGACCTCTGAGCGCTCGCTCGGCAGGCCCGCGGCCTCGAACAGGTCGCCGCGGTAGCAGAGACCCTGGGGCCCGATGTCGAGGCCGGCGCCGATGACCTTTCCGTCGGGGCCGGTGCCCTGGTCGAACTTCCACTCGAGCCAGTCGTCCTTCACGTCCTCGATGCCGTAGTCGCGCAGGTCGACGAAGGAGTCCGAGACCTCGAAGATCGTGCCGAGCCATCCCTCCTCGATCGCGACGATGTCGCTGAGGCCCGTTCCGGCTGCGATCTTCGCGTAGGCGTCGTCACGCGCCGCGCCGCCACCCTCGAGGTTCGTCGCCTCGATGGTGATGTCGGGGTTCTCCTCCATGTACTTCTCGTAGTTGGCGTCGACCCCCATCGTGCCGAACGTCGTGATGGAGAGCGTGATCTTCTCATCGTCACCTCCGCCCCCGCCGGATGAACAGCCCGTGGTGATGAGGGCCAATGCTGCGACACCGGCGATGGATGCGGCGATCCTGTTTCGTGATGAGATCACGGTCACTCCCTTGTGTGCGTTCGTGCGTGGGTTCTTGTGCGTTGGGGCAGGCCGTGGGCGCGCTCCCATGCAATGCCATGGGAGCGCGCCCACACGGTCGTGACACACCGTACGGGCTTATCGAATCCGCGTCAATAGGCGGATGGGAGCGCGCCCATGCATTTCGCGCCGTGCACCACAAAATGCTTTCCAGTCACCGGAAGAACAGGGGACATGTCCGCCGCACGGCGTTCGTCCACGAGCCGCGTGAAGCGGGTGGCAAGACATACCGCCTGGGCTGGGTTCGGTTGACGACCTCCGTGCCGGGGAGAAGTATCGGTGGCATGCGGCGATGGTCGATCGTGATCGCTCTCTCGCTGGTGATCGCGTGCACCGCAGGGTGCGCAGGGGCATCCGAGAACGGCGTGAGCGACTCGGATGCCACGACCGCGACTCCGAACGCGTCGAGCACCGCCGATGACGTGACGCAGCTCAACGATCTGTGTCGCAAACTCGTGGCGGATTCGCTCGCGGGCAGGGGTGGCCCGGAAACGCTCGAGAGCTATGTGAGTCTGAGGCCGGAACGCGTTGAACTGCGCAGGGCGTTCGATGAGCAGGTCGACTCGATCCCCGTGTCGGATTCTGAACGGGAGGCGGCCGACCTGTTCGACGACTTCCGGGCGTGGGCCGACGAAGCAGAGGCGAAGATCGCGGAGGCGGCCGAGTCCGGCGACCCGTCGACGTTCGACGCCGCAGTCGACGCGTTCGGTGTGGCCCTGGCCGGCACGACGTGGAAGCGGGACCTGGCCGCGGTCGGCATCAGCTGCCCGGCGCGATAGCGGTGTTCGTCGACGACTGGGCTGGCCCGGCTCACTCCTTGCACGCGGGCGATGTGGGCGCTCCCGATCGCCCGGGCTGGTCCTCCGCCCGAGCGTTTCCCCCTGATGAGGCGCTACATCATCGACTGCAGCAGCTGCGTGGCCCGCTGGTTGTCGCTCGTCGCGAGGACGACGCGATTCCTGGCGGCCACGTAGACGAGTGAGATGTTGATCCCGGCATCCGCGAGCGCGCGCGCCATCGCACCGAACCTGCCCGGCGTGTCCACGTCGGGGCCGGGCAGCGCTGGACTGACGAGGACATCGGTCTCGGCCTCGACCGCGATGCCGGCGCCCTCGAGCGCCGCCTTGGCGCCCGCGACGTCGTTGACGAGAATGTGCACGGCGCCCGTTCCGCCCTCCATGATCGCGCAGAGGCCCTCGATGTTGACGCCCGCGTTGCCAAGCGCTTCGCCGAGTCGAGCCCCTTCGCCCGGCACATCCTTGAGGGTGACCAGAAGATCCTTCGCCATTGCGGCACCTCCTTGTCGGATGTCTCAGGTCTACGCCCGTGCCCCCGATGCGTCAACGTTCACAACCCGGGGGATGGTGCGCGACTGGGCGGCATCCGTAGGCTGACCTTCATCGACGGGCGGGAGGTCGCCGTCTGTCGTCGGGGCTGGGAGCGACCATGCTGGACTGGTTCTACGACACGAGCATCCTGATCACGCTGCCGTTCTTCGTGGGTGCGTTCGTGATGGTCTCCTGCCTGATCGTGCTGGCACTCCGTCCGGCGGTGCACCGGCTCGTCAGCGACACGAAGGAGTGGGACCGAGCCCTCGCCCACGTCATCGGCACGTTCGGCGTGTTCTTCGGCATCCTGCTCGCCCTCGTCGCGGTGTCGGTCTACGAGAACTTCTCCTACACGCGCCAGGTCACGATCGAGGAGGCGGGCCGTGTGGGCGCGCTCTTCCGCGCGACCACCGGCTTGCCCGATGAGGTCGCCGATCCGATGCGGCAGGTCCTCGACGCCTACATGCACTCGGTCATCGAGGTCGACTTCCCCGATCAGGCGTCGGGGATCCTCCCGCAAGCCAGCGACGCCCAGGTGGACGAGTTCGAGCGGCTCCTGCACACCGTCGAGGCCGACACCCGTACCGATCAGGCGGAATTCGAGCAGGCGCTCGCCACTTTCGATGCCTTCATCGAGTCGCGGCGAGCGCGGATCGACGCCACCGCCCTCGCCCTGCCGCCCCTCTTCTGGCTCGTCATCTGGGTCGGGGCCGCGGTCAATGCGGTGCTGATCGCGTTCATTCATGTGGCCAATCCGCGCCTGCACATGCTCATGGCCGGGCTGCTCGGGCTGTTCATCGGCCTCGTCATCTTCGTCACGGCCGACATGGACCACCCCTACGCCGGGGCTATCTCGATCGGCCCGGGGGCATACGAGCGCGTACTCGAACAGATCATCGACGCGCGCGAGTAGTGCTACTGCGTGCGCGGGTGTGCCCGCAACGGCGAGTGCGCGCACAATGGGGTGATGGTCGAGATCTCCGATGACGACTTCGAGCAAATGGTCTCCGAGGAGTTCGATGCGCTCCCCGACGACATGGTGCGCGGGCTCGAGAATGTCGCGATCGTCGTCGAGGATCAGCCGGTGGGGGAGCGACCGCGGCTGTTCGGGCTGTACCGCGGGCATCCCCTGACGACGCGCGGGACCTACGGCTTCGGGGAACTTCCCGATCGGATCACGCTGTACAAGAACAACCTGCAGAAGCACAGCGCCGACCTCGACGCGCTGCGTTCGCGGGTCCACGTCACGCTCGTGCACGAGATCGGTCACTTCTTCGGGCTCGACGACGCGCGCCTCCACGAGCTCGGTTGGGCGTAGGCGTTCTTCCGCCGCCGAGCCTCACGTCAGGGGACCACCGTCGATCGGTGGCGCAGCATCCGCCTCGCAACGATGCTTGAACACATGGGTGCACGGATGCCGCGAGCCGAGGTCCGATCGTTGCGGGTCGCGCGACCCGACGGCGCCGTCATCGCCGCGGAGCTCATCGGTTCTCCGCACGACCCGCTCGTGCTGCTCGTCGCGGGTGCGGATTCATCCATGGACTGGTGGCGGCCCGAGTTCTGCCGCCTCATCGTCGATCGCCGACGTTCGGTCGTGCGGTACGACCAGCGCGGCACGGGGGAGACGACGCTCGGGCCACCAGGCACCCGACGGGAAGGGTTGCGGGCGGATGGGTCGCGCAACTCGCCGCCCTCGAGAACCCCGACCGCGTTCGCGCACTCACGCTCGTGTCGACGAGCCCGACGATGTTCCAGGCCGACCCCGACCTGCCCGGCGCCACGGCCCGGATGCACGAGGCGTGGGCGAACCCGCGGCCCGAGCCCGACTGGAGCGACCCCGGTGCCGTGATCGCGTACCTCGTCGAGATCGACCGCGACTACGCCGGCGACCGATTCGACGAGGTGTACGACCGTGCGATCTGGACCGACACGGTGCGCTGCTCGCCGGGCATGCACCGCGCCGAGGACCCGCTCTTCCCGATCGGGAACGGAGAGGCGCTGGCGCGACATCCGCGGGTCTCGATTCGTCGCGTTGCCGGGCGGCGGGCACGACCTGCCACCCGCGGTGTGGGAGCAGGTGGAGGAGACTATTCGGAGAAGCGCACGCTCCTGACCTGCATCGTGTCACCGTCGGCTCGGATGATGCATCGGACGGCAGCGTACCGAGTGGTGCCCGAGTCGTCGACGAAGGTCACGGTGCCCGACACGCGCTGCGCGTCATCCGCCGAGGTGATCTCGAAGCGTCGGGACAGGTCGATGTCGGTGCGCTCGCGCGCCTCGAGCTGGGCCTTCGCGGCGGAGCGGCACAGGGACTCCGCGGTGGCCGGTTCCGGTGATCCGGTGGCGATGACGCTCGCGACCACTGCCGCGCCGCCCGCGAGAACGACGACGGGCACCATGATGCGTGCCCACAGAGGGATCCTGTCGAGCGAGGAGGGTTTCGTTTCGGGCGCCGCGACGGCGGGCCGTTCGGTTGTTTCAGGTGTCATGGGCGCGAAGCTACGCGCCGCGTGCGGCTGCGGCATCCGTGCGCTCCACGGATATCCGAGAGGTGTGAGCCCTGAGCCGACGGTGGTCTCACAGACTCGTCAGCAACCGGATGACGAACTCCATCGATATCAGCCGTCGACAGGGCAGGACCTGCCGCCCGCGGTGTGGGAGCGGGATGGTGGAGACGGTGGCTCTCACGGACTCGTGAGCAACCGGATGACGAACTGCATCGACGCCGGCCCTCGCGCCGCGAGGTCCGGGTTGCGAAGAAGCTGGTGATGGCCGAGGTAGAGGGCGTACGCCAGCCAGGCGCGTCGCTCGGCCTCGGCTTCGGGGAGGCCCACCTCGACCAGCGTGCTGCGGAGCACGTCGAGTCGCGCCTGCGTGACGCGTGCGAAGACCGCAGCGACCGGCGGTTCGTGCGCCTCCGAGACGAGCGTCACCTCGATCTCGTCGACGGGACGCTCGTAGACCTCTGCCACGACGGCCTTCAGACGTTGCAACGGGTCGTCGATCGAGAGGACAACGCCGAGGCGGTCGGTGGTGTTCTCACGTTCCCAGAGCTCCAGCGCTGCGGCGATCAGGTCGTCGCGGTCGTGGAAGTGCCAGTAGAAGCTTCCCCTGGTGGTCTCGAACTCCTTCGCGAGCCGATCGACCGCGACGCCCTTCACCCCGCCGCGCTCGATGGCCCGCAACGCCGCGCGCGCCCAATCGTCACGTGAGAGCAGGGGTTTGCCACTGCGTGTCGCCATGTTCCATACAGTAGTGTATTGTGCACCATACACCGATGTATGGAACGCGAGAGGATCAACCGTGTCGCGAAGGCTGCCGATCGAGGAGCACATCTCCCACCCATGGCGCATCCACGAGCTCACCCCTGACTTCGCCGTCGAGGACGTGTGGGAGCTCGACACGCCCGGCGGTCCCGGGCAGCTCGACGACCTGTTGTCCGCCATGGTCAATACCGACTTCCCACAGGGCGCGCCGGCCATCGTCCGCTTCCTGTGGGACCTGCGCTGGCGGCTCGGCGCCATCCTCGGGTGGGACAAGGACGGCAGTGGCCTCGGTTCGCGCGTGCGATCGTTGCGCGAGCGGATGCCCGCCGACCTGTACGATCGGCCGATCCGGCTCGCGTTCGACGACCGGTTCACGACCATGTACCACCTCGACGACGAGTGGGCCGCCGAGTTGGCGAATCGCACCGTGCACACGGTCATGCACCTCGGCTGGGTCCCCGACGGCCAGGGCGGGTACCGCGGGCAGATGGCGGTGCTCGTCAAGGCCAACGGATTCTTCGGGCGCCTCTACATGGCATTCATCAAGCCGTTCCGCTACACGATCATCTACCCGGCGCTGCTCGGCGGACTCGAGCGTCGTTGGAGGTCTGCGAAGCCCGCCGCCGACCTCGCTTCCGGCGAGCGGTGAGACGGATGCAGCGGCCGGGTCGCCCGGAGGAACGAACACTCGCTCGGTCGCTGCGAGTCAAGCCTGGTCGACGCGGTCGAGGAACTCGGTCATCGCGTCGGCCAGCGCGTGGGGCGCTTCCATCGCGACGTAGTGCCCCACTCCGTCGAGCAGGACGGACGTGACCACGCCCTCGGCGACCTGCCGCATGGTGGCCTCGGTGAAGGGGCCGCCGAACCCGCCGACGGCGAGCACCGGCATGCGCAGCGGGCGGGATGCGGCGAGTTCCCTGAGCTCGTCGCCCTCCGAGAGCATGGACCGGTACAACCCGGTCGCGCCGCGCCACGCGCCCGGACGCGAGTACGTGCGGACGAACTCGTCGAGGTCCTCCTCCCCGACGGCGCCAGGCACGGCGGTCATCGACGGGAATGCCCACGTTCCGAGAACCTCTTGCTCACGTCCGGTGAAGAGCAGGTCCGCGATCCCCGGTGCCGCGAGGACGCCGATGTGCCAGGAACCGCCGTGCGTGACATCCGCGAACCCTTCGAGTCCGAACCCGGCCAGCCCCAGCTCGGTCGCGGTGAGGCTGAGCGCGACCTCTGGGTGCGTTGCCGCGAGGCGGAAGACGGCGCCGCCGCTGACGTCCTGTGCCGCGAGGTGCACCGGGCCGACGCCCAGGTGCGCGATGAGTCGGTGCAGGTCCTCCGTGGCGGTCGCGCTGCTGAAGTCGTCGCCGTCGTTCGCGGAGTCGCCGAAGCCGCGCAGGTCGACCGCGAAGACGCGATGCTGCTCGGCGAGCAGCGGGATCAGCTTGTGAAACGCCCACCAGGTCTCGGGGAAGCCGTGCACCAGGAGCACCGGCGATCCCGCCGTGCCGGCCGACACGTAGTGCAGGGTCGTCCCATTGACGCTCGCCGTGTGGTGTGTGATCCCCGTCAACGTCGGGGTCGAGGTGGTGATATCCATATTGTCTCGCTTCCTCAAATAGTCAACCGCATTGTCTATTATAGACAACTTGATTGTCGTTTGCGAAAATGATTGATCATAGGCTTGGTTCATGTCGCGATCGGGTGCCGAGCTGGCGTTGCTCCTTCTCGGCGCATATCGGCGCATGGTCGACGAGGTGGTCGCCGGCTTGGAGTCACAGGGCTACTCCGACGTGCGACCCGTCCACGAGTTCGCGATGCGCGCCATCGCCGCGGGTGCGGACAGCGCCTCCGAACTCGGCCGACGCGTGTCGGTGTCGAAGCAGGCGGCAGCGAAGACGATCGCGATCCTGGTCGAGCGCGGATACGTCGACCGCGAGACCGATCCGGCCGATGCACGCCGAAAGCGCCTCGACGTCACGCCGTTGGGATTCGAGGTGATGCGCGCCGGTGAGGCGCTGTTCGAAGAGCTGCGCGAGTCATTCGAACGAGAGATCGGTGCTTCGGAACTTTCCTCGCTGGAGGCGGCGTTGAAGACCTTGGTCGGCAATTCGGCGGTCAGGATCGAGGCGCCCGGCTGGGTTGCACAGGAACTCGACTGAGTCTCGTCCGGGCCACCGAGCGAGCGCCAAGACGGCACCGGTGTGCGGCGGCGTCATGCCGCGTGAGGCGCGCGTTCGTCGCCATCCTCGGTCACGCTTGTGGCGCGGCCGTGGGTCTCGACGTGGCTGAGCAGGCGGATGAACGTTCCGCCGGTGCCCGTCAGGCCTTCGAAGAAGGTCGCCGCCTCCGGTGTACCGGTGGCTCGACTCGCCGCTCCGTACGAGGCGAAATAGAGGTCGACCGTCCGATGCGCCGGTGCGGGCGACCCGTCGGCGCTCGGGAAGACCCGGGCCGTCTCGATTCGCAGCAGTCCCGGCAGGGTGCCGGCGAGATCGAGTAGCGCAGGGAATCGACTTTCGAACGCGATCGGTCGCGAGGGGTTGTCGATGATGAGCGACAGCTTGATTTCATCCATGATCGTCACCGTCGCCGATCTCCTGCATGGTGTACCCGTCGCGACCGATCGCCGGCCCGTTCGCCGCCTCCGGGACGGCGTGCGTGTGGGACTCGCGCACCCGCCGCGCCGCAGCAGAGTAGACGGATGTCGCTGGCCCGCCCTGCGCACCGGCTCCGGCGGGCGTCGTGGTCTCGGTCGTGGTCATGATGGCCTCCTTGTTCGGGGACGGATCGATCGATCCAGCCGCTCTCAGGGTGTCGTTCGTCGGGTCTCCGTCGCGCCCGGGGGACACCCGGGATCCGATGCCCGCGTACCCGGGCGCTGATGCCCGGGGACCCCGGGGGTCACTGGGTGGACCACCGAGGTGAGTCCAGAGGCGGTGACGCGCGCCGCCGACCTCGCCGCCGGCGAGCGGTGAGAATTCGGCGATCGAGGTCGACGGCGCGCGGACCCCGGTGTCGTTCTGGCGGGTGACGGGAACGGCCGTGTTCATCAACCTGCTGAACCCGAAGCTCACGAACTTCTTCTTCGCGTTCCTTCCGCAGTTCGTGCCGGCGTCGGCGGCGAACGCGAGCCTGACGATGATCTGGCTGAGCTCGGTGTTCATGGCGGTGACGTTCGTGGTGTTCGCGGTGCACGGCGTCTTCGCCGCGGCGATGCGTCGGCAGGTGTTCGGCCGCCCACGGGTGGTCGCGTGAATGCGACGCACCTTCGCAGCGACGTACGTGCTGCTCGCTGGGCGGCTCGCCCTCGAGGCGCGCGCCGAGACCGCGAGGTCGCGCGGGCTTCTCGCGCGGCATCGGACCCCCGGTGCGCTGGCCGGATGACAGGGGAGCGGCGCAGAACGTTGCGACGCAAGTACCTCAGTCTCGGCTCCGGCGAACTTGCCGCCGCCGTGGTGTTCGCGGCCGTTGCGATCTGGTTCGTTGCTCCGCGCCTCAGCAGCCCGACGGATGTCGCGGCGCTCTGGTCGGCGCTCACGCCATTGTTCGTCGTCCTCGTGCAGGCGGGGGTCTACTGGCTCGGTGCGCGAAGCTGGGTGGAGCTCGAACCGATGCCCGCCGCATCCGCCGCCCTGCTCCGGGTGTTCCGGGTGGCCGACGTGGCGCTCCTGGCTGCCGGACTCGCCGGCGTGATCGTGTGGTGGCCCGAATCGGTGGGGGTCGCGCTGGGCGTGCTCGCGGTGTGGGCGTTCGGAGTGATCGAGTATGTGAACTACTTCGTGGTGCGACTGGCGTATCCCCCTGGCCGGTGGTTCACCTTGGTCGGCGTGTGGCGCACCCCTCGGCTCATGCAGGACGTCCGGACGGCCGCCCACAAGCCGTCATGAGCGCCTGCGCGTCGGGAGGGTCGTCACCGTCGTCGAGGGTCAGTCGCTGGGGGTGCGGCCTCGGCCGTTCGGGCTGTGCCGCGGAGACCAGCCACGACGCATTCGTCATCGCATGACCGCTGGGCGGCGTCACGCCGCCGCCCCTTCGCGGAGTTCGAATCGTGCGCGGCCGCCGAGTCGTGGGACTTGGGCGGGGTCGATGTGCGGTGGTGGGATGAACCACACCTCGCTGGGGCCCGGGCGGATGTGCCATCCGTCGCGGTGGATCATGTGGTGGCAGAAACTGCAGAGGAGGACTCCGTTCGAGAGGTCGGTGGGGCCGGCGTCGCGTTCCCACCAGTCGATGTGATGGGCCTCGACGTAGCCGATGTTCTGGCCGCAGGAGGCGCAGCCGCCGTCTCGTTCGCCGAGCGCGAGGCGTTGTGCTTTGGTGAACAGTCGCGCGGCCCTGCCGAGATCGAGTGGGAGGCTGTCGCCGCCGAGGACGGCGGGGATGAGTTCGGCGTCGGCCGACATGCGGCGGGCGGTACCGGCGGAGATGGGCTGGTCGATGCCGTCGATGCGGGCGTGCCCGAGGCCTTCGACGAGGGTGTCGTGGTCGACGCGGACCACGACCGTGGTCTTCGCGAGCGGGGTGAGCGTCTGGGTGCAGCCGAGCGTGTGGCGGGCGAGCGAGGCGAGCGCGTCGGCCTGGATCTGGGGGATCGACCGCCGGTCGTCGACGACCGGTGCGGGGTCGCCGTCGGTGGCTTCGCGTCGGCGGAGGGTGTCGCTGACGAGCGCCTCGATCGCGGTCTTGATGGGGGCGGCGCTCTCGGGGTCGAGGCGGGCGTGCAGGTGCAGCATGCCACGGCCGTCTTCACGCATCGTCAGCGAACGCTCCATGCGGAGCAGCTCTTCGCGAGGTTCGACGCCGTCGGGGTCGAGCCGCGCTTCGGCCTCGCGCACGCCGCGGTTGAGCGTCTCGAGCGGCACCCGCGCGGCCAGGTCGACGAGCGCGGCTTCGACGATGTCGATCCTGGACGTGTCGGCCGTCGACGACGCGCGGTCGAGCATCTGGGTGATCGCGGATGCCGCTTCGATGCCGATCTTCGACGCCTCCAGCGCGGCAGCGACGTGCGGGTGCCGCGACGGCAGCCGCTCACCACTGAAGGTCTGGCGTTGCGCCGTGGCGGTGCCAACCCCGATCAGCCGCTGCGCGTCGGTGCGGGACGCCCCAATGGACGCCGCGATCAACCTGACGGGATTGTGGAACCCCTGCGCCTTCGCCAACCCGGTGTCACCGAATTCCCGCCCGGATCGCTTCGTCACCTCGGCGGCCGCCCTCGCGAGCAGCACGTCGACATCGCGCCGGATCTTCGCGAGCGCATCGGTGACCTGCACCAGCCCGGCATCACTCATCTGCTCGACCTCGACCTGCGCTGCACCGCGGATGGCACCCCAAGCCGGCATCGAGCCCGCCCACGCCGCGCGCACTGCGGCAACGTCGCGCTCGAGCGCGACCAACGGCTCGAGGTGCTCGGGCGGGGGCTGATGTTCCATGCTTCGATCCTGCACCCACCCACCGACATTCGTTGCAGCAGGAAAGCGGCGATGATCAGCCATTTACCTGTGGAGAACTTGCCCCGGGCGGCCCCTGTGGAGGACAAGTCGGGCTCGAGGCATCCGTCAATTCTTGCGTGCTGCGGAGCGCGATCGACGAGTGACGCTCGACCCGCGCCCGGTGGCCTACTGATGCGATGTCGGTTCTCGTCGTCCAGCTCTTGTAGGCCGGTGCTCTGCGCCCGCCTCGAATCGGCGCCGCACCCGGACCTTACCGGATGCGGTCGAGGTGCAGTCGACAATGTGCGAGTGGCTGCTGGTCGAGGGGTCGGGTGGGCGTCGTTGGGTCGGTTCCCGCAACCGTGGTTCGGGGGCTTCCATTGCGACGTAATGCCCCACGTGGCGAGCGGATGCCACGCCCGCGCCGATCGCGGACCTGTGACCGCCGGATATCAGGAAACCCGGTGCATCCCCTTCCCGAGTCGCTGCCATCCCTTCTACATTCGGAGGACGCGGCCCGGTGAGGGTCCGCATCAGGCGATTCATCCGAGTGAATGGTGGGTTCCTGCATGTCGATGAACGCTGACCGTACGGGGAGGCGGCGGTTGCCCGCGGTTGCCGCGATCATGACCGCGGCGACGGTGTGTCTCATGATCTCGGGCTGCGCGCCCGGCACGTCGCCGTCGCGCGACCCAGCGTCGGAGACGTCGAATCCGGGCTCGACGGCCTCGCCGTCGGCGTCGGCGCGTCCGGCGTCATGCGATTCGACCGCCGACGGGCCGACCGTCGCGGTCATCGGCGACTCGATCACTCACGCCGAAAGCCCCGACTTCGCCGCGGGGGACATCGACCCGGTGTCCTGGGTGTCCTTCGTGTGTGATGAAGGGTTCGTTTTCGCCGGCGGCTGGGCCGAGTGGGGCGCCACGACGGCGGCCATGGCGGAGTCGGTGGTGCCCGTCGACGCTGAGACGCTCGTGCTGCTCGCAGGCACCAACGACTACGCCCTCGCCGTCCCGTTCGCCGAGACGACGGCGAACCTCGACCGGATCGTCCAGACCGTCGGGATCGCGGACGTCGTCGTGGTGTCGGTCCCGCCGATGGCCGCCTACCCGCAGGGGGCTCCTGAGCTCAACCAGCGCCTCGAGGAGCTGGCGAGTGCGCGCGGGTGGCGGTTCGTCGACGCGTCGGCCGGGCTTCGCGACGCCGACGGTAGGTACCAGGACGGGATGACCTCCGACGGCATCCACCCGTCAGAGGAGGGCTCCCGAGTGCTCGGCGATGCGATCGCCGAGGCGCTGAGAGTCGGATGACACCGTTGAGCCCCGAGGCGGCGAAGCGCGCCGCCGCCCTCGCCGTGCGAGTACAACTCAGTGATCGCAGATTTCGATGTCTGCCGTCGTCCGCGTCTGCGGCGACGCGGAGGCCGGCGCCGACGCGGCGATCAGCTTCGGTTCAGGCCACGGCGAACTGGCCGGCGTAGACCCGCTCGCGCATGATGGTGCCCGCGAGGTCGTACTTCGTCCAGCCGTCGAGCTTGGTGAAGAAGCTGTGCGAGAACCAGGCGTCCTTGTTGGCCCAGTGGAGCACGACCGGCTTATGCGGAAGCTTCGCATGGTCGAAGCGTTGGGTGCTCCCGGTAGCCAATCCGTCGGCGAGCACAACATGGTCGAGCCGTGTGCGCATGACAAGCACGCGGGCGACATGTGCTCGAATCGCCGCCCACTGCTCGTCGGGTCGCGGGAGGACGGGGGTGTGCATCGTCACCAGCAGCCGGATGCGTTCGCCGTTCGCCGCCGCGGTCAACGCCACGTTGCCACCGTGGCTGTGCGCGAAGACCGTATCGAGGGGCGGAAGAGCGAGCGAGTCCCGCCACACCGGCAGGTCGGCCGCGCCAGCGTCGCGTGCATGTTGCGACCACTCGCCACTCCAGGTGAAGTAGGTCGCCTCGTTGTAGAGGTTTGTCGTGGACGTGGATCGGATGTGACTGTGCAGAGGCCGCCCGGGCGCGTACCACGGGTCGGCTGTGACCTGGGACCACGTGCCGTGGACGGCGATGCTTACTTCTGGTGGACCGGCCACAGGTGATTCGCTGGATCTCGGCCCGCGTGGCGGCGGTTCGAGTGCAGCTGCAACCTCGCCGTCTGATCCGGTCGCGGCACGGGCGATCTCCGCAACGTGCTCATCTGTCGAGGTGAGCGCACTCGCCAGAACGCTGTTGGCGACAGCGAGACCGCCCCGACTGAAACCTGTGAGCGCAGTAGCCGCGGCGACTCGCTGGAGTTCGTGCTCGCTTCCGAGGGAGTAGTTCAGCAGTGCGAGCAAGGACGGAGCCGAATGTGTCAGCTCGACGTTCCGCCAAAGCGCGACCTCATCGTCTCGACGACTCGGCGACTGCGGTTGCCATTTTCGGAAATCGGATGCACCGTGATCCTGCAATGCGTAGCGGGTCAGGTCGTCGAGGCGATCCTGTTCGCGCCAGAGTTCGTGTTCGCCACCAGCTGGGGCGACGAAGGGAACGTCGAGCGCTTCTGCATCATCGCGGACGTCGGCGGCCTGGCCGGCCGTGCCGAACGCGGCCGTGCCCATGGCGAGATACTGCCCGGCTCGGCTACTGATCGCACTCGGCGACTCGACTTCGAAGGCATCCTGTCCGATAACCGGCTCGAATCGCCCTTCGGCCGCCGTCGGCGGCTCTGCTGTGGTCATCGGTTCCCCCGGAGTCGACGAGTCAGACGGAGCAGGTCAGAATGAGCGCTGCTCGACTCCGAGTATCCTCGCCGATCGGGTGGTGCACCATATCGCAGAGGCCATCGAACTGACACACGCAGCCGCGTCTCAGCCCTGCTGCGTGCCCACCGGCTCGCCGGCGAGCAGGTCCGACACGAACCCGCCGATCTCTCGCCGCAGCCCGGCGTACGCGGCCGGGTGCGGCGTCTCAGCCTCGACGACCTCGGCGATGCGCTCGAGGGTCGGCCGCACGAGCTCGCCGGCCTCCACCGACCACGAGCCGAGCTGCGTCTCGAGGTCGTCGATGGTGACGTCGGCGTGCCGGTACACGCCGTTCACGGCGAACGCCATGCGCCCGTCGTTGGGCTGGTGGCGCAGCGGTACGGTGTCATAGGCGGGCGCGAGCGCCGCCGGTGCATCGAACGGATGCAGCAGCGCGAGGTTCTTGGCGTGCAGGTCGACGTTTCCGATGGCGACGGCGAGCACGACCATCCTCGCGAGCCGCTCGACCGAGGCGCGGTCGGCCTTCGACCTCACGAGCGTCTGGATGCGGTCGAGCGTCGCGGCGCCACCCTGCTCCTGGTACTTCTGCGTGCGTGGGATGCCGAGCGCCTGGCACATGTCCTCCTGGTGCACACGCCCGGTCGGGGCATCCGTCGACCGGTCGTAGCGTTCGATCACGAGCGCAGGGATGTCGCCGAACTCCTCGATCCACGTCGCGTACTCGATCAGGCCCAGCGATCGGGCGATGCGTGCCCCATACTCTTCGTCGAAGATCATCGTCGGGTACCGCGCGACCTGGGGCTTCAGGATGTGCGTCGACGGGTATCCGTCGTGCACAAGGTGCCACGCGTCGTCGATGCGGGCGAGCACGACCTTTGGTTGTACGCCGTTCAGCGAGGTCTTGCCGGTGGCGCGGTCGTTGCCGAGGGGCCGCGCGGCGGGGTTCTGGAGGAGCGCACCGATCGCGGCTTCATCGATCGCGGTGGTGAATGGCGTCCGCGGTTCACCGGGTACCGCAGGGTCGTAGATCTGCAGTGCGCCGGCGACATCGCGACCGTAGTGGGCGAGCAGGCTGAGCACGTCGTACTCGGGCAGGCGGGCCTGCGCGGCGAGGTCGGTGAGCAGATCGCCCTCGGGGAGAAGCTCGGCGAAGAAGTTGCGTCGCCGCGCGACCTGCGAGCGGTTCCCGAACGGCACCAGCGGCACGGATGTCGAAAGCAGCGTGCTGCCCAGTCCGAAACGTTCGATCGCGTTGCCGGATGTCTCGAAGTCGAATCGCCGCCAGTCCGCGCCGACCAGGCGGCCGACCTCCTGTCCGTAGAGCTCGACGGTCAGCTCAGGCATCGTCGGACCCGGTCGGCTCGTCGAGTTCGGCGTACAGCCGCACCCCCGTCGCGTCGAGCATCGCGAAGAGCCGCTCGGTGAGCTTGCCCGGCTTGCCAGCCTCCATCTCGGAGACCCACCGCTGCGTGAGCCCGAGCTCGCCGGCGAGCTCGCGCTGGCTCAGCCCGCGAGCGAGCCGGCCCTGCTGCAGCATCAGGCCGAGGGTCTCGGCGTTCGGTACGCGGCCGCGGTACGTCATCGGATGATCCTCCACTACGAATTCGTAATGAATCTAGCTTACTACGTTTTCGTAGTCAAGAACTGCGAACACGATTTCGTAATCAACGATGCGGGTCGACGGCGGCTGCGCGTGATCGCGACCGTGAGCGAGCCATCGACCTATTCACGCGAGAGCTCCGCCTATACGAGGTGTCACTGATGATGGTCGGCGCCATCCAAGACACCGGGGTACTCGCGGTCAAGGCACCAACTCCCGCCGAGACCTTGAACTCCGACTCCGCCAGCTCGCGCCGGGCGAGCCCCGTCCGAGGAGGAGCGACCTTCCGCCCTTGCCGCGAGCTGCAACAGAGGCCTCCGGGCTGTGCCAGGGAATCTCTTGGCGGGCCCGTCTGGACGTTCAGTACCCGACTGCGGCAAGCCCGGCGTTCGCCTGCTCCGGCGTGAACTGAGAGCCGTACTCACTGGTCAACTGTTCGTAGAGCCCATCACGGCTGAAGGCCATGACCTCGAGGTAGGACTTTGCGGCCTCAGCCGCCTCGGAGTTCCAGTCGGGGTTAAGGTAGTCCACCGCCCACGTCGCGACATCCACCGGGTAGCCGGAGCCGTACTGACTGCTCATCTGGTCGATGAGTCCCTGTCGGCTGAACGGCATGAGGCTGAGGTATTGCTGCGCTTGCTGCAGGGCATTCTCCTGCGCCAGGGTGAGCTTCGGCTTCTCCTGCACGGTGAACGTGATGACGGTGCCTTCCTCCACCTCGGCACCCTGCGCGGGGTCGCTCGCGGTCACGGTCGCGTCGCCGGGTCCGCTGTAGTTCACGACGAGCCCGATGCCCTTCAGCGCGGCGGTCGCGCTAGCGGCGGTCATGCCGACGATGGTGCTCGGGATTGTCACCATCTCCGGCTCCGGTTCCGGCTCAGCCTCCGGCTGCTGCTCGGGCTCGGCGACCTCGACGGAGGGAGCTTCGGCGCCTGTGGAGTCCGGTCGGTCAGCAGTGATCACGCTCACGATCCCAACGGTGAGCAGCACGAATACTGCAGCGGCCGAAACGCCCCAGGCGATCCACTCGCCCCTGCGACTCTTCTTCGGCTCGGCTTCGACCACCGGTGACCACTTCAGGGTGCCGTCTTGGTCCGTGAGGCGGTGCCCGTTCACGACGTCTCCGGGCTTGTACTGGGCAGCAACCTCGGCAGGCTCGTGCTCTGGGGCTGCGTTGACCGGCAGCCATACCCGCGACCCGTCAGGCTGCTCGGTAAGACGGTGCCCGTTGACGATATCGCCGGGCTTGTGATGCACGGGCTCGGTCATGTGAGCCTCCTTCTCGCGGGCCTCGTTCAAAGTCTCCTGCGAGCGGAGTCGCTGGCAGAGGGCCCAAGGTCCTAAGGGCGTTCCGATCGCGGTGCGCTCAATCTCGGCGCAAACCTTCGAAAGCGCGCCACCCCTCCGGAATGGCCCCCACTCCCCAAAGATCGACGGCCGAAAACGACCCCTCGCCTGGCGGCTCCGTGGCTACCGTGGTTCGGCTCATTAGCCGCGGCTCCGGCCCGCTATGGTCGCATCATGGCTCAGATCAGCCCCGAGAATCTCGAATCGGACGAGCAAGTGCATCAGGGCATGGCGGTGCTCGGACGCCTCGGCCTTTGGGTCCACGGGGTTGATCGCAATTTGCGGGGCCAGGCGCCCGCGAACCTCTCGGCCGAGCTATGTTCCACCGGGAATACCGACGCCCCCTCCGCGTTGAACTTGAGCGTACCCAACTCAAGTTCCCCAGGAGGACTAGGTGCCCGACAACTTCAACGAGGCCGGCGCGAGCTCGTTCGACGAGTTTCTCGCCCGCTATCTCGCGGGTGAGCAGGCCCGTCAGGCTCGGTCGATCGACCTCAGCCGGTTCCTGACCGCGCGCACTCAAGGCATCCTGCAGCAGGCCGGACGCTTCGCGCTCGAGCGCGGCCAGACCGAGCTCGATGCGCTCCACATCCTGCGCGTGATCGTCGAGGACGACAGCGTCAAGCAGGCGATCGAGCGCATCGGCGTCAGCCCTGAGCGGCTCATCAGCGCGACCGAGGCACGGCTGCCCGCGGCATCCGACACCGCTGACATCAACGCGGCCACGATCACGCCGAGCGCCTCCCGCGCGCTGTTCCACAGCTACCAGGTCGCGCGCTCGTCGGGTGCCACGTACATCGATCCCGAGCACCTGTTCTTCGCGCTCGTGCTGGGGCAGGATGCCCCGGCCGGCCAGGTGCTCGCGCGCGCCGGCGTCACCGCTGAGGCGCTGACGCAGGGTCTGCGAGAGCAGTTCGGCGATGACGGCTCCGTAACGCAGGGTCAGCAGACGGATGCCGCAGGCAGCGCGGCCGAGGCATCCGACACCCCGATGCTCGACAAGTTCGGCACCGACCTCACGGCCCTCGCCGAGAATGGCGAGCTCGACCCCGTGATCGGACGCGTCGACGAGATCGAGCAGACGATCGAGATCCTCAGCCGCCGCACGAAGAACAACCCCGTGCTGGTCGGCGAGGCCGGCGTCGGCAAGACCGCGATCGTCGAGGGCCTGGCCCGCGCGATCGTCGAGGAGAACGTGCCCGAGCAGCTGCTCGGCAAGCGCGTCGTCTCGCTCGACCTGCCCGGCATGCTCGCCGGCACCCGCTACCGCGGCGACTTCGAGGAGCGCCTCACCAAGACCATGGAGGAGATCGCCGCCAATAAGGGCGAGCTCATCGTGTTCATCGACGAGGTGCACACGGTCGTCGGCGCCGGCGGTGCCGGTGACGGCGGCATGGACGCGGGCAACATCCTGAAGCCGCGCCTCGCCCGCGGCGAGCTGCACCTCGTGGGTGCGACCACGCTCAAGGAGTACCGCACCGTCGAGAAGGACCCGGCGCTCGAGCGTCGCTTCCAGCCCGTTCGCGTGGGGGAGCCCTCCATCGAGGACGCCGTGCTGATCCTGCACGGTCTGAAGCCCGCCTATGAGGAGCACCACGGCGTCGAGTACACGGATGCCGCGCTGCGGGCGTCCGTCGAACTCAGCGCGCGCTACCTCACCGACCGGGTCCTGCCCGACAAGGCCATCGACCTCATCGACCAGGCCGGCGCGCGACTGCGCCTGCGGCTCGGTGTGAAGACGGATGTCCCTGCCCTCATGACCCGGCTCGCCGAGCTCGAGGCCGACAAGAACGCAGCCGTCACCGCCGAGCACTACGAGGAGGCGTCGCGTATCCGCGACGAGATCTCGAAGGTGCAGGCGAAGCTCGACGAGGCGACCGCCGACGAGCGCGGCCGTGCTGCGGCATCCGCTCAGCAGAACGATGCCGTGATCGACGAGGCGCACGTCGTTGATGAAGCGCAGATCGCCGCGGTGATCTCGCGGGCCACCGGCATTCCGGTGAACCGTCTCACC
Source organism: Agromyces sp. NPDC052230 (assembly GCF_040679595.1). NCBI lineage: Bacteria > Bacillati > Actinomycetota > Actinomycetes > Micrococcales > Microbacteriaceae > Agromyces > Agromyces sp. NPDC052230. The sequence goes on along the minus strand of NZ_JBFAVC010000008.1, from coordinate 109,831 downwards.
GAGAGCGAGCGCGAGCGCCTGCACGACCTCGAGGCCGAGCTGCACGCCCGCGTCATCGGACAGGACGACGCGGTCACCGCCGTCGCCAAGGCCGTGCGCCGAAACCGCACGGGCATGGGCGACGCGAAGCGTCCGGTGGGCTCGTTCCTGTTCCTCGGCCCGACGGGTGTCGGCAAGACCGAGCTGGCGCGTGCGCTGGCCGACCGGCTGTTCGACGACGAGGGCGCGATCATCCGCTTCGACATGAGCGAGTTCGGCGAGCGGCACACCGTGTCGCGGCTCGTCGGCGCCCCTCCCGGATACGTCGGGTACGACGAGGCCGGCCAGCTCACCGAGCGCGTGCGGCGAAACCCGTACTCGGTCGTGCTGTTCGACGAGATCGAGAAGGCGCACCCCGACGTGTTCAACCTGCTGCTGCAGGTGCTCGACGACGGACGCCTGACCGACGGCCAGGGTCGCACGGTCGACTTCCGCAACACGGTGGTCGTGATGACCTCGAACCTCGGTTCGGAGTTCCTCGCGTCGCGGTCGGGTGCGCTCGGCTTCGTCGCGTCGACGGATGGCTCGGGGTTCTCGTCGTCGGATGACGTGAAGGCTCGCGTCATGGGCAAGGTGCGCGAGGCCATGCGGCCCGAGTTCCTGAACCGCATCGACGAGATCGTGCTGTTCCAGAAGCTGTCGCAGGCGGAGATCTCGCAGATCGTCAGGCTCATGCTCGGTGCGACGTCGGCGCGGCTCGCGGCTCGCGAGGTCACCATCGAGGTGACGGATGCCGCGGTCGAGTGGCTCGGCGAGCACGGCTACGAGCCCGAGTACGGCGCTCGTCCGCTGCGTCGCCTGATCCAGCGCGAGGTCGACGACCGCATCGCCGACCTGTTCGTCTCGGGTGAGCTCGGCGACGGCGAGGGCGTGCGGGTGGATGCTTCGGACGGAACGCTCGTCGTGGCATCCGTGCCGCGCGCGACCGTGTCGCTCGATCAGGCGGCATAGTCGCAGCGCACGGCTTGGTACCGAAGTGCCGAAGTGCCGAAGTACCGGCAGTTCGAAGGCCCGGTCCTCTCACGAGAGAGGCCGGGCCTTCGGCACATCGGCGTGCGGTGAGCGCCAGATCCGTTCGCACTGCGGGTTTGTTGTTCGTCCCGAGCGGCGCGGTGTGTCCGCGACGCATCCGTGCACCGGCTATGTCACAGCGCTGAGCCGAGCGGTGTCTTCATCTCGACGGCAGAAACGGGGACCGAACCCCGGCCGCCGACGACGCAGGAGGACACGATGACCACGCACACCGCGACCACGCAGACCCCGACCGCGCCCAGGATCCAGCCGACCGAGCTCACCGGCGTGTTCGGCACCGCAGTCAAGCTCGCCGCCCGGCGCATGCTCGGCACGGTGCCCGACTCGATGGGCGTGCTCGCGCACCATCCCGCCCTGATGCGCGCCTCGATGGGCATCGGCCGCAAGGTCGAGGCGCTGGACGAGCTCGACCGCACCCTCGCCTCGTACGCCGTGATGGCGACGGCGGCGTATGTCGGCTGCAGCTGGTGCCTGGACTTCAACTACTACAAGGCGCACCACGAGGGACTCGACGAGGCGAAGGCGCGACACGTGCCGAACTGGCGCGAGGCCTCCGTCTTCACGCCGCTCGAACGCGACGTCATGGCGTACGCCGAGGCGATGAGCCAGACCCCGCCGACCGTGACCGACGAACTTTCGGCGAGGTTACTCGACGCCCTCGGGCCGGCGGCGCTCATCGAGCTCGCGGCCAAGGTCGCGTTCATGAACATGAGCGCGCGCATGAACGTGGCGCTCGGCATCCACTCAGACGGGTTCGCCGACTCGTGCCAGCTGCCGCCGCTCGAGCAGCGAGCGACGACCTCGACGACGGATGCCGCGGCATCCGTTCTCGGCTCGCCCTCATGAGCGATGAGAGCCGGGTTGCCTCAGGGGGACCCGGCGCCCGCGCCCGTCCCTCGATCGACTGGGAAGCCCGATCACCCCTCATCCGCCGAGTCGAGGTGAGTGAGAATCGCGCCCTCGACGCCGGCCGAGGCCGGGTACGGGAAGACATGGCCCACGCCGTCGAGCCAGAGGTGCGCGGCATCCGGAATCAACGCGGCGAGCCGGCGCCCGTGCTCGAACGGAATGAGGTCGTCGTCGGTGCCGTGCACCCACCAGCGTCGGCACCGCGAGCGTCGTCAGGGCGGCTGCCCGGGGTCGCGTCGCGGCCACCGCGGCCTGGTGTTGGCGGAGCGCCCGGAGGTTGAGGCCGTGTCGGTGGCGGAGGTCGTACAGCACCAGCGCGGCGTTCTCCTCGACGTCGACCCCGTCAGGACCGGCCACGCTGATGATCCCGGCGATGCGCTCCTTGACGAGCGCACGTGGGTCCCCGCGGAGCCGGTACTTCAGCAGCGGCAGGCTCCGGATGGCGAGAAGGGCCAATCGCCCGACCCTCGGCTCCGGCAGGGTCGGGTCCGTCGGATCGGGTGAGGTCGACATCAGCGTGAGCGACGCCACCCGGTGAGGTTGCAGGATCGCCACCTCCTGGGCGACCATTCCGCCGAACGACAACCCGATGAGGTGGGCTCGCTCGGTGCCGGTCGCGTCGAGGACGGCGATCGCATCGCGGGCCACGTCGATGAGCGTGTACGGATCCGCGCGGCTCCATTCGGGCATCCAGTCAGACGCGCCGGTACCGCGCTGGTCGAACCTGATGACGCGGTACCCCGAACCGGTCAAGACGCGGAGGAATTCGGGCGGCCAGAGGATCGCATCGCCCCCGAGGGAGATGAACAGGAGGATCGTGCCGCGTTCCCGGCCGACCGGCGGGATCGATTCGTACCAGATGCGGATGCCGCTCGCATCCGTCTCGCCGGTGGTGCCCGTGACCACGCCCTCCAGATCGCTCTCCGCGAGCCGGTCGATCACGGCGTCGATTCCGGCCGGAAGGCGGGGGCCGCCGAACCGGAGCCACGCGGCGAGGGCAGCCAGGCCGGCGAGGAGACCGCCGGCCACGACCATCGTGGTGCGGGAGATCCGGGCGCTCCGCGTGCTCATGACACTCGCGACCGCGTCTCGGCGTGCGCGCGCTCCAGCAGCTCTCGCAGCGTGCCGCGATCCACCCCCGTCAGCCGCGTCAGGTAGAGGCAGACCTTGCTCGCACGGTGCGGGCCCAGCCGCGACATGAGGTCGGGCCAGCGCTCGGAGAAATGCTCGGGGAGGTAGATCGTGTGCTTCGTCGGGTCCGGCGCGAAGGCGAGCCGCGGGGATCGACCCCCGCGTCCGCTCTCGTAGCGGTAGTCGTACGCTCCGAACCCGATGATCCGGCCTGCCCAGACGACGGGCGGCTCGCCGCTGATCTCGCCGAACATCGCGAGCAGCTCGTCGGCCTCGGCGCGGCGAGGACCCGTGACGCGGTCGAGCACCTCGGCCACCGGCAAGTCCGACGGTGACATCGCGGGCTGCTTCGCCGACATGGTCCCTCGCGATCGTGTTCGACGCCCAGCGTACTCCGGCGGCCTTGAGGAGATCCCGGATGCTGCGGGCGGCGGTCGGCGCGTTCGTCGTGGCATCCGTGCCCCGCGCGACCGCGTCGCTCGATCAGGCGGCATAGTCACCTCGCACGGCTCGGTGCCGAAGTACCGAAGTGCCGAAGTGCCGGCAGTTCGAAGGCCCGGTCCTCTCCGAGGAGGCCGGGCCTTCGGCGTTCCCGGCCTCATCGAGTTGCATGGGACCCGGCGACCCGAACTGCATCGGCGGGTAGCGGGACGCGCCGCTGCGCGCACTCAGCTCAGGTTCACGGGAACGACGATCCGTTCGGTTGCAGAGCGCTGGGCGGCGTCGGCGAGAATCAGCGCTGCGCGACCGTCCGCGAACGTGGGACTCGTCGACGGCACACCCCTGACCAGCTTGATGAACTCATCGAGCTCGGCCGCGTAGGCGCCCGCGTACCGTTCGAGGAAGAACTCCTGAGAGGGAGCCTTCGCCTCGACCGAGTCGGCGGTCGACACGCTCACGAGGCTGGTTCCCGCGTTCGCGACCTGCAGCATGCCTCGCCCGCCGAACGCCTCGATGCGCTGGTCGTACCCCATCGCGCTGTGCCGGGAGTTCGTGATCGTCACGAGGGTTCCGGATGCCGCGCGCAGCACGACCTGCGCGGTGTCGAAGTCGCCGTGTCCACGCGCCCCGCCGTCGAACAAGGCCGAACCGGTCGCGAAGACCTCGACGATGTCCGGCACGAAGAACCGCGCCATGTCGAAGTCGTGGATCGTCATGTCCCGGAAGATGCCACCCGACACGCCGACGTAGGAAGCGGGCGGGGGAGCCGGGTCGCGACTGATGATCGAGAGCTGCTCGAGAGGTCCGATCTCGCCAGCCGCGACCCGCGCACGGGCGTTCGCGAACGAGGCGTCGAATCTGCGGTTGAAGCCGAGGGCGACCGGCACCCCAGAGGCCTCGACCTTCGGACGCAGTGCGTCGACGCGAGCGAGGTCGAGATCGATCGGCTTCTCGCAGAGGGCCGGGATGCCGGCGTCCACCGCGCGGGCGATCAGGTCGATGTGCGTCGGCGTGGGCGACGAGATCAGCACGGCGTCTACATCGCCCGACGAGAACACCGCCTCGAGCTCACTCGCCACAACTCCGCCGTGTCGCTGCGCAACCGCGTGCGCGCTCCCGGCGACGGGGTCGTAGACCCGGGTCAGCGTGGCATCTGGGCTCGCGGCGATGTTCGCGGCGTGGACCTGGCCGATCCGCCCCGTCCCGATCAGCGCGAATCGCACGTGGTCAGCAGTCATCCGGTGGGTCCTTCCGGTTCGAATTGCGCTCGGGTCGGCGCGAGAATCGGCGCGGAGATCGGCGCGAGGATCGGAGCGAGGGTCGCGCTCAGAGCCACTCCCGGAGTGCCTCGCGATTGTGTCGTTGGTCGTCGGCTCGCTCTCGCTCGAACTCGGCGAGCTCGACGTCGGGACCGTTCAGCACGTCCTGCTCCACGACGACCCATCCGTCGAAACCCCGTGCGTCGATCGACCGCATGACGGCGTCGAGATCGATCGAGCCGCGCCCGAAGGCGACGAACGCGCCCGACGACCAGACCTCGCGCATCCCGCCCCCCGCTGCGAGCACTCGATGCAGTTCGACGAGGTCCACATCCTTCAGGTGGAGGTGGTTGATGCGCTCGCCCCATCGCTGCACCGCATCGATGGGGTCGCCCCCGGCGATCATGAGATGCCCGGTGTCGAGGGTCAGATCCACGTCGACCGCGCTGAGGAATCTGTCGATCTCGTCGGGCGACTCCACGAACGTGCCGGCGTGGTGATGGAAGGTCGGCTCGAATCCCGCGGATCGCACGATGGCGACCGCGCGTTCGGCATTGGCGGTCAGGCGCAGCCAGCCGGCTTCATCGAGCGGGTCCGTGACCGCCCCAGCTCCCGGCGCGGCGCGCCGCCGTGCCGACCCGTCATCCGCCAGCGTCGGCAGGGGCAGTCGTTGCGGCCCCGCATCTGCCGCATCCGAGAAGATGCCGATCGCGTCGCGAAGTGAAGGCAGGCTCGCCTCGAACGCCTCGTCGTTCGAGAACGGCAACTGGACCCATCCGCCTGCCAGGTCGAGACCGAAACGTGACAGCCGACGGCGCAACTCGGGGCCTCGACCGAAGTAACCGATCGGACCGAGATCCACGCCGCCGTACCCTGCCTCGGCGAGCACCTCGAGCAGGTCGTCCGGCGCGATCGTCGACGCCCCCTCCGGAGTCATCTCGAAGACGCCGAAGCTGACCGGTGCGCCGGCGACCGTCGCCTTCATCGCGCCTCCTCAGCACCGAGCAGGGGACGTTGCGCCCCGCGTTGCTCGTCGTACTCCACGCGAGCCTGACGGGTCGACGGGAGGGTCGACACCTCGGCGACGGGGACATCCCACCAGCCCCCGCCGTCGGGCCCGTCGATCAGCGGGTCGCTGGTGACATGCACGAGCGTCGAACGGTCCGAGGCCTTGGCCGCGGTGATCGCGCGCTTCAGGTCGTCGATCGCGCGGGGCCCGGGCTCGATCTCGGTCACGTCGAGACCGTAGCTGCGCGCGTTCATCGCGAGGTCGACGGGTAGCAGGTCATCCCCCTGGAAGTTGCGTGCGACCGGATCGTAGGCCCGGTACTTCGTGCCGAACCGCTCCGATCCGACGCTCTCCGAGAGACGCCCGATCGACGCGAATCCGTGGTTCTGGACCAGGACGACGATGATCTTGATGCCCTCGGCCACGGCGGTCGCGAGTTCGGAGCTGAGCATCAGGAATGAGCCGTCGCCGACCATCACGACGACGTCTCGATCGTCTCCGGATGCCTCGAGCCCGCCCTTGACACCGAGTCCGCCGGCGATCTCGTAGCCCATGCACGAATAGGCGTACTCGACGTGGTATCCGAGCGGATCCCGCACCCGCCACAGCCGGTGCAGGTCTCCGGGGAGCGAGCCCGCGGCCTGGACGATGACGTCCTCGGGGTCGGTCGTCGACTGCACGGCGCCGATGATCTCGGACTGGCCGGGCAGGGCACGACCGGAGGGCTCGAAGGCCGCGTCGACCGTGGCATCCCACTCGGCCTTCAGACGGTGGATCCGCTCGGCGTATGCGTCGTCGACTCGGTGTCGGTCGACTCCGGCCGACAGGGCGATGAGGGTCTCGCGGGCGTCGGCGACGACCGGCAGATCGCTTCCATGCTTGTACGCGTCGAACGCGGCGATGTTCACATTGACGAAGCGCACCGACGGGTGCTGGAACGCGGTGCGTGACGCCGTGGTGAAGTCGCTGTACCGGGTACCGATACCGATCACGAGGTCGGCTTCGGCAGCGAGGGTGTTGGCTGCCGTGGTGCCGGTGGCACCGACGGCGCCGACGTATGCGGGGTGGTCCCACCGGAGGGATCCTCCGCCGGCTTGCGTCGTGCCGACCGGAATGCCGGTCGCCTCGACCAACTCGCGCAGCTGGTCCTCAGCACCCGAGTAGAGCACGCCCCCGCCTGCGACGATGAATGGTCGTCGCGCGGCACGGATCGCTGCGACGGCGCGATCCAGCACGCCGCGTTCGGGAGCCGGGCGACGCAGATGCCACTCACGCTCCTTCAGGAACTCGACGGGAACGTCGAGGGACTCCGCCTGCACGTCCTCGGGCAGTGCGATGGTCACGGCGCCGGTTTCGGCGGGATCCGTGAGCACGCGCATTGCGCTCAGGGCGATGGAGTACAGCTGCTCAGGACGCTGCACCCGGTCGAAGAACTTCGAGAGCGGACGGAACGCATCGTTGACCGACAGGCCGATGTCCCACGGCTGTTCGAGCTGCTGCAGCACTGGGTCGGCGACCCGCGTGGCGAAGGTGTCGCTCGGCAGGAGGAGCGCCGGCAGCCGGTTCGTCGTGGCGAGCGCGGCGCCAGTCAGCATGTTCGTCGCCCCGGGCCCCACGGAGGCGGCCGACGCGAAGGTCGCACGGCGTCGGTGGATGCGCGCATAACCGACGGACTGGTGCACCATCGCCTGCTCGTTGCGAGCCTGGTAGTAGGGCATCAGTTCGGGCCGATCGACGTTGAGCTGCTTCAGCGCCTGTCCGATGCCGGCGACGTTGCCATGGCCGAAGATCCCGAAGACCCCGGGGATCGTTCGTTCTCGGATGTCGCCGTCGACCGTCCATTGGTTCGCCAGGAACTCGATGAGCGCCTGGCTCACCGTCATCCTCCGTGTTGCCGCCATCAGTGCCGCCCTTCCTGTAGGTCTCCGTACGGCAGTCGTGGATCGACCTCCTGTGCGCCCCATGTCGTGCGCAGCCACGCGTGGGCGGGGTCGTCGGTGATGTGCCAGGCCCGCGCGGGGTCGGGGCCGGCCATCACGTTCAAGTAGTAGAGGTCGTACCCCGGTGCCGCCGCCGCCGGCCCGTGGTAGCCGTACGGCACCAGCGCGATGTCTCCCGTCCGTACGCTCGCGTCGATGTCGATCTCGCCCGCCGGCGACGCGTATGCGCTGAAGAGACCGAAGGCCCCGGCCGAGACATCCGCCCCCGAATCGGGCGACCCAGCGGTCGGTGCGACCTCGAAGTAGTAGATCTCCTCGAGGCGGGACTCCTGACCGGGCATATGCTCATCGTGCTTGTGCGGCGGATACGACGACCAATTGCCGGCCGGCGTGATGACTTCGCAGACGATGAGGCGTTCGGCATCGAGCACGCCCGGGGTTCCGAAGTTGTGGACCTGCCGGCTGGATGCCCCCGCACCGCGCAATTCGACGGGCGTCTCCGCGGCGGCGAGGTACCGATTCGGGTGGCGCGTCGTCGTCGGCGATGACGCGACCGCGACGCGACCCTCGCCGTGGATCACCGCGGTCGATCCGGTGGCGAGGTAGAGCACATCGGTCGGGCCTGCGAACACGCTGGGGCGACCCTCGAGCCGCGTCGCCGTCGTCGTCTCCCGATCGGTGTGTTCGACCGTGAACGATCCCGCGAGCGGAACCACGATGCGTTCGACGCCGGGATCGGTCAGCCGCAGCGCCCTGCCGGCCTGCACGTCGGCCACCCGGAGCCCGGTGTGAGCCCAGCCCGGCGTGGAGGCGTCGACGACACTCTCCCAGTCATCGCGCGCGAGGTCGCCTCGGCGATGGAACCAGCGTTCCCCTGCAACATCCATCACGTCAGGGCATCCCATCGTCGGTGTGCTGCTGGTCGACGTGCACGAGGCGCGCAGCGATGTCCACGGCTGCGGCGACGTCATCGTCATGGGGATACAGGAGCGATCGGCCGACCGTGAGCCCGCGAACGCCCGGGAGCGACAGCGCGACCTCCCAGGTCGAGAATGCCGCGTCCGGATCGTCACTCCGTTCGCCACCCAGCAGGAGGGTGGGCATCGTGGTCGCCGCCATGACGCGTTCCATGTCGGGTACGACGGGGAGCTTCAGCCAGGTGTAGGCGCTGAGGGCGCCGAGGCCCGTTGCGATCGCCACCGAGCGAATCACCGCCTCGGTCGAGACGTCATTGACCACACGATCGTCGATCCGCCGGCTCATGAACGGCTCGATCATGATCGGGAGCCCGGCTCGCGCACTCTGCGTCACCGCCCGCGCCGCGGCTTCCAGCGTCCGGGCCGTCGCGCGGTCATCGAGGTCGATGCGCAACAGCAGCTTCGCGAAGTCGATGCCGTGCTCAGACATCGAGTCCGCGTCATAGCCCGTGAATCGGTCGTCGATCTCGAACGCGGCACCCAGCAGGCCGCCTCGATTCATGGAGCCGACCACGATCTTGTCGTCCAGCAGGCCGAGGGTTGCGAGATCGTCGATGATGTCGGGACTGCCGAGCACCCCGTCGACACCCGGCCTGCTCAGGGCGACGGCCAGCCGCTCGAGCAGGTCGTAGCGGTCCGCCATCGCCATCGGGTCGGCGCCGACGCCGAGCGCGCCTCGAGCCGGATGATCGGCGGCGACGATGAGCAATCGTCTGTCGCCTCGCAGAACGTCGCGCCGCGTGCGTGATGCCAGCGCCGAACGGATATCTGCGGGTCGGTGCGCACGGATGTCGCGCAGTCGTGCGAAGTCACTGGGAAGCAGCAGTCGCGTGCCCGGCATGTCAGTCACCCCCCAGAAGATCCTCGATCTCGGACGAGAACGGCATCGCCGTCGAGCACTCGAGCCTGCCGGCCACGATGGATCCGGCGATGTTCGCGAATCGCAGTGTGCGTTCGAGGCTCCAGCCCTCGAGAAGGCCGTGGCAGAGTGCACCACCGAACGCGTCACCGGCACCCAAGCCGTTCACGACGTTCACCGGATACGGGGGTACGACGACGGTCTCGGACCGGGTCTTCGCGAGGACACCCTCGGGCCCCTGCTTCACGATCGCCAATTCGACGCCGCGCTCGAGCAGGGCGTCGGCGGCTCGCTCGGGTTCGGTCTCGCCCACCGCGATCTCGCATTCCTCGCGATTGCCCACCGCCACAGTCGCGTGTTCGAGGGCGATCGCCGCCTGTCGCGTCGCCTCGGACGAGTCCACCCAGAACATCGGACGATAGTCGAGGTCGACCACCGTGTGCGGTGCTCGACCGCGAGCCTCGAGTGCGGCGACATGGACGGCCCGACTGGGCTCTTGGCTGAGGCCCGTCAGCGTGAACCACAGAACGGCGGTCGTGCGAATCGCATCGACGTCCAACTGATCGAGCGAGAGGTTGAGGTCCGGGGCTTTCGGCTCGCGGTAGAAGTACAGCGGGAAGTGGTCGGGGGGAGCGATCTCGCAGAACGTGATGGGCGTCGGGTACGTCGGGTCGATCGCCACGAACCGGGTCTCGACGCCCAGCCGGTCCAGCTCGCGTTGCAGGTACCTCCCGAACGGGTCTTCGCCCACGCGCGAGACGAGCGCGGCGCGGTGGCCGTGGCGCGCGACCGCGACGGACACGTTCGCGGCGCTCCCGCCGAGGTACTTGCCGAAGCTCGTGACGTCTTCGAGCCCGATGCCGCTCTGCAGCGGGTAGAGATCGACGCCGAGCCGGCCGAAGACGAGGACCTGGGGTGCCGCGTCGCCTGGTGTCGGGTGCGGGACACTGTCAAGAATCGACCTGCTCACCGGAGGAGTGCGCCGATCTCGGAGAAGGAATCGCTGTAGCGATCGAGGAGCGAACGCGCCACACCCACCGAATCGACGAGTGGATGCGCCGCGAACGCCCGCCATGCCTGTTCGCGCGACTGGTGGCGAACGGCGCTGATGATGAGGCGCTCGGCTGACTTCACCTGCGTGATCAGACCGAGCATCTCTCCGGTGACGGGGGCGATCGGCCATGGGCGCACTCCGCCGCCATCGACGACGCACCCCACTTCGACGACCGCGTCTTCGGGCAGCTGCGGCACGAGGCTGTTGTTGCGTACGTTGAGGATCATCGTCGCAGGTCGACCGGTGGCGAGCGCGGCCATGAGGTCGAGCGCGACCTCGTGATATCCGCCGCCGTCCACATCCGACTCGAGGCGCTGCTCGTCGGCGCCCCGGCTCTCCGCCATGTAACTCGATTCGCGCTCGTGTCGAGCGGTCAGCCAGGTCGCGAGCGGGTCGTCTCCAGGGGCTCCGTAGAACGTCGCTTGTTGGCGGTCGATGAACTCGCCGCGGGTCGAGCTCGCCGAGCGGATGCGAGCGGTCGCTTCGCGCGTGAAGTAGTAGTAGTAGAGGTATTCGTTCGGGAGGGCGCCCAACGCTCGCACCCAGTCGAAGCCCATCAGGCGGGCTTCCTCGATGCCTTGCAGCGCATGGTCGGATTCGAGCAGCTGCGGCAAGAGGTCCTTCTCGCCAGCGGTCATCGACCGCAGCCAACCGAGGTGGTTCAGGCCGACGTAGTCGAACCGGACCTGGTCGGGAGCCTCGCCGACGGCGGCGGCGGCGCGGCGCATCAGGCCGATCGGCGTGTCGCAGATCCCGACGACCCGATCGCCCAACACGCGCTGCATCGACTCGGTGACGATGCCCGCTGGGTTCGTGAAGTTGATCACCCACGCTTCGGGGGCCACCCTGCGGATCGTCTCGGCGAGACGAGTCATGAACGGCACCGTACGGAGCGCGTATGCGAGCCCTCCGGCACCGACCGTCTCCTGTCCGAGCACGCCGAGGTCGAGCGCGGTGCGCTCGTCCACGATGCGTCCGTGGGTGCCGCCGATTCGCACCGCGCTGAACACGAAATCGGTGCCACGGAGCGCGTCTTCGAGGTCGGTCGTGATCGTGATGCTCGGCACGTGACGTCGCTGCCTCGAGAGCCGCGCCAAGATGGCGCCGACCGTCTTCAGGCGCGATTCGGAGACGTCGTAGAGACGGAGTTCGTCGATTCGAACTGGAGCATGGTCGGCAGAGACGGCCTCGAAGACCTGAGGCACTCGGAAGCCGCCGCCCCCGATGATGGTCAGCTTCACGCGACCGTCACCTCGACGCCTGCGCCTCGCAACACGTCGAGCGTTGCCGCGTCGGCATCGTCGTTCGTCACGATGGCCGAGATCTGCTCGGGTCCGCACACGCTCAAGACGCCGACCCCGGGGAACTTCGACGAGTCCGCCAGCACGACGGTGTGCTGCGACGACTCGATCATCGCCCGCTTGACCGGAACTTCCATGCCGGTCGTGTCGGAGATCGTACCGTCGGCCCTGATGCCGCTCGTACCGAGGAAGCAGGTGGTCGCACGGATCTGCGCGAGCGCCTGCTCGGTCAGGGTGCCGATCATCGAGTTATAGTTCTTGCGGACGGCGCCGCCAAGGACGATGAGCTCGACCACGTCGTCGTTCCGCAGTTCGTCGATGACCGCGAGACTCGAGGTGATGACGGTGATGCGACGGCCGCGGAGTTGGCGGGCAAGCAGCGCGGTCGTCGTGCCGATGTCGATGATGACGACGTCTCCCTCGGTCACCAACTCGGCGGCCCGCTCCGCGATGCGCGCCTTCTCGGGGTGGTGCTGTCGTTCGACGTCGCTGAAGGGTATCTGGTCGGGCTCGACGCTGCCCCCGCCGCGTACTCGCCGCAGGAGACCCTCAGCGCTCAGCGCGTTCAGGTCGCGGCGGATGGTGGAAAGGGAGACGCCGAACTGCTCGGCGAGCTCTTCGACGGTGACTTCGCCGTCATTGCGCAGGGAGTTCAGGATGCGCGCCTTTCGCGTTGCTGTGAGCATGTGCATGATCGTAGCAGTCACTCGCGAGCATGAATTGACGCAACTCCGTTCATCAGAGAGTATGTTCACGCAAACCCGATCGATCGTCGCGCGGGCGGTCGCACTCTGAGGAGGACTCGTGGCAGAACTCGCTGACGGCGATGCCGTCGACGTGCTCCTCACCGGGCCGGTGTTCTTCGACCTGATCTTCACGGACTTGGACGGAGTTCCTCGGCCTGGAACGGAGGTGCACGCCGGCGCGCTTTCCAGCAGTCCGGGCGGCGTCGCCAACCTCGCGGTGGCCACCGCCCGTCTCGGCCTGAGCACCGCGCTCGCTGCGACGCTCGGCGACGATGCCTACGGTCGCTGGTGCTGGGAGTTCCTCGCCGATCGAGAGGGCGTCGATCTCACCTCCTCACGGTTGGCCCCGAACTGGCCCACACCGGTCACCGTCTCGATCGCTTCCGGAGGTGATCGCAGCATGATCACGCGTGAGGTTCCGAACCCATTCTCGACCGAAGCCCTCGTCGGCGACGGGATCACGGCGCGCGCGGCGTTCGCCGATCTGGGATCGATGTCGAGCGGGGAGACCGCCTGGTGGCGGCGGGCAGCGCGCTCGGGCACGAAGATCTTCGCCGACATCGGCTGGGACTCGACGGGACGGTGGGACATCGCCGACCTGCAACCCCTCGCGGACTGCTTCGCCTTCATGCCCAACGAGTCCGAGGCCATGGCCTACACGCGCACTCGCTCTGCCGTCGCTGCTGCGCGAGCGCTCGCCGAGCGGGTGCCGCTCGTGGTCGTGACGCGCGGTGCGGCCGGAGCGGTCGCGATCGACTCCGCCCGCGGCGAGGAGGTGATGGTGGCCGCCGTCCCCGCGAACGGCCGGGACGCCACCGGCGCCGGGGACGTGTTCGGGGCATCACTCGTGCTCGGGACGTTGCGAAAGTGGCCGCTCGATCAGAGCCTTTCGTTCGCTGCGCTGTGCGCGGCCCTTGCCGTCGAGTATCCGGGCGGGGCGCTCGCTGCGCCAGGCTGGGGCGACCTCGGCGACTGGTGGGATCGAACGCGTCGCACCGCCGACCGCGACCTCGTCGACCGTTTCTCGTTCCTCGCCGAGGTGCTGCCGGAGTCGCCCTCGCGCCGCAGGTCGGAGTCCACGTTCCCGTTCGCCGACTACCGGACCACAGCAGGCCCGGCAGGCATCCCTGACAAGAGAGGTACAGCATGAAATCACACATCCGACCGAGCGCTGCGGCACTGGGGGGTGTCGCGCTCATCCTCGCTCTCGCGGGTTGCGCACCCGGGAACGGAGCCGCCGAGAACCCCGAGAGTTCGGGCGAGATCAGCACCGACATCTCGGATGTCGGCGACGTCACGCTCACCGTGTGGGATCAGGAGGTGCGCGGTGGTCAGAACGAGCAGATGGAGCAGCTGAACGCGGCGTTCATGGAGAAGTATCCGAACGTGACCATCGAACGCAACTCGCAGTCGTTCGACGACCTCGCGACCACGCTCCGCCTCGCTCTCACCGACGCCGATGCCCCCGACGTGGTGCAGGCGAACAACGGCCGGAACACGATGGGGCAATTCGTCGCAGGGGGCCAGCTTCGTCCGCTCGACGACTACGCCGATGCGTACGGCTGGTTCGACCGCTACTCGCCGTCGGTGGTGCAGTACTCCACCTATAGCGATGATGCGAAGGTCTTCGGTGACGGGAATCTCTACGGCCTCCCGCAGGTCGGTGAGGTTGTGGGGGTGTTCTACTCCAAGAGCAAGCTCGCGGGACTCGGTCTCGAGGTCCCAGCCGACTGGAGCGCGTTCGACGAGGCGCTGGCGGCTGCGGCCGGAGCGGGAGAGACCCCGCTGCTGCTCGGCAACATCGAGAAGTGGCCGGCCCTCCATGTGTTCGGCCCGCTGCAGGGCGACCATGTCGATGCCGACGTGATCACCGACCTCGGACTCGGCAACTCCGGGCAGAGCTGGACGACGCCCGAGAACGTGGCGGCGGCCACCTCGCTGCGGGACTGGGTCGACGCCGGGTACTTCAACGACGGAGTGAACGGCACGGACTACGACGCAGCGTGGCAGGCGCTCGCCTCCGGCGATGGGGTGTTCCTCATCGGCGGCTCGTGGCTGGCGGCCGACCTCGACGACGCGATGGGCGACGACGTCGGGTTCTTCGTTCCGAACCGGGCCGACGGCACACCCGCGACCACCGGCGGTACGGGCCTGCCCTTCACGATCACCTCGGCGGCCGACAACACCGACGTGGCGGCGGCATACATCGACTTCATCACGAGCGATGAGGCGATGGAGGTCCTCGCAGAGACCGGTAATCTGCCGGTGAACCGCGCTTCCGAACTGGCCCCGAGCTCGGGCGTGATGGCGGACGTGTTCACCGTGTTCGGCGAGGTCACTGCGAACGGCAGTCTCCTGCCCTACCTCGACTACGCCACGCCGACCTTTGCCGACACCATGGGGCAATCGCTGCAGGATCTGCTGGCCGGCCAGGTGACTCCTGCGGAGTTCACGGAGGCGCTTGAAGCCGATTACGCGGAGTTCGTTGCAGCGAATGGATGATGGCACGTCAACGGTCGGGCGGAGTGCCTCTCGGCGCTCCGCCCGATCGGGCTGGGTTCCGTACGCATATCTTGCCCCCGCGCTACTGCTCTACGGCGGATTCCTGCTCTTCCCGCTCGGTCGGGCCGCACAGTACTCACTCTTCGACTGGGACGGCCTTGGGGAATCGACGTTCGTCGGCCTCGACAACTACGTCGCGATCCTGTACGACGAACGTCTCCGCGAGGCTTTCTGGCATGCCCTGGTCCTCGTGTTCTTCTACGCAGTACTGCCCCTCGCGATCGGGCTGCTGCTCGCGGCACTCCTCACTCGCTCGCAGGTGCGCGGGCTCGGATTCTTCCGCAGTGTCATCTTCCTGCCTCAAGTCATCGCCATGGTGGTCGTCGCCGTGACCTGGCGACAGATCTATGCTCCCGACGGCCCGCTCAACGCATTCTTGCGGCTCATCGGACTCGGAGCTCTCACGCGTCCGTGGCTCGGTGACTACACGTTCACCCTCCCTGCCGTCGGACTCATCGGTACTTGGGTGTGCACCGGTCTGGTCACCGTGCTGCTGATGGCCGGGATGAGTCGGGTGCCGCGTGAGTTGTACGAGGCGGCACGGCTGGATGGATCCGGCCCGGTGCGTGAGTTCTTCGCGATCACCCTGCCGACCGTTCGCGGTGAGATCACGGTGGCGCTCACGCTCACGATCGTGGCGGCGCTGAAGACGTTCGATCTCGTGTACGTCACCACGAGCGGGGGCCCGGGCACATCGACGACCGTCCCGAGCTTCGAAATCTATCGCAGGGCATTCCAGCTCGGGGATGTCGGTGTCGCCACCACCGTGGGCATCGTGCTCACGGTCGTGGTGTTCGCCATCAACGGCGTCGTCAACATGGTTGGAGACAGGAAATGAAGGTCTCCCCGATCGAGCGGGGCGCGAACTACGTCGTGCTCATCGCGTTCGCGCTCGTGGTGCTCGGTCCGATCAGCGTGATCATCACGTTGGCGTTCGGGCCGCAGGATGCCTCGGCGGCACGCGAGGGGGGTCTGTTCCATCCCGAGAACTTCCCCGAGGCGTGGGAGGTCGGGCGATTCGGGCAGTACATGCTGACCTCCGTGGTGGTGGCCACGATCGTCGTCGTCGCATCGGTCCTCGCGTCGATCCTCGCCGGGTACGCGCTCGGCACGATGCGCTTCCGTGGGGCGACGTTCATCTTCTACCTGTTCCTCCTCGGCATCATGGTGCCGACGGAGGCGTTCATTGTGCCCCTCTACTTCGACCTGCGCGTCCTGGGACTCACCAACACGGTTTGGGGCGTCGCACTGCCGCAGATCGCGATGTCGATTGCGTTCGGGACGTACTGGATGCGCACGTACTTCCGCTCCTCCAGTCGCGCGCTCATCGAGGCTGCTCGTCTCGACGGTGCCGGTTCGATGCGCATCCTCTGGCAGGTCCTGGTGCCCATCGGCCGACCGGCGATCCTCACGCTCGTGCTGCTCGTCTTCATGTGGACCTGGAACGAATTCCTCATCCCGCTCGTGATGTCGCCGAACGGAGCCGTGCGAACTGCACCGCTCGGCCTTGCGTTCTTCCAGGGACAGTACACGCAGGGCACGGCGCTCCTCGCCGCAGGGGCTGTCATGGTCGCGTTGCCGATCGTCGTGCTGTACGTCTTCCTGCAGCGACACTTCATCAAGGGCATGATCGAGGGTGCGGTGCGCGAATGATCGGGATGATGGTCCTTCCCGACGCCGATGCGGTCGGCGCGCACGCTGCGGACATCTTCGATGCGGCCGCGAGGTCGGGATCCCGTGCGCTGGGGTTGGCGACGGGATCGTCGACCGACCCCATCTACTCGGAGCTGGTTCGGCGTCACGGCGGGCGGGACAACCCGTACCGGAAGATGCAGTTCTACCTGCTCGACGAGTACCTCGGGCTCCCGGTCGGGCATCCCGAACGCTATGCCGAGGTGATCCGACGGAGCTTCGCCGATCCGCTCGGCGTGCCGTTCGCGCGGGTGCACGCTCCAGACGTCGATACCTCGGAAGCAGATCGCGCAGGTGCGGCGTTCGAGCAGGAGATCGCCGACGCGGGCGGAATCGAGGTACAGCTGCTCGGAGTGGGAGGCAACGGGCACATCGCGTTCAACGAACCCGGTACGTCCTTCGACAGCAGGACGCGAGTCGTCGAGCTTGCCGGTCGAACCCGGCAGGACAACGCTCGCTTCTTCGGCGGTGACCTCGGATCGGTGCCAGTGCGGGCGATGTCGCAGGGGATCGCCACGATCCTGGGGGCGCGACGGATCGTCCTCGTCGCGACCGGTCGGGCGAAGGCCGAGGCGGTGGCGGCGCTGGTGCGGACCGGTCCGACGCCGTTCCTGCCGGTTTCGGCGCTGCACCTCCATCCTGCGGCGACGATGCTGCTCGATCGCGATGCCGCATCGGGACTCGATGCTGATATGCGCGGGCGGGGTCAGGCGCGCGCAGTTGTCTGCGCGTAGATGCACGAAACTGCTTGTGGATTCGATCGAAGGTGCTCTAACTTGAGAACGGATCGGGGCGACAGCCCGTCGTCCCTCGAGTTCCAACGGAGGAACGCATGAAACGTCATCACGCAGTTCTGCTCGCATCGCTGCTGGCGGTCGCTACGCTCATGGCGCCTGGCACTGCGGTGGCAGCGACGATGGGCGAGACGCAGCCAGACTCCGCCGAGGCTGCGCTGGAGCTCGACGTCGGTGACCCAGCGATCGCGACCGAGACCCAGCGCGAGAAGATCGATGTCATGGGCATCTGGGCCCACCCCGACGACGATGCCGGCTTCACGACGCCTTGCGGAGTCTGGCACGACCTCTACGGCGTGCGCTGCGGCATCATCATGGCCACGCGAGGCGAGGGCGGTTCGAACTCCGTGGGCTCCGAGGCAGGCCCCGACCTCGGGCTGCGTCGAGAGAACGAGGATCGCACGTCGCACATCCGATCCGGCACCGTCGACATCTTCAACCTCGACCGTGTCGACTTCTACTACAACACGTCGGCGCCGCTCACGGCGAAGGTATGGGACGCGGACGAGACCTTGAGGCGCACCGTGCGGATCATCCGTGAGACGCAGCCCGAGATCCTCGTCGGCAGCACGCCGTCGCTCGCCGTCGGGCACGGCAATCACCAGTACGCGCAGGGGCGCATGGTGTGGGAGGCCGCAGCGGCCGCAGCCGACCCGAACATGTTCCCCGAGCAGCTGACCGGCCCCGGGGCCGTCGAGACCTGGCAGGTGAAGAAGATCCTCGCCGGCGGGCAGACCCAGGGCACGGGTGGCACCGTCGGACCCAACTGCAACGCGGGCTTCACGCCCGCGGCCACGAATCCCTTCACCGTCGTGGGGACGTGGACTGGCTACGACTCGCCGTACACCTGGGCTGAGGGCAACCTGGCGGGCCAGGTGGCGGGGTCCGCCAAGACCTGGGCGCAGGTCGGCCGCGAGGGTGCCAGGGCGCACCCCACCCAGGCGCGCACGATGCAGACCGCGCTCGTCGACCCGACGTGCCTGCGCTACGGCGTCTCGCAGTCGACCGTGCCGATGCAGCCCAATGGGTCGCCGGCTGCCGCGAACGATGATGCCGTACTCTACGGCGCAGTCGTCGCCGATCCGGGCGGTCTTCCGCTCGGGTCGGAGTTCTCGATCTCGGTCGAGGACTACTACGAAGCTGCTGGCGAGCCGTTCGCGGCGACGGTCGGGGTGCGCTCGGGAGACGGACAGCTCGCAGGTGGCACGGTGAGCCTCGACGTGCCCGCCGGCTGGCAGGTCTCGGACCCGATCGAGATCGATGGGATCACCGATGAGGAACTCGTTCAGGCGACGTTCACCGTGACGCCCGCGCCCGACGCGGTGCCGGCCGTCTACAAGCTCGCAGCGGAATTCGCCGGGGACGGCGTCACCGCCTACAACGACACGCGGATCGAACTTGTCGCGCCGGTCGAGGGTCGATTCCAACGCTGGGGCACCGCCGCCGAGTACGAGCAGTGGACGCGAGACCACGACGCCTACGTCGGCGGTCGCTCGGTGGCTGTGGCGCAGATCGGCGCCGGTGAGACCGTGACGGTTCCGGTCGAGGTGACCAACCGAAGCGCCGGCACCGAGTCGGGCGTTGTCGCCCTCGCGTTGCCAGATGGCTTCGCCGTCGATGCGGCAGGCAAACCGTTCTCCGGCCTCGCTCCCGGCGAGACCACGACGATCGAATTCGTGGTCACGCACGCCGATCCGGCGGATCCCGGCAGCCGAACGACGACGATCACGGCGACGACCACGTCGAGTGCCGGGGAGTCGACCGAGAAGCTGACGGTGTACGTCGTGCCATCGGTGGTCATCCCGCAGCTCGATGCCGCACCCACGATCGACGGCACAGCCGACGAGCTCTACGTCGGCACACCGATCGACATCGGTACGCGCTGGGAGGGTGCTGCATGCGCCATCGACGGCGTGGACTGCGGCGACGGAGGGATGGCCCGGCTCGGTTGGCATGACGACGCGCTGTACGCGCAGATCCACGTGACCGACGACGTGGTCAGCGCAGCATCGACGCCCGACCGCTGCTTCGGCCACTGGCTGGTCGACTCGGTGGAACTGCTGCTCGATCCGCGGGGTGATTCGATCGACACGTCGTCGACCTTCAAGCTCGGAATGTTCCCGTTCACCGACGACCCCGAGGGGACGAACGGAAACGGACCGGACGGGCCGTGCTGGTCGCGTGACGCCGACAACCACCAGGGGTTCTCGACGGGCCCGCTCGCGGAAACCGTCGAGGGCGGCCTCAACGCTGCCGGGGTCGAGGTGGCGGTGAACGTCACCCGCCAAACAAGCGGTGCGTATGCCGGTGGAGGGTACGACCTCGAGGTGAAGGTGCCGCTTGCCGCTCTTCCGGCGGCCGTCGGGCCCACGAGCTCGGCGCCGACCGGCGACGCAACGCTGAACGACCTCGACCCGGAGTACCTCGGGCTCAACATGACACCGTACGACTCCGACACGCAGGACTTCATCGGCCAGACTCGCACGGCATGGTCGGCGTTCGGCAGCCAGCAGTCCGAGCCGTATCGGTGGGGCCACGCGTACCTCGACGGCTACGCGCCGCCGGCCGACCGGCCGACCGAATCGGCCGAGGCGATCATCCCTGACACCGCGCTGCTCGGCGTGCAGTCACCGCAGACGATCTCGCAGTCAGCGACGCGGGGCGGCACGATCTCGGGTGTGCAGCCGAGCGATGCGATGACCATCACCGAGGTGAAGATCCAGCAGCAGAAGGTTCGAATCTCGTATCGATCCGAGGAGGCGGGAACCGCCCGCGTGTTCCTCTGGAAGGGTGACACGGCGTTCATCCCGGTCTGGTCGTCGAGTTGCGCCGGCGACGTCTACGGCTTCGAAGCCTGTTCGCCGTCGGATGGCGGGACACCGCCTTGGGCTCCCAACATGGGTGGCCGCCTACTGGCGTCGTTCGAGGGGGCGGTCGATGCGGGCAAGGGCAGCGTGACGGTGCCGATCGACGCGGACATCCGCGCCGCGCTCGCCGATGACGCGGTCATCCTCGTTTCGTACGCGGAGGAGCAGCGGCAGGACGCGGCGTCGGGCGATGGCGTGAATGCCTGGAGCTTCCCGATCGAAGCCCGCGTCCCCGGGCGAGGCTGACCTCTCGCCGAGGCGCGGAGGTGCGGGCGAACGTCGCCCGTGCAGGTTCGAAGGCCCGGTCCTCTTTCGAGAGGTCGGGCCTTCGGCGCGCCCCACTGCTCCGCGACGGCGAGGCGGTGACGGCAGGTGCGGCACGCGTCCCGCCGTGCGCTGCAGGCCACCCCTGACTACGCGCTCGGCACCCGGAACAGCTCGGTGCGGGCGACGACCCGGTCGCGCTCGGCGGTGAACTCGAGCCGACGCGGGTCGGCGAGGTACGCGTCGAGGAGTGCCTGCGTCGGGACACGCAGCAGTTGCACCTCGGTCGGATGCTCCGGCCCACGCGCGCTTCGCACCCGCTCGGTCACCTCGATGCTGTAGTCGGGCAGCAGCGCGAGCACGCGATCCTCGTACGCGACGAGGTCCGTCTCGAGTCCGGGCCGAGCCCAGAGCAGGCAGCAGAGCGTGAACGGCGCGCCGTCACCGGCGGGCTGATCGGATGCCTCGGTCGCGACGTTCTCGGAAAGGTCGGATGCCTCGCGCCCCTCAGCGCGCCACGACCAGCGTCCCCACCGCAGCACCCCCTCGACACCCGTGTATCCCGCGCCGTGCACCAACGTCGCCACGAAGGCGCTGACGAGCAGCACGGCTCCGGCGATCCAACTGACGTGCCAGAACGTCGTAACGATTCCGGCGAACGCGGTGCCCATCGCGAGCGACCGGAAGACGGTGACCGCACGTGACTTCGCCAGGCGATGGCGGTACGTCTCCTGCCGGTTCAGCAGGATGAGCCCGGCGAGCAGCGGGATCGCGATCGCGAAGAGGATCACGCTCGCCAGCCCGAGCAGCGACGGCGCGGCATCCGTGACCAGCGGCTGCACGAGCACGATGCAGATGCCGACGAGGCCGCCGTACATCAGGTTGTTCTGCTTCAGCCATTCATCAGTCAGGCCGGGCTCGCGCCGAAGCGCCTCTTCGATGTACTCGTCTTCCCGCATCTCCTGCCTCCGCTCACCCGCTCATGGGCGATTCTCCCAGTGAAGGGCAGCCATCGGCGTGGTCGCGTTCCAGGTGCGGCGCGAAGACCTGCCGGCGTTGCGCGAGACGGTCACTGGGCTCGGTCTCGACATCCGGCCGCCGCGCCCGCGTGTCGATGGCGAGGGCGACTCCATCTACTTCTACGACGACCTACGTCTACGACCACGACGGCCACCTGTTCGAGCTGCATGCCAGTTCCTTGCGCGAACGCCTCGGGGTCTACTCGGCCGGGGCGCCGGGCGACGGTGGGGCGCACGAGGCGGCGCGCCGGACACTTCCCCGGTTCGGCTGATCAACGCGGAGTTGCTACAGCGACTCTCGCCGCACCAGGGTCGTCGGCAGGACGTGCTCGTGCTCGACGGTCTCGCCGCGCGTGAGGCGGATGAGCGTGTCGGCCGCGACTCGGCCCATCTCCTCGAGCGGCTGGCGGATGGTCGTGAGGGGTGGATCCGACGCGGCGGCGATGAGGACGTCGTCGAACCCGACGACCGAGACATCCGTCGGTACGCTGCGGCCCGACGCCTGCAGCACCCTGATGGCCCCGCTCGCCATCAGGTCGGATGACGCGAAGAGGCCGTCGAGATCGGGTGACCGCTGCAGGAGGCGTGCCATCGCCGCAGACCCGCTGTCGACCGTGAAGTCCCCGTGCACGATCGGGCCGGGCGCGATATCGTGGCGCGCCAGTTCGTCCTGCCAGCCCCGGATCCGATCGCGTGCCGGCTCCATGTCGGGAGGTCCGGTGATGATGCCGATTCGGGTGCGTCCCGCTTCGACGAGCGCTCGGGCGGCGAGCACGCCGCCGCCGTGGTTGTCGGAATCCACCACGATGGCGTTGGATGCGAGTTCCACGAGAGGGCGGCCGACCCAGGCGATGGGAACGGGGGAATCGACGAGCCCCTCGACGAGATGGGTGATCTCGTGCTGGAGGATGACGATCGCGCCGTCCACGGCACCCGAGCGGAGGAAGCGCGGCACGCGACCCTGATCCTCATGGTCGGCGGGAAGGAGCACGGGTTGCACGTCGCCCGCTGACAGGCCCTTCGCGGCGCCCTTCAGGACCGCCGTGAAGAAGGTGCCGCTCAGGCTGTCGAGCTCGTTGAACGCGATCACGAGTCCGATGGCGCCCGCCCGCCCGCCGCGAAGCACGCGTGCCGCGAAGTTCGTCTCGTATCCGAGCCGCTCGGCCTCACGTTCGACGGCGATCGCCATCTGGCGGTCGACGTTCGTCGCGCCCGAGAGCACCCGTGCCGCGGTGGCACGGGAGACGCCCGCGGCCTGCGCGACATCCACGATCGTCGGACGGAGCATGTCATGACCTTTCGAATGAGGTGGCCAGTCTAGTTGGGAACGCCCGGAAGATCGATCTCTCACGCAGTGATTCACGACGCCAGGCATCACGGCGAATCCTCAAGCTCATGCTTGCCAACGTTGTATTTGAGGGCTACTGTGACGACACCAGAGATCGATCTCTGCAGTCGCAGCAGCCAGAGGCTGTCGACCAACACAGTAGGTTCCCCCCAGAGAAGTGGAGTTGTCGTGAACCGACGCATGCTCGCGATCCCGATCGCAGCAATCGGTGCCCTCGCACTGGCCCTGACCGGTTGCAGTTCCGGAGGCTCGTCCGCCGAGGGCGACCCGAACGCCGAATTCGAGTTCTGGTCGTTCACCGGAATCGGCCAGCAGGAATCCGTCGACCGGTACCTCGAGAAGAACCCCGATGCAAAGGTCAAGCTGAGCGAGGTCGGCAGCACCACCGAGACCGCGACGGCGCTGACCGCAGCTCTCGCGGGCGGCAAGGTGCCCGACCTGGTGATGATCCAGAACGACGACCTCCCCAAGTTCGTCGAGAACCCCGGGAACTTCATCGACCTGCGCACCCTCGGCGGCGATGACATCGGGGACGACTACCTCGACTGGGCCATCGACGCCGCCACCGGCGAAGACGGCTCCATCATCGGCATCCCGACCGATGTCGGCGGCCTCAGCTTCGCCTACCGCGCGGACCTGTTCGAGGCGGCCGGCCTCCCCACCGACCCCGAGGAAGTCGCCGAGATGTGGTCGACGTGGGACGGCTTCATCGAGATGGGGAAGAAGTACACCGCGGCGACCGGTCAGCCCTTCGTCGACAACGTCGAGACGACGGTGTTCTTCGCCACCGTCAACCAGGTCAGCGAGAAGTACTACTCGGACGACGGCGAGCTCATCTTCGACAGCAACCCCCAGGTCGAAGAGGCGTTCCAGGTCGCGGTCGACACGTATGAGGCGGGCATCAGCGCGGGCATCGCGGCATGGTCGTCGGGCTGGGCGCCCGGCAAGGCCAACGGCGCGTTCGCGGTGACCACGGCACCGTCCTGGATCCTGTCGGGCCTGAAGAACGACGCTCCCGATACCGAAGGAAAGTGGCGCATCGCCTCGATTCCGGGCGTCGGCGGCAACTGGGGCGGCAGCGTGATCGCCATCCCGGCCCGAGCGGACAACCCCGAAGCGGCCTGGCAGTACATCGACACGATGCTCTCGCCCGAGGGGCAGACCGAACACTTCGCCGACACCGGCACGATGCCCGCAGCGAAGGGAGCGCTCGAGAGCGAGGACGTGCTGAGCTACACCGATCCCTTCTTCGGTGATTCGGCCATCGGCAAGGTCATGAGCGATTCGGTGCTGCAGTTCAATTCCTTCTACAACGGCCCCGACACGAGCGCGATCGGCGGAGCACTGCTCAACGCCCTCGTCGACATGGAGGTCGGGAACGTCCTGCCCGCCGACGCCTGGAAGACGGGCGTCGACAGCGCGAAGGCGGCCATCGGCGGCTGAGCCGCGATCATCCACACCTGGTGGCCCGACGCGAACGCGTCGGGCCACCACCCGACGGAGGTACATCGTGTCTGTGACTGCGACCGCCATACCCATCCAGAAGCGCTCGGGACATCCGCGCCCGCAGCGTCGACGAATCCGAAGTTCGCTCGCCGAACGGATCGCGCCTTATGCGTATGTCGCGCCGTTCTTCGTCATCTTCGCGATCTTCGGGCTGTTCCCTCTGCTCTTCACGTTCTACGTCGCGCTCTTCGACTGGAACCCCATCGGGGAGCAGACGTTTGTCGGCTTCGCGAACTTCGAACGCCTCTTCGCCGACCCGAGGTTCTGGAACGCATTCGTCAACACCTTCGGGATCTTCCTGATCTCCACGATCCCGCAGCTGCTCCTCGCCCTCGTGCTCGCGCACCTCCTGAATCACGCGCGGTTGAAGTGGGCCAACTTCTTCCGCATGTCGCTGCTGGTTCCCTACATCACCTCGGTCGCGGCGACGGCCCTGGTCTTCGGCCAGATCTT
Organism: Agromyces sp. NPDC052230; assembly: GCF_040679595.1. Classification (NCBI taxonomy): domain Bacteria; kingdom Bacillati; phylum Actinomycetota; class Actinomycetes; order Micrococcales; family Microbacteriaceae; genus Agromyces; species Agromyces sp. NPDC052230. The sequence goes on along the minus strand of NZ_JBFAVC010000008.1, from coordinate 84,629 downwards.
CGACAAGAACTTCGGCCTCCTCAACTGGATCCTCGAGATCTTCGGGCTGCCGTCGGTGAACCTCCTCGCCTCCCAGGTGGGTTCCTGGGTCGTGATCTCGGCGATGGTGATGTGGCGCTGGTTCGGCTACAACGCCCTGCTGTACCTCGCCGGCCTGCAGGCGATCCCGCGGGAGATGTACGAAGCGGCATCCGTCGACGGAGCGTCCAGCTGGCAGCAGTTCATCCACCTCACCATCCCGTCGCTGCGCCCGATCATCATCTTCACCGTGATCATGTCGACCATCGGCGGCCTGCAGATCTTCACCGAGCCACTGTTGGTCGCACCCGAGACCGGCCTCACCTGCGGGGCGGGCAGGCAGTGCCAGACGCTGTCGCTCTTCCTCTACGAGCAGGGCTTCGGCCAGTTCGAGTTCGGGTACGGGTCGGCCATCGGCGTCGCGCTCTTCGTGATCGTCGTCGTGGCGGCGCTCATCAACTTCTTCCTTTCCACCCGCACCCGAGGAGGCAACTGATGCCCGCTGTCATCGATCAGGCGATCCCTGAATCCACGACCGAGGCCATCGTGACGTCGTCGGGCAAGGCGACCAAACGCCGCGGGGGCGGGCGGGCGGGCAGGGTCGGTTGGCCCGTCTACGTGCTGTTGATCCTCGCGGTCCTCATCTCGGTCTTCCCGCTGTACTACATGTTCGTCATCGCCTCGGTCGGAGCGACGGCCGTGACTTCGTCGCCGCCTCGGCTGTATCCGGGCTTCAACTTCTTCGAGCTCGCTGCGAAGGTGTTCGATACCGTGCCGTTCGTGCAGTCGCTGATCAACAGCGTCATCGTGTCGCTGTCGATCGCGGTCATCTCGGCGATCCTCTGCGCCATGGCGGGATTCGCGTTCGCCAAGCTCCAGTTCCCGGGCCGCAACGCGCTCTTCCTCATCGTCCTGCTGACGATGACCGTTCCCGCGCAGCTCAGCGTCATCCCGCAGTACCTGATCATCTCGTGGCTCGACTGGGTCGACACGCTGCAGGCGATCATCGTGCCAGGGCTCGCAAGCGCCTTCGGCATCTTCTGGATGCGGCAGCACATGGCGACGACCGTCAGCGACGAGCTGATCCAGGCCGCTCGCATCGACGGCGCGAACAGCTGGCAGCAGTTCTGGGGGATCGCGTTCCCCGTGGTGCGGCCGGCCGCCTTCGTGCTAGGACTGATCACGTTCACGTCGGTCTGGAACGACTTCATGTGGCCGTTCATCGTGCTGAAGTCGCCCGAGCTGTTCACGGTGCAGATCGCCCTCAAGCAGTTGCAGGCCAACCGCACGATCGACCTCGCCCTGACCATGGGCGGCTCGTTCATGGCGACCCTGCCGCTCTTGATCGTGTTCTTCTTCGTCGGTCGGCGCATGGTGGCGGGCATCATGGACGGAGCGTTCAAGGGCTGATGGTTCCGGATGCCGCAGCCGCTGCCAGTACCGTGCGTTCACGCGTCCTCGTCTGGGGTGAGAACCACCACGAGAAACACCACGAGGCGGTGCGTCGGCTTTACCCCGACACGATGCATGAGACCATCGCGGCCGGGCTCCGTCGCGAACTCGGTCCCTCGACGCAGGTGCGCACGGCGACGCTCGACGACCCCGAGCACGGCCTGAGCGAGGCGGCGCTCGAGCAGACCGATGTGCTCTTCTGGTGGGGGCACCTGCAGCATGACGTCGTGGAGAACGAGGTCGTCGAGCGAGTCCACCGACACGTGCTCGCTGGCATGGGGCTGATCGCCCTGCACTCGGCGCACTTCTCGAAGATCTTCATCAGGCTCATGGGCACCTCCTGCACGTTGCGGTGGCGGCAGGGCGATGACCGCGAGGTGATCTGGACGGTCGCGCCCACGCACTCCATCGCCGAGGGCGTGCCGCATCCGCTCGTGCTTCCCGCGCAGGAGATGTACGGCGAGCACTTCGACGTGCCGGTGCCCGACGAGCTCGTCTTCGTGTCGGGGTTCAGCGGCGGCGAGGTCTTCCGATCGGGCATGACCTTCTCCCGCGGGTACGGGCGGATCTTCTACTTCTCGCCCGGCGACCAGGACTACCCCGTCTACCACGATCGCGACATCCAGCGGATCCTCGCGAACGCCGCACGGTGGGCGCACCAGGATCGTCCCCGCCGCTCGCCCCGGATTGCCATGCACGCGTCGAACGATTTCGCCACGGCGCGCGAGTGGGACGGCACGCCGATCCCGTGAAGGACGTCATCGTCGTCGGCGCGGGCGCGATGGGACGCGCCTGGATGGACACGATCGCCGGGCGTGCCGATACCCGGGTCTGCGCGATCGTCGACGTGATGCCGGGTGCCGCGCAATCGGCCGCTCGTGAACGAGGGTGGGACATTCCGGCCCTGAGCAGTCTCGACGAGGCACTGGATCTCGGTGCCGACCTGGTGCTGAACGCCACCGTGCCCGAGGCGCACCTCGACGTCTCGTCAAGCGCGCTGCGAGCCGGCATCCCGGTGCTCAGCGAGAAACCCGTGACCCCCACGGTGCACGAGGCCCTCCTGCTCGCGGCATTGAGTCGCGTGACCGGCGTCCTGCTGGCCGCGAGCCAGTCACGCCGTCACTCGGCCGGCATCCGGGCCTTCAAGGAGGCGCTCGCCGGATTCGGGGGAGCAGCGCAGCTGCAGACTCGGTTCTTCCAGAATCCGAGGTTCGGCGGGTTCCGGGACCGGATGGAGCACCCACTCCTCGTCGACATGGCGATCCACAGCTTCGATCAGGCGCGCTTCCTCCTGGATGCCGAGCCCGTCTCGGTCTACTGCGAGGAGTTCAACCCCGGGTGGAGCTGGTACGACGGTGCCGCCGCGGCCGAAGCGGTGTTCCGTTTCGACGACGGCTCGCGGTTCTCGTACACCGGCAGCTGGTGCGCCGACGGCCTGACGACGTCGTGGAACGGAGAGTGGCGCGGCTCGGCCGCGGCCGGCGCAGCGACCTGGGACGGCGAGACCGAGGTGCTCGCCCAGGGGTCGACCGGGCCCGTGGCATCCGTGGTGCTCGATGCGGAACCCGAGGGGCTGGATGCCGCACTGGAGGAGTTCGTCGGCGCGCTCGATGGCGGCCCGAACCCGTCGGGCGAGATCCACCGCAACGTCTGGAGCGTGGCGATGGTCGAGGCATCCGTCACCTCGGCTCGACGCGGCGTACCGGTCTCGTTCGCCGAGATGTTCGCCGATGCGCGGCAGGCCGCGATCGCCCGCTCCGACGGCGAGGTCGCCGACCTGTTGCGCGCCGGCGACCTGCCGATCGGCTGACCTACGCGTCCACCGCCTGGGCGTGCACGACCGCGGCCCGCTCGGGATGGAACCCGAGCACGTCGACGCCGATGCGCCGCAGCAGGCTGCCCGAGACGACGGGCGCGGCGGGCCCGGGTGCGGTCAGCCCCGCGGCATCCGGCCCGGCGGCATCCCGCATCCAGGCCGGAACCAGCCAGCCCGGGCCGAGCGAGGCCGGATCGGTCACCGAGAGACGATAGCGACGCCCGTCGTCGAGGCCCGGCAGCCGAACGCGTGAGGCGGTGTCAGCTGATGCCGAGGGGCTGACGATCGTGTAGATCGCTTCGGCGCCGTCGTCGGAGACGACGCCTCGCAGGGAGGGACCGGCGACATCGAAGTCGCCACCGCCCACCACGCGTCCGTGCTGGATGAGCCGGCGGAACCGCTTGTACTGGGCGACCCACCGCGCCAACACGGCGCGGTCAACGTCGGTCAGCCCACGGATGTCCCACTCGATGCCGAAGTGTCCGAGGAACGCGACGGCGCAGCGGAAGTGGAGGTCGTGCGTGCGTCCGGTGACGCTGGAGGTGGGCGATGCGACGTGCGACCCCATCATCTCGGGCGGAACGAGCAGGCCGGTCCAGCGGAGGATCCGGGCGCGATCGAGCGGGTCGTGGTTGTCGGACGGGTGCACCCGGTCGGTGCGTTCGAGGATGCCGAGGTCGACGCGTCCGCCGCCCGAGGCGCAACTCTCGATCTCGAGTTGCGGATGCCGCGCGCGCAACTCGTCGAGGAGACGGTAGACCGCCATGGTCTGTGCGTGCACCGCGGGTGCCCCGGTCGCGGGGTGACCGGCGGCGATCAGGTCGCGGTTGTGATCCCATTTCAGATAGCTCAGGTCGTTCTGCGTGATGAGGTCGTCGAGTCGCTCGAGGATGTGCGCGAAGGCCTCGGGGTTCGTCAGGTCGAGCACGTGCTGGAATCGGAACGTCGCGGGCAGCTCCGGACGTGCTCGGAGGATCCAGTCGGGATGGGCGCGCGCCAGGTCGGAGTCCTCGTTGATCATCTCGGGCTCGACCCAGAGGCCGAACTCCATGCCGAGCTCGCGGACCCGATCGGCGAGTGGACGCAGGCCCTCGGGCCAGACATCCGGATCCGGCGTCCAGTCGCCGAGACCCGCACGGTCGTCGCGTCGTCCGAGGAACCATCCGTCATCGAGCACGAACCGCTCTACGCCGAGTTCGGCGGCTCGCACCGCGAGCTCGTCGAGCGTCGCACGGTCGTGGTCGAAGTACACCGCCTCCCAGACGTTCAGGGTGACTGGACGCTCCCTGCGCGACGAGCGCGAGACCTCCCGCAGGTGCCGATGGTACCGGTGGGCAGCCGCGTCGAGACCCTCGCCGTAGCTGCCGTACACCCACGGCGACTGGTACGACCCCCCGGGGTCGAGCCGGATCTCACCCGGCAGCAGGAGCTCACCGCCCCGGAACGCGAGCGAGCCGTCGACGCGCTCCACGGCGTGCTCGTGATTGCCGCCGATACCCACATGCGCGAGCCACACCTCGCCGGCGTCGGCGGCGAACCCCGGCACGCCGACGGCGACCGTCGTGGTCGCATCCAGTCCGGTGCGCCCCCTGCGGGACTCGCGGGCGTGAAGCCCGACGACGACCGGATGCCGCTGCGGAAGCTTCTCCGTCGCCCACCGCCCGGCGAAATCGAGCATCTCGGTCGCGTAGGTGGGGATCGGCAGCGCAAGACTCACGGCTTCGACGTGCAGGGGTTCGGCGTCGGTGCTCGTGTTGCGCACGCCGGCTCGGCTCCGCAGCAGGCCAGACAGGCGGAGATCGATCTCTACGTCTAGCTCGATCTGCGCCCATTCGTCACGTGCTGAGATGGTGAGCACACCCGGTCCGCTCTGCGTGGAGGAGCCCGGTGCGCACTCCCGCCCGTCGAGGTCGACGGTCTGCACGCGGAACTGCGCCGCCCAGGCGGACCCGCCTCGATGTGCGCTCACGCCCGCTCGCCCATACCATCCGTAGACATGCTCGGGGAGGATGCTCGGACGGTATGGCAGGTCGGAGATGCCCTCGATCCCTGGCCGTTCCCGCATTTCGGCGAAGGCGGCGAGGTCGTCGTCGGTCGTCGTGACGCGAGCCCCCCAATGGACGATGGTCGGCAGCGCGTCGTCGCGCAGGGCCACGATGAGCGAGACGTCGTCGGTCGCGAGATGGATGGTCCGGTGTGGTCGCATTGGTCCATCTTGGCGGGTCGAGAGGCTCCGAGTACAGTGAGAGATCGTTCTCACAATGAAGGAGTTCGAGCCGATGACGCTCACGCAGCTGACCGCCGCATCCGTTCGGTTGACACCGGGACCCTTCGAGGCCCGGCGCCGCCGGAACCGGGAGTATCTCGTGTCGTTGCGCGAGGCGGCCCTGCTGCAGAATCACCTCATCGAGGCGGGAATCGGCGATCAGGGCTGGCACCTCCATCCGTCGCAGCCGTCGGCGGCCGACCGCGGCCTCGATCGTCACTGGGGGTGGGAGACGCCCGGGTCTCTCCTGCGCGGGCATTTCCTCGGCCACTGGATGTCGGCCGCAGCGCGGGAGGTCGCCGTCACCGGCGACGCCCACCTGCGCGCCAAGCTCGACACCGTGCTCGACGGCCTCGAACGGTGCCAGCAGGAGGGTGACGGCGAGTGGGTCTTCTCGGTTCCTCGCGCCTTCCTGCGACGACTCGCCGAGGGCCGCGAGGTCTGGGCGCCGCAGTACGTGATCCACAAGACCCTGATGGGGCTCGTCGACGCCTACCGCGACCTCGGTGACGAGCGCGCACTGCGGATCGCGCACCGCGCCTCGGGGGGACTCCTCCGCTGGGCGCGGGAGTTCGACGCCGACGCGTTCGGGGCGATCCTCGAGGTCGAGACCGGCGGAATGCTCGAGGTCTGGGCCGAGCTCCTCGACGCGACCGGCGACGACATGTACGCCGAACTGCTGGAGCGCTACTCCCACCGCACGCTCTTCGACGGGTTGCTCGACGGGCGCGACGTGCTCACCAACATGCACGCGAACACGACGATTCCCGAGGTGCTGGGGGCAGCGCGCGCCTTCGAGGTCACCGGGGACCCGCGGTGGCGAGCCATCGTCGAGGCCTACTGGGAGTGGGCCGTGACGCGGCGTGGCACCTTCTGCACGGGTGGCCAGACCTCCGGCGAGATCTGGACGCCGCCGTTCGCCTTCGCGAGCCGTCGAGGGGAGAAGACCCAGGAGCACTGCACCGTGTACAACATGATCCGGCTCGCGGACGTCTTGTTCCGTTGGACCGGGCAGTCGACGTACCTCGACTACATCGAACGCAGTCTCTACAACGGCGTCTTGGCGCAGCAGCACCCCGAGACGGGAATGGTGGCCTACTTCCTGCCGCTCGAAGGCGGCGCGGTCAAGCAGTGGGGCACGCCCACCGAGGACTTCTGGTGCTGCCACGGCACCCTCGTGCAGGCTCACACCCGTCATTCGTCGTTGGTGTTCTACCGCGATCACGATGGGGCACTCGCCATCGCGCAGTACCTTTCGGCCCGCGCCGAGTTCGCCGACGACGTGGGCGTGGCAGAGGTCGAGGTCGAGCTGCTCGGAGACGCCGGCTACGTGGGTCCCGACGCCAACTCGGGGGAGGCGGGTGACCTCCACCGGCCGAATGCCTGGCACGTGCGCGTCACGGTGCAGACGCCCGACGCATCGCCCCGGCGCGTGAGACTCCGGGTTCCCGAGTGGGTGCAGGGCACGCCCGTCATCACGGCATCGGCCCCCACGCATCCGACCGAAGGATTTCTCGAGGTCGACCACCCCGGCGGCCGCACCGAGATCGAGATCACGTTCCCGTTCGCGGTGCGGGCCGTGCCGATCCCCGACGAGCCCAGCACCGTGGCCTTCGTCGAAGGGCCCGTCGTGCTGGCCGGGCTGTGCGATCGCGAGATCGCGCTCGAGGGCGATCCGGCGGAGCCCTGCTCGATGCTGGCCGTCGACAACGAGCGGCAGTGGAATCAGTGGCTCACGCGGTACCGCACCATCGGGCAGGCCCACGCCATTCGGCTCATCCCCCTGCATGAGGTGACGGATGAGTCGTTCAGCGTGTACTTCCCGATCACTCCGGCGTTCCGGGGCTGAGCTCCGGGCGGGTGGAGCCGCGAGCCACGAGTCGCGTCGGCAGCTCGGTGATCGACGGAGTGAGGGGTTCTCCCCGCGCGTAGGCGGCGAGGGCATGGATCGCGGATGCCGCCATCTCGCGGATCGGCTGTCGTACCGTCGTCAGCGGCGGCCGGAGCCACCGCGCACCTCGCACGTCGTCGAACCCCACGACCATCATGTCCCTCGGAATCGCGAGGCGGGCGTCGGCAGCCGAGCGGTACGTCCCCGCTGCCATCTCGTCGGAGCAGGCGAAGAGCCCCACGGGCCCGTCGCCCTCCCGCCGTTGCAGCGCCGACAGGGCCGCGTTGCACGCCCGGCGCGCGCCGGCGGCGCTCCAGTCGGCCTGCGCACGCACCAGGGGGGCGTCGGGCAGCAGTCGTCGCACCGTCGACTCGAACCCCTCCACGCGCGCTCGACCGTACCGGTACGACGGTGCGCCGCCGATCACGATGAACCGTCGCGCCCCCTGGGCGATGAGGTGCTCCGCGGCGTCGATCCCACCGGCCCGATCGGTGGTGCGCACGCTCGGGATCGGCAGCGAGGAGTCGGCCCAGGGGTCCAGGAGCACGACCGGGATGTCCGCATCCCGAAGGACCGCCAACTGCCTGGTGGTCGGGACCATCAGCCCGAGCACGACTCCGGCGGATCCTCGTGACCGGATGCGCATCGGCCAATCGTCGCCGGGCGTCTCACGCTCGGCCGTGAGCACCAGGTCGTAGTTCAGTCGCGCCGCGGCGGTGCGGGCGCCTGCCGTCACCTCGTCGGTGTACGGGTCGTGGAAGTGACCCAGCACGAGATCGAAGAGCAGCGACGTGCCCGAGCGCGGTCGGCCTCGGCGTTCTCCTGATCGGGAGTGCCCGAGGCGTTCGGCTGCGGCGAGCACGCGGGCGCGAGTCTCGGCCGACATGTCTCCTCGGCCTCGCATGGCCCGGGAAGCCGTCGACACGCTGACGCCGGCGGCAGCCGCCACGTCGGTCAACGTGGCACGCGGTCGGGAGGTCATCTCGCTATTTTGCGCAAATTCCTGTCCAAATGCCATGGACTTTGACATCGTGAGCACCCGAGCGCGGGCCGATGGCGACAGCGCGAGGCGAAGGGACGAGTCAGTGACGACGACGATGCGGATCGCGCTCATCGGCACCGGGTTCATGGGTCGGATGCACGCCCATGCGTGGCGTACCGCCCATAGGTTCTTCGACCTTCCGGTGACGCCCGTGCTCTCGGTGATCGCGGGCCGCGACGACGAACGCACGGCGGCTTCGGCGGCACACCTCGGATTCGCCCAATCCACCACCGATTGGCGACTCGCGATCGAGCGGGATGACATCGACGTCGTCGACATCTGCACGCCGGGTGACTCGCACGCCGAGATCGCCCTGGCCGCCCTGGCCGCGGGCAAGCACGTGATGTGCGAGAAGCCGCTCGCGAACGACGTGGCCACGGCCGACCGCATGGCTGCGGCGGCCGAGGATGCGCTGGGGCGGGGTGCGGTGAGCATGTGCGGGTTCAGCTATCGGCGGACTCCCGCCCTGGCACTGGCACGTCGCCTGATCGAGGACGGCCGGGTCGGCGAGATCCGCCACGTGCGCGCGCAGTACCTCCAGGACTGGCTGAGCGACTCCGAGGCGCCGTTCACCTGGCGCCTCGACAAGACCCGCGCCGGGACCGGGACGCTCGGTGACATCGGTGCGCACAGCATCGACACGGCGCAATGGCTCACCGGCGAGGCCATCGTCGGCGTCTCGGCCGCGCTGCGCACCTTCGTCGGGTCGCGGCCCGTGCTGGACGAGCAGGTGGGCCTCGGCGGACGAGCACGGGAGGGGGCACCGCGCGAGCAGGTGACGGTCGATGATGCCGTCGCATTCACGGCAGGATTCGCCGGGGGAGCGCTCGGCGTCTTCGAGGCGACGCGGATGGCGACCGGACATCGCAATTCCAATCGCATCGAGGTCAACGGCGAGCGCGGATCCGTGGCCTTCGACTTCCGGGCCATGAACGAACTCGAGTTCTACGATGCCGCCGACCCGGCGGGGCGCCAGGGCTTCCGGCGGATTCAGGCGAACGAGCCGGAGCATCCGTATGCCGGGGCGTGGTGGCCACCCGGCCACGGGCTCGGCTATGAACACCTCTTCACCCACCAGGTGGTCGACTTCCTGAGCGCGATCGCGGGCGACGGCGTCGTCGCACCGACCTTCCGCGAGGCAGCGCGCGTGCAACGCGTGCTGGCAGCCGTCGAGCGGAGCGCCGCCAACGAGAGCCGGTACGTCAACGTCGACGATCACGTCGAAGGAGCAGGTTCATGACCGCGCGTCAGGCGCTGGTCGTCCGTGGCGGATGGCAGGGGCATCGGCCGGTCGAGGCCACGGAGATCTTCATCCCCTACCTCGAACGGAATGGCTTCGAGGTCCGAGTCGAGGAGTCGAACCAGGTGTACGCCGACGACGACGTCATGGCGGCGACGGATCTCATCGTGCAGAGCGTCACGATGTCCGAGATCTCGCCCGAGGCGTTCCGTGGCCTGCGGACAGCCGTCGAACGCGGCGTGGGCCTGGCCGGCTGGCACGGGGGGATCGCCGACTCGTACCGCGGCAACTCCGACTACCTGCACCTCATCGGCGGCCAGTTCGCGACGCATCCCTCGAAGGAACCCGATCAGTGCGCCGGCGACGAGTCCGACAACTTCCTCTGCTACACGGTGGACCTGACCGACCTCGGCCGCACCCACGAGATCATGGCCGGCCTCGAGGACTTCACGCTTCGCACCGAGCAGTACTGGGTCCTGCACGACGACCTCATCGACGTGCTCGCGACCACGACCCATCCGGTGCAGCCGTATCATCCCTGGCACCGCCCGGTCACGTCGCCGGCCGTGTGGACGAGGCGGTGGGGCGAGGGGCGCATCTTCGTGGCGACACCCGGCCACAGTCTCGACGTACTGCGCGACATCAACGTGCGCACCATCATCCAGAGGGGAATGCTGTGGGCGAGCCGCACGGAATCGGCATAGTCGGCCTCGGCGTCATCTCGACGACGTATCTCAGCACCCTGCAGCAGCATCCTGACGTTCGTATCGTCGCGACCGCCGATCTCGATCAGGCACGCGCGGCTGCGGTCGCCGACTCCATCCCCGGATGCCGGGCGCTCACGGTCGCCGAGCTGGTGGCCGATCCCGCCGTGCAGACGGTGCTGAACCTCACGATCCCGGCGGCGCATGCAGAAGTCGCCCTCGCCGCCCTCGAGCACGGCAAGAACGTCTACAGCGAGAAGCCCCTCGCCGCGACGTTCGCCGAGGCCCGGCAGATGCTCGCCGCGGCGAACGAGTCCTGGGTCGGTGGCGCCCCCGACACCGTGCTGGGCACGGGCGTGCAGACCGCCCGCGACGCAGTCGACGCCGGTCGCATCGGTCGCCCGCAGTCGGCGGTGGCGACGTGGGTCTCGCCCGGACACGAGGCCTGGCATCCGCATCCCGACTTCTACTACCGCGTCGGCGGAGGGCCGCTGCTCGACATGGGTCCGTACTACCTGACCTCGCTCGTGCACCTGCTCGGTCCGGTCGTGCGCGTGACCGGGGCGTCGTCGCGGCCGCGCGCGACGCGCCGCGTCGGCTCGGGTCCGCGCGCCGGTGAGTCCATCCCCGTCGAGGTGGACACGCACGTCAGCGGCGTGCTCGAACACGCAGGCGGCGCGCTGTCGACCGTGACGTTCAGCTTCGACGCCGTCGCGACGACCGCGGCTCCGATCGAGGTGCACGGGGAGACGGGCACACTGGCGGTGCCCGACCCCAACCTGTTCGACGGCGAGGTGCGCCTGCGGCGTCTCGAGGACGACGAGTGGACGGCGCTGCCTCCCACTGCCGGCTACGAGCAGGCCGGGCGGGGCATCGGCCTCATCGACTTCCTGCGCGACGGCGGCCGTCGCGCACACGGCGCGATGGCGCTGCACGTGCTCGAGATCATGACCGCGCTGCTCGACTCCGCCCACGAAGGCGTTCGCATCACCCTCGAGACGACGGTCGAACGACCTCCGCTCGTGCCCCTCACCCCCTCCGAGCAATGGAGTCGGCAATGACCGCCGCGGCGCGCGCCGTCATCGACCTGGATGTCACGGGTCACACCATCAACCGTCACGTGTACGGGCATTTCGCCGAGCATCTCGGGCGGTGCATCTACGACGGCTTCTGGGTGGACGAGGACTCGCCGATCCCGAACGAGCGCGGCATCCGGCTCGACATCGTCGACGCGTTGCGGAATCTCGACATCCCGAACCTGAGGTGGCCCGGCGGATGCTTCGCCGACACGTATCACTGGCGCGACGGGGTCGGTCCGCGCGATTCGCGGCCGAAGATCGCCAACACCAACTGGGGCGACGTCGTCGAGAGCAACCATTTCGGCACCCACGAGTTCATGGATCTCTGCGAGATGCTCGGCGCCGACGCGTACGTCAACGGCAACATCGGCAGCGGCACCGTGCAGGAGATGGCCGACTGGGTCGAGTACCTCACGCGCGACGACGACAGTCCCATGGCACGGCTGCGTCGGGAGCACGGCCGCGACGAACCGTGGAAGGTGCCGTTCTGGGGCCTGGGCAACGAGGCGTGGGGATGCGGCGGCAACATGTCGGCCGAGCACTACGCCGAGGAGGCCCGCCGCTACGCCACCTTCTGCCGCGACCACGGCGGGAACCGGCTCACCCGTATCGCCGCTGGAGCGAACGAGGACGACCTCGACTGGACCCGCGTGCTGATGAAGTCGCTGACCGAGTGCCTCGGCTGCAGGCTCTACGGCACCCCGGTGTACCAGGCGGTCTCGTTCCACTACTACACGCACTCGGGATCGGGCATCAACACCGAGGCCGCCACCGAGTTCACCGCGAGGCAGTTCTACGAGACCATGGCTTACGCAGCCGACATCGACCGGGTCATCCGGGGTCATGTCGCCGTGATGGATTCCTACGACCCGGCGGGCCGCATCGGCCTCGTCTGCGACGAGTGGGGCACGTGGTGGAACGTCGAGGAGGGAACCAACCCCGGCTTCCTGTTCCAGCAGAACACGGTTCGCGACGCGCTCGTCGCGGGTCTGCACTTCGACACCTTCCACCGGCACGCCCGCCGGCTCACGATGGCCAACATCGCCCAGACCGTGAACGTGCTGCAGGCGATGGTGCTCACCGACGGCGATCGGCTGGTGCTCACGCCCACCTACCACGTGTTCGAGATGAACAAGGGCCACCAGGATGCGTCGCTGCTCAACACGCACGTGATCGATGTGCCGTTGCTCGACGTCAACGGCCAGGACCTGCCGCTGCTGTCGATGTCGGCGTCGACGAAGGGTGGCGATGCCCTGCTGTCGCTGACGCACCTCTCGGTGGATGAACACCTCGAGGTGACGGTCGACCTGCGGGGGCGCGGCTCGCGGGTGCGTCGCGCGCGCGTGCTCAGCGGCGATGCGACGAGCGCGTTCAACGAGCCGGATGCCCCGTCCCGCGTCGCGCCGCTGCCGCTCGAGACCGAACTCACCGACGGGATCCTGACGGTGCGGATGCCTCCGCACTCGTTCGCGACCGTCGAGCTCGAGCTGATCTGAGCTCACCGCCCTGGCACCCGCCGCGTCTGGATCAACCTCCACCGCGGCGCGGCCGCCCCCGCCCTTCGTCGTGCTCCCGATGACCACCGAACTCTCGCGAAATGGATGAACATGACCACGATCACCCGCCACCAGGACATCACGGTCGACGGGCACCCCGCAGAGGGCCGTGAGCTGCGGCACGTGTGGAACCGCTGCATCGGTGCCGGTCGCGCCAACGAGGCGCTCCGGGCCGACTGGCAGGCGCACTTCGCCGAGGCGGTCAGCACCCTCGGCGTGCGATCGGTGAGGTTCCATGGTCTCTTCCACGACGACATGTTCGTCTATCGGACACGGAGCGGAGGCGGCTTCGGCCCCGACGGCGAGCTCGCCGGGCACGCGTACACGTTCAGCTATGTGGACAAGGTGTTCGATTTCGTCCTGCTGAGCGGCGCGCGTCCGTTCGTGGAGCTCGGCTTCCTGCCGCGAGACCTCGCGACCGACACGGAGACCGTGTTCTGGTGGGGCGCCCACGCGAGTCCGCCGAAGGACATGGATCGCTGGGTCGAGCTCGTGACGGTCACGATCAGGCACTGGATCCATCGCTACGGCATCGATGAGGTCCTCCAGTGGCCGTTCGAGGTGTGGAACGAGCCCAACCTCGTGCCCCACTTCTGGACCGGCACCAAGACGCAGTACTTCGAGCTCTACGAGGCCACCGTGACCGCGATCAAGGCGATCGATGCGCGGCTGAAGGTCGGCGGACCCTCGACCAGCGTCTTCGTCCCCGACGCTCGCTACGACGGCGAGACCGAAGACCGCGAGGCGCAGTTCCAGACGGCTGCCGCCGAGGATGTCGACGCCCTCAACTGGCGGCCGGTCTGGATCGAGGAGTTCCTGGAGTGGTGTGCGGAGCGATCCCTCCCGGTCGACTTCGTGACCACGCACGTGTATCCCACCGACTACGCGTTCGGCGCCGGCGGCGATGCGCGGCTGATCAGCCGCTACGCGGACGCCACGCTCGACGACCTCACCCTGCTTCGCCGGCTCGTCGCCGAGAGCCCGTATCCGGGCGCTGAGGTCCACATCACCGAGTGGTCGACCACGCCGTCGAGTCGCGACAGCATCCACGACACGGTCTACGCGGCGACGTACATCACGCGCGCCTACCTGCAGTGCTCGGATCTCGCGGAGTCCATCTCGTACTGGACGTTCACCGACGTGTTCGAAGAGGGCGGAGCCGGCATCGGACCGTTCCACGGCGGGTTCGGCATCGTGAACGAGCAGGGCATCCACAAGCCGACCTTCCACGCCTTCGCCGCCTTGGCGCGCCTGGGCGACCGGGTCGTGCACTCGACACCCGAGGGCGTCATCGCCCAGGACTCCGAGACCTCGAAGCTCTCGGCCGTGTTCTTCAACTACCCGGCCGAGATGGGTTCGCGTTCGGTGGGATCGCGCGACTCCTACGCCGACACCCGCGACCTGCGCAGCGCGGGCCCCGCCCGGCGGATTCGACACACGGTCGCCGGGCTCGAGCCTGGAGCCGTCTTCCTCGCCTCGGTTCTCGACCTGGCCCACGGTGACGTGGCGGAGGAGTGGTATCGGATGGGTTCACCGCAGAACCTCACGCCTTCGCAGACCGAGCACCTGAGGGACGTCGCCGACGGGCTCCAGCGGTTCTCGCTCGTCGCGTCGGCGGAGGGGACGCTCGACCTCGACCTCGAACTGCAGCCGTGGGCCGTGGCGTCGATCGTCCAGGCGTAGCCGGCCGTACTGCGTGCGCCCTCAGGCATCCGGTGCGCGTGTGCCGCCCCATTCCAGTCGCAGGGTGAGCGGATGCTCCGCAACCACGATCGTGCCGTCGCTCGGCGGTCGACCCTCGATGAGGAACGGGCGCGGCGACTGAAGCCGCACGCGGCCGTCGGGTCGTAGCCAGCGGGCCTCCGGCAGACGGTGCAGCGTCAGCACGCAGCCGTCCTCGTCCCACTCGAGCCGATCGACGACGATGCCGCCCCGTGCCCGCAGGCCGGTGATGGATCCACGGCTCCACTCCTGAGGGAGCGCGGGCAGGATCGAGAGACGGTCGACGGTCGAGTTCAGGAGCATCGCGGCGACGAGCGCCGGCAGGCCTCCGCTCGCGTCGAGGTTGAAGATGCTGCCGGCGTCGTGCGTCGTCGTCAGTGCGGGTCGCCAGTGATCGACTGCGAGCCACTCGACGCACGTGAGCGCTGATTCGGCGTCGCCGAGGGCGGCGGCGGCGAGCCCGAGCTGGACGAGTCCGAACGCCATCTCCATGCGGCCCGGGGGCGCGGTGGGGGCTTCGGCACGCCAGGCGATCTTGGCCGCGATGGTCGCGGCGGCGGCCTCGCGCAGCGCGGCGGCGTCGTGGGACGTGCCTTCGAACGCGGGGTCGAGCTCGTACCAGAGCGGGTACAGCTGCGACGCGTGGCGGTGCGCGATGTTCTCGGGCCAGATGGGCGAGATCCACTCGGAGAGCGTGCCGTCGTCGGCGCGGCGGTACGCCGGAAGGCTCGCGACGAACCGGTGCCAGCGTTCATCCAGCGAGTGGTCGTTCCGCGCGTCGGCGAGCACGAGCGCGGCACGCGCCGCATCGCGGTAGATCGCCACGTCGATGGTGCTGTCGGCGATCAAGGGCGAACCGCCGGGAACGGGGGCGTTCTCGGGCGAGTAGTTCGGTACGAACGAGCGCCCGTCCTCCGTGGCGAACGTCGCGGTCTCGCCGAAGCGCAGCACGCCCTCGACGAGCTGCCAGAGTCGATCGTCGACGACGGAACGATCACCCGTGGTGGCGACCAGGTCGGCGGCGAAGCGCAGCACCCAGCCGCCGCATCCGACCCAGAAGAGATGTGGGAACTGCTCATGGAAGTGATTCGCGAGGCCGTGGGTCGACATGCGCGAGGGAAGCAGCATCCCGTCCGCGCCGAAGATGCGTCGCGCATTCTCGCGGTAGTCGTCGAGGAACGGCAGCACCAGGTTCAGCAGTGATCTGGCGAGCTCGGGCGTGCCAGTCGGGATCAGGCCGGCGATTCCGCCGTTCTGGACGTTGCCGTTCATCGTGTAATCCGCCGACCACGCGGGTTTCCAGCTGCCCTGCCACACACCCTGCAGCGTCGGCGGCAGTTCGCCCGTCGAGGCGATGGCGTGAGCACGCCCTGAGAGATACGCCGCCTCGATCGCTCCCCGGCGGGCACCGGCATCGCCGGAATGCGCGGCGCCCCAGAGTTCCTCGGTGGTCGCGAACTCCGTGCCGCCGAGTTCGAGCGTCGAGGCCCGGACGAGGGCGCCATGGGAGGATGACTGGCGGGCGCGCAGCGTCGCCCAGTCGGCGGCTGCGTCCGGCCGCGGCCCGGCAGGCGTTCGACCTTGCGCACCGACCCGGAGCCCGATGTCGATGATCTCCTGCGCGCCCGACGCCACGACCAGGCGCGCGCGCAACGGGCGCCCGTCGGCCGAACGGGCCCACGTGAGTCGGCCGCTCGCGGAGACGGTCGAGGTCATCGCATCATCCGCCGTCTGCGTGCTCACTCGCCCGGTGTCGCCCTCGATCGCGTAGGTGGCACGGACGGCCCCGGAGTAGTCGGGGGCGCCCGTCTCGAGTGCATGGGCCGCGTCACCCGTCAGGCCCAGGACGAGCTCGGTGACGGTATCGGTGTCCGCCTCCACGGCGACGCAGATCGACTCGGAGTCTCGAGGCGCGAGCGCACGCACCGTGTGGAGGCCGCCCGAGGAGTCCGTCCACGACACGGCGACCTCGCCGTGCTCGGGGTCGATCGACCGCCGGACCTCCGATGCCCCACCCGGCGTCGCGATGGCCAACGTCGCGCAGATGCCGAGGGGATCCGTCCAGATGAGGCCGCCGTCGAAACCGGAGCGCCGGGCCGCCTCGGTCACGAGGTCGCTCGCACGTGCGCTGTCGCCGGCGAGGATCGCCTCGCGGATCAGGGGCAGGGCCGGTGCGATCTCGGGGGCAGGCGGACGGGGATTGGCAGGCAGGAAGAAGCGCTCGTGTGAGAGCGAGAGCCGCAGCTCGTCGGCCGGGCCGAACAGCACCCCACCGACGCGTCCGCTGCCGGTGATGAGGCCGTCCTCCCACGTCGGGGCAGGGGTCTCGGTGTGGAACACAGGGAGCACCTGACCATCTTGGCGCGAAGTCCGCGGTCTACGCGATCGAGTCGGCGTGCCGGTGCACGACCCGCCACTCCCCGTCCTCGCGTCGGTACACCTGCGTGGCGCGGATGGTGAAGGTGCGTGGTCTGCCGTCGACCGTCGCGGTGATGCGCTCGTAGCCGACGGTGTAGGCCATGTCGCCGATCACATCGAACGAGATCAGGTCGAGCGAGTAGTCGGTGCAGCCCGAGAAGTTCGATGCGACCACCTCGAAGGCTCCCACGACATCGCTTCGGCCGATGCCGCTCCGCCAGGCTCCGAGCACGCTGACGGGTTCGGTCTTCGACCAGATGGCGCGCCGAGGGCGGTCATCGCCGTCGAACTGGGCTCGCTCGGCGTCGAGGAGCGTGCTGTTCACCCAGGCCAGGAAGTCGTCACCGTCACTCATGCGTTCAGGATGGCGCGGCTCGGCGCCCAGCACAATGGCGGACTCGACGGGCGCACCGACGAACTCACCGTGCGCGGCGGGCGAGTAGCGTCGAGTCGGCGATGTCGACGCTCGCGCCATCGCGGACCACCGTGCGTCCCCGCTGCTCGACCACGAGGGGCTCGAAGTCATCCGGCAGGGCAGGCAGCAGATCCTCGGCGAGGAACATCGCCTTGCGATGGCTGGCCGTCAGGTGCGTGAACGCCTCCGACGGCGCATGCCCGACCACCAGGAGGTGTCCGCCGGGTGCGACGGCCTCGGCGAGCCGGCGCACCACGTCGACCATTCCGGCATCCGGCGGATGCAGGTAGTGCGTCGTGACCAGGTCGTACGATCGGCCGTCCGCGGCGAAGGTTCTGGCGTCGACCTGCCACCAGTCGGTACGGTCGGCAACCCCGGCCTCCTCGGCGTGCCGGGCCGCGCGCGCGAGCCCGTTCGCCGAGAAGTCGGCTCCGGTCACCCGCCATCCCTGTCGGGCCAGCCAGAGCACGTCGCCGCCCTCGCCGCAGCCGACGTCGAGTGCCGTGCCCGGGGTCAGGCCCGACGCCTCCGCGACGAGCTGCGGATTCGGATTCCCGCTCCACACCTTCTCGTCGCCCGAGTATCGCTCCTCCCAACTCGACGGCTCGAAGTAGTCGGGCGCGGCGTGCTGCGCTTCGCCGGGCCGGTGGTCGCCGGACCGGTGGTCGCCGGGCGGGCGATCGTTTCGACTCATCGGGATACTCCTTCCGCTGCTGATTGAGGTTACGGAACGGGTCGCCGATCGGCACCTTCGATTGCCAGTTCGGCAAACGCGAATCGCCCATCGGGAGGTCCGCTGAGTGGCGGCGTCCGGCATCGTCTGATAGGCAGGGGCATGTGTCGCGCCCGCAGGGCACGGTGTCAACGGTGACATCGCGACCGGAGAGCGAGGTTCCCCCCTATGCGAGCACGTGCACGCATCAGCCGTCTGGCCGCCGTGGGCGCGGCGATCGGCTTGGCATTGGCCACTATGACGGCCGTCGCACCAGCGTCAGCCGCGAAGTCCCAGCCCGCCTCGAGTCAGGCGACCACGACGTCGTACACCTGCGGCTACTTCAACGGACGCACCGTGACCGCCAACACCGTCAGCGTGAGCCCCGTCTCGCTCAAGGCGGCCGAGGTGATCGGGGTCACGGTCTCACCGGCGCGTGTCGGCGACACGATCATCCTCAGCGTGGGCACGGGCATGACGATCAACTTCTACGAGGCGCCGGCCACGTCGGGGCTGCAGTTCAAGGCCCCGAATGACGGGACCTACGGCCTCGGCTGGTCGCTCGAGGCATCCGGCACCCGCCCCAGCAGCATCACCTGGACGTTCACGTGCTCGACGGGCTCAGGCTCGACCGGCACCACCACCACCGACGCCGACCGCGATGGCGTGGCGAATTCCGCCGACGCCTGCGCCGGCACCACCCTTCCCGACGCGATCAAGCGCAAGGTCACCGGCCGGTACTACGCGCTGTCGTCCGGTCGGTTCGTCGACGGTGCGGGCACGTCGGCCGGCATCACCGTGATCGACGCCGGCGGATGCTCCGCACTCCAGATCGCGAGCAAGCTCGGCCTCGGCAAGACCGACACCCGGTCGGGTATCACGCTCGCGACGCTCCAGAGTTGGGCCGCGACCCACTGACCCACCGGGTCTCAGGTCGCGGAGGCTGTCGCGCAACGATCGAGCAGGAATCAAGAAGCGGCTGCGGGTGGCCGCGCGTACCTTCGGTGACATGAACACCACCGACTCCACGACGCTCACGTCCATCGAATCAATCACACTCGAGGCCGCCGACCCCGGGGCCGCCGAGCGCTTCTACCGCGAGGCATTCGGCGTGGACCGGGTGCGCACGCGCCCCGCCGAGAGCCCGACCGAAGGGTTCCGCGGATTCACCATGTCGCTCGTCGCGGCGCAGCCGGGCAACGTGGTCGCGCTGTTCGACGCTGCCGTCGCCGCCGGTGCGACCGTGCTCAAGCCGGTCGAGAAGTCGTTCTGGGGCTTCGGGGGCGTGGTGCAGGCGCCTGACGGCGCGATCTGGAACCTCGCGACCTCCGCGAAGAAGGACACCGCGCCGGTGACCCGCACGTTCGACAACATGGTCCTGCTGCTCGGCGCCGAGGACGTGGCGGCGAGCAAGCGGTTCTACGCCGCCCGCGGGCTCTCGGTCGCGAAGAGCTTCGGCAGCTACGTCGACTTCGCCACGCCGTCCAGCCCGATCGGCCTCGGTCTCTACAAGCGGCGCGCGCTCGCCAAGTCGGCCGGCGTCTCGCCCGAAGGCTCGGGTTCGCACCGGATCCAGGTCAACGCCGACGCCGGCTCGTTTACCGATCCCGACGGGTTCGAGTGGTCGTGAGCGGCGGCATCCGCCTGAACCGGCCAGCGGCTGACGGTTGGTTGTCGTAACGTACGCGCATGGGGACATCCGCGAACGAGAAGTACGACGTCAAGCGCGACCGGCGCGAGCTGTACGGGGCATCCGCCCGGGACTTCGCGATCGTCGACGTGCCGCCGATGACGTATCTCGCGATCGACGGGCAGGGCGACCCGAACACGGCGGCCGAGTACGCCGAGGCCGTCGAGGCGCTGTTCAGCGTCGCCTACACGCTGAAGTTCCGCAGCAAGCGCGAACTCGGTCGCGACTTCGTGGTCGCGCCGCTCGAGGGGCTGTGGCGCGCCGACGATCCCGAGACGTTCGTGACCCGACAGAAGGACGCGTGGAGCTGGACGATGCTCATTGCCCAGCCCGACTGGATCGACGAGGCTCTCGTGGTCGACGCCGTCGCGGCCGTTCGTGCCAAGGGCGACCGGCCCTCGCCCGCGCTCGACCTTCTGCACGTGCGCGAGCTCCGCGAGGGGCGTTCGGCGCAGATCCTGCACATCGGCTCGTACGACGAGGAAACGCCGACGCTCGCGCGGCTGCATCACGAGTGGATGCCGCAGCAGGGCCTCACCTTCAACGGCGATCACCACGAGGTCTACCTCAGCGACGCCCGCCGCACCGCACCCGAGAAGCTCCGAACGATCCTGCGGCAGCCGGTGCGCCCGGCGTGAGCCCGGCGCCGGCCGCATCGGCGTCGTGCGTGAGGGCGCATGACCCGAGCATGTCGGACGCGTCGCGCACGGGCAATACTGACGGTACGCAGTGAGGGAAGTCAGCGATGACCGAGCGAACGGGTGCCACGATGGCCGGCAGGTCCGTCCTCGTCACCGGCGGCACCGGCGGGATCGGTAAGGCCACTGCCACCGGGCTCGCTCGCTTGGGCGCCCGAGTCGGCATCGTGGGCCGCGACGCCAGCAGAGCCGCGGCCGCGGCGGACGACATCCGCTCGGCCTCCGGCAATCCCGCGGTCGACGTCTTCGTCGCGGACATGTCCTCGCAGGATGAGGTGCGACGGCTCGCGGCGGAGGTGCTCGCGGCCTACCCTCGGCTCGACGTGCTGGTCAACAACGTCGGCGGATTCTGGGCGCACCGTCACACCACGGCGGATGGGCTCGAGCACACGTTCGCGCTCAACCATCTCGCCCCGTTCCTGCTGACCAACCTGCTGCGCGAGCGGCTCGAAGCCAGCGCCCCCTCGCGGGTGGTGACGGTCTCGTCGGGTGCCCAGTCCATGGGACGGATCGACTTCGACGACCTGCAGGGCGAGCGGACGTACTCGGGGCAACGGGCCTACAACCAGTCGAAGCTCGCCAATGTCATGTTCACCTACGAGCTCGCCCGTCGCCTCGAGGGCACCGGGGTGACCGCGAACGTCCTGCACCCCGGCGTCACCCGAACGGACTTCGGCGCTGAGGACCAGGCGCGGTTCTTCTCGATGATGAGCGGGCTGGCGCGGCTCTTCATGAAGAGCCCGGCCGAAGGTGCGGCCACGCCGATCCTCCTCGCGGCGTCGGCGGAGGTCGAAGGCGTGACGGGGCGGTACTTCGCCAACCGCGAGGCCAAGCGCTCCAATCCCGCCTCGTACGACACTCGAGCTGCCGCGCGCCTCTGGCAGGAGAGTGCCGCCCTCGTCGGGCTCCCCACCGTGGGATGATCCCCGCATGACTCACGACGCGGCATCCGCTCGGCTCGTCACCGTCGTGGTGGACGTGGCGAACGTCATGGGGTCGCGTCCTGACGGCTGGTGGAAGGATCGCCCGGGCGCGGCGACCCGACTGCTCGCGGGTCTTCCCGGGCTTGTCGACCAGGACGTCGCGGGGCCCGACGGCGAGGCGCTCCGCATCGCGCGGATCATCGCCGTGGTCGAGGGGGCGGCGAAGGCGGCCACCGCTCCCGATGGTGTCGACGTGGTGCAGGCGCCGACCGATGGCGACAGCTCGATCGTCGCGGCTGCCGACGAGGCGCTCGCCGACGGCTCGGGTGCTCGCGTCCTCGTCGTCACCGCCGACCGCGGCCTTCGCGCCCGCCTCGCCGACGGCGTGCTCGTCGCCGGGCCGGGCTGGCTGAACTCGCTGCTCGGCCGCTGATCCGAGCACGCCGGTGGTCACCCGGTACGTGTGGCGCGTCGTTCGGATAGCATCCGCAGGTGCGCATACTCCGTCGTGTGGTCGTCGTCGTCGCCGTCCTCGCCCTGGTGCTGATCGCCGCGTTCGCCGGAGTGTACGCGTGGCAGCAGCCGATTCTCCTGACCGCCACCGGTTATGCCGCGCACAACGCCTGCGCGGTGACGCAGGTCGCCGGACGAGACGATCCCGAATCCGATCTGCCGTCGAACCCGCTCGTGCCGTATCTCCGCGTCGACGTCGACGACGCGGTGACCGCCGGCTCGCTGCTCAGCTCGCTTGCTCGCCAGCGGGCCTGGTACACCGAGGGCTTCGGCTGCACGCTCGCGAAGGAACGCCCCGACCTCGGCGAAGCGACCGCGATCGCGCCCGGTGCGAATCCGTTCACGGATGCGGCGGCCCCCGCCGTGACACCCGAGATCGAGGCGGCGCTCGATGGCGCCTTCGGCGAGGATCTTTCCGCTCGGCAGACCAGGCTGCTGGGCACTCGTGGCGTCGTCATCGTGAAAGACGGCGAGCTGATCGCCGAGCGCTACGCCGAAGGCTTCGACGCCGACACCCCGCAGCTCGGATGGTCCATGTCGAAGAGCGTCGCGTCGCTGCTGACGGGAGTGCTCGTCGAGCAGGGCGTGGTCTCGCTCGACGACGACCACCTCCGCCCCGAGTGGACCGATGAGCGTGCCGACATCACCATCGAGCACCTGCTGCGCATGACGAGCGGCCTGCAATGGGACGAGACCTACGACCTCGGCACGCCGATCACCCGCATGCTGTACCTCGAGCCCGACATGGGCGCATATGTCGCGAGCCTGCCGCTCGCGCACGAGCCGGGCACGATTCAGCAGTACTCGAGCGGCAGCACCAACGTGCTCTGCTCGGTGCTGAGCGAGCGTGCGGGGGTCGATGCGGACCTTCCCAGACGGGAACTGCTCGGCCCGCTCGGTCTCACGTCGGCGATCTTCGAAGCGGATGCCGCGGGCACACCGGTCTGCTCGTCGTACCTGTGGGCGACTCCGCGCGATTGGGCCGCGATCGGCCAGTTCGCGCTGCAGAACGGGGAGTGGAACGGGGAGCAGTTGCTGCCCGAGGACTGGATGGAACAGAGCCTCCGTGTTGTGGACGTCGTCGAGACCGACGACCCCGGCGCCGGCATGGGATGGCGCGGCAACGTGATGCTCCATGGCGAGCTGCGTTGGCGCGAGCTGCCGGAGGACACGTTCTACGCCGCCGGCCACGACGGACAGAAGATGCTCATCGTGCCGTCGGAAGACCTCGTCGTGGTGCGCATGGGCTTCACGCCGGGCGCCGACATCGACCCCTCGGTCGTGCGGCTCGTCGACGAGGTGATCACGGCGCTCAGGTAGGGCCCGGAGTGCCGGAGTGCCGGAGTGCGGGAGTGCCGGAGTGCCGGAGTGGTGCGACGTCACGAATCGGAAACATGCTTCGGCGCAGAATGGTCGGGTGACGACCGTGACCGAGATCCAGCCGGGCGACCTCGCCGATGAACGGGTCATCCGCCTGCTCACCGACCACCTCACCGACATGTTCGCGACCTCGCCTGCCGAGAGCGTCCATGCGCTCGACGTCTCGGGACTCTCGGTTCCCGAGGTGACCTTCTGGACGATCGCCGAGGGCGACCGACTGCTCGGCTGCGTCGCCCTGAAGGAGCTCGAGCCAGGTCACGGGGAGTTGAAGTCGATGCGCACCGATGCCGCCGCGCGCGGCCGTGGCCTCGGTGCCAGGCTGCTCGAGCACGTGCTCGCCGAGTCGACGCGTCGCGGATACCGTCGCGTCAGCCTCGAGACGGGGTCGCAGGAGTTCTTCCGGCCGGCGCGCACCCTCTACGCGAAGTACGGGTTCCGCGAGTCCGGTCCGTTCGGCGACTACCGCCTCGACCCGAACAGCGTCTTCATGACCCTCGAACTCGAACCCGCTCAGGAAGTCTGACTCGCCGCCACCTCGGCCAGCGCGTCGCGCCATCCGATTCGCCCGATCGTGAGCGGATGTCCCGACGCCGGGTCAGGGATGAGCGCTCCTTCGGGCGCCCCGTCCGTGCCCATGAGCGCCGACGTCGCCACCGTCTCCACCATGCGAGCGTCGCCGAGGATCTCGAACGTGCCCCGCATGACGTCGTCGAGACCGACGACCTCGGGACCGGCGATCTCCACCGTGCCCGCGGGGGCGCGTTCCACGACGAGCCGCACCAGCTCGGCCGACACCTCCGCCGGGGCCACCGGTTGCACGAGCACGGGAGGCACCTCCGCACGACCGCCGATCGTCGCCCGGTCGGCGATCTGCCGCCCGAAGGTCGCGAATTGCGTGGCGCGGAGCACGGTGACGGGCACGCGGGCCGTGCGCGCGGCCTCCTCCTGCGCGAGCTTCGCACGGTAGTAGGCGCTGTTCGGCACACGGTCGATTCCGACGATCGACAACAGCACGTGGTGGCCGACGCCCGCGGCGGTCTCGGCCGCCGCGATGTTCCGAGCCGATGTCGCGAAGAACGCCATCATGCCATCGGGGTCCCTCGTCGGCGAGTCGCTCGCGTCGATCACGGCGTCGGCTCCGGTGAGCGCCTGGGCGAGCCCGTCACCCCGGAAGGCGTCGACCCCGGTCGAGCGCGCGACGACCACCGGATCGTGCCCCGACGTCCGCAGCAACTCAACCACCTGGCTCCCGATGAAGCCAGTGCCGCCGATCACCACGATGCGCATGGCCCGTAACCGTATCGTCCGGCAGCGGTAACCACCAGAGGCCCCGTGCGTGGAGGATGGGCACATGAGCGAGTCGGAGACCGAGGTGTCGTTCGTCGTGACCGGGGGCCTCGGAGGAGTGGGCAGAGCCATCGTCGATCGGCTTTCGGGCCTCGGCCATGTCGTCGTCATCGACAGCGGGCCCCCGGTCGAGTTCCCCGGGAACGTCAGCCTCGTCTCGGGGAGCGCGGCCGATCCGGATGTCGCTGCCGAAGCCGCCCGCCGGGCCGAGGATCATGGCAAGCTCACCGGCTGGGTGAACAACGCGGCCGTGTTCCGCGATGCGACCCTGCTCGATGTCGGCGCCCGCGAGATCCTCGACCTGATCACGGCGAACCTGGCCATGGCGGTTACCGGATGCCACGCCGCGGTGCGACACTTCCACGCCCACGGTCGCGGCGGAGCCATCGTGAACGTGTCCTCGCATCAGGCACAGAGGCCCGTTCCCGGCGCCCTCCCGTATGCCACGGCGAAAGCGGCGATCGAGGGACTCACGCGGGCCGTCGCCGTGGATCACGGGCCCAGCGGCATCCGGGCCAACGCGGTCGCGCTCGGATCCATCGCGACCGAACGCTACGACCAGCTCCTGGAGGCGCGACCAGAGGTCGCAGACCAGATGGCGGCACTCCACCCGCTCGGTCGGGTCGGCTGGGCGACCGAGGTCGCCGACGTCGTCGCATTCCTGCTGTCGGAGGCATCCGGATTCGTGACCGGAGCCGTCATTCCGGTCGACGGCGGACGCGCTGCCCTCGGGCCCGACCCCGAGGCGATCCGCTGACGCGGGGTCGGCTCAGCACGTCCTCCCGCAAGCAGCGAGGCCATACGCTGAGGCTGACGAAAGGGCCTCCGCATGCGCATCGCGATCCTCGACGACTACCAGGGCGTCGCGTTGGATGTCGCCGACTGGTCGGCGCTCGACGCCGAGATCGAGGTCTTCCGAGAGCAGCTCGGCGATGCCGACGCGGTCGTCGCGACGCTCAGGGGTTTCGACGTGGTCGTCGCGATGCGCGAGCGCACGCCGTTCCCGCGGGCGGTGCTGGCTCGCCTCCCCGGCGTCCGGCTCCTCGTGACCACCGGGATGCGCAACGCTTCGATCGACGTCGCCGCGGCGAACGAGTTCGGCATCACGGTCTGCGGCACCCGGGGTGGCACGACGACCGTCGAGCTCGCCTGGGCACTCATCCTCGAGCTCGTTCGAGGCGTGGCGTACGACGACGCCGTCGTCCGCGCCGGCGGGTGGCAGACCTCGCTGCCGGGCGACCTCGAGGGCGCGACACTCGGGGTCGTCGGCCTGGGCCGACTCGGGCAGCGCGTCGCGGCCATCGGCCGGGCATTCGGCATGGACGTCATCGCGTGGAGCCCGAACCTCACCGAGGAACGCGCAGCGTCAGTCGGCGCGACCGCGGTGACGAAGGCCGAGCTCTTCGAACGCGCCGATGTGGTCACGATCCACCTGGTGCTGAGCGACACCACGCGTGGTCTGATCAGCGCCGACGACCTACGCCGGATGCGCCGCGACGCCGTGCTGGTCAACACCTCTCGCGCGCCGATCATCGACGAGGGCGCGCTGCTCCGGGCGGTCGCCGAGCGCTGGATCGCGGGGCTCGGCCTCGACGTGTACGAGGTCGAGCCGCTACCCGCCCATCACTGGCTCAGGCAACCGGATGCCCCGGGCGGCACGCGCGTCCTGCGCTCGCCGCACATGGGCTACGTGACGCGGGCCAACTACCGCACGTTCTACGGCGACGCCGTGGACGACATCGCCGCGTTCGCGTCGGGCGCGCCGGTGCGGGAGCTCACGGGCTGAGCTCGGCGCGGCATCCGCTCGGCTACGCCGTGGCCGCGTTCGCCGGGTTCGTCGCCGCGCCGTCGATCCACAGCATGTCGCTGGGGTCGCTGTGCGTGACATCGGTGCCCACGTGCTTGGCGCTGATGTGCGGGCCCTTGGTGATGACGTGCACGAGCGCCATGGCGTGGCCGTGTCCGAGCCCGTACTCCTCCTTGAGCCAGGTGGCGATGGGCGTGGCCTTGGTCGTCTCGTCGAAGCCCCGCTCGTGGGCCAGCTCGATGAACTGACGCGGCGTGAGGCCGGTCTTCTTCTCGATGTTGTCGAGATATGCCTGGAACGACATGCGATGTCCCTTCGAGAGCGTCGGAGCGGATGCCGCCGCGGCATCCGAGTGGCATCAGCATCCACCCCGGGGCATCCTCTCGCCCAATCTTTCGATGTGGATCGAAACGAACCGACTGGTCAGCCGTTCTCCCGCTCGTGCGCGGCGACGGCCTCGCGGACGTCCTCCTCGACGAGCTCGCCGTTGATGCCGCTGCCCGCGAGGTTGCCGGCCGCCATCGCGACGGGCACCGACGACTGCGCGGTCGCGATGTTGCCGGCGGCCCAGAGTCCGCGCACGTTCGTTCGGCCCGACGGGTCGACGAGCACCCAGTCGACGCCGTCCTGACGGATGGTGCGCGCGCGGAGCTCGCGCAGGAGATGGTCGTTCGGCACGGGGCGCGGGGCGACGAAGATCGCGTCGGCCTCGAGCTCGGTTCCGTCGTCGAGGCGGATGCCGCGGAGCCCGCCCGTCTCGTCACTGACGACCTCGACGACCGCACGCGACTCGATCGCGACGTCGCGTGCCTCGAGGCCGGCGCGTGCCGCGGCGGACAGGTTCGCCCCCTGCGAGTAGAACGTGACGTGCGGAGAGAGCTGCCGCATGAGCTGCGCCTGGTGGGTGTTCCCGGCGGTGGCGATGACGGCGATGCGACGGTCGCGCACCTCCCAGCCGTCGCAGTACGGGCACAGCGCGGCAGTGCGGCCCCACTGCTCGGCGAGGCCGGGGATGTCGGGGAGTTCGTCGCGCAGGCCCGTGGCGAGGAGCATCCGTCGAGCCGTGTGCCGTTCACCCGCCTCGAGCTCGACCTCGAAACCGATGGCGTCGGTGTCGGTGTCGAGCGGCGCAGCGGACACGACCGTGCCCGACTCGATGACGACGTCCTCGTACCGCGTGAGCTCGGCGCGCCCCGCGGCGAGCAGGTCGAGCGGCGACGAATGGTCGTGGCCGATCACGCCGTGCATGTGCTCGGAGAAACGGTTGCGCGGCTCACCCCCGTCGACCACGAGCACGCGGCGGCGCGAACGGCCGAGCATCAGTGCGGCGCTGAGCCCCGCGCTGCCGCCGCCCACGATGATGACGTCCCAATCGGTTCGCTGCATGCGTCAACTCTGCCAGTCCCATTCGGCATGGAGTCAGCCGGCGTACAGGAATTCGCACGATGTGTAAGACGGATGTCGCGGGATCGTCCTGCACATCCTCCGATCTCCTGCGCATCCGTTCCGGGGCATCCGTTCCGCTCAGTGGTAGCGACCGCTGTAGGCGTTGATCGCCGGCTGCCCGCCGAGGTGCGCGTAGAGCACGTTCGAGTCCCTCGGGATCTCGCCGTCGGTGACGAGATCGATGAGCCCGGCCATCGATTTGCCCTCGTAGACCGGGTCGAGGATGACGCCCTCGAGCCGTCCTGTGAGCCGCATCGCGTCGTCGGTCGATTCGACCGGGACCCCGTAGCGATCGCCCGCCCAGCCCTCGAGCACCGTGATCTCGTCGTCCCGCAGCTCGCGTCCGACGCCGATGAGCTCGGCCGTGCGGCGGGCGATGCGCGCCACCTGGTCGCGGGTCTCGTCGAGCTTCGCCGACGCGTCGATGCCGATCACTCGCCGCGGCCGCCCGCCGAAGTTCTGATCGAGGTCGGCGAACCCGGCGATCATGCCCGCCTGCGTCGACCCCGTGACCGCGCAGACGACGATCGCGTCGAAGAACACGCCGAGTTCGCGCTCCTGTGCGGCCACCTCGTGCGCCCAGTTCGCAAAGCCGAGCCCGCCGAGCGGGTGATCGGATGCCCCGGCAGGGATCGGGTACGGCGTGCCGCCCGCCGCCTCGACGTCGGCGATCGCCTGCTTCCACGACTCCTTGAACCCGATGCCGAAGCCAGCGGGCGAGAGCCGCACGTCGGCGCCCATGAGCCGCGACAGCAGGATGTTGCCGACCCGGTCGTTCACGGCGTCGGGCCAGTCGACCCAGTGCTCCTGCACGAGCACGGCCTTCATGCCGAGGTGCGCGGCGACGGCGGCGACCTGCCGCGTGTGGTTCGACTGCACGCCGCCGATCGACACGAGCGTGACGGCGCCCTTGGCGAGCGCGTCGGGAACGAGGTACTCGAGCTTGCGGGTCTTGTTGCCGCCGAACGCGAGGCCCGAGTTGACGTCTTCGCGCTTCATCCAGATGCGGGCGCCGCCGAGGTGGGCGCGGAGGCGGTCGACCGGATGGATCGGACTGGGTCCGAAGGTGAGTTGATGACGCGGGAAGTCGGCGAGGGTGGTGGGGTGCTCATTCGTGGAGCCAGAGTGGTGCATGCAATATATTGCAGTCGAAGCACGTCCCAGTGTCAAGCAGGCGGCCCGCGTGGGACTACGGCGTGACCAACCCCCGCGCCGTAGACGCTATGGCGTGATCGAGTGGACGAACGCGTACGCGTCGTCGGTGATCGCCCGCCATCGTTCGACGTCATCGGTGAGCGGCACGCGCGCCCACTCCCGCATCGGGCGGCCGCGCATGACCATGTGGTCGAGCCCGAGCTCCGCGATGCGTGCGGCGGGGAGTTTCGCCACGAGGCATCCGTCGTGCGCGGCGAAGGCGAAGACCTTGCCGCGCACCGAGAGCCCCTCGGAGCCGAACATGCGCATCCACGAGACCTCGGAGTTCGCGAGCAGCTCGGGCGCGAGCTCGTCGAGTCGTTCGCGGCCCTTGGCACGATCGTCCATGTGCCAGAGGCTACGCCAGCCCTCCGACACCCGCACGTCGGTGGGCGGTGACAGACTGGCTCCGTGCTGCTCGACGAGCTCGTCACCACCGCCGACGCCGTCACCGCGACTCGATCGCGGCTGGCGAAGGTCGACGCGCTCGCCGAGCTCCTTTCCCGCCTCGAGCCCGATGAGATCGCCCCCGCGGTGGGGTTCCTCGTCGGCAAGCCACGGCAGGGCCGGGTCGGTGTCGGATGGCGCGGCGTGGCCGCGGCGATGGGGGAGCGCGCCGCGGCGCCCACGCTCACCGTGGCCGAGCTCGACGACCTGCTCGATCGGCTCGCCGCCACGGCGGGCGCCGGATCTGCGACCGAACGCGGTCGGGTGCTGCGCGAGCTGACGGCGCGCGCGACCGAACGCGAGCAGGGCTTCATCAGTCGTGTTCTGCTCGGCGAGATGCGCATCGGTGCGCTCGAGGGCGTCGTCACCGACGCGATCGCCAGGGCCGCGGGTCGCCCCGGCGCGGTCGTGCGCCGCGCCGCGATGCTCTCGGGCGACCTCGGCGAAACGGCGCGCCTGGCGCTCACCGGCACCGAGGCCGAATTGGAGGAGGTCGGGCTCGTGGTGGGCCGCCCCGTGCTGCCGATGCTCGCCGCGACCGCCGCGACGCCGAGCGCGGCGATCGAGGTCGTGGGCGCGGCATCCGTCGAATACAAGCTCGACGGCGCGCGCATCCAGGTGCACCGGGCCGGCGACGACGTGCGCGTCTTCACCCGCAACCTCGCCGATGTGACGCACCGCCTGCCCGAGGTCGTCGACGTGGTGCGCCGCATGCCGGTGCGCGAGGTCATCCTCGACGGCGAGACGCTCTCGCTCGACGAAGACGGCGCGCCGCGTCCCTTCCAGGAGACGATGTCGCGATTCGGGGCGGATGCCGCACGCGAGACGCTGCTGCATCCGTGGTTCTTCGACGTGCTGCACGTCGACGGCCGCGACCTGCTCGACGAGCCGCTGTCGACCAGGCTCGGCGAACTCGAGCGCATCGCGTCGGCCCACCGCATCCCGGGCGAGATCACCGCCGACCCCGACGTCGCCGAACGGGTCTCGCGCGATGCGCTCGCCGCCGGGCAGGAGGGCGTCGTCGTCAAGGCGATCGAGTCGCCGTATGCCGCCGGCCGACGCGGGTCGAGCTGGATCAAGGTGAAGCCCGTGCACACCTACGACCTCGTGGTGCTCGCCTGCGAGTGGGGGTCGGGGCGACGCACCGGGTGGCTCTCGAACCTGCACCTCGGTGCACTCGACCCCACGGGCGAGTTCGGCGAGCCCGGCGACTACGTGATGGTCGGCAAGACGTTCAAGGGACTCACCGACGAGCTGCTGCGGTGGCAGACCGAGTACTTCCCGCAGATCGAGGTGCGCCGCACCGCCAACACCGTGTGGGTCGCGCCGACCACGGTCGTCGAGATCGCGATCGACGGCGTGCAGCGCTCGACCCGCTACCCGGGCGGCATCGCGCTGCGGTTCGCACGGGTCAAGCGCTACCGCGACGACAAGCGGCCCGAAGACGCCGACACGATCCAGACGCTGCGAGGGTTGCTGCGCGGATGACGCGCGGCGGCGGTCGAACGCGGTCGGCTGCGGCCAGCGTGGTCGGCGCCTAACGGGTCTCGCGCCGCCGGTGCGCGCGACCACGCGAGAAGCGGGCGAGCACCTGATCCGACGTCGTGGTGAGGAACTCGCCCGCATCCTCGGCCAGCCAGCGCTCAGCCACGAGCTTCACGGGGTAGAGGAGCGTGTGGGTTCGGGGCTCGAAGACAGCGAGCTCCGTGCCGTGCTCGTCCTCGGCGAGCATCCACGTGAGTGGCGTGCTGCGCACCATGCTCTCGCCGAACGTGGTGCCGATCGCATTGATCAGCACCCTCGGATCGGAGCGTTCGGGCGGGTTGATACGCCTCCAGCGGGCGGCCGCCTGATCATAGAACGCCCTGAGGCCGTGCACGTCGTCCACATCGACGCCGCTCCGGGCGACGATGTCGGTGTGGGCGGTGATCCAGTCACGCTCGGGGTCGCCGATATCGCTGAGGCGCGGCAGCCGCGTTCCCGCGCCGTCGGCGGAACGCTTGGAGAGGATTCCCACCCGGACATTCTCACCTGTGGCCGGGGCGGACGTGTGACGCGGCGCCGCGACATCCGTTCGCCCGCCGTGTCGCCGTGTCGGCCACCCGAACCGCGGCCGCGATGCCACGATGACCTCGTGCCTCGATCCACCGCGGTGCGCGCCGCCTCGCGAGACGACCCCGCGCTGCCGCCGCGCCCGCTCCTCACGCCGAAGGCGCGACGACGCACGCTCGCCCTGCTCATCGTCGCGTTCGTGGCCACCCTCATCACCGTGATCGTCTCGAGCTCGCCGTGGCCGTCGGCGCTGCTCATCCGATCGCTCTTCGAGCGGGACGCGGCGGCCATCGTCACCGAGATGGAGCACTACGTTCCCGCCGACGGCGTCGACGAGCGACTGGATGTCGCGGCCGGCGATGATGCCGTCGGCGACGGCACGGGTTTCGACGTGTTCACCGACGCATCCGCCACCGAACCCCTGCCCACGGTGGTCTGGGTGCACGGTGGTGCATGGATCTCGGGCGACAAGCGGAACGTGGCGCCCTACCTGCGGATCCTCGCGAGCCACGGCTACACGACCATCGGGCTGCAGTACACGATCGCGCCCGAGGGAACGTACCCCACCGCGGTGCAACAGCTGAACGACACCCTCGCGTACATCATCGAGCAGGCCGACGAGCTTGGCGTCGACCCCGACCGCATCGTGCTCGCCGGCGACTCCGCGGGCGCGCAACTGGCCAGTCAGCTCGCCGTGCTCACGACGAATCCGAAGTACGCGCATCTCATCGGCATCCGGCCCGCCCTCGACGCCGACCAGCTCGCGGCCACCGTCCTGAACTGCGGCGTCTACGACCTGCGCATGATGGCCGAGCTGAACGGCATCGGCTACTGGGGATTCCAGGTCGCGCTGTGGGCGTACACGGGAACGAAGGACTGGTCGTCGAGCTACGCCGGAACCACGATGTCGACGATCGACTTCGTGACCGAGGACTTCCCGCCGACCTACATCAGCGGCGGTAACGGCGATGCCCTGACGTGGATCCAGTCGGTGCCGATGAGCGACGCGCTCTCCGACGCCGGCGTCGAGACGACCGAGCTGTTCTTCGCGGCCGACCACGAGCCGAAGCTGCCGCACGAGTACCAGTTCCACCTCGACTCGGCCGACGCCCAGGACGCGCTCGACGCCACGCTCGAGTTCCTCGACGCGCACACACGGTAGCGGATGCCGCGGGCTCACAGCTCGGCTGTTCGGCCGAATGCCTGCGCTCACACGTCGGCCGGACCGGGCTCCGGATGCGGCATCCGCACGACCCAGACCGGAACGAAGGCCACGGCGACGATGATGGCCACGGCGCTCGCCGCGGTGAGGGCCGCGCCAACGCCCGCGACCGCCGCCAGCAGCCCGGCGAGCGCCGAACCGAGCGGCAGCGCGCCCCAGCTGATGACGCGTGAGGCGGCGTAGGCCCGCCCGAGGAGCTCGGGGGGCGTGGCCTGCTGCCGGATGACGGCGACGAGGATGCGCCACACGCTCGAGCCGGCGCCCGCGATGACGAGGCCTGCCGCGACGATCCACAGCTCGGCGCTGAGCGCCGAGGGCAGCACGAGCGCGATCGTGCCGAGGCAGTCCACGAAGAGCAGCACGCCAGTGCCGAATCGGCGCTGCAGCGCGTTGGTCGCGAGCGACGCCGCGATCCCGCCTGCGGCCATCGCGGTGAGCAGCCACCCGTATCCCGCGGGCGTCAGCGCCAACGGGCCGGGCGCCACCGCGTGCACCACGAAGACCGCGGCCCAGGCGCTCCAGACGAGGTTCATCGCGGCCGTCAGCAGGGTGAGGTCGCGCTGCAGCGGATGCCGCCACAGGAACGTGAGCCCGTCGCGCACCCGCCCGCGGGGTTCCTCCGGGACACGGATGCGTGTCGGAACCCGCCGGACGAGCATCAGGGCCGCGACGGCGGCGAGGGCGTACAGCGCACTCCCGGTCACGGCGCCGACCGCGGCAGAGACGCCGACGAGGATCCCCGCGAGGGGTGGCCCTGCGAGTTGGTTCGCCACGTTCACCGTGGCCTCCATGCGGGAGTTCGCCGCAGTGAGCCGCGACGGCGGCACGACGGTCGGGATGACGGCGATGAGCGACGTGTCGACGAGGGTCTCGGCGATGCCGTACACCAGGGCCGCGGCGAACACGAGGGGCACCACCGGGCCCTCGAGCGCGATGCCGAGGGCGAGCATCGCGACGGCGACGACGCGCCCGGCGTTCGCGAGCACCAGGAGTCGCGGCACCGGGATACGGTCCACGATCCATCCGGCGTGCAGGCCGAACGCCGGCCAGGCGAGCGTCATGAGCGTCGTCACGAGCGCGATCTCGCCTGCCGACGCGCCGGCGCTGAGCGCGATGAGGGGGAGCGCGGTGAGCACGAGCCCGTCGCCGAGGTTCGCCGCCCCGGCGCCGAACCAGAGCCAACGGAACGCCGCGTTCATGCTCACCTCACCGGTCAACTGCGTTTCACTGGTCAAGCTACTCGGGTGGGTGTAACCTGTCAACAGACGTTTGCCGGTGAAAGGAGCCGAGCCTGGTGTTCGAACACGTCGCCAACGCGCGGTGCCTCGAGCTCACGAACTCGGTGCCCGACCGGCACGACGACCGAGACTGGCTCGCCGATGGCCGCACCGCGGGCGACTGGGCGGCGTCCCTCGGATTCGAGCTCGCCCGACCGCTCACCCAGGCCGAGCGCGCGGCCCTCATCGACCTGCGTGAGGCGATCTTCGGCGTGTTCGCCGCGCACGTCGATGCGACATCCGTCGATCAGCGAGCGCTACGCGAGGTCACCCGGCAACATGCCCAGGGCCTCGAGCGCCACGGCTACACCGCCGAGGCTGAGGGCTTCCGCCGCGACTGGCCCGACCGTTGGGACGGCCCCGCACTGCGGGCCGCCTTCGCGAGTTCCGCCGTCGAGCTCATGACCGACCCGCGACTCGACCGCGTGAAGCAGTGCCCCGGATGCGGCTGGCTCTTCGTCGACACGAGCAAGAACCGCAGCCGGCGCTGGTGCTCGATGGAGATGTGCGGCGGCCGCGACAAGGCCCTGCGGCACTACCGCAAGCAGCGGGCCGAAACTCGCACGTAGCGCGTCAGCGGTTCCAGGCCTCGAGCTTGTCGGGGTTCATCACGATCCAGATGTCGCGGATGCGTCCGGCGTCGATGCCGAGCGTCACGACCCCGACCACCTGATCGCCGCGGCTGACCACGAGGCCCGGCTCGCCGTTGACGTCCTGCTCCTCGGCGGTGAAGTCGGGCGCCTTCCGCAGCACACCCAGGATGAAACGCGCCACGCTGTCCGCGCCGACCACGGGTCGGAGCGCCGACCGCACCTTGCCGCCCCCGTCGCTCACCGACGTCGCCTGGGGGTCGAGGATCCCGATCAGCGCCTCGAAGTCGCCGTTCTCGCAGGCGAGCCGGAACGCCGTCACGAGTCGCGCGTGCTCCGAGGCATCCGTCGGCCGCGAGCGCACATCGCGGATGTGCCGGCGCGCCGACGAGGCGAGCTGCCGCGTCGCCTCGGGCGAGCGGCCCACGATGTCAGCGATCTCGGCGAACGGCACCCCGAACACCTCGTGCAGCACGAAGGCGACGCGTTCGGCCGGCGTGAGCGACTCGAGCACCACGAGCAGCGCCATGCTCACCGAGTCGTCGAGCGTGATGCGGTCGAGCGGATCGACCGCGGGCGCCGACGCGCTCGAGACATCCGTCGTCATGGCCGGCAGCGGCTCGGGCAGCCACTCGCCGACGTACCGTTCGCGACGCACCCGCGCCGAGTCGAGGATGTTCAGGCAGATGCGGGAGGCCACGGTTGTGAGCCACGCCCGCGGCCGCTCGATCGCCTCGCGCTCGGCATCGGTCAGCTGGAACCAGCGCACGTACGTCTGCTGCACGACGTCTTCAGCGTCGTTGCGTGAACCGAGCATGCGGAACGCGAGATTCATGAGGTGATCGCGTTCGTCGAGCAGTTCGCCCAGGGCCTCGGACTCGGGCTCGCGCATGGTTCCTCCCACGGGTCGGCGGCGGGGCATCCGGCAGTTGCGGCCCCTCACTATTCAAGACC
The DNA here is from genome assembly GCF_040679595.1 of Agromyces sp. NPDC052230. NCBI lineage: Bacteria > Bacillati > Actinomycetota > Actinomycetes > Micrococcales > Microbacteriaceae > Agromyces > Agromyces sp. NPDC052230. Next base: position 48,758 of record NZ_JBFAVC010000008.1, on the reverse strand, counting down.
AGACTGCGGGTCGAACCGTGAGGCCGGATGCCGAATCTGCTCGCGCCTCACATTCCGCCATGCCGCGCGGTCGTAGTTGGTGTGAACACCACATTGAGACGCATCATCCTCTGGATCCTCAACACCGTCGGCATCGTCGTCGGTTTCTGGGCGCTCGTCGGCCCCCGCGAGTTCCGCGAGTCCTTCCCCGGCCTCGGATTCGCCCCGTGGGCGAGCGAGGGACCCTTCAACGAGCACTTCGTCCGCGACGTCGGCGCGCTCTACCTCGCGCTCGCCGCCGCGGGCGTGGTGGCGGCGCTGCAACGGCGGGCGGATGCCTCGGTCGCCGTCGGCGTGGCCTGGCTGGTCTTCTCCGTGCCGCACCTCGCGTTTCACCTCGGCCACCTCGATCACCTGCCGCTCATCGACGTGATCGCTCAGCCGATCGCACTCGCCACGCCCATCGTGTTGAGCATCCCCTTGCTCTTCCCGGCCCGGGCCATCCGCACCGGGATCACCACCGATGCAGAACTGGAGCAGACCCGATGAAGATCGCCATCGCCGGAGGAACGGGCACCGTCGGCCGTCACGTCGTCGACGTCGTCCGCGAGCGGGGCCACGAGCCCGTGACCCTCAGCCGCTCGGCCGGCGTCGATCTCGTCACCGGCACCGGCCTCGCCGACGCGCTCGCGGGCGTCGACGCCGTCATCGACGTCGCGTCGACGCAGACGCTGTCGGATGCCCCGTCGCGCGCGTTCTTCGGCGCCGCGACGCGCCACCTGCTCGACGCCGAGGCAGCGGCCGGGGTCGGCCACCACGTCGCGCTCTCGATCATCGGCGTCGACCGGGCACCGTACGGCTACTACGCCGGCAAGGTGCTGCAGGAGGAGCTCATCGTGCGCGGACCGGTGCCGTGGACGATCCTGCGCGCTGCGCAGTTCCACGAGTTCGGGGCGCAGTTGCTGCAGCGCATGCGATTCGGGCCGTTCGTGGTCGTGCCCCGCATGCAGTCGCAGCCGGTGGCCGCGCGGGAGGTCGCCGAGCGGCTCGTCGAGCTCGCGACGGGTGCGCCAGTCGGCCGGGTGCCGGATCTTGCCGGGCCACGCGTCGAGCGCATGGTCGACCTGGTGCGCCGGAGCGCGGCCGCGGCCGGTGTTCGGGCGCTCATCGTCGAGGTGCCGCTCCCTGGCGCCTACGGGCGGGCCATGCGCGACGGCACGCTGCTGGCGAGCCCTGGCGCCGTCCTCGGCCGGCAGACGTTCGGCGATTGGATCGGCGCCGCGCTCACCCGCCGGGCGTGAGCACGGTCTCCTCGACGGCCACCCGGATCTCCTCCTCGATGAGGTCGGCGTTGATGGTGGCACCCGCGATGTTGCCTGCCCCGGATGCCACGGGCACCGACGCGCTCGGATTCACCACGTTGCCCACCGCCCAGACGCCGGGCACGCTGGTGCGCCCGGTCTCGTCGACCTCGACCCAGGGGGCGCCGCCGTGGCCCGGTGCGGTGTCGGCGCCGAGGCCCCGGAGGAGCGCATCGTTCGGCACGACTCGCGGATGCAGGAAGATCACGTCGACCGCAACGGTGTCGCCGTCGGCGAGGCGGATGCCACTGAGCCGTCCGTCGGCGTCGGTGCTCGTGCCGTCGACAGCACGCGGTTCGATGACGATGCCGCGTGCGGTCAACTCGGCGACCGTGTCGTCCGCCAACTCGGCGCCGTTCGTGAGGAACGTGACCTCGGGCGACCATTGCCGGAGCAGCTGCGCCTGGTGCGGCGACATCGGGCCGGTCGCGAGCACGCCGATGCGTCGGTCGCGCCACTCCCAGCCGTCGCAGTAGGGGCACACGAAGACGCCGCTGCCCCAGTGCTCGGCGAGGCCGGGGATGTCGGGGAGTTCGTCGCGCAGGCCGGTCGCGATGAGGAGCCGGCGTGCGCGGTGGCGCTCGCCGGTGCCGAGCGTGACATCGAAGCCCGGGTCGGCACGCTCGACGGCGCGCTCGACCCCGACGACCTCGGTGGGGATGACGACGCCGCCGTAGCGCTGGACCTCGGTGCGACCGGTGGCGAGGAGGTCGAGCGGCGACCAGCCGTCACGGCCGATCACCCCGTGCATGTGTGCAGCGAAGCGGTTGCGGGACGCACCCGAGTCGACGACGAGCACGCGTCGCCGGGCGCGCACGAGCATGAGGGCCGCGCTGAGTCCGCCGCTGCCGCCGCCGATGATGATGGCATCCCAAGACGTGTTCTGCATGGATTCGTTGTGCATGCGCTCACTCTGCACGTAGGCTGCAGATACCGCAACAAGCGTTGCCGGAACAGCAAAGGGGTGGGCTCCCGTGACCGACGATCTCGACAAGGTGCTCGACGCCGTGGCGCCGCGCCTGCGCGAGCTCCGCCGGCGACGCGGCTCGACCCTCGCCGAACTCTCGGCCGAGACGGGTATCTCGGTCTCAACGCTCTCGCGTCTCGAATCGGGCCTCCGCAAGCCGACGCTCGACCTGCTCATCCGGCTGGCCGCCGCGTACAAGGCCAGCCTCGACGACCTCGTCGGTGCACCGCAGATCGCCGACCCGCGCATCCATCCGAAGCCGTTCTTCCGCAAGGGCCGGGCGATCATCCCGCTGACGCGGAGCAACCCCGACGTGCACGCCTACAAGATCGTGCTGCCGGGGCATCCGCCCGACGCCCCCATGGAGCAGGGCGCGCACGAGGGCTACGACTGGGTGTACGTGCTGAGCGGGCGGGTGCGGCTCGCCCTCGGCGACGAGGAGCTCGTGCTCGAGGCGGGCGAGGCTGCGGAGTTCGACACCCGGGTGCCGCACGGGTTCGCCAGTGCGTCGGAGGCGCCCGCCGAGGTGATCAACCTGCTCAGCACCCAGGGCGAGCGAGTGCACCTGCGGAACGCGTAGCAGCACCCCTCAGGGGCCGCGCTCGAACACCGTCACCACGTCGGACTCGAGTTCCACGCGCTCGGTCGGCACGAAGCCGGGATCCACGACCCGGCGATGACGAGCAGACTCGAGGCGGCGCCGACCGCCGCGGCGACGCGCCCGTCGCTCCACCGTGCCGTCGACGCATTCGCGATGTCGGAGCCGGCTCTTCCGGGCCTGCCAGTCAGCACCATCACGGCCATGCTGCGCCGCCCGCTCAGGATTCGCGAGGGGCTTGCGAAGGCCGCCGCCACGGGGGTCTGGAGATCGGACCCGAACCGGGCGTAGCCTGAGCGCGATCGATACCTGAGGGGAGCATCATGGCGAATCTCGTCCCGCACTTCGAGATGTACGGATCGGAGCCGGAGCGGCTCATCGACTTCTACTCGGCGCTCTTCGATTGGAAGTTCACACGCGTGGGCGACATGGACTACTGGCTCATCGATACCGGCGAGGGATCGATCGGTGAGGAACCGGGATACGGCATCAATGGCGGCCTCTCGCCGCGAGAGGGACCGAGCCCCGAGCCGGGCGCACCCGTGAACGGCTGCAACATCGTCGTCGCGGTCGAAGAAGTGGACGACCTGTTCGCGAAGGCCATCGATATCGGCGCGACCGAGTCGGTGGCGCCGAACGACATGCCGGGCGTGGGTCGGGTCGCCTACCTGTTCGACCCCGACCGGAACCTCTTCGGCGTCCTGTCGGAGACACTGTCCGACGGCACGAACGTGATGGAGACGCCGGGCGCACTCGGCGCCTGACTCGGGCGCCGGCCCGCCGGCTGTCGTCGGTTACGGCCGCTCGGCGAACGCCACCAGGAAACGGTCCTGCGGCAGTGCCGGGATGCGCCGGAGGCTGATGCGCAGGTCCTGTGCGGGCACGGTGAACGGCGGCTCCGGCGCGATCAACTCGGCGAAACGGGTCGTCAGTGCGATGGTCGCCGCCTCCCCGGGGCAGCGGTGGCCCGTCGCCGCGTCGCCGCCGCCCTGCGACACGAGGGTGTTCGGGTCGCCCGACCAGCGTTCGAACCGCTCGGGACGGAACTGGTTGCGTTCCGACCAGAGCCGCTTGTCGTGGTTCGTCGCGTACAGGTCGAGGATCACCCACTCGCCCGGCTCGAAGTCACGTCCGCGCCACTCGAACGGGCGTTGCACCGTGCCGGCGATGAGCGGGAAGAACGGGTAGCGTCGTCGCACCTCGTTGGCGAAGTGCCCTGCCATCTCGTGGTCGGTCGTGACGCGCGAGCGCCAGTCTGGATGGTGATGCATCGCGTGCGCCGTGAAGACCAGGTACCGGCTCACGGCCACCGTCGGCCGGAGCACGTTGAGAAGTTCCACGGCGGCGATGTCTTCGGGAAGCAGCGTGCCATCCACGTCGGTCGCGAGGGCGAGCTGCTCCACTGGTGACCCCGAGGCGACTTCGAGGCGGCCCCGTCGCACGTCGAGGATGAGCTCGGCCGCCCACTGCTCCACTCGCCGACGTCGTGCGCGCGCCAGCCAGTTCACCGGACCGAAGCTCCCCGCCCGGTCGACCATCGCGGCGAGCGCACCGCCCAGTTCGGGCAGGTCCACCGCATGGAGGGGGATGCCGCACCATCCCACGACCGTGCGGGTCAGCGCGTCGACGGTGACGTCGTAGAGCGAGACGGTGCGCCCGGCGTAGCGGCGGCCCGCCGCCGACCACTCGGCGTCGAACCTGCTCACGAGCTCGTCGATGGATGCCGGTTCGAGCATCTGCATGAACATCGACTTGCGATGGCGGTGCGGCGAGCCCTCGAGCGCCTGCACGCTGCCCTCGTCCTGCAGAAGGTGCCTCACCGACGCCGGCATGGCTCGATCGCGCGAGAAGCGCTCGCCTTCGTAGAAGATGCCCACGGCCTCAGCGCCGAACATCACGGTGACGGGCCGCCCCGCCAGCCGTGCCGTGAACACGTCGGAGCCCAGTCGTCGGAATCGCCGGTCTCCGTAGAGATATCCGTCGCGGACGAACGCGTACGAGTCGTCGATCGCCTTCGATCGTGGAATGGTCCTGATATCCGGAGTGCGCAGCTCGGCCATGCTCCGTTGATAGCCCGACGCCGGCGGCACGGTCAGGGGCTTGACGGGAGATGAGAGCCCGCTTCCGCGACGCTCCGCATCCGGTTGCCGGACCCCACATGCCGAGGGCTACCGTCGGCACATGAGCGTCGTCTTCACATCGTGGCTCGTGGTCATCGCAGTGGGCTTGGTGTACATGCTCGCCATCGGCCTGATGGGGAGGTGAAGCGCATGCGCGTTCGGGATCATGGACTCAGCATCGCCTTCGGCGTGATCTTCGCCCTGGCGCTCATCGGCCAGTCGATCGCGGGGCTCTTCGAGTTCAACGAGAAGCAGGTGTCGCACGACGAACCGCCGGTGAGTTGGGGCGAATTCGTGACGTCCTCGGAGTTCGTCGTCGACGTGGCCGAGAACTGGCAGTCGGAGTACCTGCAGTTCTTCCTCTTCATCTTCGTCACCATCTGGCTCGTGCAGAAGGGCTCGCCCGAGTCGAAGCCCCCCGGGCAGGAGGGCGTCGGCACCGACGAGGAGCAACTGGTCAAGCAGCACGCACGCGCCGACTCGCCGAAGTGGGCCAAGGTCTCCGACTGGCGTCACACGCTCTTCTCGAACTCGCTGCTCCTCGTGATGGGCACCATCTTCCTGCTCTCGTGGCTGGCCCAGTCCATCTCGGGGATGGTGGTGTTCAACGCCGAGCAGGTCGACCACGGCCAGGACCTTCTCACGTGGGGGGAGTACCTCGTCTCCGCCGACTTCTGGAATCGCACCCTGCAGAACTGGCAGTCGGAGTTCCTCGCCGTGGGCAGCATGATCGCGCTCTCGATCTACCTGCGTCAGCGGGGATCACCCGAGTCGAAGCCCGTCGGCGCGCCTCACGCGGATACCGACGTCTCGGCGTAGCGGCTTGGACGCCGTGGCCCGTCACCTCAGGCGTCGGTCTCGTCGGCGAACTCCTGGATGATCGTGTCCGACGGGTGGATGCCGAGCACCTTGAGGCGCCCGGTGCCCACGTTCTTGAAGCCGTGCCAGAGTCCCGGTGCGCAGGTGGCCGTGTCGCCGGCGGTCGCGATGAACTGCTGGTCGCCGACGGTGAAGCGAGCCTCACCCTCGAACACGATCCACGTCTCGGAGTACGGATGCCGGTGCAGGTCCGGCCCCTGGCCGGGCTCGTTGTCGACGAGGAAGTACGAGATCGCCGAACCGTGATCCCGGCCCTCGAAGCGCAGGGTGCGTCCGGTGCCGACGCGGAGCGCCTCCGCGTGCACGAGTGCGGCGAGGGTCGAGGCGGCGTCGGCGGCGTTCTCGAGGTCTGCGAGCGTCATGGTGATGGTCCTTTCGAGGTTCCGGATGACCCGTCGCCATCCGTTGCCGACAGGCTCCCGCCACGGCATCCGACGCCGATACCATTTCGACGTGGATCGAAAGTACGTGGACTTCCGGCTGGCGCCCGACGACATCTCGGCGATCCGGTTCGGCGTCTCGCCGGGTCATGAGCTCTGCAACTCGGTCCGTGTGCTGCAGCGGCCCGAGGATCAGCCCATGCAGTGGGGGTGGCTGCGCTCGGTGCGCGACCGGGTCCCGCGCGAGCCGTTCGAGCTGATGTCGACCGTGATCGGCGCCGACGGGTACTTCCCAGACTTCTTCACGGCGACGCCGAGCTGGGACATGTCGCCCGCTGACGAGGCCGAGCGGCTGCGCGACGTGCCGGCCGAGCTGTTCCGTGCCGACCTCACGAAGATGCTCGCGCGGTCGAGCGGGCGCCGGCACGAGACCATCGCGCGCATGATGGAGCATCCGGAGCACTCGCTCGACCGGATCGCCGATGCCTGGACCGAGCTCTGGGACGCCTTGATCGCACCAGTTTGGCCGCAGCTCGAGCGCATCCTGCGTGCCGACATCGCCGTACGTGCGCGGCGGGTGGCGACCGACGGCATCGCCTCGATGGTGCGGGCGCTGCACGAGTCGGTCACGTGGCACGGCGACGGGGTGCGGGTGCGCCTGCGACGGCACAGCGAGCTCGTCGACTGCCGGGGAATCGGCCTCGTGCTCGTGCCCTCGGTGATGAGTTCGCATCGGTGCGCGGTGCTCACCGAGCCGCCCGCCCAGCCGACGCTGTTCTACCCGGCCCAGGGCGTGACCGAGACGTGGGCGCGCGATCCTGAGGCGGCGTCGCGCTCGCTCGGCGCGCTGCTCAGCCCGGCTCGCGCCGAGATCCTGCTCACGGCGTACGACCCGCGAACCACCTCGCAGGTCGCCGCCGACTGCGGCATCGCCGTGTCCACCGCGTCGCACCACCTCACGGTGCTCCGCAACAGCGGCCTCGTCGCGAGCACGCGTGACGGCGCCCGCGTGCTGCACGTGCGCACCCCGCTCGGCGAGGCGCTGGTCGGCGCCACGATCTGAGGGTGGCGAGGTGGCGCAGGCTCAGGCGCGCTCAGCGCGCGGCCACCAGGCGAACCCCGGCGACGACGAGCGGCGCGCCGACCGCCGCGACGAGCGACGCGCACACCGCAACGATCGTCGCGATGCGGCTCGTGGCGAGGGCGCGGGTCATCCGATCATGGTGACAGCCGGGGAGTCCCGCTGTCACGGGACACGTGTCCCGTGTGTCCGGGCGCTCAGCCCGCGACACGCTCCTCGGCGAGTTCCTGCGGGGTCGCGGCAGCCGCGGCGTCCGCTCCCGCGACCGCCCCGAGGCGGTCGAGCGCGGTGAGGGTCGCGATGCGATCGCCGCGCTCCCAGTGCGCGGCCGCCAGGCGACCGAGCGCGGTGGTCTCGTGGGCGGGATCGCCCGCCGCATGGGCGACGTCGGCCGCTTCCGCGAGGAGGGGCACGCGGTCGGCGAGACCACCGAGCCGTGCCCGCAGCATCAGGCTGCGGGTCACGCAGCGCAGGTCGCCGAGGCGGCGGAACGTCCCCGTCAGCTCCGACAGGTCGGCCAGTTCGCTCGAGTTGCGCCCGTCATCCGAACCGTCGGGGTCGGCGGCATCCGCCCGCAGCATGGACTGCACGAGGTGTGCGTGCGCGAGCTCGTGCACGTTGCCGGTGCGCACGGCGTAGTCGGCGCATTCGGCCGCCCACTCGGCCGCCTGGTCGGACGCCAGTCCGTCCTCGGCGGCAGAGAACGCCATCATGAACCGGGCGTTGTTCGCGTGCATGGCGTCGCCGACGAGGGAGTAGCCGCGCATCGCGGCTTCGAACTCCACGACGGCCCGGGCCAAGTCGGGCGGGGACGTGTGGCAGTACGCGACCCCGCGCATCTGGCGGACCGCGGCGAGCTGCCATGGCTCGTCGAGCTCGATCGCGAGCCGCTCGGCCTCGTCGAGGTGCGCCAACGCGTCGGCCACCCGGTCGGAGTAGGCGTCGGCGAGCCCCGCGAGGTGGTTGGCCGCGAGCCGCGAGGGTGGGTCGTCGGCGCGCGCCAGCGCCTGTCGCGAGAGCTCGTCGACGAGGTGCACGTCGACGAACGAGAGCCCGATGCCGAGGTCGAGCAACTGCTGAGCGGATGCCCCTGCGCGCACCCGTTCGTCGTTCGCCGCCATGGCCAGCGTGCGCACGCTGTCGACGTCGGAGCCGTACTGCTCGACCCCGATGGCCAGGGAGGCCGCAAGGGTGACGGCCGCCGGATGCCCCGCCGCGAGCGCCCAGCGCACCGCCGCGTTCACCTCGGGGCAGAGGGTCTCCGACGTGTGCACGGCCTCGGCGCTGTCGTCGGTTCGGGCGTGCCGCACGAACTCGGTGACGACCGCCTCGAGGTACTCGGCGTGCCGCTGCAGCACCTCGCGGATCACCGCGGGATCGGTGCGCGCCCGCACGAACTCGCGCATCACGGCGAGCAGGCGGAACCGTCGGGGCCGCCCGCCGGTCGGCACGACCATCGAGTGGTCGAGCAGGCGCACCAGCACCCCCTCGGCTCCCGGATGCGTGACGGCGACGGCGAGGTCGACGTCGAACGTGCGAGGCAGTGCGGCGAGCCGGCAGAGCACCTCGCGCTCCTCGTCGGTGAGGAGGTCCCAGGTCCAGTCGAACGCGGTCTCGAGCGTGCGGTGGCGGCCTTCGGGGGCCGCGCGGTCGAGCGTGGCGAAGTCGCGGTCGAGGCGACTCGCGAGCTCCTCGAGCGAGAGGTGCCGGGCCACCGCGGCGGCGAGTTCGAGGGCGAGCGGCAGTCCGTCGAGGCGCCGGCACACACGTTCCGCCACCTCGCGGTCGGCGGGTGACGGCTGGGCGGTCGACAACGCCATGGGTGCCGCGGCGGCGCGACCCACCGCACCGAGGCGGTCGAGGAACATGGCGACGGCCGCGGCATCCGGGCCGTCCGTCGCGAGCGGGACGAGCGGGAACACGGACTCGACGGCGTCGCCGATGGGGGTCCGCGAGGTCGTCAGGACCCGCAGGTCGGGTGCCACCTGCTGCGCCCTCGCGACCATCTCGCCCACGGCCCGGCCGACGCGGTCGACGTTATCGAGCACGAGCAGGTACGGGTGCGCCGCGAGTGCCAGGGCGACTCGCGTCGCGGCATCCGCTCCGGGTCCCGCCTCGAGGTCGAGCGCTCGCGCGATGCGTGCGACCACATCGCCGGGCTCGGCGTGCTCGAGTTCGACGACCAGCGGCATCCGCTCGCCCCGGCTCGCGAACTCCAGCGCCAGGCGCGTCTTGCCGACCCCGCCCGGCCCGACCACGGTCACCCAGCGGTGCGTCTCGAGCTGGTCGGCGATGGCCGCGAGCTCGGCGTCGCGGCCCACGAAGGCAGTGCGGGGGAGCCGTACGGATGCCGCACGCTGGCGTTGTACGCCGGCCGCCGCGATGAGGTCGGCCCGGGTCTCGGCCCCGAGCTTGCGCTTGAGGCTCGCGATGTGGCTCTCGACGGTGCGCACCGAGATGAACAACTCCGCGGCGATCTCGGGGTTGTTGAGTCGCCGCCCGACGGCGGCGAGGACGGCGCTCTCACGGGGCGTCAGTCGCTGGCCCGACACGGCGCCAGTCTAGATCCGCCCGGGCCCATGCGCACCGGCGCGACCCCCGAATACGGGGTCAGGCCAGACGGCCGGTCTCGTGGGCCCAGATGGCGAGCTCCACCCGGCGGGGTGCACCCGGCACGACCGGCTGAGGTGATGAGGGTCGACGAGAGGGTGAGGATGCCGTGAGCGTGTCACCGTACCCAACGATCGGCGTCAGTGGTGTCGCGTATCGACACGACCTGCATCGCGAGATGACAGCGATTGAGCGGTTTCCGCGACGTGTCCGTTGACAGCATTGAAGAAGGGTGCCAAGGTGCATACGCAACAATTTTCCGAGCGATCGCTGAATCAAGTGTCGCTTACCTATACGGATGTCGCGACGCGCCCGCTGGGAGCGCTGTGGCTCGACGACGAGCCGCGTCGCGGAAAGGACGACATGTCATCACGACCGATCCTGGCCGCGCTCGCATCCGCGGCCTCACTCGCGCTGTGCGTCTCCGCAGCTCCTGGCGCCGCTGCCGCCGAGACGATTGTGGAAGAGACGCGGGGTGAGCTTCCCGGCGGGGGGCGCTATGTCCTCTACGAGCCCGAGATCTGGAACGGCACCCTGCTCACCTGGAGTCCCGGGTACGGCGGCGGCCGCGGCGTTCCCGTCGGCGGGCCCTCCGACGCGGTGGTGGACTGGCTGATCGACGAGGGGTACGCCGTCGCCGGCGCCGCGGCAGGTTCTGGCTGGGCGGTCGAAGATCTCCTGGCCGCACAGCCGCAGGTCGTCGAGGTCGCGACGGTGCAACTCGGCGAGCCCGAGCACGTCATCGCGTGGGGCGCATCGATGGGTGGGCAGGTCGCGGTGACGCTCATGGAGCAGGATCCGGAGGTCTTCGACGCGGCGCTGCCGCTGTGCGGGTCGATCGCGGGTGCCATACCGATGCTGAACGGCTCGCTCGACGGGACCTTCGCACTGAAGATGCTCCTCGCGCCCGATGACCCGCGGCTCGAGCTCGTGAACGTCACGAATGAGGGCGCCCGCCAGGCGGCGTTCCGAGAGGTGCTCGACCTGGCGCAGCAGACACCCGAAGGCCGCGCGCGGATCGCGCTCGCCGCCACCCTCGCGCAGATGCCGACCTGGTCGCAGGTGGGAACCGAGCGTCCCGAGAAGCACGATCTCGCCGCCCAGCAGGAGCAGCTCTCCCGGATCTTCCTCTGGGGAGTCGTCTCGCCGCGTCAGCCACTGGAGCAGCGTGCGGGAGGGAACTTCTCCTGGAACACCGATGTGGACTACGTCGCGGCCCTCCGCGACTCGGGGGAGGCGCAACTCGTGTCGCAGCTGTATCGCGACGCCGGTCTCTCGCTGGACGACGATCTCGCCGCACTGAACGCCGGGGAACGGATCGCCGCGGAGCGGGATGCCGTCGCCTACATGCAGCGCAACGCGACGCCCGTCGGCGACCTCGCCGGGCCCGTACTGTCGCTGCACGAGTCCGGTGACGCGGCCCCGGTTGTCCAACAGGCTGGAACCTACGCCGATCGCGTGCGCGCGAACGGGGACGTTCCGCTCCTCCGGCAGGCCTTCGTGGATCGACCGGGGCACTGCGCGTACGCCGACGCGGAGATCGCCGCGCTGGTCACGGCCCTGCAGGAACGTCTCGACACCGATCGGTGGGCGAATGTCGCGGAGCCGTGGGCGTTGAACGACAGCGCCGACCGTATCGCCGCAGACAGTGGGCTCGCGCGAGGAGGTTCGTTCGTGTCGTTCCGTTCCGGCGACCTGCTGCGACCGGAGCGCGAGCCCGAGCGTTACGCTGAGTAGCCTGCGGACCCATCTGGAGTAACGGACCGGATGCCGTCAGGCTCGGCGTCCGGTCTCGTGGGCCCAGATGGCGAGCTCCACCCGGTTGCGCGCGCCGATCTTGGCCATGAGGCTGCCGAGGTGCGTCTTCACGGTGCTGACCGAGAGGTGCAGCTCGCCGGCGATCTCGCTGTTGCCGAGACCTCTGGCGACGGCGGCGAGCACGTGCTCCTCGCGTTCGGTGAGCGGCTCCATCGGCTGCGCGGGGGCGGCTGCGGGCGCGGATCCCGCGAACGCCTCGAGCAGGCGCACCGTGACGTTCGGGTCGATGAGGGCGTCGCCGCGGGCGGCGGCATGCACGGCCTGGGCGAGCAGCGCCGGGCCGGCGTTCTTCAGCAGGAAGCCGCGCGCGCCCGACCGGAGGGCTTCGTAGACGTACTCGTCGAGGTCGAACGTCGTGATGACGACGACCGACATCGGGTCGGCAACCCCGGGCCCCGCGAGGGCGCGCGTCGCCTCGAGTCCGTCGACCACCGGCATCCGGATGTCGAAGAGGCACACGTCGGGGCGCAGGCTGCGCGCGAGCGACACCGCTTCGGCGCCGTCGGCCGCCTCGCCGACCACCTCGATGTCGGGTTGGGCGTCGAGGATCATGCGGAGTCCCGTGCGCACGAGCTCCTGGTCGTCGGCGATCACGACGCGCACCGTCATGCCGACCACCCGGTCCGTGGGAGCACGGCTGTGACCGCCCATCCGCCGTCCAGTGCGGGCCCTGCCTCGCAGGTCCCGCCGAGCAGGGCCGCACGTTCGCGCATGCCGGTGAGTCCGTAGCCCGGTGCAGCGGATGCCGCGGGGTCGCCGTCATCGCGCACGTCGAGTCGCACGCCGTCGTCGTCGGCCCGAACCAGCACCTCGACCCGGGTCGCGTCGCGGGCGTGGCGTCTCGCGTTCGTCACGGCCTCCTGCGCCATGCGGTACACCGCCGCGGCGACGGTGGGCGGCACGGCGTCGACGCCGCCTTCGAGTTGCACCTCGACCTCGGGGCCGCCGGGCTGTGCTCCGGCGAGCCGTCGCAGATCGCCGATGGCAGGGCCCGGCTCGTGCGCAGCCGGGGGCGGGGTGTCGCCGGCCCCGCCCTCGCGGCGGAGCATCCGCACGATGGAACGCATCTCGTCGAGCGTGCGCGACGCCTCGCCCTCGATGACCTGGAGCACGCGGGCTGCGGCATCCGGATCGGTCGCCGCCACCGCGGTGCCCGCCTGCGCCTGGATCGCGATCGCCGAGACGTGATGGGCCACCGTGTCGTGCAGGTCGCGCGCGAGCTGCTCGCGCTCGACGAGCTTGATGCGGTCGAGCTCGCGCGCCCGCGCGGCACCGCGCCACCGAACGGCGAGGCCGATCGCGCTCACGGCCACGAGCACGATGGGCGCCCCGACGAGGTCGCTCAGCACCGTCGGCCCGATCACGAGCGAAACGGCGCCCGATGCCACCACGATGGCCGAGCCGATGGTCATCGCCCGCCCCGATCCCCACCGCATCAGGGCGTAGACGAGGATCAGGAGATACGCACCCGAGACGAGCTGCGTGTCGCGGCCGGTGACGATCGTCGGCAACAGGGCGACCGCGAACGCGATCGCGACCATCTCGAGCGGCCTGGTGCGGCGCCAGAGGAGCGTCGGCACGAGTGCGACGAGCACCACGACCCACATGGCCCGACACGTCAGCTCAGGCCGGAAGAGGCCTTCGATCACCACGATCACGGTGACCGCCGCGACGAGCGCCCAGTCCCGCCACACCCGCCGGGGCGGCGGCGGAGCGGCGGGCGGAGCATCCCACACCGAACGGAGGGGGCTCGTCATGACCCTCATGATAGGCGCGCTGCCGCCCGGCGCCGGAGGATCACCAGTTCGGCCACGGCGAGGTTGATGACCCAGGCCGCGGCCATGAGCACGGCTCGCGTCGCCTCGTCGGGCTCACCGAGCAGCAGAACCCATGGCAGGTGGGTGAGCACCTGGGTCCCCGCTCCGAGGCCGATCGCATAGCCGCGGGTCATCCAGGCGCTGTGCGTCCGCACGTCGCCCCGCCGGATGGCGATGAATGCGATGACGAGACTCGCCGCCATGCCCGTGCCGAAGACGAGCCGGATCACGAGGAGCGCCTGCTCGTCGGTGCCGGGCAGTTCGTAGAATACGGTCATCCACAGCCCCGACAGTGCCGCGACCACGCCGGCCGGGAGCAGGATTCGCCCGGAGATCCGGTGCCAGCGCCGGCGGCGCAGCGACGGGACGAACTGGAACGCGCCGAGCACCGTGAACAGGGTGGCGCCGACGATGTGCAGCACCACGGGAACCGGTGACTCGAAGAACCGCGCGTTGCCGGGCGTGACGCCGGCGCCGATCGACAACTCCGTGAGCCGTGCCGCTCCAGCCACGACCGGCACGAAGCTCAGGAGCAGCAGGCCGGTGACGGTCCACGCGCCCGTCCGGCGTTTCCGGGTCGGTCGGGACGGCCGGGTCGTCGGGGCGCGTGTGGCGGAGAGGGGTGAAGGGCGGGTGACGGCGGTTTCGCTCATGCCTCGATGCTCGCGAGGCCGGCCCCTTGGCGGATCGGCCGATCGGCTCGGATCGCCTCATCCGATCGGCCCGACTCGGGTCCGCCCCCTCCCGATGGAGGGGGCGGACCCTGGCGGTGCAGCACGTCGTCTCAGCCGAGGGCCGGGCGCGGCGGTGACAGGGGGCGAAGGCGCCGGGGAAGCAGGGCCCGGATGCCTCGGCGCGGGCGTGCGGCATCCGTCATCCCGTTCTCGAGGTGCTGGGTCTCGGCCAGCCGTTCGGCGACGACGCGACGCCGCTCGAGCTCATCGAGCAGGCGCTGCTCGCCGAGCTGATGGAGCTCGAAGACGACGTGATCTGCGGAGTGGTGCATGATGGATCTTTCGGTCGGGCCCGTCAGCGCACGCGGGCGGTGAACAGCAGGTAGTCCCACTGCATCGCGCCGGAGGCGTCGAGGGCGTTGTCACCATGGTCGGCCAGTGCCGCGTCGAGCGCGGCGACCTGGTCGGGGTCGTCGGCGATGCGGTTGTACACCGCGATCGTCGGTCCGTAGTGCTGCTTGAAGTAGTCGCGGAACGCCTCGCCCGACTCGAACCGGATCTCCACGGTCTGGCGCTCGGCCGTCACGTCGGTCACGCGGTCGCCGAAGAGTTCGCGAACATGCTGCTCATCACCCCAGAGCGGCGCGGGCTGGGCGCCCTCGGGCAGGGGCGGGGCGTACGGCTTCATGACCTTGAACATCTGGCCGATGAAGCCCTCGGGCGTCCAGCTGACGAGGCCGAGGCGACCGCCCGGCGCCGTGACGCGCACGAGCTCGTCGGCAGCCGGCTGGTGGTGGGGCGCGAACATGACGCCCACGCTCGACACCGTGACGTCGAACGAGTCGTCGGGGAAGGGCAGCGCCTCGGCGTCGGCCTCGCGCCACTCGAGCTCGGCGCCGGCCTCGGCGGCGAGCCGTCGCCCGGCGTCGAACAGCTCGGGCGTGAGGTCGCTCGCCACGACGGTGGCGCCGCGGAGGGCGGCGGGGATCGCGACGTTGCCGCTACCTGCGGCCACGTCGAGCACGCGCTCGCCGGGGCGGATGTCGGTTGCGGCCACGAGGCGGGGGCCGAGCTCCCAGATCAGGTCGGACGCCAGGCGCGGGTAGTCGCCCGACGCCCACATGGCGCGGTGCTTGGTCTTCAGCGCGCGGTCGGCGTCGGAGCTGGTGGGGACTGCGGTGTCGGTCATCGGTGTCTCCTCGGACAGGTCGGATGGATCGGACAGGGCAAGCGTGCGCCCGACAGGCCCGCCGCCACATCCGTGCCGGACACGGAGATTTCCTCAGTGTCCACCCCGACCGTGTTCCCGGTGCTCCAGTGGGCCTCCAGGCACGCTCCCGTAGGCTGGAGGGCATGCTGCTCGCCCTCATCCGCCATGGCCAGACCGACTGGAACCTCGCCGGGCGCATGCAGGGTCGCAGCGATATCCCCCTCAACGATGTCGGTCGCGAGCAGGCGCTCGTCGCGGCATCCGCCCTCGCCACCGAGCGATGGGACGTCGTCGTCAGCTCGCCGCTCGTGCGGGCCCGCGAGACCGCCGAGATCCTCGCGTCGACGATCGGCGTACCCCTCGGCGGCGCCTACGAGGAGCTCGTCGAGCAGGACTTCGGGGCTGCTGAGGGCACGCTCGTGTCGGAGCTCGCCACGCGGTGGCCGACCCGCGACTTCGCCGACAAGGAGCCCGACCACGAGGTGGGGCCGCGCGGCATCCGGGCGCTCGATCGCATCACCGCCGACCACGGCCCCGCGCGCGTGCTCGCGGTCGCGCATGGCACGCTGATCAGGCATACCCTCGGCAGCATCAGCGGCCACGAGCCCCGCCGCTTCCCGAAGCTCGACAACGCGTCGTCGTCGCTCGTGCGGCGCACGGATGCCGCGTGGCTCGTGCTCACCATCGGCGGCGCGGACTTCGCCGACGTGCTGCCGATGCTCGAGGGCCGCGTCGACGTCGAACCGCCCCGGCTCGCCGGCTGAGACCTCAGCCCTCGCGTGCGCGCCGCTCGATGCCGTCGAGGATGAGGTCGAGCCCGAACTCGAACTCGTACCGGTCGTCGCACCAGCCGAGCGTCGTCTCGGGATCGTCATGTGCGACGACCGAGAGCATCGCCGCGAGATGCGGCACGTTCTCGGACATCTGGGCGAGCATGTCGGGGTCGGGCGCCGTGCCGTCGTCGGCGGCGCCGAGCTCCTGCGAGAACCCGTACATGCGGCTGCCGAGCGCGTGCAGCGAGTGGTGGATGAGGTCGAACGAGAGCCCGCCCGACCGGAGGATGCCCACCACGGCGTCCACGTGACGCGCGTTCGCGAGGCCGAGCTCGGCCCGCGTGTCCATGACCCCGGGGGCCCACGGATGCCGCAGCATCACGTCGCGGGCGGTGAGGATGCGGGTGCGCAGCGTGGCCTTCCACGCGGCATCCGTCTCGGCGACGGCGAACCCGTCCAGCGCCTCCTCGATCTCGCGGAAGACGAGGTCGACGATGCCGTCGAGGATCGCCTCCTTGTTGGGCACGTGGTAGTAGAGCGACATCGGCTCGACGCCGAGGTCGAGGGCCAGGCGGCGGATGGTGAGGCCGTCGATGCCCGCAGTGTCGGCGAGCTCCACGGCGGCACCGAGCACCCGGTCGCGCGTCAGGGGAGTGCGTCGTGCGGCGCGCTGTTCGTCGCGCTGCTGGGCGCGCTGTTCGGCGCGCTGTTCGGCCGTCGATGACATCGGATGCAGTCTCCCCTCGCTGACCACGCTACAAGCGCGGCGAGGGTTCGTCGTGGACGAACCCTCGACAAATGCTCGGTTCCACGCTACCTTACGTTGTAAGTCGTACAACGTAAGGTAGAGGAGCCGATGATGAGTGACACGCGGGTGAAGACCGGCACGAGGATGCGAGCGGCGGTGGCACGCCGCTTCGGTGGCCCCGAGGTGGTGCACGTCGAAGAGGTGCCGAAACCCGAAACGCGGGCCGACGAGCTGCTGATCCGGGTGCAGGCGAGCACCGTGAGCGTCGCCGACCACCGCACCCGGGCTCGCGACCTGCCGAAGGGCCTCTGGTTCTACATCCCGATCTCGCTCGGCGTGTTCCGGCCGCGTCACGCCGTGCTCGGCATGGATGCCGCGGGCACGGTCGAGGCGGTCGGCGCCCACGTCACCCGCTTCGCGCCCGGCGACGAGGTCATGGTCATGCTCGGCGGGGCGTTCGGCGGCCATGCCGAGTACGTGACGGTGAAGCAGGACGCCGCGATCGCGCCGAAGCCGCGGAACCTCAGCATGGAGGAGGCCGCCGCGATCGTGTTCGGTGGGCATACCGCCCTCGCGTTCCTGGGCATGGCCGAGATCGTGCCCGGCGCCGAGGTACTCGTGAACGGGGCATCCGGAGCCGTCGGCACCATGGCCGTACAGCTGGCGAAGCACCGGGGTGCCCGGGTCACGGCGGTGTGCAGTGGCCGCAACGCCGACCTCGTGACCTCGCTCGGGGCCGACCGGGTCGTCGATCACACCGTCCAGGACTTCGCCGCCGAGGGTCGGCGATACGACGTGATCGTGGACTGCGTCGGCAACGCGCCGTTCGAACGGGTCGAGCGCGCGCTCGCCCCCGGCGGCTCGCTGCTCCTCGTCATCACCGACCTGAAGGGCGCGCTCTCGGCATCACGTCACTCGAAGCGCAGCGGCCGGCTCGTGACGGCGCGCGGCGCGATCATCGGCAGCGCCGAGTTCGGCGAGCTCGCCGCGCTCGCCGAGGCGGGGGAGGTGCGGCCGGTCATCGACCGCACGTACGACCTCGACGACATCGTCGAGGCGCACCGCTACGTCGACACCGGCCGCAAGCGCGGCAGCGTGGTGCTGCGCATCGCCTGACCCGAAGACCCGCCCGGGCGCGTCCGCAGGAAGCGGTTCTGTCCGTTTTCGCGGATATACGATCCGGCGCGCCGGGCGTCGTGGCCAAGAGGCGGCGTGTCGGATCGTATCTCCGCAGCTCGTGACGTCTCCCGGACATCGAGCGTCTGCGCGCGACCCGAAGACCCGCCCGGGCGCGTCCGGCCGTACCCCCGCGGAAGCGACGTACAATTCGAAAATGGAGGCACCGACCAGCACCACACTGGTCGTCGTCGGCGACGAGGCGACGTCGGCCATCCACGCCCTCGAGGGCTTCGCGAACGTCCGCGCGGCCACCTTCGAGCACGCACCCGACGACGAGGTGGCCCGCTGGTCGTCAGCGGCGGACTCGCCGTACGTGGTGCACGATCACGACCCCCTCGCGCACGTCGCCGCCGCGTGGGTCGAGTTCTTCGACGACCAATCCACGTTCGGCGTGCTCGAGCTCGAGATCGAACGCGCGGTCGCGGCCGCCGAGCGGCACGCCATGGCCGTGCCCGACTACTACGTCGTGCTGCATCCCGAGGAGCTGCCGACGACGTGGAAGCACTGGTGGCTCGGCGTGCTCGCGAGCGCCTCGCCGACCCGGGTCATCCCGTGGCCCGACGCCGACGACTCGCTCGCCCGCCTGCTGCGCCGCCTGCCCACCGGCCGCGCCTGGCCCGACGTGGAGGACTGGCTGCCGAGCGTCGTCGGTGCCGTGCCCGACCGCATCGGTCTGCCCTGATCCACGAGCTGCCCTGACCCACCGGCGGGCGAGCGATCGGACGCCTTCGCCGAACCGCGAAAGCGGGCGGTGGCTCATTCCTGAACCACCGCCCGCCGGTGCGGAGGTCGGCCCATCCCCCGACAGGGCGACCATCGACTCACCGTGATGCCTGAAGTTTCGGGCTCCATTGCACCGTCATCATGTTCGCACGTTGCAGGCGCGCAATATGGGTCTTTGGTCCCGAAGATTCGAGGGAATCTCGAGTTGCTAGCCGTGCACGCGCAGGTCCACCCACACGAGCCGGTGATCGCTCGACGGGAAGGGGAACCCTCCCGTGAGCGCCGAGAGCGGATCGGCCAGCACGGGCCAGAACACGCCCGCATCGGTCACGCGCAGGTCGCGCGACGGCAGCACGTAGTCGGCACGCAGGTTGCCCGGCGCCGGGTTGTCGTTGAAGTCGGCCGTGTCGTACGCCGGGTCGCCTTCATGCGCGAGGTTCGCTCCGCCCTGCAGAGCGGATGCCTCGACCGCGCCATCGGAGGCGGGCAGCGGGTCGGTGATCCGCGGGTGGTCGAGCAACTGGTCGATCGCGGCATCCACCGAGTCGCCGTCGAGCGGGTCGGCGTTCTGGTCGCCGAGGATCACGAACGACTCGCCGGGCTTGAGACCGCCCGTCGCGCCGGCGTCGTCGTAGATGTACCGGGACGCGGTGCCCGGGGTGACGTAGTCGGCCCAGAACCGGATCTCGTCGTGGTTGCGCGTGCCGTTGCGGTCTTCGGCGCCGTCGAACGTGGGCGGCGTCGGGTGCGAGGCGAGCACGTGCACCGTGTTGCCGCCGACCTCGACGGGCACGTCCCAGTGCGATTTGCTCGAGAGCCGGAACACGTCGAGTTCCTCGGCCGAGTACCAGTCGGCCGGCTCGGGCGTGGCGGGGTCGTCGGGCAGCAGTGCCCCGGGCATGTCCTTCCAGAGGAAGTGCTGGAACGTGCGCACGTCGGCCTCGAGGATGGGGTACTTCGAGAGCACCGCCATACCGTACTGGCCCTCGAACAGACCGAAGCCGAAGGCGTCGTCGCCTCCGCCGATCACGCCGTTGTTGTTGAGATCGAAGCCGCTCGGTACGCCGGTGTTCGACGGGGCGACGAAGGCGTACGGATACGCGACAGGGTCGGCCCCGCCCTGCGACACCTCGAGGTAGTTGTCGCGGAAGAGGTCGGCAGCCACGCCGCCCTCGACGTAGTCGAACTCGTTGAGCAGCACGATGTCGGGGTTCGCGCGCTGGATGATCTCGGCGACGGTCTTCGCCTGCGCGTTCGTCCCCGTCCACAGGTCGGCGACGAGCTGGCCGGGGGCGTTGCGGTTGAGCGAGAGGTTGTAGGTCGCGACGCGCAGGTCGACGGGGTCGCTCGCCCAGTCGGGCGGTGCGGCGGCGGCGGAGCCGGCGACGAGGGTGCTCGCGGCAAGCGCTCCCAATGCGGTGGCGGCCAGGGTCGTGGTGAGGTGGCGTCTCGTGGACATGCGCACTCCTTCGTCGGCGGTGCAGGGCAGCGGATGCCTCCACGCTAGGCGTGACGGGTGACCACGGGAAGAACCGGAGATGACCGGAATGCGGGGTGTGTGCACGGCACGGCCCGGCACGGCCTGGATTTGGACGCCGATCATCGTTCTGACAGACTGTCGGTATCATCCCGACATCATGTCGGTAAACCACCGAACCCTTGGATTCCATGTTCCTCGCACTCCGCGAACTGAAGTTCGCCCGCGGCCGGTTCGCACTGATGGGCCTCGTGATCGCGCTGATCGCCCTGCTCGTCGTGCTGCTGTCCGGCCTTTCCTCGGGCCTGGTCAATGACGGCGTCTCCGGACTCAAGACGATGCCGGCCACGGCCTTCGCCTTCGACGAAGGCACCAAGACCGACAATGCGTTCTCGCGCTCGGTCGTCGACGGTGAACAGCTCGAGTCATGGCGTCAGGCCGACGGCGTCGACGAAGCGACGCCCATCGGCGTCAGCATCGTCAACGCGGCGATCGACGACGGCACGCAGGTCGACCTCACGCTCTTCGGCGTGGATCCCGACGGCTTCCTCGCGCCCGGCACCTCGTCGGGAACCGGCATCGGCGCGGTCGACGGCATCGTGGTCTCAGAGACCGCTCGGGAGCAGGGCATCGAGCTCGGCTCGATCGTCACGCTCGACCGCACCGACGTCGAACTCGAGGTGATCGGCTTCACCGAGGGCCAGGCGACGTTCGGTCATGTCGACGTCGCGTACCTGCCGCTCACGACCTGGCAGCTCCTCGCCTCCGGGCAGGCACCCGCGGGCGCGCCGACCGCGAAGGCCATCGACGCGGTCGACTTCGACTTCGCCAGCGTCGTCGCCCTCTCGGCGTCCGACGAGGCGGCACTCGACCTGGCCGCCGGTGACGAGCTCGCCGGCACGACCAGCATGACCCTCGTCGAGGCGTTCAACGCGTCGCCCGGCTACGAGGCCGAAACCCTGACGCTCAGCATGATCCAGGTGTTCCTCTACGCCATCTCGGCGCTCGTCGTCGGCGCGTTCTTCACGGTGTGGACGATCCAGCGCACGCACGAGATCGCGGTGCTCCGTGCGGTGGGCGCGTCGACCCGCTACCTGCTGCGTGACAGCCTCGCCCAGGCGGCGGCGCTCCTCATCGGCTTCACGGCACTCGGCGTCGCCGCCGGTGTCGGCATGGGGGCCGCGATGCCCGACGCCATGCCGTTCGACCTCGAGTTCGTGCCCATCGCGATCGCGAGCGCGCTCACCATCGTGCTCGGACTCATCGGCGCGGCCGTCGCCGTGCTGCGCATCTCGCGGGTCGACCCGCTGAAGGCCCTTGGAGGACAGCGATGACCCTGACTGCACCCGAGACCACCGGCGCGGCATCCGTCGACGCCGTTCCCGCACTGTCGGTGCAGGACGCCGTGCTCGAGCTCGGCGATGGCGACGGTCGCGTGCGCGCCCTCGACCACGTCTCGCTCGACGTGCCGCGCGGCGAGTTCGTCGCGATCGTCGGCCCGTCGGGTTCGGGCAAGTCGTCGCTCCTCGCGATCGCCGGTGCCCTGGCGGCACCCGACTCGGGCGTCGTGCGGGTGCACGGCACGGACGTGACCCGGCTGCGTGCCGGCCGCCGTGCCCGGTTCCGCCTCGACAACATCGGCTTCGTGTTCCAGTCGGGCAACCTCATCCCCGCGCTCACGGCGGCCGACCAGCTGCGACTCGTCAACCGCCTCGCGCGCGGGCCGCGGAGCTTCGATCCGATGCCGCTGCTCGAGTCCGTCGGCATGGCGCATCGGGCGGGCCACCGCCCCGGCCAGATGTCGGGCGGCGAGCGGCAGCGTGTCGGCATCGCGCGCGCCCTCGTCAACAGCCCGAGCCTCCTGCTCGTCGACGAGCCGACCGCGGCGCTCGACCGCGCACGCAGTCACGAGGTCGTCGAGCTGCTGGCGGCCGAGGCGCGCAGCGCCGATGTGGCCGTCGTGATGGTCACGCACGATCGCGACGTGCTCGCTCACTGCGACCGGGTGCACGAGATGGTCGACGGCAAGCTGTCGGCCTAGGCTGGTGCGGCTGACACCGCAGAGCGTCGAGTCCAAGGGAGGCGGGTCATGCCGAAGATCGATGCACCGTCGCTCGCCGAGCACCGGGCGGCGCGTCGCCGCGCCCTCCTCGATGCGGCGCACGAGCTGCTGAAGGCGAATGCCGAGGCCCCCGCCCTCGGTGACGTCGCCGAGCGTGCGGGCGTCGCCCGGTCGAGCGTGTACCAGTACTTCGCGTCGCGCCGCGATCTGCTCGCCGCGCTCGCACAGGACACGTTCCCGCGCTGGGCCGAGCGCATCACGGGCGCGATGGCCGCGGCGCCCACGCCGGCCGACCGCGTCACCGCGTACGCACTGGCGAACCTCGACCTCGTCGCCGAGGGGGAGCATGTGGTGGGCACCGCCCTTGCGGCGCTCACTCCCGGCGAGGAGCTCGACGAGCAGGCCCACCGGATGCACCGGCAGATCCAGGAGCCGCTCATCGCCACGCTCGACGAGCTCGGCGCGACCGATCCGGCTGCGGTGGCCGAGATGATCAACGGCATGGTGCACGCCGGCACGCGACTGCTCGAGTCGGGCCACGCGCTCGACGAGGTGCGGGCGAACCTCCTCGCGGTGCTCGGGCCGTTCGTCGCCGCCCACGGCGGCGCGCGCGGCTGAGCCCCGCGGGGTGCCCCCTCAGCCCTCGGCCGCCGCGCGCAGATACCGTTCGGCATAGCTGCGCAGCAACGGCCGGAGCTCAGCGGGCGACTCGACGGTGAAGTCCATGCCGAGCATGCCGATGTAGGCGGCGATCGTGTCGAGGCTGTCGGCGCCGGTCACGAGCACCGACTCGGCGTCGGAGATCGACTCCACCATGCCCACCGTCGGGTTGATCCGCGCGAGCACCGCATCGGCGGGAGCGGCGACGCGAAGCCGGGCGTGCACCTTCCAGCCGCTCGCGGCGATCGAACGCATCGCGAATGCGGTGTAGTCGCCGCCCGGGAGCGGTGCTGGGGAGAAGCGCCGGCGAGTGGGCATCCGCGGCGCGATCCAGTCGGCCCGGAATGTTCCCCACTCACCCGAGGCGGGATCTCGTGCCACCAGGTACCAACGACGCTGCCAACTGAGCAGCCGATAGGGCTCCACGAGGCGCGGCGTGCCGCGGTCGTCGAAACGGAACCATTCGACGTCGCGGATGGCGGCGGCGATGGCGGCGAGCACGGCTGGATCCACTTCGGGGTCGGGGGCATCCGTTCCGGTGTTCTCGGGCGCGCGATCGACGACCGACGAGACCGCCGCCACCATCGGCCGCAGTCGCGAGGGCAGCACCTGCTCGAGCTTGGCCAACGCCCGGGTGCTCGACTCCGCGATCCCCGCGATGCCGGTGGCGGCGCGCAACCCGACGGCCACGGCCACGGCCTCCTCGTCGTCGAGCAGCAGCGGCGGCAGCTTGCCGCCGCTACCGAGCCGGTAGCCGCCGGCGGCTCCCCGCGTCGCGTCCACGGGGTAGTCGAGCTCGCGCAGGCGGTCGATGTCGTTGCGCACGGTGCGCGTCGACACGCCGAGGCGCGAGGCGAGCTCGGTGCCGTTCCATTCGGGCCTGGACTGGAGGAGCGAGAGCAGGGCCAGCAGGCGAGCGGCGGTGTCGGACATGGCTCAACTTTCTCGCGCAATTAGGAGCAGAACGTTCCTATATGGACCGTACCGTCGGAGACATGACGAACACCACAACCTCCAGCATCGACATTCGCCCCTTCCGCGTCGAGGTCTCGAAGGCCGAGCTCGACGACCTCATGGAGCGCCTCGCGCGCACCCGCCTCCCGCAGCCCGCCCCCGTCGACGACTGGGACGCGGGCACGCCCAACTCGTACCTTCGCGAGGCGATCGACGCGTGGCGCACCACGTTCGACTGGCGCGCCGCGGAGGCGCGTATCAACGCATTCCCGCATTTCACGACCGAGATCGACAGCCAGACGATCCACTTCATCCACGTGCGCTCGCCGCACCCCGATGCCACACCGCTCCTGCTCGCGCACACGTACCCCGGGTCATCCGTCGACTACCTCGACCTGATCGACGAGCTCGTCGACCCGGTCGCGCACGGCGGACGCGCCGAGGACGCCTTCGATGTCGTGATCCCGGATGCCCCGGGCTACGGCTTCTCGACCCCCGTCGTCGAGGCGGGCTGGACCATGGCGCGCGTCGCCCGGGCGTACGACGCGCTCATGCGCGGCCTCGGCTACGAGCGGTACGGCATCCACGGCTCCGACAACGGCGCCATGGTCGCACGCGAACTCGGCCTCCTGAACCCCGAGGGCTTCCTCGGCCTGCACGTGCTGCAGCTCTTCTCGTTCCCCTCGGGCGACCCGGCCGAGTTCGAGCGGCTCGAGCCGCAGGACTACGCCGGGCTCGAGCACATGCAGTGGTTCCAGTCCGTGGGCGGCTACAACACGATGAACGCGAGTCGGCCGCAGACCGTCGCGACAGGCCTCAGCGACTCACCCGTGGGGTTGCTCGCCTACAGCGAGCTGTTCAACTCGTTCGGCAATGGCACGTCGCTCGTGCCGCTCGAGAAGATCCTCACCGAGGTCAGCGTCAACTGGTTCGCGAACGCCCCGGCCGGCATGAGCCGCAGCTACCTCGAGAACGCCCGAGCGGATGCCGCGGGCGCCGAGCCGCAGGTGAACGCGGCACGCACCGGGGTCGCCGTCTTCAAGGACGATTTCCAGACCATTCGGGTGTTCGCGGAGCGCGACAACTCGAACATCGTGCACTGGAGCCGCTTCGATGAAGGCGGCCACTACGCGGCGCTCGAGGTGCCCTCGGTCCTCGTGGGCGACATCCGGACGTTCTTCGCTCCGATGCGCGGCTGAGGCCGGCGAGAACCGGCCGGGTCCGCCAAAGAGGGGACTGCGCCGCTCGCGGGTTTCGGGGGAGGATCAATCCGAAATCGAGGACGGTGGCATTGCACCGCCGCCGTCCTCGTCCAATGCTTCGGGACCCGCGACCCTGACCCGCCGACCGGCTACTTCTTGCGGTGCGTGGCCTCGGTGACGTCGTTGCCCGGCCGATTCGCGACCTTGGCCTTCTTGTCGATCCGCTTCTCCTTGAGCGACTTCGCTGCGGGGGTCTTGCTGGACGATTTCTTCGGTGACTTGTCTGACACGGTGACGTCCTCTGATCGGGAGCCTGGACGGCCCCGTGGTCGCAACCCTAGTGCCGCCCCCTGTGAATCGGTCGGTCGGATCGCCCCCGGTCGAAAGCGTGTCGACGCGTGGCGCCCTGTTGCTCGCGGACTTCGCGCTCGCCGCGTGCGGCGATATCGTCGAGGCATCCGCAATTCACCGCTGCGGCCGTCGCGCGCCCGTCGCGCCGTCGATCGAGCGGATGCCCCGGCCCCCGCCGGAGAAGGAACTGCCTCCCGAGATGACCGTGACCTCGCCGAACTCCACTCGCGCCGCCGAATGGTGGCGGGCCAGGCGCAAGCAGGTGTTGTGGACCACGCTCGTCGCGGTGGTCGTGCTCGTCATCGGGGTGCTCGTCGCGCGCTGGCTGCGCGGACTTGCCGGGGTCGAGGATTTCGTCGAGACGTACCCCGGCATCGTGCCGCCGCCCGACGGCACCCCGGTCGGGATTCCGGCGTGGCTCGGCTGGCAGCACTTCCTCAACTCGCTGTTCCTCCTGCTCCTCGTGCGCACGGGCTACCAGTTGCACTCCAAGAAGCGTCCGCCCGGGTTCTGGACGCGCGACAACGCGCGGTGGCCGCGCACGAAGCGGGCGCCACGGCGTCTCGGCATCCACCTCTGGTTCCATCTCTGGCTCGACGCGCTCTGGATCCTCAACGGCGTCGTCTACGTCGTCGTGCTGTTCGCCACGGGCCAGTGGCTGCGCCTCGTGCCGACCGACTGGGCCGTGGTTCCGAACGCGCTCTCGGCCGCACTGCAGTACGCGTCGCTCGACTGGCCGACCGAGGACTCGTGGGTCGTCTACAACTCGCTGCAGCAGCTCGTCTACTTCGGGATCGTGTTCGTGGCGGCGCCGCTCGCGATCCTCTCGGGGCTGAGGCTCTCCTCGGTGTGGCCGCTCGAGGGCCCGCTCGTCCGAACCATTCCCGAGAAGCTCGCCCGCGCGGTGCACTACCCCGTGATGCTCGTGTTCCTCGTGTTCACCTTCGTCCACGTCGTGCTCGTGCTCACCACGGGGGCGCTCCGCAAGCTCAACCAGATGTACGCGGGCCGCGACGCCGACGACTGGGTGGGGCTCGCGGTCTTCGTGGCGTCCGTCGTGGTCATGGTCGTCGTCTGGGTGCTCGCGAAACCGCCGCTCCTCAAGCGCATCGCCGCGACATCCGGCCGCGTGCAGGGCTGACGTGAGGGCACCGGCGCGCTAGCGTGCGAGGGTGACCATCCCGCTCATCGACGACGATCAGCTCGACGACCTCGAGCGCGAGTTCGTCGCGCGCGTGCGCGGCCGCGTGCTCGAGATCGGTGCGGGCGACGGCGAGAACTTCGGCGCCTTCGATCCAGGAGTCGACTGGGTCGGGCTCGAGCCCGACGCGAAGCGGCGTGCCGAACTGGCGACGCGGGCCCGCGAGTGGCGGCATGGTGCCGAGCCGCTCGACGCCCGGGCCGAGTCGATTCCGCTTCCGGATGCCTCGGTCGACGCGGTGGTGGGCACGTACGTGCTCTGCTCGGTCGGCGATCCCGCCGCCGCGCTCGCCGAGATCCGGCGCGTGCTCGTGCGGGGCGGTCGCGTGGTCTTCGTCGACCACGTCCTGGCCCCGCCGCGAACGCTGAAGCGGGCGGTGCAGCGGGTCGCGACGCCCTTCTCGAAGCGGTTCTGCCACGGATGCCACTGGGACCGCGACACCGAAGGGGCCCTCGTCGCGGCTGGCTTCGTGGGCGTCGACGTGCGGCGGCTGCGCGTGAGATCCATGCCGTTCGGGCCGGTGCCGATGCTGCTCTTCGACGGACGCGCGCCCGAGGCCTAGCGTTCGACGGCGCGACCCGGCTGCGGCGGAATTCCGGTGGCGGGGGCGGGCGGGGGGATCGCGGCGGATGCGGCGGCGGTGGCCGCGCCGGCTGCAGCCGCGGCATCCATCGCCGATCGCGCGAGGAACGTCGAACCGGCGACTGCGGCCGGCATCGCGAACACCGCGCCGAGCGGGATCATGAAGCACAGCTGCGTGGCGACGCCGAAGCCGAGCACCTGTGCTCGGTGCCCTCGCAGGATCGCGCGGCGCGTCGAGCCCGCGATGCCGCGCGCCTCGAACGCCCGCGAGCTCAGCTCCATCGCGAGCAGCCGTCCTGACAGGATCACGCCAAGGGTCGGCGCGAGCACGGCACCGACGAGGGGCACGAATCCCGAGAGCCCCACCGCGATCGCAGCGATGAGGCCGAGGCCGATGAGCTTCGCCGAGTCGCGCACCGAACGCCAGAATCCGAGGTCGTGCTCGGGCACCGCGCCGCCGACCTCGAGCTCGACGGCGTGCCAGATCCGCTCGTAGAACGGGTCGCCCACCGCGAGCGTGAGCGCGGTGAAGGTGACGGCGGCGAGCACGATCGCCGCGGCGAACAGGATCGCCCCGACAGCGGCGCGGATGACGTCGGGCCACGGGTCCGCCCAGTCGTCGGCGAACGGCGTCAGCCAGTCGGTGAGGACCGGCATGCTGAAGCCGAGTGCCACGAGGGCGCCGACGATGACGACGAACACGATCGCCGCAGGGATGAGCCCGAGCAGCATGATGCCCGGCCGCCTCCCCCAGAAGCCGAAGCCGCGCATCAGCATGCCGACGCCGGCGAAGAACCTGCCCACCACCCCGGTCTTGCGTGTCACCCGCCCAGCCTAGAGTGGCCATCGCGCGGGAGAACCGGGCTTGACGATGGGAGTTGCGACATGGTGGACGAGCGCGACGTACGGCTCGACGACGGCCGGGTTCTCCGGGCCTACGACACGGGGCCCGAAGCCGCGTCGACGCTCGTGCTCGTGTGGCACCACGGGTCGCCGCAGACCGGCGCCCCGCTCGACCCGGTGGTCGCGGCGGCGGCGTCACGGGGCATCCGACTCATCTCCTATGCCCGGCCGAGCTACGGAGGCTCATCACCGCGACCCGGGCGCGACGTGGCCTCGGCGGCGGCGGATGTCGCGGCGGTCGCCGATGCGTTCGGGGTCGACCGGTTCGCCGCCATGGGCGCGTCGGGCGGCGCGCCCCATGCGCTGGCGGGTGCGGCGCTCGAGCCCGAGCGGGTGACGGCGGTCGTCTCGATCGCGGGCATCGCACCGTTCACCGAGGCGTTCGACTGGTTCGGCGGCATGCGCTCGCCCGACGCGTTGCGTGCGGCGCTCGAGGGCCGCGACGCGCGTGCGCGCTTCGCCGAGTCGGAGGAGTTCGACCCCGAGCAGTTCCTCCCGGCCGACTACGCCGCGCTCGAGGGGGAGTGGGCGGCACTCGGCGCCGACGTCGGCCGGTCCGACGCCTTCGGACCCGACGGCCTCATCGACGACGACGTCGCCTTCGCGTCGCCGTGGGGCTTCGAGCTCGAGCAGGTCACCGCGCCCGTGCTTCTCGTGCAGGGCGAGGGCGATCGGGTCGTGCCTCGCACGCACGCGTCGTGGATGCTGAGCCGGTTGCCGAACGCGCAGCTCTGGATGCGACTCGACGACGGTCACGTCTCGGTGCTCGGCACGGTTCCCGACGCGATGGACTGGCTGCTCCAGCGGGCGCGCTGACGGGCGCCCGCGCGTCCGGGCTTCTGGTGCGTTTCGGAGCTCACCCCAGCGAGTCGAGCGCAGCAGCCAAGTCGCGGTGCAGGTCGTCGACGTGCTCGAGTCCGACCGACAGGCGCACGAGTCCCTCGGGGATCGTCGGCGCCTCGGCGGGCCACCGGCGACGGCGCTCGAACGTCGACTCGACACCGCCGAGGCTCGTGGCGTGCACCCACAGCGACGTGCGCTCGACGAGCGTATCGGCCGCGCCGGCCCCGCCGCGCACGACGATCGAGATGATCGCGCCGAAGCCCGGGTAGCGCACCTCCTCGAGCTCGGGGTGTCCGGTGAGCCGGCGTACGAGCTCCTGCGCGTTCGATTGCGCACGCTCGAGCCGCACGGGCAGGGTGCGCAGTCCGCGCAGCGCGAGGAACACCTCGAGCGGCCCGGGGATGGCGCCGAACAGCGAGCGGTGGTGCACGAGGGCGGCCGCGAGATCGTCGGATGCCGCGATCACCGCGCCCATGACCACGTCGCTGTGGCCCGAGATGTACTTCGTCGCCGAGTGCACCACGAGGTCGACGCCGTGCTCGAGCGGACGCTGCAGCAGCGGTGTCGCGAAGGTGTTGTCCACCGCCACGAGGGCACCGTGCTCGTGCGCCGCCCGGGTGATCGCCGCGATGTCGGCGAGCTCGAGCGCAGGGTTGGTGGGCGACTCGAACCAGAGCATCGCGGCATCCGCACAGGCATCCGCCACCGCTGCCGAGTCGGTGATGTCGACGAACACGGCGCGGACGCGGCCCTTCGCCTCGAGCTCCTCGAGCAGGCCGACGGTGCCCGTGTAGGAATGGCGCGGCGCCACGATGGTGCCGCCCGGCTTCACGAGGTCGAGCACGGCAGCGATCGCGGCGATGCCCGAGGCGAAGGCCACGCAGCGGCCACCCTCGAGCGCGCCGAGGGTGGCCTCGAAGGCCGACCACGACGGGTTACCGTAGCGTCCGTACTCGAGCTCGCCGCCCGCGCCGTACGTCGAGGTCAGGTGCACCGGAACGTTCATTGGCGCGTCCACACCATGCTGCGGGCGGCCCGCGGTGATCGCGACCGTCTCGGGATGCAGCGCCGAGGCATCCGTTGCGTTCGGTTCGTTCACGTTCGTACTCCTGGTTCGTCAGGGCGGATGTCGCGGCCGCCGCCGCGGCCACGGTCGAGCGCGCGGTCGCGGTCGCGGTCGCGCGCAAGCGCCAGCGTATCCCCGGTCGGCCGAGGATCGTGCGCGAGCGGCGTGGGCTAGCCTCGATGTATGAGCCGCACCGTCTGGACCGTCCTCGGCGTGATCGCCGCCGTGCTCATCGCCTGGTTCATCGTCGACGTGGTGTTCAGCGTGCTGTGGTTCATCGTGAAGCTCGCGATCGTCGCGGTGGTCGCGGTCGTGGTGTTCTTCGTGCTGCGTTCGCTCGTGCGCGAGCGTGCATGAGAATCCGCATCATGGCCCCGTGAGACGGGTTTCACCTATGCCGCGGGCCCTGACCGGTCGGTCGTGCCGAGGGCCTTGCGGAGCAGCGTGGCGAGTTGATCCTGCTCCCGCGGGCTCAGGTTGGACATGGCGGTGCGGGCGAACTCGAAGGACCGCTCGAAGGCGACGTTGACGGCTTCGCCGTTGGCCGTCCTGACGAGTTGCCGGGACCGACCGTCGTCGGGGTTCGGGCGGCGCTCGACCAGGTCGCGCGCTTCGAGACGGCTGACGATCTGAGTGATGTTCGAGGCGTCGCAGCCCAGTTCGTCGGCCAGTTCGCGCATACCCCATGGGCGGGTGAGGCGCCCGAGGACGCACGCCTGGGCAACGCTGAGCGCGTGCTCGACGGCGGCGGACTCGAACGCGCGGTCGTACGCGTCGACGAAGTCGTACATGGCTCGCTCGGCGTCGGTCGACGCGGCGACGGGCCCGGATGTCACGGCCATGACCCCATCGTAGCAAAAAGCTTGATTCGCTCAAGCATCAGTGTCAAATGGTGATGCTTGATCCAATCAAGCAATTAGGAAGACTTATGAATTCCAAGACAGACACCCGGACGGCTCGGGAGTGGCACCTCATCCGCCGACCGGAAGGGCGAGCGTCGGCCGACGACTTCGCCCTCGTCGAAGCCCCAGTTCCGGAGGTCGGGCCGGGCCAGGTGCTGGTCCGCAACACGCACCTCTCGGTGGATCCGTACATGCGCGGCCGAATGGACGACCGCCCCTCGTACCTCCCGCCGTTCGCCGTGGGTGCGCCGCTCGAGGGCGGGGCACTGGGCATCGTCGAGCGGTCGCGTGTCGACGGCATCGAGGAGGGGCAGATCGTTCAGCACTTCCAGGGACTCCGCGAGGTCGCCGTGGTCGACGGAGCCTGGGCCTCGCCGGTCGACCTCGATGGACTCCCGCCGGAGGTCCACCTCGGCGCGCTCGGCACGACGGGGCTGACGGCCTGGCTCGGCATCACCCGCATGGTCGCCGTGGAACCGGGTGACGCGGTGCTCGTCACGGGTGCGTCCGGCGCGGTGGGCGGTCTCGCCGGTCAGCTCGCCAGGATGCGCGGCGCCGACCGGGTGATCGGTACGGCAGGGTCCGACGTCAAGCTGCGGCACCTGGTGGACGACCTCGGCTTCGACGCCGCCATCGACCATCACGACGCGGACCTCCCCGGGCGTCTCGCCGAGGCGGCACCCGATGGCGTCGACGTGGTGTTCGACAACGTGGGCGGTCTGGTTCTCGAGGCCGCGATCGGACGACTCCGCGTCGGTGCCCGACTGGCACTGTGCGGCGCGGTCAGCCAGTACGACGGCCGCGAGGCCTACGGCGTGCGGACCCGGTGTGAGGCGACGGGGGCACGGTTCAATAGAGGCATGCGACTCGTCGTGCTCACCGGTGCCGGGATCTCCGCCGAGAGCGGCGTGCCGACGTTCCGCGACGCGGGCGGCCTCTGGGAGGGCCACCGCGTCGAGGACGTCGCGACGCCCGAGGCGTTCGAGCGAGATCCCGACACGGTGCACCGCTTCTACGACGCGCGGCGGCACGCGCTCGCGGGGGTGGAGCCGAACGGTGCCCATCGGGCCCTCGCCCGACTCGAACGCACCATGGGCGACGATCTGCTGGTGGTGACCCAGAACGTCGACGACCTGCACGAGCGGGCGGGGTCGCGCCGGGTGCTGCACATGCACGGCTCGTTGCTCACCGCACGCTGCACCACGTGCGACGCGCGGTCGCCCGTCGCGGCCGACCTCATCGAGCGGCCCGCATGTCCGGAATGCGGCGAGCGGATGCTCCGGCCCGACGTCGTCTGGTTCGGCGAGATGCCGTACGACCTCGACGAGATCGACGAGGCGCTCCTCGCGTGCGACCTCTTCGCCGCGATCGGGACATCCGGTGCCGTCTATCCTGCTGCGGGTTTCGTGATGACGGCGTCGTCGTTCGGCGCCCGCACGATCGAGCTCAACCTGGCCGCGAGCGAGATCACGCCGCTCTTCGAAGAGGTGCGGCACGGACCCGCGAGCGTCGTGGTGCCGGCCTGGGCCGACGAGCTGCTCGCGGCCCGCGACTGAGGGTTCCCGACGCCGGAACCTGCACCGGCGCCCCGATCACTCCTCGAACGCCACCGCCCGTACGGGCGCCCCGTCCACCGCGAGCCGCAGCGGGAACACCCCGATCCGCACCCGCGACGGCAGCCCCTCGAGGCCCGTGAGGTTCTCGATGATGAGGCCGTCGCCGCCGAGCACCACCTCGTGCACCGGGAAGTCGGTCGTGCCCGCGGCATCCGTGGGGTCGGGGCTCAGCGTGTCGACGCCGAGCACGTGCATGCCGCGCGCGACGAGGAGCCGGGCCGCCTCGACGCCGAGCGCCGGATGCGCGAGCGCCCGCTCGGTGCCGAAGTGCCGCGCCCATCCCGTGTCGATCACCACGATCGACGGCACCCGGTCGGGCAGGTCACCGAGGTCGTCGACGCCCACGGTCGCCCGATCGCCCGGGCCGGTCACGTGGATCACGAGCGCCTCGCCGACGAGCTCGTCGAGCGACACCCGATCCATGGTGCGCCCGCCCGCGACCGTGTGCGCCGGCGCGTCGACGTGGGTGCCCGTGTGCGAGCCGAGGTGCAGCGCCGTGACGGCCGCGCCGTCACGATCGAGCTCGAGGGCGGGCGCGAAGTCCACCCCGGGGTCGCCGGGGTAGACCTGCATGCCCGAGTGGAGCGGATGACTGAGGTCACGCATGCCGCGCGGGCTCCGTCGTGGCATCCGCCAGGTGCTCGCTGCGCACCGCGGGCGTCGACGAGCGCTCGCGCAGCGACACGAGCAGGTACAGCACGAACGTGATCACGAACGCCGGAATCGTCGCGCCGATCGGCGTCGGCCACATGTAGGTGAACACGTAGGCCAGGACCGCGCCGATCGCCCACACGACGACCGCCGCCCAGTTGACGCCCGCGAGGTACCAGTAGCGGCCCTCGCGCGCCTTCAGGATGTCGGCGGTGTACGCGCCGCGCTTCACGATGTAGTAGTCGGCGATCATGATCGCGAACACCGGGGCGAACAGCGCGCCGATCGTCACGAGGAACGTCGTGAACTGCTCGAGCAGGCCGAACCAGGTCGAGCCGACGATCGAGATCACGCCGACGATGAGGGCCGTCGGCAGGAACTTCAGCTTCTTCGTGCCCGGCACGGCGTTCACGATCGTCGTCACCATGCCGTAGACGACCATGGTGTTCGTGGCCATGACCGAGAGGAAGATGATGACCGCGAGCGGTGCGCCGAACGGCTCGACGATGGTCACCGGGTCGAACGGGATCGCCTCGCCGCCCGAGAGCACGACATACCCGATCGCCGTGGCGCCCACGGTCATCGAGATCACCGTCGAGAGCGTGTAGCCGACGCCGGATCCGATCATGCCGGCGCGGCTCGACCGTGCGAAGCGGTTGAAGTCGGCCGACAGCACCGTCCACGAGATCGCGGTCGCGATCACCACGTCGAGCACGAGGATCGGCGTGTAGCCGATCGACTCGTCGGCGGGGATCCCCACGTACTCCGAAGGGGCATAGGTCACGAAGGCGACGATGAAGATGTACGTGATGATGCCGAGGATCAGCACCGCCAGCCACGGCTCGACCCTGGCGATGCCGGTGTGGCCGAAGATCGCGAGGATCACGACGAGCGTCTGGCAGATCACCGCGAACAGCACGGGACTCGAGAATCCCGTGACCGAGGCCACGAGGAAGTCGAGCGCGATGCCCGCGAGCATGGCCTGCACCCAGCTCCAGCCCATCAGGATGATGACGTTCGCCGCGACGGGCAGCAGGCTGCCGCGCGTGCCGAACGGCCCGCGCGTGAGCGCCATCGTCGGCAGGCCCGTGCGGGTGCCGATGTTGCCGACCGTCACGAGCACGGCGGCCCCGACGATCGTGCCGACGATGATGAGCACGACCACGAGGCCGTAGTTGACGCCCGGCACGAACAGGGTGCCGGTGAGCAGGGTCGTGACCACGAGGTTCGCAGCCAGCCAGATCATGCCGATGCGGGGAAGCGACAGCTCGCCCCGCACGGGGCCGGCGTCGTCGGAGTGCTCCTCGAGGTATTGCTCGAGACGAGAGTAGGCGGACATTCGGGTGCTCCTCATTGAGTCGGGTTCGAGTGGGTCAGGTCACGAGGGGGTGTCGGATGCCGCGGCCGCTGGCATCGGGGAGAGGTGCTCGTGCACGGCGGCGAGGCGCGGCGACGCGGCATCCGTCGCCGAATCCTCGACGCGGAAGACGATGGTCTCGCGCTCGCGGTAGGACTCGGTGCCCTCGCCCGTGTCGACCGTGGTGGCGACCGAGTGGCTGAAGACGGCGCCGCCCGGGAACGCCTGCACGAGCTGGTCGCTGGACTCGCACGACACGACGCGCCAGCCGTCTTCCACCCATCCGGCCCAGAGCCGCTCGTAGGCGGCGCGGTCACCGAGCCGCTCGGGCTCGGTGTGGAAGACGAAGGTCGCCTCGGGCGCGAACGTCGCGAAGTAGCGCTCGCCGTCGGTCGCCGCGAACGCGTCGACGATCTCGGCTGCCGCGGCCAGCACCGACTCGCGGGTCGGGGTGATCGGTTCGCTCATCGGGTGGGGCTCCTTCGCCTCGGGGTGGTTGGGTTTCGATACGGCGCTGTGCGCCTACTCGACCGCCGGCTGGGTGCGGGGCGCCATGGCGCTGATCAGCTCGTAGGCCACGTGGCTCGCGGCAACCCCCGTGAGCTGGGCGTGGTCGTACGCGGGGGCGACCTCGACGAGGTCGGCGCCGACGATGTTGCGGTCGGCGAGGCTCCGGATGATGCGGAGCAGCTCGCGGCTCGTGAGGCCGCCCGCCTCTGGCGTGCCCGTGCCGGGGGCGTGTGCGGGATCGAGCACGTCGATGTCGACGGAGACGTAGAGCGGCGCGTCGCCGATGCGAGCACGGACGCGGTCGACCGCGGCGGCGAGCCCGTGCTCTTCCATGTACTCGCTCGTGACGAGGGAGAAGCCGAGGCGTTCGTCGTCCTCGAGGTCGGTCTTGGCGTAGAGCGGCCCCCGGATGCCGACGTGCATGCTCGCCGTGAGGTCGATGAGCCCCTCCTCCGACGCGCGGCGGAACGGTGTGCCGTGCGTGACCGGGGCGCCGAAGTAGGTGTCCCACGTGTCGAGGTGCGCGTCGAAGTGCAGCACCGCGACCGGACCGTGCTGCGCGGTGACGGCGCGGAGCAGCGGCAGCGCGATCGTGTGGTCGCCACCGATCGCGAGGAGCTTCGTGGCGCTCGACTGGAGTTCTCGCGCGCCCGCCTCCACCTGCCGCACCGCCTCGGCGATGTCGAACGGATTCACCGCGAAGTCGCCGGCGTCGGCCACCTGCTGCGCGCCGAACGGGAAGATGTCCTGCGCGGGGTTGTACGGCCGGAGGAGGCGCGACGCCTCGCGCACGTGCGAGGGACCGAAGCGCGCGCCCGGTCGATAGCTCACCCCGCTGTCGAACGGAACTCCCGCGATCGCGACATCCGCTCGGCCCACCTCGTCGAGGCGGGGGAGTCGCGCGAACGTCGCGATGCCGGCGAATCGCGGCACGACACTGGCGTCGACCGGGCCGCGGATGCCGCGATCGGCGCTCATGGCAACGGCATCGCTCTGGCCGGTGTGCGAGCCGTCGGACGAGCCGTCGGAAGTGAGTTGCATATTACGAAACTTCCAGTACTGTTGGGGAAACTTGAGGTCACTGTATGCCGCGCTCACCGCCGCCGTCAAGGGAGTTCCACGTGCGCCCGATCCATCCGTCCGCCGACGCGGCGGGCACGCCCATCGGCGCGAAGCTGCGCAGCACCCGGCTCGCCCAGAACCTGACGCTCGCGCAGGTCGCCGAGTCGAGCGGCCTGTCGAAGGGCTTCCTCAGCCGGGTCGAACGCGATGAGACCTCGCCGAGCGTCGCCACCCTCGTACAGCTGTGCCAAGTGCTGTCGCTCCCCGTCGGGGCGCTGTTCACCGAGCCCGAAGTGCAGAAGGTCAGCCGAGCGGATGCCCCGAAGATCAACCTCGGCGGGGTCAACGTCGAGGAGCACCTCATGTCGCCGCGCGGCGAGGAACGAGTGCAGCTCTTGCGCTCCTCGCTCGGTCGCGGCGCACACGGCGGGCACGAGCTCTACACCGTCAACTGCGACGTCGAGGTGCTGCACGTCTTCTCGGGCGCCGTGACCGTGCGCTTCGCCGACCGATCGGTTCGCCTCGACGCCGGCGACGCGTTGACGTTCCCGGGCCGCGAGCCGCACACCTGGCACGCCGACGCCGACGAGCCCGCGGAGGTGTGCTGGGTGCTCGTTCCGGCGCCGTGGAGCGGGTCCGCCTGAGGCCCGCGAAGACCGTGTGACGATAGCGGATCCGCGGCGCGCCCGCGAGGGGGCGCCACAGACCACCCGACGTTCGTATGGTGGCGGCATGCGGATACGACGACGACGCGACGAAGCCCTCGAGCGGTTGCGCGCGACCGAGGCCGAAGGTATCGGCAGCACGCCGAGGCGCTCCAACCTCGGATCGATCTGGAACGACCGCCTCGGCCGCTGGGCGACGCGGAGCCTCCAGGTGCTCATCGTCGTGATCCTCGCGGCGCTCACGATCTGGGCGCTGCTCCAGGTCAAGGTGCTGGTCCTCGCTGTGCTGATCGCCCTCATCCTGGCTGCGGCTTCGGCGCCCCTCATCATGTGGCTGCGCCGTCATCGCGTCTCGCCCATGCTGGCCGCCTGGATCACGCTGCTCGGCGGCATCCTCGTGCTCGGCGGCATCATCACCGCGATCGTGTTCGCCGTGAGGAGCCAATGGGCCGACCTCGCCGAAGCGGCGACGGAGGGGTTCGACGACCTGCTCGCGTGGGTGCAGACGCTGCCCATCCCCATCGACCAGCAGCAGATCGACGAGGCCCGCGACTCCGTCATCGACTTCGTGACCAGCGCCGAGTTCGGCCAGACCGCGCTCACCGGGGTCTCCCGGGCCACCGAGTTCATCACGGGACTGGTGCTGATGCTCGTCGTGCTCTTCTTCTTCCTGAAGGACGGCGACCGCATCTGGGCGTTCTTCATGCGGCCATTCCACGGCGAACGCCGCGAGCGTGGCCGCCGCGTGGGTGTCACGGGCGTCAAGGTGCTCGGCGGCTACGTGCGCGGTACGGCGATCGTCGCCTTCGTCGACGCGCTCTTCATCGGCCTCGGACTCGTGATCCTGCAGGTGCCGCTTGCGCTGCCGCTCGCGGTCATCGTGTTCCTGACCGCGTTCATTCCGCTCGTCGGCGCCACCGTGGCCGGCATCCTGGCCGCGCTCGTCGCGCTGGTGGCCAACGGACCGGTGGTCGCCCTCATCGTCGTGGCGATCGTCGTCCTCGTGAACCAGCTCGAGGGCGACCTGCTGCAGCCCGTGGTCATGGCACAGTCCTTGAAGCTGCATCCGCTCGTCATCCTCATCGCCCTCACCGCGGGCACCATCGTCGGCGGCATCGCCGGGGCCGTGCTCGCCGTGCCGCTCACGGCGCTCGGCTGGGCGATCGTCAAGGTGTGGGAGGGGCCCGACCCCTCGCTCGACGAACGCCGGCGCCTCCGACTGCGTCGACGGCGCGGAGAGGACGTCACGATCGCCTGATGCGGCCTCAGGTGGGGGCAGGCTGGCGACGCCGAATCGCAGCCCGCGCGCGGATGATGCGCACGTAGCGATATGGCGGCAGCTCGTGCGGCCAGTGCTTCACGAGCGTGTGCACGGCCATCGCCACGTACCGGCGGAGCTTCGCGGCGTCGCGGAGTGGGCGCGACGAGATCCCGACCGACAGGTGACGATCGCGGATCACCCGCGTGCCCGGCGGCAGGTGCACGCTGAGGTCGAGGTCGTCGTGCACGCGCTGGTCGTCACGGCAGAACCGCGTACGCACCTCGGTCCACACGCGCCGGCGGATGAGCATCGACGACCCCCAGAGCGGCCGGTGCCCGAGACCGAGGCCGGCAGCGAGGGTGTAGCCGCCGACGTACGCGGCGACTCCGAGCCGGGAGGCCACGCGCGAGGCGTTCGGCATCCAGGCCCAGCCCGTCGCCGCCTCGACAGCTGGGTCCGTGAATCGGTCGGTCGCCGCCTGCACCCAACCGGGCGGCAGCACCGAGTCGGCGTCGATCCGCGCGAGCACCTCGGCGGATGCCGCGTCGAACCCGGTCGCGGTCGCCGCCGGGATGCCCACGACCGGCTCGTCGACGATGCGGAACCCGAAGCGCTCGGCGAGGACGCGCAGGTCGCCGTTCTCGCCGTTGTCGACGACGATCAGTTCGTCGGGAGCGACCGACTGCGCCGCGATCGAGCCGAGGCACCGCTCGAGGAACCCGCGGTCGTCGCGCACGGGGATGATGATCGCGAGGGTGGGGTGTTGCGTGGAATTCGAGAGAAGGCGCACCCTCGTCAGCGTGACGGCTTGCCCAGTGCCCAGAGCGCGGCGAGTCCCAGCACGCCCACGACGGCGGCCGTCAGGCCGAGGATGGACCACAAGACGACTTCGATCGGCATCGTTGCACCTCCAGGTGTCTTGTGGCCATTCTGGCCCGAGTCGTCGCCCATCCACCAGTGCGAACCGGCGCGGCGCCTGGCGCGACCGACGCGCGCACCGCGTCACCAGGGAGTCAAGCCGTTGACGGATGCCGCGGCCACGTCGGACGCTTGGCGCACGCCGTGAGCGAGGAGCAGACGATGAGCGATCCGAATGCGATGAACGTTCCCACGGGCAGCGACCCCGACGAGCCCGACCAGACGGACGTCGGCGTCGACTCCGGGGTCGAGAAGACGCCGCGCGAGGGCCCCGAGGTCAACGACATGGAGGCCGACAACGCCGTCGAGCAGGAGACGATCGACGCGGTCGATCCCGAGAACCCCCCCGCATAGGCGGGTGGCGCCGGCCGCCGAGGCATCCGGCCGGCGCCGCTCCCATCGAGGCGCGAGCAGTTCGCGGCGTGCGGACCGCTATGCGGCCTGCGCCAACGACGCGGACTCGCGCACCGAGCGCAGGGCCGCAGCCCACGGCACGAGCTGGTCGAGCTGAGCGGCCAGCATGCCCGCGTGGTACTCGGCCGGGGTGAACGTCGTGTAGTTCTCGAAGTCGGTGAGGAGCGAGAACGAGACCTGCTGGCGCACGTCGGCGACCTGCAGCTCGCCGAGGATCAGCCGGAGGTGCTCAGCCGCACGAGTGCCGCCCGCTCCGCCGTAGCTCACCAGCCCGGCGGCCTTGTTGTTCCACTCGCCGTAGACGAAATCGATGGCGTTCTTCAGCGCGCCCGACGTGGAGTGGTTGTACTCGGGCGTCACGAAGATGTAGCCGTCGAACGAATCGACCTTCGACGCCCAGGCCTTCGTGTGGTCGTTGGCGTACTGACCGAGTGCGGCCGGAACAGCCTCGTCGAGGTGGGGGAG
This sequence comes from Agromyces sp. NPDC052230, assembly GCF_040679595.1. Classification (NCBI taxonomy): domain Bacteria; kingdom Bacillati; phylum Actinomycetota; class Actinomycetes; order Micrococcales; family Microbacteriaceae; genus Agromyces; species Agromyces sp. NPDC052230. Next base: position 8,719 of record NZ_JBFAVC010000008.1, on the reverse strand, counting down.
CGCGAAGTCGGCGAGGTCGACGAGCTCGAACTCCGCATCGTGACGTGCCGACGCCTGCTCGATCACCCAGCGGGCGACCTGGTCGCCGACCCGGCCCGGGCGGGTGCTGCCGATGATGACGCCGATCCTGACTGCGGACATATGTGGATCCCTTTCGTCGAAGTTGTTGACGTGTCATCATAACTCAAGAAGATGATGTGTCAACCAACTTCGGCTATGCTGGGAACATGTCCGAGGTGTCTGAGATCGACGAGGCCGAATGGGCGCTCTGGGTCGACTTCGTCCGGGTTCAACAGGAGCTGGCGCGCGAACTCGACCGCCGCCTGCAGCGGGATGCCGGCATCTCGCAGGGCGACTACGGCGTGATGCTCGCGCTGTTCGAGGCGCCCGACCGCAGGCTCCGCCCGAGCGCGCTCGGCGACGCGATCGGCTGGGAGAAGAGCCGGCTCTCGCACCAACTCACCCGCATGGTCGCGCGCGGACTCGTCGAACGCGAGGAGTGCGACACCGACGGGCGCGGGTCGTGGGTCGTGCTCACGCGCGACGGACGTCGCGCCCTGCTGCGCGCCATGCGCGATCACGCCCGCGACATCCGCTCGCTCTTCCTCGACCTGCTCGAACCCGACGAGAAGCGGGCCATCGCGGATGCCACGAGCCGGGTGCTCGACCGGCTCGGCGCGCCGTCGCGGCTCGGCGCCGCCTGACGGCGGGGGCACCCGGGCTGGCGCCTCAGCGCGAGGACAGCACGAGCAGTGAACTCGACGCCGTCGCGACGAGGTTTCCCTCGGAGTCGGCGACCCCGCCCTCGGCGAAGACCACGCGCCAGCCCTCCTTGACGACCGACCCCGTGGCGGTGAGGGGCCCGGGCGGATGCTGCGGATTCTGCTCTGAGCGGATCGACCTGTCGACGACACCGCATCGCGATTAGCCTCTCGACATGGGCAGCGTCATCGAGTTCTCACGGGCGGTCGGCCCGAATGCGCCGAAGCCGCTTTGGCGGCACGTGCTCGGCGAGGTGCTGCGCGGCGAGCGCCTCGACCAGGAGCGGATCCTGACCGAGGTCGCCGCGACCGCGGGCGTCTCGCCGCAGTACCTCTCCGAGATCGAGCGCGGGCGCAAGGAGCCGTCGTCGGAGATCCTCGGCTCCGTCGCCGAGGCGCTCGGACTCGAGCTGTTCGAGGTCGTGCGCCGCGTCGGCGACCGGCTCGGGGCGCGACGCGACGAGGAGCGACGCGAGGCCGAGCGACGCGAACGGCTCGTCATCGAGGCGTCGCTCGCGTTCCGGGCGGACGCGCTGTCGGCGCATCCGCCCGCCGCACCGACCGACGTGTTCCTTCTCGCCGCCTGAGCCTCCCCTCGGACGTCAACCCGCGAGTACGCGGTCGGCGAGCCCGTAGTCGACGGCGGCCTGCGCCGGCAGGATGAGGTCGCGGTCGGTGTCGCGCCGAAGCGTCATGACGTCGTGACCCGTGTCGGCCGCGAGTGCCGCTTCGAGGTCGGCGCGCACACGCAGCACCTCATCGGCGTGCAGGATCAGGTCGGGCACGGTTCCCCGCCCCTGCGACGCGGGCTGGTGCAGTGTCACCTTTCCGTGCGGGAGGATGGCCCGCATGCCCTTCGCGCCGCCCGCGAGCAGCACCGCGGCGGGACCGCCCGCCTGGCCGACGCACGTGGTGGCGACATCCGGCCGGATGTGCTGCATCGTGTCGTACACCGCGAGCGCCGCGCCCGGCGAGCCGCCGGGCGAGTTGAGGTACAGGCTGATCGGCGTCTCGCTCGACTCCGACGCGAGGTGCAGGAACTGCGCGATGAGCACGTTCGCCACCCCGTCGTCGATCTCGGTGCCGAGGTAGACGATGCGCTCCGAGAGCAGGCGGCTGTAGACGTCGAGCGAGCGCTCGGAGTTGCCGCGCTTCTCGATGACGTAGGGGATCGTGTAGGTGCTCATGCCGACACCCGCAATCCGGTCATGCTCCGCCCGGGCGAGGGCATGAGCTCGTCGACCTCGCTCACGACGCGGTCGACGAAGCCGTAGTCCACCGCCTGCTCCGCCGTGAACCAGCGGTCGCGCAACGAGTCCTGCGCGATGCGCTCGATCGGCTGCCCGGTGAGTTCGGCCGTGATGCCGAGCACGGTGTCGCGCGTGTAGCGCAGGTCCTCCGCCTGCAGCTCGATGTCGACCGCGGTGCCGCCGATGCCGGCAGAGCCCTGATGCATGAGGATGCGCGCGTGCGGGAGCGCGAACCGCTTGCCCGGCGTGCCGGCCGTGAGGAGGAACTGCCCCGCGCTCGCCGCCCAGCCGACCGCGATGGTCGCGACGTCGTTGGGGATGGCGCGCATCACGTCCATGATGGCGAGCATGGCGGGCACCGAGCCGCCGGGCGAGTTGATCCAGAAGCGGATGTCGCGGCGCGGGTCATCGGCCGACAGGGTGAGCAGTTGCGCGATCAGGCGGTTGCCGCCCTGCTGGTCGAGCTCCTCGCCGAGCACGATGATGCGCTCGTGGTAGAGGCGCCGGGTGAGCTCGGCGTCGATGGGTTGGATGGGTGCGGACTGGTCTTCGCTCATGCGTCCAGCGTGCGCCGGAGTCGGATGCCACGGGGCGGATGCCGCTCAGGGCAGCACCGCGCTCAGCAGCACTGCCTGGAGCAGCACTGCTCACGGCAGCACGGCTCACCCGAGGCGGGGATCAGCCGGCGCGGGCGAGGGTCGGACCCTCGCTGAACTGGCACGAGGTGGCCGCGAGCCGCTCGTCGGGGTCGAGCCGGGCGAGCACGGCGCCCGCGATCGAGTAGAGCTGCTGCAACTGCTCGGGCGTGAGCGCGTCGAGCACGCTTGCGCGCACAGTTCCGACGTGCCCGGGTGCCGCCTGGGCGATGAGCTCCAGCCCCGCCTCGGTGACGGTCGCGTTCGTGGCGCGCCGGTCGGTGGGGCACGGGAACCGACGGATCAGCCCGCGTTCCTCGAGCCGGCGTGCGACGTGCGAGAGGCGGGGGAGCGTCGCGTTGGTGCGCGATGCGAGCTCGGTCATGCGCATCGTGCGGTCGGGCGCCTCCGCCAGCGCCATGAGCGCGACGTACTCGAAGTGCGTGAGCCCCGCGTCGCGCAGGAGTTGCGCATCGAGCGCTCCGGGAAGGAGTTCGGCGAGCGCGACGAGACGCACCCAGGCAGCGGATTCCTCGGTGTTCAGCCATCTCGTTTCGGAGCTCATGCGTCCAGTCTACCGTATTAGTTGACGCAACAACTGAACGGTGTTATCTTGATAGTTGTCCCAACAACTATTTGCGTCGAAGGCGGCGCGTGGAGGAAGACATGACCAACGTCAGCATTTTCGGTACCGGCAACATGGCGAACGCGATCGGCGGGGTCATCGCCGACGGCGGCAGCACCGTTCAGTACATCGGCGAAGACTCCAACGATGCGCCCACGGGCGACATCGTGGTGCTCGCGGTTCCCTACGCCGCGCTCGCCGACATCGTCGCCTCCCACCGCGATGCGCTCGCCGGCAAGATCGTCGTCGACATCACGAATCCTGTGAACTTCGAGACCTTCGACTCGCTCACCGTTCCCGCCGACAGCTCGGCCGCCGCGGAACTGGCTCGGCAGCTTCCCGACTCGCGGGTGCTCAAGGCGTTCAACACCACCTTCGCGGGCACCCTCGCCGGGAAGACCGTGGGTGGCCTGCCCACCACCGTGCAGATCGCCGGTGATGACGCGGCGGCGAAGCAGACCCTTGCCGAGGTCGTGCGTGCCGGCGGCATCAAGGCGATCGACGTGGGCGGCCTCAAGCGTGCCCGTGAGCTCGAGGCGTTCGGCTTCCTGCAGATCACGCTCGCCGCGGCCGAGAAGATCAACTGGACGGGCGGCTTCGCCGTCGCGGCCTGACGCCTACGCGGTCTCGGTTCCCCTGAGGTACCGGAGCTGCGCTCGAACGGATGCCTCGGCTGCGCTTCGCACCGAGGCATCCGTGTCGGCGTAGACGAGGTCGGTGACGGCCTCGGCCGAGGCATCCGCACCAAGGTCGCCGAGTGCCGCGCGGATCTGGTCGAGCCGCTCGGTGCGGTGGGCGAGGTACGCGTCGCAGATCTCCGCGAGGTCGGGCAGCACCGGCCCATGCCCTGGCAGCACCGTCACGCCGCCGATCGCGCCGAGGGCACGCAGGCGTCCGAGCGAGTGCAGGTAGGGGCCGAGGGCCCCGTCGGGGTCGGCGATGATGGTGGTGCCCCGCCCGAGCACCGTGTCGCCCGTGAGCACCGAGCCGTGCTCGCCGTCGTCGGGCAGCACGAAGCACACCGAGTCGGCCGTGTGTCCGGGCGTCGCGATCACGTGGAGCGCGAGCCCCGCGGCCTCGATGCGTTCGCTGTCGGCGAGTGGCTCGGCGTCGATGCAGTACGCCGGGTCGATTGCTCGCGCCGGGGCATCCGCAAGGTTCGCGAACTCAGCGAGCGCCTCACTGTGGTCGACGTGGTGATGCGTGAGCAGCACGAGCTCGACCCGGCCCGCTTCGGCCAGGCGACGCAGGTGCGCGTCATCCGACGGGCCCGGGTCGACGACGATCACTCCGGCCGAACCCGGAGCTCGCAGCACGTAGGAGTTCGTGCCGTCGAGCGTCATCGGGCCCGGGTTCGGGGCACGCACGAGCGTCGCGAATCGGGTGACGGCGTCGCCGCCGACGGATGCCTCAGCCATGACCGAAGTGTATCCGCGCCGCCGCGACGGGGCGCGTCGCACCGGTGCACGCGGGGCACGACGCGCCTAGTCTGAGTCCATGGACAGCGACCTTGCATCACTCACCACCGACGAGGTTCCTGGTTCGGCCGCGACCGTCGTGCTGCTGCGCGACGGCGAACGCGGTCTCGAGGTGCTGCTCGCCGAGCGACCGCGCGACCGCGGCTCGTTCGCGGGTGCCTGGGTCTTCCCTGGCGGCGCCGTCGACGACGCGGATGCCGCAGGCGGAGCGGTCGACAACGAGGACGCCGCGCGGCGTGCCGCCGTGCGCGAGACCCGCGAGGAGATCGGGCTCACGCTCGACCCCGATGAGCTCGTGGCGTTCTCGCGCTGGATGCCGCCGCCGACGAGCGCCCAGAAGCGCCTGAGCACGACCTTCTTCGCCGTGCGGGTGCCCGACGGCGACATCCGTCCCGACCCGAACGAGGTCCTCGCCGTCGAGTGGATCCGCCCGGTCGACGCGCTCGATCGGCACAGCGCCGGGTCGATGTCGCTGTGGCCGCCGACGTGGGTGACGCTGCACGGACTGATGGACGCGACATCCGTCGACGAAGCCCTCTCCGAGTTGCGCTCGGGCGAGATCAGGCCGTACGTCTCGCGGCTGAGCGACGACCGCACCATGGTCCTCTGGCAGGAGGACGACGAATACGAGGCCGAGCGGGAACGCCAGGAGCACGCGCCCGACGTGCCGGATGACGCCCCCGACGCCATGGGCAACCGGCACCGGCTCGTGATGGACCGCCTGCCGTGGGTGTACCTGCACCAGTTCTAATCGGTAGCGTGAGGGCGTGGACTGGCTCGACTGGTTCGACGCACACGACTACGAGATCGCCCGTCAGGTGCTGCAGCGGGGGGTCGGGGCGCTCGCGTTGGTCGCGTTCCTCTCGACGCTGAACCAGTTCCGTCCGCTGCTCGGCGAGCACGGGCTGCTGCCCGTGCCCGAGCTCATCCGCCTCGCGCCCCGGCTTCGCGGCCCGACGCTGTTCCGCTGGGGCTACACCGACCGGCGCCTCGTCGTGGTCGCCGTCGCCGGGCTCGTGCTCGCGGCATCCGTCGTCGTCGGTCTCCCGCAGCTGGGCCCGCCGTGGGTGCCGATGCTCGTGTTCCTCGCGCTCTGGATCCTGTACCTCTCGATCGTGAACGTCGGCCAGACGTTCTACGGCTTCGGCTGGGAGATGCTGCTCTGCGAGGCGCTGTTCATCATGGCGTTCCTCGGCTCGAACGACCAGCCGCCGTCGATCCTGATCCTCGTCGCCGTGTGGTGGCTCGTGTTCCGGCTCGAGTTCGGCGCGGGCATGATCAAGATCCGCGGCGGTAGCGAGTGGCGCGACCTCACCGCGCTCATGTACCACCACGAGACGCAGCCGATGCCGAACCCGCTGAGCCGCACGGCGCACCTGCTGCCGAAGTGGTTCCACAAGGGCGAGGTGCTCGGCAACCACTTCGCCCAGCTCATCGTGCCGTTCCTCCTGTTCGTGCCGGGGCCAATCGGCTCCGGCGCCGCCGCGATCATCGTGCTCACGCAGCTCTGGCTCATCGTGACCGGCAACTTCGCGTGGCTGAACTGGATCACGGTGGTGCTCGGTGCATCCGCCATCTCGGACTCGGTCTGGCACTGGCTCATCCCGGTGATCCCGACCGATCTGGGCACGGATGCCGCGACCACGCCGCTGTGGTGGTTCGTCATCGTCGCCGGGGTCGCCGTGCTCCTCCTCGTGCTCAGCGTGCGGCCCGTGCAGAACCTGCTCTCGCGGAGACAGCTCATGAACGCGAGCTTCAACCGGTGGATGCTCGTGAACGCCTACGGCGCGTTCGGCACCGTCACGAAGCGGCGCATCGAGATCATCGTCGAGGGCACGCGCGACGACGTGCCCGATCCCGACTCGGGGTGGCGCGAGTACCACTTCAGGGGCAAGCCCGGCGACGTGCGCGCGATTCCGCGGCTGTGGGCGCCGTACCACCTGCGACTCGACTGGCTGATGTGGTTCCTGCCGCTCGGGCGCATGTGGGAACCGTGGTTCGAGGTGTTCCTGCTGCGCCTGCTCGAAGCGGACGTCCCGACGCTGAAGCTCCTCGCGGCCGACCCGTTCGACGGGTCGCCGCCGAAGTGGGTGCGGGCGCGCGCCTACCACTACCGGTTCTCGACGCGGGCGGAGTTCCGCACGACCGGCGACCGGTGGGTGCGCACCTTCGAGCGTGAGGTCATCCCGCCGGCGGGGTTGCGCTGACGCGCGGCGCGGCGGTGGTCTGAGCGGCTACCCCGACCTCAGCCCGCCGCCGGTTCCTCGGCCGCATGGTGCTCGATGTCGTCGACGTGACCGCGCGGCATCGCGAGCGCTGCGGCGACGGTCGCGAGCGCCGCGATCCCGACGCCGATGAACACTGCCGCGGACGCGGATTGGATCGCCGCCGGCGACTGCTCGCCGAGCCCCGAACGGGCGATCATGCCGTTCGCGACGGCGCCGAAGATCGCCACGCCGACGGCGCTGCCCATCGAGCGGAGGAACATGATGGCACCGGTCACGACGCCGCGCTCGGTCCACGGCACCGACGACTGCGCCGCGATGAGCGTGGGGGAGGCGACAAGACCGAGCCCGAGCCCCACGACGAAGCAGGCGAGGGCGGCCGTCCACGGGTTCGGCGTGGCCGTCGCGGCGACGAGGCCCGCGGCACCGAGCACCGTGACCGCGATCCCGATCAGGGCCGTGGCGCGGAAGCCGATGCGCAGGTACACGCGGCCGGACTGAGAGCCCGAGAGCGGCCAGCCGAGCGTCAGGGCGGCGACGGCCAGCCCCGACGCGAACGGCGAGGCGTCGGCCGTGACCTCGAGGAACGTCGGCACGTACGAGGTGAGGCCGATGATCACCGCGCCGAGCCCGAACGCGATGAGGGAGGTGGTGAGGATCAGGCGCCGGGAGAAGATGCCGAGCGGCAGCACCGGCTCGGCCGCCCGTCGCTCGATCAGCACGAAGGCCACGAGCAGCACCGCGGCCAGGCCGAAGCCGCTGAGGCTCTGCCACGACAGCCAGTCCCACGCCTGCCCGCCTTCGAGCACCGCGAGAATGAGGAGGCTGAGTCCGGCCGTGAGCACGATCGCCCCCGCGATGTCGATCCGATGGCGGCGGCGCCCGACGGTCTCGTGGAAGTTCCTGACGAGCATCCACACGGCGACGGCGCCGAGGGGCAGGTTCACGAAGAAGATCCAGCGCCAGGTGAGGAACTCGGCGAACAGTCCACCGAGTGAAGGTCCGATGACGGATGACGCGGCCCACACGCTTGCGATGTAGGCCTGCACCCGAGCCCGCTCGCGCACCGAATAGAGGTCGCCCGTGATGGTGACCGCGAGCGGCAGCACGGCACCCGCCCCGAGTCCCTGGACAGCCCGGAACACGATGAGCGAGGACATGTCCCACGCGAACCCGGCGAGGATCGACCCGAGGAGGAAGAACCCGATGCCGATGAGGATGATGGGCTTCCGCCCCAAGGTGTCGGCGAGCTTCGAGTAGACCGGCACCGTGACGGCCTGGGCGAGCAGGTAGATCGAGAAGAGCCAGGGGAACTCGGTGAATCCGCCGATGTCGGCCACGATCGTCGGCACCGCGGTGGCCAGGATGGTGGACTCGATGGCCACGAGTCCGGTCGCGAGCATGAGCGCGATGAGGATGGGGCCCCGCTCCGAACGGAATCCCACACCGTCGGCGTCGGCCATCTGCTCCTCGATCCGGCGCGCACGGTGCCCGCGCCCCACCTGAGCCTAGCCTCGCCGTCCATCGGGCACGGCTCTCACGATCTGTCAAGGCCCAGCGGCGGAAATCGCGGCCCGGATAGCCTTGCAGCACACATGGGAGTCTCAGGCTGTGCGCCACCCGCTCGAGACGTACGAACGCAGGGAGCAGACCTTGGGTTCTCGCGGTGGTCGCAACACTTAGCGGGTGGAGAGTGTTGTGGCGAGGTTGGCGTTGGCGTACCGGCCGGAGCTGGTGCAGGAGTG
>NZ_JBFAVC010000007.1:0-284303 GCF_040679595.1 Agromyces sp. NPDC052230 | reverse complement strand
CACACAGAAAGCCCCCGGCCGCTGGCCGAGGGCTCTCTGACAATGACACATGTCGCGACTCAGGTGAGACCTATGTCGCGACTCATCACAACGTGCCCCCGGAGGGATTCGAACCCCCGACCTACGGTACCGGAAACCGGCGCTCTATCCCCTGAGCTACGGAGGCGCACAGTTGGAAAGACTACCACTGCGCGGGCTGCGATCCGCACACGGGCGGGGCCGAGGGAGGGCCCGCGGGCACCCCGCTTCGGGGTCAGGCGAGGCTGACGCTCGCCACGGTGTCGAGGAGCTCCTCGCGCACCTTCCCGGCGAGGAGCAGCCGCGCGCCACGCAGCACCGGGTCGCGGTCGACGCCGGTCGCGACGACCTCGGGGCTCCAGCGGCTGATGCGGCGGATGACGCGGCCGACCTCGGTGGCGAACGCGGGCCCTCCGAGACTCGCCGATGGCCCGGCCAGCACGAGGCGCCCAGGGTCGAGGATGGCGAGGAGCGGCAGCGCGATGTGGCCGGCGCGCTCGGCGAGCGCATGGAAGACCTGGTCGCGGGCCTGCTGGGCGTCGGGTGCCTCGAGGGCCGCGCGGGCCGCGTGGTAGCCGCCCGCCTCGATGCCGTGCCGCTTGGCGAGGAGCGCGACCGCGCGACCGCCGACGAGATCCTGCACGGTGCGAGCGCCGGGATCGATCGCGGTCGCGTCGACCGACAGCGGCAGGAAGCCGATCTCGCCGGCGCCGCCGAAGCTGCCCCGATGCAGGTCGCCGGCAACGTCGAACGACGCGCCCACGCCGTTGCCGAGCCACAGCAGCACGAAGACGTCGCTGTCGGCGCCCGCGCCGTATTCTCGTTCGGCGAGCGCCGCGAGGTTCACGTCGTTCTCGAGGTGCACGGTGCGACCCAGCTCGCCCTCGAGGATGCGGCGGAGCCCGCGCACGGGCCAGCCGGGCAGGGTCTCGCTGAACAGCTCGCCGGTCTCGCCGGGGTCGACGTAGCCCGGGATGCCGATGCACACCGAGTGCACCTCTGCGGGATCGGTGCCCGCGGCGGCGCTCGCCTCGGCGATGGCCCGCGCGACCTCGTCGGGAGCGGAGCGCTCAGTCGGGTCGCGCGGCAGGTCGAAGCGCACGATGGGTCGTTCGGCGCCCGTCGCGTCGACCACCGTGGCCCGCAGCTCGAAAGCGTCGAGGTCGAGCGCGACGCCGAGCGGCCGGTCGGTGCGGGCGGCATAGACGACCGCACTGCGCCCGGCCGAGCCCGAGGTACGGCCGCGCTCCTCGATGACGCCCGCGGCCAGGAGGCGCGACATCATCTGCGAGGCCGTCGGCTTCGAGACCCCCACGAGCTCGCAGATCCGGTTCCTGGTGAGCGGCCCGTGCTCGAGGAGCACCGCGAGTCCGGCGCGATCGTTCACCGCACCGAGCCAGGCGGGCGTGCCCGTCGCGGAGTTGGCCGTCACGGTCGTGCTCCGATCAGGCCGGCAGGTTCTCGAGGACCGACGTCATGAGCTGCTGCGCGTCGCCGGGCTCGAACAGGGCGGGGGAATCGATCACGATCCAGTACGGTCCGCTGAACACCTGCGCCTCGCCGCTGCCGCCCGCCTGGCGGAAGTAGCCCTCGACCTCGGGCGGCGTGCCGTACGTCGGAACGGGCTTGCTCGAGAGCGCCGCGTCGTTGCGTCGGGCCTCGCCGGCCTGCTCGGTGGGCGTGGCCACGGCGATCTCGATGACCTCGCCGCTCGTCTGGTTGAGGTAACCGCAGGCGGTGCCCTCGTCCTCCTCGACGGCGGTGACGACGGCGTCCGCCTTCGGCTCGTAGCCCGGGTCGCTGCCGAAATTCGGGTTGAAGGCGTACAGCTGCTCCGCGGTGAGCAGCGCGTCGCAGGCGATCTCGAACGGCACGGGCGGCTCCGCCGTCTCGGTCGGCTCGGGAGCCCCTGTCGCGGTCGCCGTGGGGTTCGCCGGGCCGGCCGTCGGATCGGCGCCGGCGGTGGGCTCGGATGTGGCGCCGGTGCATCCGCAGAGCAATGCGACGGATGCCGCGGCGACGAGTGCGAGACCGATGGAACGGGTCGGGGCGAGGCGGGGCAGGCGCGGCATGTGACGAACCTTACCAATCACGGCGGATAGGATTTGCGGGTGACTCCCGATGATCTCTCACGCACGCTCTTCGACCTCGTGAACGGGATCGTCGAGCGACGCCGGGCGGCAGGTGAAGAGGTCTCGCTCGCGCTCACGGCCGACCAGGTCACGCTCGAGCGTCCGAAGCTCCGGGAGCACGGCGACTGGGCCTCGAGCATCGCGATGCGCATCGCGAAGCCGCTCCGCACCAACCCGCGCGAGGTCGCGACCGAGTTGGCGGCCGCCCTCGGCCACGTCGACGGTGTCGCGAGCGCTGAGGTCGCGGGCCCGGGCTTCATCAACATCCGACTGGATGCCGCCGCCGCCGGCGCGCTCGCCAAGACCGTCGTCGACGAGGGCGCCCGGTACGGGCACAGCGAAGCGCTCGCCGGGAGCGTGATCAACCTCGAGTTCGTGTCGGCCAACCCGACCGGCCCCCTGCACATCGGACACACCCGATGGGCCGCGCTCGGCGACTCGATCGGCCGGGTGCTGCGCGCCGCGGGCGCGAAGGTGGCGAACGAGTACTACATCAACGACGCCGGCAACCAGATGGACAACTTCGGCGCGTCCGTGCTCGCCGCCGCCAAGGGCGAGCCGACGCCCGAGAACGGCTACCCCGGCCAGTACATCGCCGACCTTTCGGCACGCGTGCTCGAGCGGGAGCCGCACCTGCTCGAACTCGACGACGACGTCGCCCTGCACACCGCCCGCGAGATGGCGTACGAGCTGCAACTCGCCGAGATCCGCGAGTCGCTCCAGCGCTTCAACGTGCACTTCGACGTGTGGACGAGCGAGCGTGCGCTGCACGCGAAGGACGACGAGGGCGTCTCGGCCGTCGACGCCGCCGTCGAGCGCCTCCGCGCGCAGGGCCACGTGTTCGACGAGGGCGGCGCCGTGTGGGTGCGCACGACCGACTTCGGCGACGACAAAGACCGGGTGATCCGGCGCGCCAACGGCATCTACACCTACTTCGCCGCCGACGCCGCGTACTACCTCGACAAGGGCGATCGCGGCTTCGAGCACAAGATCTACCTGCTCGGCGCCGACCACCACGGCTACGTGCACCGCCTCAAGGCGCTCGCAGGTGCCGCGGGCGACGACCCGCAGCGCGACATCGAGGTGCTCATCGGACAGCTCGTGAGCATCAACGGGGCCAAGCTGTCGAAGCGGGCGGGCAACATCATCGAGCTCGACGACCTCCAGGCATGGCTCGGCACCGACGCCCTGCGGTACACCCTCGGCCGGTACCCGGCCGACTCGCCGCTCACGATCGACCCCGAGATCCTGCAGCGACGCACCAACGACAACCCCGTGTTCTATGTGCAGTACGCCCACGCGCGCACCCGCGCGGTCGATCGGAACGCGGCATCCGTCGGCGTCGACCGATCGACGTTCGCTCCCGAGCTGCTCACGCACGAGACGGAGTCGGCGCTGCTCGGCGGGCTGCAGGAATTCCCGCGCATCGTCGCGCAGGCGGCCGAGCTGCGGGAGCCGCACCGCGTCGCGCGCTATATCGAGGAGCTCGCGGGGCTCTACCACCGGTGGTACGACCTCTGTCGCGTGCTGCCCCTCGGCGACGAACCCGTCGGCGACCTGCACCGCACGCGCCTCTGGTTGAACGACGCGACCGGCCAGGTCATCCGCAACGGCCTCGACCTGCTCGGCGTCTCGGCGCCCGAGCGCATGTGATGGCCGCCGCCGCGCGGAAGCGCCGCAGTGCCGGTCGCGTGTGGGGCACGCTGGCCGTGCTCGTCGTCGTGCTGGCCGCGCTGCTCGTGGTGGCCGACATCGTCGTGCGCAACATCGCCGAGGCGCGTTTCGGCGAGCAGATCCGGGCGAATCTCCCCGAGGGCGTCGACGGGGAGGTCGACGTCACCATCGGGGGTCTCTCCGTCATCGCGCAATACCTCTCGGGCACCATGGATCGCGTCGAGCTCAGCGCGCCGGCCCTGAACGTGAACGGTGCGCCCGTCGCCGTCGACGTGGTCGGTGAGGGCGTGCCGGTCGACCTCGCCGCGCCCGTGGCGCGGATCGCCGGCACGATCACCGCCGACGATGCCTCGCTGAACCGCCTGGTCGCCGTGGCGGGTGTCGAGGGCGGGTTCACGCTCGGCGACGGTGTCGTCGGCTACGCCGGCACGCTCGAACTGCTCGGGCTCGCGGTCGACTACTCGGTGACCGCCCGTCCCACGGCCGCGGGCGACTCCGTGCTGCTCCAGCCCGAGGGCGCCGATGTCGGGGCCGGCGGTGACGCCGTCGACGTCTCGGGTCTCGTCGACCGCCTCCTCGGCGACGACCCGCTCACCGTGTGCGTCGCCGAGTACCTGCCCGACGGCGTCGATGTGCACGACCTCGTCGTCACTCCCGGCGCCGTGACCGTCGAGCTCCGGGCGCAGGACCTCATGCTCGACGAGGCGAGCCTCGCCCGCACCGGTACCTGCGGCTGATCCGCCCGGCCGCCGGCGCCGCCCGAGGTCGCGTGACGGTGCGGCGGCGCACGACGTCACCCGATTCGGCCCGCTCGCCACGCCTCGGTAGACTCGGGGAGGCCGCTCCACAAGGGCGGCGCGCATCAGGCTTCAGGAACCGATCCGGGTTCGCTCGCCGCGAGCGATCCGTCGACCCGTTCCCTCCCGTGAGGTATCCCCGTGTCATCCACCGAGGCAGTACCCGAGTGGCTCCGCGTGCCCGATGACGCGAACGCGCTCGCGTCCGCGGTATGGCCTGCGGGTGCACACCGCGACGAGCAGGGCCGGCTCGTCGTCGGCGGCGTCCCCGCGACCGAACTCGTCGCGCGCTACGGGACGCCCCTCTACGTCGTCGACGAGGCCGACGCGCGCGGCCGTGCTGCCCGCATCCGCACCGCGTTCGAGCAGGCTTCGGCATCGGTCGGCACGACCGTGACCGTCTACTACGCGGGCAAGGCGTTCCTCTCCGGGGCGATCGTGCACTGGGTGACCGAGGCGGGCCTCGGCGTCGATGTCGCCACGGGAGGCGAGCTCGCGATCGCGCTGGCGGCCGGCGCCGACCCCGCCCGCATCGGCTTCCACGGCAACAACAAGTCGATCGCCGAGATCGAGCGCGGTGTCGCTGCCGGCGTCGGGTCGATCATCATCGACAGCGAGGCCGAGATCGAACGGGTGGCGGATGCCGCGGCCCGCGCCGGTCGTGTCCAGCCCGTGCGGCTCCGCGTGAACAGCGGGGTGCACGCCTCGACGCACGAGTTCCTCGCCACCGCCCACGAGGACCAGAAGTTCGGCGTCTCGCTCGAGCGTGCCGTGGAGCTCGGGGAGCGCATCCGACGCCACGACTCGCTCGACCTCCTCGGCCTGCACTGCCACATCGGCTCGCAGATCTTCGACGCTGCGGGCTTCGCCGAGTCCGCCGAACGGTTGCTCGCCGCGCATGCCGAGCTGGCTCGCACCGCACCCGTGCCCGAGCTGAACCTCGGCGGAGGCTTCGGCATCGCCTACACCTCGGCCGACGAGCCGACGCCCATCGAGGAGATCGCGCTCGGCATCGCCGAGGCCGTCGCCGCAGCCTGCCGATCGCACGGCGTGCCCGTGCCGAAGCTGGCCTTCGAGCCCGGACGTTCGATCATCGGCCCGGCCGGCGTCACGCTCTACACCGTGGGCACCGTGAAGCCCGTGCCCATCGACGGTGGCTGGCGCCACTACGTCTCGGTCGACGGCGGGATGAGCGACAACCTCCGCACGGCGCTCTACGGCGCCGACTACACCGCGCGCATCGCGTCACGGGGGTCGGATGCCCCGCCCGCGCTGATGCGGATCGTCGGCAAGCACTGCGAGTCGGGCGACATCGTGGTCGACGCCGACTACCTGCCCCACGACGTCACCCCCGGCGACGTGGTGGCCGTCGCGGCGACCGGCGCCTACTGCTGGTCGCTCGCGAACAACTACAACCACGTGCCGCGCCCGCCCGTCGTCGCGGTGCGCGACGGGGTTGCGCGCGTCATCGTGCGCGGCGAGACCGAGTCCGACCTGCTCGCGCGCGACGCCGGGCTCGACCTGGCCCTGCGCGTGGCCGACGCAGCATCCGCTGCCCCCGCGGCATCCGACCATACCGACGCATCCGAGTCCGCAGGAGGGCCCACCGCATGATCGAGTACCGCACCATCCGCGTGGGCCTGCTCGGCGCCGGGTCCGTGGGCTCGCAGGTCGCGCGGCTGCTCCTCGAGCACTCCGAAGAGCTCGAGCAGCGGGTCGGTGCGCGTATCGAGCTCGTCGGCATCGCCGTGCGCGACCCAGCGGCCCGTCGCGATGTCGACCTGCCCGCCGAGCTCCTCACGACCGACGCCGAGGCGCTCATCCTCGGCAGCGACATCGTGATCGAGCTCATGGGCGGCATCGAGCCGGCCCGCACGCTCGTGCTCAAGGCCATCGCGTCGGGCGCCGACGTCGTCACGGGCAACAAGGCCCTCCTCGCCAATCACGGACCCGAGCTCTTCGCCGCGGCCGAGCAGGTCGGGGCGCAGCTGTCGTACGAAGCGGCCGTCGGCGGCGCCATCCCGATCATCCGGCCGCTCCGCGAGAGCCTCGCGGGCGATCGCATCGACCGCATCCTCGGCATCGTGAACGGCACCACGAACTTCATCCTCGACCGCATGGACACGACGGGTGCCTCCCTCGAGGACGCCCTCGCGACCGCGACCGAGCTCGGCTACGCCGAGGCCGACCCCACCGCCGACATCGGTGGGTACGACGCCGCGCAGAAGGCGGCGATCCTCGCCAGCCTCGCCTTCCACACGAGCGTGCCCGTCGACGCCGTGCACCGCGAGGGCATCACGAGCGTCAGCGCCGACCAGGTGGAGTCCGCGAAGCGCGCCGGCTTCGTCGTGAAGCTCCTCGCGATCTGCGAACGACTGGTCGACGACGAGACCGGCGAGGAGGGCGTCTCGGCGCGTGTGTATCCCGCGCTCGTGCCGCGGAGTCATCCGCTCGCCGCCGTGCACGGAGCGAACAACGCCGTCTTCGTCGAGGCCGCCGCGGCCGGCCCGCTCATGTTCTACGGCGCCGGCGCCGGGGGAGTGCAGACCGCGTCGGCCGTGCTCGGCGACCTCGTCGCGATCGCCCGCAGACATGTCATCGGGGGCCCCGGGACGGCGGAGTCGACGCACGCCGAACTCCCGGTGCTCGACATCGGCCGCATCACCACGCGCTACGCGATCACCCTCGAGGTGGCCGACGAGCCGGGCGTGCTCGAGCAGATCGCCCGCGTCTTCGCCCAGCACGGCGTCTCGGTCGAGCAACTCCAGCAGACGGTGAGCGGCGAGGCCGAGCGGGCTACGCTGGTGATCGGGACGCATGAGGCGAAGGAGTCCGCTCTCGCCGAGACCGTCGCCGCCCTCGCCGAGAGTCCAGTCGTCGCATCCGTCGCGTCCGTCCTCCGAGTCGAAGGAGCAGTGTGAACCAGCCCACCCCCAAGGCATCCTCCCGCCAGTGGCGCGGCGTCATCCGCGAATACGCCGACCGGCTCGATGTGACGGACGCCACGCCCATCGTCACCCTCGGCGAGGGCGGCACCCCGCTGCTGCCCGCTCCGGCGCTGTCGCGCCGCACGGGCGCCGACGTCTGGGTGAAGTTCGAGGGCATGAACCCCACCGGCTCCTTCAAGGACCGCGGCATGACGATGGCCGTCACCAAGGCCGTCGAGCACGGGGCGAAGGTCGTCATCTGCGCCTCGACCGGCAACACGTCGGCGTCGGCCGCAGCCTACGCCACGCACGCCGGCATCAAGGCCGCGGTGCTGGTGCCCGAGGGCAAGATCGCGATGGGCAAGCTGAGCCAGGCCATCGCCCACGACGCGCAACTGCTGCAGGTGCAGGGCAACTTCGACGACTGCCTCGACATCGCTCGCGACCTCGCGGCGAACTACCCCGTGCACCTCGTGAACTCGGTGAACAACGACCGCATCGAGGGGCAGAAGACGGCGGCGTTCGAGGTCGTCGAGGTGCTCGGCGACGCGCCCGACCTCCACTTCATCCCCGTCGGCAACGCCGGCAACTACACGGCGTACACGCGCGGCTACCGCGAGGACATCGCGGCGGGCAATGCCACGCGGATGCCGCGGATGTTCGGGTTCCAGGCATCCGGTTCCGCGCCCATCGTGCGCGGCGAACCCGTGAAGAACCCCGAGACCATCGCGAGCGCCATCCGCATCGGCAATCCGGCCTCGTGGGAGCTCGCCCTGCAGGCCCGCGACGAGACCGACGGCTACTTCGGCGCGATCGACGACGACAAGATCCTCGAGGCGCAGCGCATCCTCTCGGCCGAGGTCGGCATCTTCGTCGAGCCGGCGTCGGCGATCTCCGTCGCTGGCCTGCTCGAGCGCTCGGCCGCGGGTGCCGTTCCCGCCGGCGCTCGCGTCGTGCTGACGGTCACCGGGCACGGCCTGAAGGATCCGCAGTGGGCGCTGCGCCTGCCCGACGGCTCCGAGGTGCAGCCCACGGTCGTTCCGGTCGACGTGGCCGCCATCGCCCAGGTGCTGGGACTCGCGTCATGACCGCGGCCACCGCCGCATCGGGGTCATCGCTCGCCGAACCGATCGTGGGACGCACGGTGCACGTGAAGGTGCCCGCGACGAGCGCGAACCTCGGCCCGGGCTTCGACACGCTCGGCCTCGCGCTCGCCCTGTACGACGAGCTCGAGGTCGAGGCGACCGACGCTCCGGAGCACCACATCGAGGTGCACGGCGTCGGCGAGGGCGAGGTGCCGCTCGACGAGTCGCACCTCGTCGTACGGGCCATGGCGCACACGTTCGATCGGGCCGGGGTGCCGATGCCGAAGCTCCGCCTCGCCGCCCGCAACTCGATTCCCCACGGGCGCGGACTCGGCTCCTCGGGTGCCGCGATCGTGGCCGGTGTCATGGCCGCGAAGGGGCTCCTCGAGGGCGTCGTCGAGTTCACCCCTGATGAGCTGCTCGAGCTCGCGACCGAGCTCGAGGGCCACCCCGACAATGTCGCGCCGGCCCTGTTCGGAGGGCTCACCATCGCTTGGGTGACGCCCGAGGGTCCGCGGCACAAGAAGCTCATCGTGCACCGCGGCGTCTCGCCCCTCGTCCTCGTGCCCGAGCACGAGATGTCGACGGCGCTCGCGCGCTCGCTGCAGCCCCAATCGGTGCCGCACGAGGACGCGGTGTTCAACGTGTCGCGATCGGCGCTGCTCATCGCCGCGCTCATCCAGAGCCCCGAACTCCTGCTCGCCGCCACCGAGGACAAGCTGCACCAGCACTATCGTGCGCAGGCCATGCCCGAGACCGATCGGCTCATCAGGGTGCTGCGGGCGGCGGGGCATCCGGCGGTCGTCTCGGGGGCCGGTCCCTCGATCCTCGTGCTCGCGAGCGACCCGAGCGAACGGGCCGACGCCATCCACCTGGTCGAGGAGTCCGCCGACACCGCATGGCAGGCGCTGCCGCTCGCCGTGGACTTCCTCGGCGCGACGGTGACCGACGCCGGCCGCTGAGCCACGCCCGCAGCGCCGGGCTCGGCGACCTCCGCCGCAACAGCTGCATCCGTCGCATCGGGCGCGTCAGGCGCGTCGTGCGCACGAAGCCGCCGCGGTTGGGTGTTAGGATTGTGGCGCACCCGGCGGACGACGCATCTGTACCGCATCATCCGGCCGCATCGTGCACTTCCCGCAATTCATTGCCTACGCTCTCGCGCATGTCTGCGCCACCGCGCACCGACATCGCTCGTGCCAGCGATCAGCTCTCCTGGGTCGCATCTCTCGCGATCAGGGGAAAGGAACATACCCAGTGACGAACGCAACCGACCACGCCGACGTGAGCGTGGCGAACCGCACCCGCCTGAGCGCCCTCAAGGTCGCCGAGCTCCAGGAACTCGCCGTCTCCCTCGGCATCGCGGGTGCCTCCAAGCGCCGAAAGGGAGAACTCGTGGACCTGATCTCCGCTCGCCAGGACGCGGACGTCGCCGTCGACGCACCCGTCGCGGTGAGCGGGGCCGAGGCCCCCACGACGGAAGCTCCGGCAGCAGACACAGCGGCCGCGACCGAGACCGTGCCCGCCGAGGTCCCCGCCGAGTCGGCGGTCGAGGCGCTGGCCGAGCCGGCCGCCGCCCCCGCCGAGGCCGGTGCTCCCGAGGAAGCCGCGCCCGAGGCGGCGGCGCCCGACGCGGCCGCGCAGCAGCCCGCCGAGGCCGAAGCCCCGGCCGTGGCGCCGCCCGTGCGCCAGGGTCGCCAGTCGCGACGCGTGACCTCCGCGTCGACGTCGGCTCTGCAGCACGTGAACAACGGCGGTGCGGGCGTCTCGCTCGTGCCGGCCGACGTCGATGCCGAAGCCCGTGAGGCGGCCCGCGCGGCCGTGCGCGAGCAGCTCGCCGCAGCGACGGGTGAGGGCACCCGCAGCGCGCAGCCCACCGAGGGCGAGGGTGAGGGCGAAGCCGCCACCGAGCAGCCGCGCCAGGGCCGCAACCGCAACCGGGGTCGCCGTGGCGGCGATCGCAGCGAGCGCGGCGGCGACGACCAGCAGAAGACCGGCGAGGAGCGCCAGGGCCGCAACGGCCAGGGTGGCGAGCGCCAGGGTGGCGAGCGCCAGAGCGACCAGGGTCGCCCGGTCGAGGTCGAGGGCGGCAAGCCCGCACGCGAGCGCCAGGCCGAGTCGGAGTCCGGCAAGCAGCCGGCCGAGGGTCGCGGCCAGGGTCGCGATGGCGGCCAGGGTCGCGAGAGCCGCGAGAGCCGCGACGCCCAGCAGGGCGAGGGCGAGGGAGGCCGACGCAGCCGGTACCGCGACCGCAAGCGTCGCGGCCAGGGCGCCGCCACCGACGAGATCGAGCCCGAGATCCACGACGACGACGTGCTCATCCCGATCGCCGGCATCCTCGACGTGCTCGACAACTACGCCTTCGTGCGCACCACCGGTTACCTCCCCGGCCCGAGCGACGTCTACGTCTCGCTCGGCCAGGTGAAGAAGTACAACCTGCGCAAGGGCGACGCGGTCGTCGGCGCCATCAAGCAGCCGCGCGACGGCGAGTCCAACAGCCGCCAGAAGTACAACGCGCTCGTCAAGGTCGACTCCATCAACGCGCAGTCGACCGACGATGCCGCAACGCGCGTCGAGTTCCAGAAGCTCACTCCGCTGTACCCGCAGGAGCGACTCCGACTCGAGACCGAGCCGACCAAGCTCACCCAGCGCATCATCGACCTCGTCGCCCCGATCGGCAAGGGCCAGCGCGGCCTCATCGTCGCACCGCCCAAGGCGGGCAAGACGATCGTGCTGCAGCAGATCGCGAACGCCATCGCGACGAACAACCCTGAGGTGCACCTCATGGTCGTGCTCGTCGACGAGCGCCCCGAAGAGGTCACCGACATGCAGCGCACGGTGAAGGGCGAGGTCATCGCCTCCACCTTCGACCGTCCCGCGGAAGACCACACCACGGTCGCCGAACTCGCGATCGAGCGCGCCAAGCGCCTCGTCGAACTCGGCCACGACGTCGTCGTGCTGCTCGACTCGATCACCCGGTTGGGCCGCGCGTACAACCTCGCGGCACCGGCATCCGGTCGGATCCTCTCGGGCGGCGTCGACGCGTCGGCGCTGTACCCGCCGAAGCGCTTCTTCGGCGCGGCGCGCAACATCGAGAACGGCGGATCGCTCACGATCCTCGCTACGGCGCTCGTGGAGACCGGCTCGAAGATGGACGAGGTGATCTTCGAGGAGTTCAAGGGCACCGGCAACTCGGAGCTGCGCCTGTCGCGCCAGCTGGCCGACAAGCGGATCTTCCCCGCCGTCGACGTGAACGCCTCATCGACGCGTCGCGAGGAGATGCTCCTGTCGGCCGACGAGGTGAAGATCACCTGGAAACTGCGTCGCGCACTCGCGGGCCTGGAGCCGCAGCAGGCACTCGAGGCCGTGCTGGGGCGCCTGAAGGAGACCCAGTCCAACGCCGAGTTCCTGCTGCTCATGCAGAAGTCGATGCCCGTCGCCAACGGTGCCGCGCACGCGCATGGCCACGAGATCGACCACCGGTAAGTGTTCGATTCCGTCCAGGCCCTGCTCGCCGAGCACGGCGAACTGCAGGAGCAGCTCGCGGACCCATCCCTGCACGCCGACGCCGCGCGCGCGAAGAAGGTGAATCGGCGCTACGCCGAGCTCAGCCGTATCGTGCACGCGCACTCGGCGTGGCTCGAGGCGCAGGACGACCTTGCGGCGGCTCGTGAGCTCGCCAAGGAGGACGCCGCGTTCGCCGAGGAGGTTCCCTCGCTCGAGGAGGGACTCGCGCAGGCGGAGGAGCGGCTCCGTCGGCTCCTGATCCCGCGCGACCCCGACGACGGCCGCGACGTCATCATGGAGATCAAGGGCGGTGAGGGCGGCGCCGAGAGCGCCCTCTTCGCCGGCGACCTGCTCCGCATGTACATGCAGTACGCGCAGTCGAAGGGGTGGAAGGTCGAGCTCCTCGACCAGAACGAATCCGACCTCGGCGGTTACAAAGACGTGCAGGTCGCGATCAAGTCGAACTCCACCGATCCGGCGCAGGGGGTGTGGGCTCACCTCAAGTACGAGGGCGGCGTGCATCGCGTGCAGCGCGTGCCCGCCACCGAGACCCAGGGCCGCATTCACACGTCGACGACCGGCGTACTCGTGTTCCCCGAGGTCGACGAGCCCGAAGAGGTCGACATCAACCAGAACGACCTGAAGATCGACGTGTACCGTTCGTCGGGTCCCGGGGGCCAGTCGGTGAACACCACCGACTCGGCGGTGCGCATCACGCACCTCCCGACCGGCATCGTCGTGTCGATGCAGAACGAGAAGTCGCAGCTGCAGAACCGCGAGGCCGCCATGCGGGTTCTCCGCGCGCGCCTGTTGGCGCGCCAGCAGGAGGAGCAGGCGGCTGCGGCATCCGATGCCCGCAAGTCCCAGATCCGCTCGATGGACCGCTCCGAGCGCATCCGCACATACAACTTCCCCGAGAACCGGATCGCCGACCACCGCACCGGCTACAAGTCGTACAACCTCGATCAGGTCATGAACGGCGCGCTCGAGCCGATCATCGAGTCGGCCATCCAGGCCGACGAGGAGGCCCAGCTGGCCGCCCTCGGCGACGAATGAGCGCGCGGCTCACGATCCGGCCGGCGATGGACGCCGACTGGGATGCGATCCACCCGATCTTCGACCAGGTCGTGACCGAGGGCGAGACGTACGCGTACCCGCTGTCGCTGTCGTCGGATGCCGCGCGCGAGCTCTGGATGGAGCAGCCGCCGGGCCTCACCGTGGTCGCCGAACTCGACGGCGTGATCGTCGGCACGGCGAAGATGGGACCGAACCGGCCGGGGCATGGCGACCACATCGGGACCGCGTCCTTCATGGTCGATCAGGCCGCGCGGGGATCCGGCGTGGGACGGAGCCTCGGCGAGTACGTCATCGACTGGCACCGGCAACAGGGCTTCGAAGGTATCCAGTTCAACGCGGTCGTCGCCTCGAACGAGGCGGCGGTCCATCTCTGGACGTCGCTCGGCTGGGAGATCATCGGCACCGTGCCGAACGCCTTCCGTTCACCGCGCTTCGGTCGGGTCGGCCTGCACGTCATGTTCCTGCCGCTCTGAGCGGATGCTGCGGCATCCGCCCGATCACGATTACCGGAGCCGGCGAGTGGTGCAGGTCGATGCGCCCTGTTCTCGCGACCGGCAGGGCGTGTCGTCCTGTTTCCAAGAGCGGGGGGAGTGCCAAGGCGGGGGGAGTGCCGGGAGCGGGGGGAGTGCCGGGAGCGGGGGAGGGCCGGGGAGGCGCGGCCGCCGCGGGTGGGGCCGGGGCGCAACGCGCGCTAGATGTGCCAGTCGTGCACGCCCCGCGCCGCATCCACCGTGGAGCGCCGGAGCGGCCTGACGCCCGCCGGCACGCCCACGAGGAGCGAGTGCGGGGGAGCGGGCTTGGTCACCACGGCGTTCGCGCCGACCGCGCTCCACGCGCCGATGACGATGTCGCCGAGGATCTTCGCGCCCGCACCGACGGTGACCCCGTCTTCGAGGGTCGGATGCCGCTTCGACCCCGGCGGCGTGTTCCGCGGTGCCTTCCCGCCGAGCGTCACGCCGTGGTAGAGCATCACGTCGTCGCCCACGACGGCGGTCTCGCCGATGACGACGCCCATGCCATGGTCGATGAAGAAGCGGCGGCCGATCGTCGCCCCGGGGTGGATCTCGATGCCCGTGAGGAACCGCACGAGTTGCGAGATCAGCCGGGCCGGCAGCCGGAACCCGGCACGCCACAGCCGGTGCGTCAGGCGGTACGTCCAGATGGCGTGCAGCCCCGAGTACGCGAGGAACACCTCGAGATCGCTGCGCGCGGCGGGGTCGTGCGAGCGCGCGGTCGCGAGGTCTTCCCTGAGCGTTCTGAGAATGGGCACCCGATCAGTCAAGCAGACCCTCATAGAGGATCGTCGAGAGGTACCGCTCGCCGAAGCTCGCGACGATCACGACGATGGTCTTGCCGGCGTTCTCGGGACGCTTGGCGAGCTCGACCGCGGCGTGCACCGTCGCACCCGAGGAGATGCCGCCGAGGATGCCCTCTTCGACGCCGAGCCGGCGCGCCATGGCGAGGGCCTGGTCGATGTTCACGTCGATGATCTCGTCGTAGACGTCGCGGTCGAGGATCGACGGCACGAAGTTCGCCCCGATGCCCTGGATCTTGTGGGGACCGGGCTGCCCGCCGGTGAGGATCGCGGACTCGGCGGGTTCGACGCCCACGATCCGCACGTCGGGCTTGCGCTCCTTGAGCACCTGGCCGACGCCCGAGAGGGTGCCGCCGGTGCCGATGCCGGCGACGAAGATGTCGACGCCGCCGTCGGTGTCGTTCCAGACCTCCTCGGCCGTGGTGCGACGGTGGATCTCGACGTTGGCGAGGTTGTCGAACTGCTTCGCGAGCACCGCGCCGGGAGTGTCGGCCACGATCTGCTCGGCACGCGAGACGGCGCCCTTCATGCCCTCGCCGCCGGGGGTGAGCACCAGTTCGGCGCCGTAGGCGCGCAGGAGGCCTCGGCGCTCCCGGCTCATGGTCTCGGGCATGGCGATGATCACCTTGTAGCCTCGCGCGGCGCCGATCATGGCGAGCGCGATGCCGGTGTTGCCGCTCGTCGCCTCGACGATCGTGCCGCCAGGCTGCAGCTCGCCTGACGCCTCGGCCGCGTCGACGATGGCCACGCCGAGGCGGTCCTTCACGCTCGCGGACGGGTTGTAGAACTCGAGCTTCGCGAGCACCTCGGCCTGCGCTCCCTCGGTCACCCGGTTCAGCCGGACCAGCGGGGTGCCTCCGAAGACCTGCGTGATGTTGTCGAAGACCTTGGCCATGGTGCTTCCTCTCGGGTGGATGCTCGGGTGCGTGCGGCGGCGAGGTGCCGGGTTCCAGACTACGTGGCGGGTGCTTCGCGGCACCGTGCGTTACATTCCATTTCATGGATGAACGGATGCCGCCGCCCGGCGCACACGACCTGCGCCTGGTGCGCGACGAGACCGTGGCCCGGTTCGAGGCGGCGGGCGTTCCCGACCCTGCCGTCGACGCGGAGCTGCTCATCGGGCACGTCCTCGGCCTCACGCGGGGCGGGGTGCAGGCGCGGCTCGTGATGGGCGGGCAGCTCTCGGCAGCGGATGCCGAGTCGCTCGAGTCGCTCGTCGCGCGCCGCGAGCGGCGGGAGCCGCTCCAGCACCTCACCGGCCGCGCGCCCTTCCGCTCGCTGGAACTCGCCGTCGGGCCGGGCGTGTTCGTGCCGCGGCCCGAGACCGAGCAGGTCGCCCAGCTCGCGATCGATGCGCTGCGCACCGCGGCGGAACCCGAGCCGATCGCCATCGACCTCGCCAGCGGCAGCGGCGCGATCGCGATCGCGCTCGCGACGGAGGTGCCGCACGCGCGGATCTGGGCGGTGGAGAACTCGCCCGAGGCGTTCCCGTGGACCCGTCGGAACGTCGACGAGGTCGGCGCGACGAACCTCGAGCTCGTCTTCGGCGACCTCGCGACGGCGCTGCGCGAGCTCGACGGCCGCGCTGCGGTGGTGGTCTCGAACCCGCCGTACGTGCCCGCCGCCGAGCTGCCGCGGGATCCCGAAGTGCACGTGCACGATCCCGAGGAGGCCCTCTACGGCGGCCCCGACGGGCTCGACGTCATCCGCGTGCTGTCGACCCGGGCGGTGGAGCTGCTGCATCCGGGCGGTGCGCTCGTGATCGAGCACGCCGAGACGCAGTCGGCGGCGATCGCCGCGATCCTCGCCGCCGACGGCTGGCGTGGGGTCGTGCACCACCGCGACCTCACCGGGCGGGATCGGGCGACGACGGCACGCCGCTGACGCGCGGCATCCGCTACTTCTGACGCTCGGCCCGCGCCCGCGCGTTCCGTTCGCGCTCGAGCACCGCCTTGATGGCCTCGCGCTCTCGTTTCTGCGCCTCGCGGAGCGCCTTCTCGGCCTCGCGCCGGGCCTTCGCCGCCTCGCGGACGCGCGGGTCACGCGGCAGTTCGAGGTGCGGCGGCAGCGGGGCGCGATCGAGCGGTGCGGCGTGCGACTCGACCCGTTCGACGTGGTGCTGGAGTCCGTCGAGGATGCGCTGCAGCCCGAACTCGAAGTCGTCGTCGGTGTCGACCGACCCCTGCCCAGGCTCGGCGACGTACCCACCGGCCATGAGCAACGGACTGAGGTAGGGGAATCGTTCGGGGGTGACGAGCTCGCTGAGCGCTTCGAAGAAGTTCTCGCCCGAGACATCCGCAGGGTCGGATGCCGCGGCGGCGACGCCGAGGTCGCGCGCCTGTGCGCTCGTGGCCCGCGTGTAGCTCGTGAGGAGGAGCAGGGCCGACATCTTCTCGCCGTCGCTCAGCGGGAGGTCGCGCATCTCGCGGAGGGCCCAGTCGACGATCGTGAGGCTGTTCGGCGTGATCGGCGCACCCGAGATGGGGATGTCGACGAGCCACGGATGCTCCAGGTAGGCGCCTCGGAGGGCCAGCACCCACGCCGTGAGGCCCTCGCGCCAGGTGCGCTCGACGGAATCGTCGGGCACCGACACGGCGCTCGCCGCCTCCTGCATGAGCAGCATGAGGTCGTCCTTGCTCGTCACGTACCGATAGAGCGACATCGTGGTGAACCCGAACGAGGCGGCCACGCGGCTCATCGACACCGCGGCCAGGCCATCGGTATCCGCGATCTCGATCGCGGCGTCCACGATGCGCTCGATCGAGAGCTCCCGCTTCGGACCGCGCTGGGGGTTCGCCGCGATGCCCCAGGTGAGGGCGACGCCGCGAGGAAGTTCGGGGTCGGGCCGCTCGGGCCGATCGCGGTCGGA
Source organism: Agromyces sp. NPDC052230 (assembly GCF_040679595.1). Taxonomy (NCBI): domain Bacteria; kingdom Bacillati; phylum Actinomycetota; class Actinomycetes; order Micrococcales; family Microbacteriaceae; genus Agromyces; species Agromyces sp. NPDC052230. Next base: position 266,905 of record NZ_JBFAVC010000007.1, on the reverse strand, counting down.
TGGCGTCGGGTTCGGCATCGGCTCCCGTTCTCGCGGCGGTATTGACGACCAGTCTAGAACTGTGTATTACTGAAACAACAGCGGACCACATAAACAGTTTTGCTCATACGCAGAACATCCGACGATAGGAGCAACAATGTCCCTCGCCATCGAAGCCCGCGGTCTCCGCAAGCGCTTCGGCCGCACCGACGTCCTCACCGGTCTCGATCTCGCCGTGCCGGCCGGCACCGTCTTCGCCCTGCTGGGGCCGAATGGTTCCGGCAAGACGACGACCATCAACATCCTGACCACCCTCGTGCGGCCCGACGCGGGTGCGGCGCGCGTCGCGGGCCATGACGTCGTCGCCGAGCCGCTCGAGGTGCAGCGCCGCATCGCGCTCACGGGCCAGTCGGCGGCCGTCGACGAGGTGCTCACGGGCACGGAGAACCTCGTGATGATGGGCCGTCTCTCGGGCCTCGGTCGGCGGGAGGCCCACATGCGGGCCGCCGAGCTGCTCGAGCGGTTCGGGCTGGTGGATGCCGCCGGCCGCCGGGTCGGCACCTTCTCGGGCGGCATGTTCCGTCGCCTCGACCTCGCACTCAGCCTCATCGTGCCCGTGCCCGTGCTCTTCCTCGACGAGCCCACCACCGGGCTCGACACGCGGAGCCGCCAGGAGCTCTGGCGCGTCATCCGCTCGCTCGCCGACGACGGCAGCACCGTCTTCCTCACCACGCAGTACCTCGAGGAGGCCGACCGTCTCGCCGACCGCATCGCGGTGCTCGACCGCGGCCGAATCGCCGCCGAGGGCACCGCCGACGAGCTGAAGGCGCGCATCGGCGGCGACGTCGTCGAGCTCCGCAGCGCCGACGGCGAGCTGATCGTGGAGCTTCCGACCGACGGCACCGTGCACGGACTCCGTGCGGCCGTGGACGAACTCGACCGCAGCCCCGCCGCGGCCGCCGACGGCGCGTCCGTCGCCATCCGCCGGCCGAGCCTCGACGACGTGTTCCTCGCGATCACGGCCCGCGGAGCGGCATCCGATTCCCGTGAACTCCTCGAGACGAAGTGACGAACATGACCGCCATCACCCACCCCCGCCCCACCGCCACGCCGACCCCCGCGACCGGCCCCGGCATCCGCCCCCGCCTCGGGGCCCTGACCGCCGAGTCGACGTTCATCGCCCGCAGCTTCCTCCACTCCGTGCGCGACGTCGAGGCCATGCTCATGGCCGTCGTGCTGCCGACGATGCTCATGTTGATGTTCACGTGGATCTTCGGCAACGCGATCGACCCCTCCGGCGGCTACGTCGACTACGTGGTGCCCGGCATCATCCTGCTCTGCGCCGGCTTCGGCGCCTCGTCGACCGCCATCGCCGTGTCGCGCGACATGACCACGGGCATCATCGACCGGTTCCGCACCATGCCGATCCGCAGCGGCGCCGTGCTCACCGGCCACGTCGTGGCGAGCCTGGTGCGGAACCTCGTCGCGACCGGCGTCGTGATCGCGGTCGCGCTGCTCGTGGGCTTCCGTCCCGTCGCGACGCCACTCGAGTGGGCGGGCGTGCTCGGCGTGGTCGCGCTGTACATCCTCGCCATCACCTACCTGTTCGCGGCCATCGGCCTCGCCGCGTCGACGCCCGAGGCGGCGAGCGGGTACGGCTTCATCCTGCTGTTCCTGCCCTACCTGTCGAGCGCCTTCGTGCCCATTGCGACGATGCCCGACTGGCTGCAGTGGATCGCCGAGCACCAGCCCATCACCCCGGTCATCGAGACCATCCGGGCGCTGCTCATGGACACGCCGCTCGGCGACTCCGCCTGGTGGGCGCTCGGCTGGTGCGTCGGCATCATCGCCGTGTCGGTGGTCTGGGGCGCGTGGCTCTTCCGCCGCAAGGCCGGACGCCGCTGAGTCGACCTGGGCACCGACGACGACGGATGCCGCGGGCCGCACGGGCTCGCGGCATCCGTCATGCTCAGTCGCGCTCGGCGGCGAACGCCTCGATCGCCTCGACGAGGGCATCCGTGTTGTAACCGCCGTCGACCTCGAAGAGCTGGAACGCGGTGATGCCCACCTCCGCGGCGCCGCGCACGTTCGCGCCGGAGTCGTCGATGAACATCGTGTCCTCGGGCGGGATGCCGTAGCGGCTCAGCGCTCGGGTGTAGCTGCGCGTCTCGGGCTTGCGGGCGCCGAGTACCGCCGAGACGAGGTCGTTCTCGCCGAGCAGGTCCGCCACCTCGGGCGCGAGCTCGGGCAGGGAATCGCGGAAGATGATCGGGTTGTTCGAGAGCAGCGAGACGGTGCCGAGCTCTGCGGCACGACGGAGCGCCGCGATCGACTCGGGGATCGGCGTCATCGCCGCGCGCCGGGCCTCGCGCCATCCTTCGGCGGTGAGCCGGCCGCCGGTGACCTCGTTGAACGCGGCAAGGTACTCCTCGGTGGAGGGATACTCGCCTGCCTCGGCGGAGGCCTCGAAGCCCTCCTCCCACCACCGCTTCGCGAGGGCGTACTGGCTCACGCCCGTGAGCTCCGCTAGTCGCGGCAGCCGCCTGCGGAAGTCGTACGCGTAGAGCGTCTTGTCGAAATCGAACAGGAACAGCAGCGCGGAGGCCATGCCCCGAGTATGACAAGGGGCGGGGTCTAGAATCGAGCGGTCATGACTGCCATCTACGACTGTTCGGTCGCCTCCCAACTGCTCACCGGAATGCGGCTCGCCCGCGCCGCCATCGGGCGCGGTGACCTCGTGGTGATCCCCACCGACACGGTCTACGGCGTCGCCGCCGACGCATTCTCGCCCACCGCGGTCGCTCGGCTGCTCGAGGCGAAGGGGCGCGAGCGCACGTCGCCGCCGCCCGTGCTCATCCCCGGCATCCCCACCCTCGATGCGCTCGCGAGCGAGGTGCCCGAGCCCGTGCGCCGGCTCGTCGCCGAGTTCTGGCCCGGCGGCCTCACGGTCATCCTGCACGCGCAGCCGTCGTTGCAGTGGGACCTCGGCGAGACGCGCGGCACGGTGGCGCTCCGGATGCCGTCGAACCCCATCGCCCTCGAACTCCTCTCCGAGACCGGCCCGCTCGCCGTGTCGAGCGCCAACCGATCGGGTGAGCCATCGGCCACCACGGCCGCCGACGCCGAGGGGATGCTCGGCGACGCCGTGACCGTGTACCTCGACGGCGGCCCCGCGGGCACCGCATACGAGTCGATCGGCGAGCGTCCCGGCGACACCTCGTCGACGATCGTCGACGCGACGGACCTCGACGCCGACGGGGGAGTGCTGCGCATCGTGCGTGCGGGCGTCATCTCGCGCGAGCGCATCGCGGCCGTCGTGGGCGAGGAACTGCTGGCGCCGGTCGACGCGGCGGCGTCGGTCGACGCGGCGGCGTCGGTCGACGAGGCCGCGCCGGTCGACGAGGCCGCGGCCGAGACATCCGACGAAGCGGATGCCGCCGCCTCATGACCCTCTTCCTCCTGCTCGCCCTCGTGGCCGCGCTCGTCAGCTTCGGTGGTTCGGTGCTGGTGTGGAAGCTCAGCCTCAAGTACCGGCTGTACCCGAAGATCCGCGAGCGCGACGTGCACACCCGGCCCACGCCACGCCTCGGCGGGATCGCGATATTCGTCGGCATCCTCGCGGCCTTCGCGGCGGCGGCGTTCATCTCGTCGCTCGGATCCACGAGGTTCTCGAACATCGCGATCATCTTCCAGAATCCCGGGCAGGTGCTTTCGATCCTCGGCGCCGCGCTCCTCATCGTGCTCATCGGCGTCGCCGACGACATCTGGGACCTCGACTGGACGACGAAGCTCGCCGGCCAGTTCATCGCGGCCGGCCTCATCGCCTGGCAGGGCGTGTCGATCGTGTCGCTCCCGATCGGCGGCATCACGGTCGGCTCGTCGTGGATGAGCGCCACGATCACGGTCTTCGCGATCGTGCTGGTGATGAACGCGATCAACTTCATCGACGGCCTCGACGGACTCGTGGCCGGCGTCGCCCTCATCGCGAACGGCGTGTTCTTCCTCTACACCTACCTGCTGGTGCAGCAGACGTCGCCGCTCAACTACTTCAACCTCGCGTCGCTCATCGCGGTCGTCCTGGTCGGGGCGCTCATCGGCTTCCTGCCGCTGAACTGGCATCCGGCGAAGCTGTTCATGGGCGACGCCGGGGCGCTCCTCGTCGGCCTCCTCATGGCCACCTCCGCCATCTCGGTGACCGGTCAGATCAACCCCGGCTCGGTCGGCCTCGAGGAGCTGTTCGCCGCGTTCATCCCGATCCTCCTCCCGTTCGCGGTGCTCATCATCCCGCTGCTCGACTTCGGGCTCGCCGTCATCCGCCGCCTGCGCGCCGGCAAGTCGCCGTTCGCGGCCGATCGCAAGCACCTCCACCACCGCCTGCTCGACATGGGCCACTCGCACCTGAACGCGGTGCTGATCTTCTACGCATGGACGGCGGTGGCGTCGATCGGATGCCTCCTCACCTACGTCTTCCCCCTCTACTTCGGCATCGATGCGATCTGGGGCTTCGTGTTCCTGGGCGTGGGCTTCGTCGTCAGTGCGATCTTCACGCTCGCGCCCCTCGGACGCCGGAAGCGGCTGACCGTGGCGGCCGAGGCGAAGCCGGTGGCGGCGGATGTCTCGGTGTACGACGAGCTCGAGACGGGGCCCATCCCCGTGCATCACATCGATCTCTTCGACCAGCCCGTATCGGGGGGTCCGGTGGTCGCCCGGAACCGGCCGGTAGAATCGGGAGACCCCGAATTGGAGCACCATGACCGACCCGCGCCCTGAGTCCGACCGCACGCCCACGTCCAACCCCGTGCTTCGCCGGGCGCTCCTCTGGGGCGCTGCGCTCGCCGCGGTCGTGCTCGTCGTGAGCGGCATCCTCGGCCTGGTCTTCGCCGGCACCGAGGGCCTCGTGAGCGCGCTCATCGGCACGCTCATGGCGGCCGTGTTCATGGGCATCACGGCGGCGAGCATCCTGTTCGCGAACCGGTTCGCGTCGAGCGACGTCTTCGTCGGCGCGTTCTTCGGCATCGTGCTCGGCGGATGGCTCCTGAAGTTCATCGTCTTCATCGTGCTCGTCGTTCTCCTGCGCGGCGCCGACTGGCTGAACCCGACCGTGCTCTTCCTCAGCCTCGTCGCCGGCGTCATCGCCTCGCTCGTGGTCGACGTGCTGGTCGTCACGAAGTCGCGCATGCCCTACGCGAGCGACGTGCGACTGCCGAAGGCTCCGCACGACGAATAGGTTTTCCGCGAGACGAAGAGGTGCCCTGCGAATTCGTCCGCTCGTAGAAGTTCTTGCTAGAGTGATGGGGATCCCCCACGGTTTCCCGCCCTGTTCCGGCATGTGCGGATTCCGTTCCGTTGTTCGTCGTCGCGAGAGCCGAGCTCCACGCCCCGAAACAGGAGATAGCGCTGCTAGCTAACGCCCTCAACCTGCTGGTACCGATGTCGACCGACGATGGTGGCTTCCACTCTCCGTCGATCCTGGAGTTCTTCCCCGAGGTCGTGTTCTTCGAAGGCACGCCCTTCGCGATCAACCGCATCATGATCGTCCGCTTCATCGCGGTCGCCGCGCTGCTGCTCATCTTCTGGCTCGGTACGCGCCGCATGCGGGTCGTGCCCGGCCGCTTCCAGAGCCTGGTCGAGATGGGTCTCGACTTCGTGCGAGTGAACATCGCCGAAGACCTGCTCGGCAAGAAGGACGGCAAGCGGTTCCTGCCGATCCTCATGACGATGTTCTTCATGATCCTGTTCATGAACCTGACGGGCATCATCCCCGGGCTGAACATCGCCGGCACCTCCGTCATCGGCGTGCCGCTGGTCCTGGCGGTCGTCTCGTACGTCACATTCATCTACGCGGGCATCAAGAAGAGCCCAGGCGGCTTCTTCAAGAACGCCCTGTTCCCCCCGGGCGTGCCGATCTTCGTGCTCCCGATCGTGGCGCTCATCGAGCTCATCTCGACGTTCATCCTGCGGCCCGTCACGCTCACCCTGCGACTCCTGATGAACATGATCGTCGGGCACCTGCTGCTCGTGCTGTTCTTCTCGGCGACCCACTTCTTCCTCTTCACGCTCGGCGGGGGGTGGACGGCCCTGGCCGCGGGGAGCCTCGCCTTCGGGTTCGCCTTCACGCTGTTCGAGATCCTCGTCGCCCTCCTGCAGGCGTACGTCTTCACGCTCCTCACCGCGGTCTACATCCAGCTCGCGGTCGCTGAGGAGCACTGAGCCGGGCACTCGCCCACTTCACTCCCTAAGAAAGGAAACACCAACGTGGACGCAACCACCGTTCTCGCGGAGATCAACGGCAGCATCGCGACGGTCGGCTACGGCCTCGCCGCGATCGGCCCGGCCATCGGCGTGGGCATCGTCGTCGGAAAGACGATCGAGGGTGTCGCCCGCCAGCCCGAGCTCGCCGGCCGCCTGCAGGTCCTGATGTGGATCGGCATCGCCTTCACCGAGGCGCTCGCGTTCGTCGGCATCGCGACCGGCTTCATCTTCGGCTTCTGATCCGACCGCTCCAATCGAGGAGGCAACTGTGCTTCATGCACTCGTGAGTGCTGCAACCGAGGGGGAGTCGCCCAACCCGCTGTTGCCGGCCGACTACGACATCATCTGGTCGGCGGTCATCTTCGTGGTGCTGCTCCTGTTCTTCTGGCGCTACGTGCTGCCCCGTCTCCAGAAGCTGCTCGACGAGCGCGCCGAGGCGATCGAGGGCAACATCGCGAAGGCCGACGAGGCGCAGCGCAAGGCCGAGGCGGCACTCGAGGAGTACACCGCCCAGCTCGCCGACGCGCGCGCCGAAGCGGGTCGCATCCGCGAGACCGCCCGCGAAGACGGCAAGAAGATCGTCGCCGAGGCGAAGGACCAGGCCGTGAGCGAGGCAGCCCGCGTCACCGCGAGCGCGCAGGCGCAGATCGAGGCGGAACGTCAGTCGGCGCTCGTGTCGCTGCGGTCCGAAGTGGGTACCATCGCGATCGACCTGGCCGCGGGTGTGATCGGGGAGTCGCTCTCCGACGACCAGCGTGCCAAGGCCGTCGTCGACCGCTTCCTCGCCGACCTCGAGGCATCCGAGGCCACCGCCGGAGGGACGAAGTAGCCCATGGGTAGCGCTACGAGAGAGGCCCTGGCCGAGACCCGGGCGGCGCTCGCGTCGCTCGGCCGTCCGGCGCTGCCGGTCGCGGAGGACCTCCTCGCCGCGGGCCGGGTCATCGGGTCGACATCGCAACTGCGTACCGCCCTCACCGATACCGAGGCGGATGTCGCCCAGAAGCGAGCGCTCGTCGAGGCGGTCTTCGGGCGCAGGATCTCACCCGAGGCGGCGACGCTCCTGGTGAGCGCCGCGTCGAGTCGCTGGTCGAGCGCGTCCGACTTCCTCGCCGGAGTCGAGGAACTCGGGTTCCGGCTCGCCGCCGACACCGCGGGGGAGGGCGTCGACATCGACGCCGAGCTCTTCTCCTTCGAGCGCACGGTCGCCTCCGACTCGGAGCTCGAGCTCGCGCTCGGGTCGAAGCTCGGCTCGCCCGATGCCAAGGCCAAGGTGGTCGACCGGCTTCTCGCCGGCACGGCATCGCCCGCCACGCTCGCGATCGTGCGGCACCTCGTGCAGGATCCGCGGGGACGTCGCATCGGCGACATGCTCCGCAACGCGGCCTCCATCGTGGCCGACCAGCGCGGCTTCGACGTCGCCACGGTCACGACCGCCGTGCCGCTGACCGAGGCCCAGCTCGCACGACTCGAGCAGGGGCTCTCGGCACAGGCCGGTCGCCGCATCCGATTCGACACCATCGTCGATCCCGCCCTCCTCGGCGGGGTTCGCGTGCAGATCGGCGACGATGTCATCGACGGCTCCGTCGCCAGCCGCCTCGGCACGTTGAGGCAGAAGCTCGCCGGCTGACGCCGGCCCCACACACGACCGGCGTTCGCGCCGCGACACACCAGTAGCTGTACAACCAGTACAGAAATGGGCCTGGCCCGCAGAGAAGGAAATGGCAATGGCAGAACTCTCCATCAGCCCCGACGAGATCCGTTCGGCTCTCTCGGAGTTCGCCCGGGACTATGAGCCGGGCGCGGCCCAGAAGACCGAGGTCGGGTACGTCACCGATGCGGCCGACGGCATCGCCCACGTCGAGGGACTGCCCTCGGTCATGGCGAACGAGCTCGTGCGCTTCGCCGACGGCACGCTCGGCCTCGCGCTGAACCTCGAGGAAGACCAGATCGGCGTCGTCGTGCTCGGCGAGTTCACCGGTATCGAGGAGGGCCTGGAGGTGACCCGCACGGGCGAGGTCCTCTCGGTCCCCGTGGGTGAGGGATACCTCGGCCGTGTGGTCGACCCGCTCGGCACCCCCATCGACGGCCTCGGCGAGATCACCGGACTCGAGGGCCGTCGTGCGCTCGAGCTGCAGGCCCCCGGCGTCATGCAGCGCAAGTCGGTGCACCAGCCCCTGCAGACCGGCATCAAGGCCATCGACGCGATGATCCCGATCGGCCGCGGCCAGCGCCAGCTCATCATCGGCGACCGCCAGACGGGCAAGACCGCCATCGCGATCGACACGATCATCAACCAGAAGGCCAACTGGGAGTCGGGTGACCCCGACAAGCAGGTTCGATGCATCTACGTCGCGATCGGCCAGAAGGGCTCGACGATCGCCGGTGTGAAGGGCGCCCTCGAAGACGCCGGCGCCATGGAGTACACCACCATCGTCGCGGCCCCCGCGTCCGACCCTGCCGGCTTCAAGTACCTGGCCCCGTACACGGGCTCGGCCATCGGCCAGCACTGGATGTACGCCGGCAAGCACGTCCTCATCATCTTCGATGACCTGTCGAAGCAGGCCGAGGCCTACCGTGCCGTGTCGCTCCTCCTCCGTCGCCCGCCGGGCCGCGAGGCGTACCCCGGTGACGTCTTCTACCTGCACTCGCGACTGCTCGAGCGTTGCGCGAAGCTCTCCGACGAACTCGGCGCGGGCTCGATGACCGGACTGCCGATCATCGAGACGAAGGCCAACGACGTCTCGGCGTACATCCCGACCAACGTGATCTCGATCACCGACGGCCAGATCTTCCTCCAGTCCGACCTCTTCAACGCCAACCAGCGCCCCGCGGTCGACGTCGGCATCTCGGTCTCCCGAGTCGGCGGCGACGCGCAGGTGAAGTCGATCAAGAAGGTCTCCGGCACGCTGAAGCTCGAGCTCGCCCAGTACCGCTCGCTCGAGGCGTTCGCGATGTTCGCGTCCGACCTCGACGCGGCGAGCCGTCGTCAGCTCGCGCGTGGTGCACGCCTGACCGAGCTGCTCAAGCAGCCGCAGTACTCGCCGTACCCCGTCGAGGAGCAGGTCGTCTCGATCTGGGCCGGCACCAACGGCAAGCTCGACGAGGTTCCCGTCGAGGACATCCTGCGCTTCGAGCGCGAGTTCCTCGATTACCTCGGCCGGAACACGACAGTGCTCGGTGAGCTTCGCGACACCAACGTGCTGTCCGACGAGAACGTCGACACGCTCGAGTCCGAGGTCGACAAGTTCAAGCTGGAGTTCCAGACAGGTGAGGGCAAGCCCCTCGCGTCGGTCGGGTCCGAGCAGTTCGAGGCGATCGCCGTCGAGGACGTCAACCAGGAGAAGATCGTCAAGTCTCGCCGCTAGGCGACGTCGACCGTCGATCGGACTCTAGGAATACAGGAGAGACATGGGAGCGCAACTTCGGGTCTACCGGCAGAAGATCAAGTCTGCCCAGACGACGAAGAAGATCACCAAGGCGATGGAGCTCATCGCCGCCTCGCGCATCCAGAAGGCGCAGGCGCGTGTGAAGGCTTCGACGCCGTACTCGCGCGCCATCACGCGCGCCGTCTCGGCGGTCGCGACGTACTCGAACGTCGCCCACGTGCTCACGACTGAGCCCGAGACGATCGAGCGTGCCGCCGTGGTGATCCTCACCTCGGATCGCGGACTCGCGGGTGCGTTCAACTCGCAGGTGCTGCGCGAGGCGGAGGAGCTCAGTGAGCTGCTTCGCTCGCAGGGCAAGGAGGTCGTGTACTTCCTCGTCGGTCGCAAGGCGGTGGGGTACTTCCAGTTCCGCCGGCGGGCATCCGAGCAGCAGTGGACCGGCAGCTCCGAGAACCCCGAGTTCGAGCTGGCGAAGGACATCTCCGACGCCGTGCTCGAGGCGTTCCTGCGTGACGCGTCCGACGGCGGAGTCGACGAGATCCACATCGTCTACAACCGGTTCGTGAGCATGATGACGCAGACCCCCGAGGTTGTGCGACTGCTGCCGCTCGAGGTCGTCGAGGGCGTCGAGGAGCCCGATGCCACGGTGCAGCCGCTCTACGAGTTCGAGCCCGATGTCGGCACCGTGCTCGACTCGCTCCTTCCGGTGTACATCGAGAGCCGCATCTTCAACGCGCTCCTCCAGTCGGCCGCGGCCAAGCACGCGGCGACGCAGAAGGCGATGAAGTCCGCGAGCGACAACGCCGACAAGCTCATCACCGACTACACGCGCCTCGCCAACAACGCGCGCCAGGCCGAGATCACGCAGCAGATCTCCGAGATCGTGGGCGGCGCCGACGCGCTCGTCGTCGCCAAGTAATCCAGAAAAGAGAGAGCAGAATGACTGACACTGCAACCGCGCCGGTCGCTGAGCCGACCGCCGGCGCCGTCGGCCGCATCGCCCGCGTGACGGGCCCCGTCGTCGACATCGAGTTCCCGCACGACTCGATCCCCGAGATCTACAACGCGCTCAAGACGGAGATCACGCTCGGCGACGAGACCCTCGTCCTGACCCTCGAGGTCGCCCAGCACCTCGGAGACGACCTCGTCCGAGCCATCGCGCTGAAGCCCACCGACGGGCTCGTGCGCGGCCAGGAGGTCCGCGACACCGGTGCCGCCATCTCGGTGCCGGTCGGCGACGTCACCAAGGGCAAGGTCTTCAACGTCATCGGCGAGGTGCTGAACGCTGAGCCGGGCGAGCACATCGAGATCACCGAGCGGTGGCCCATCCACCGCAAGCCCCCGGCCTTCGACCAGCTCGAGTCGAAGACGCAGCTGTTCGAGACCGGCATCAAGGTCATCGACCTGCTGACGCCGTACGTGCTCGGTGGAAAGATCGGCCTCTTCGGTGGTGCGGGCGTCGGCAAGACCGTCCTCATCCAGGAGATGATCCAGCGCGTCGCGCAGAACCACGGCGGTGTGTCGGTGTTCGCGGGCGTCGGCGAGCGCACCCGTGAGGGCAACGACCTCATCCACGAGATGGAGGAGGCGGGCGTCTTCGACAAGACGGCCCTCGTGTTCGGCCAGATGGACGAGCCGCCCGGCACGCGTCTTCGCGTCGCGCTCTCGGCGCTCACGATGGCGGAGTATTTCCGCGACGTGCAGAAGCAGGACGTGCTGCTCTTCATCGACAACATCTTCCGGTTCACGCAGGCGGGCTCCGAGGTGTCGACGCTGCTCGGCCGTATGCCGTCCGCGGTCGGCTACCAGCCGAACCTCGCCGACGAGATGGGCATCCTGCAGGAGCGCATCACCTCGACTCGCGGTCACTCGATCACGTCGCTGCAGGCCATCTATGTTCCCGCCGACGACTACACCGACCCCGCGCCGGCCACGACGTTCGCGCACCTCGACGCGACGACCGAGCTCTCGCGTGAGATCGCATCGAAGGGTCTCTACCCGGCCGTGGACCCGCTGACCTCGACGTCGCGAATCCTCGACCCCCGGTACCTGGGTGAGGATCACTACCGCGTCGCCACGACGGTCAAGCAGATCCTCCAGAAGAACAAGGAACTGCAGGAGATCATCGCCATCCTCGGTGTCGACGAGCTCTCCGAGGAGGACAAGATCACGGTGTCGCGTGCGCGCCGCATCCAGCAGTTCCTGTCGCAGAACACCTACATGGCGAAGAAGTTCACGAACGTCGAGGGTTCGACCGTGCCGCTGAAGGACACGATCGAGTCGTTCGACGCCATCGCTCGCGGCGACTTCGACCACGTGGCCGAGCAGGCCTTCTTCAACGTCGGACCCATCTCCGACGTCGAAGAGAAGTGGGCGAAGATCCAGAAGGAGAACGGCTGATCATGGCCGCTCTCAACGTGAGCGTCGTCTCGGCCGACCGCGAAGTCTGGTCGGGCGAGGCGACCATGGTGGTCGCCCGCACCGTGGAGGGCGAGATCGGCATACTGCCCGGCCATGAGCCGATGCTCGCGAACCTCGCGGGCGGAGAGGTGCGGGTCACCCTGCCCGGTGGTGAGAAGATCACCGCCAACGCCGAGGACGGCTTCCTGTCGGTGCATGCTGACGCGGTGCAGGTGGTCGCCTCCCGCGCCGAACTCGCCTGAGGAGGCTCGGATGCAGGGGGACCAGCCGATCGATCGCCAATTCGGTGACCTGAGCGTCACCCAGCTCGTCGTCATGGCGGGACTGCCGGGCGCGGGCAAGTCGACGATCGCAGAGATCGTCGGCGCCCGCCTCGGTGCGACCGTCGTGTCGGTCGATCCCATCGAGTCGGCGATCCTGCGCGCCGGGATCGACGCCGACCAGCCGACCGGGCTCGCGGCGTACCTTGTCGCCGAGCAGATCGCGGAGAAGGAACTCGAGTCGGGTCGCACCGTGATCGTCGATGCGGTGAACGCCGCGGAGGCCGCTCGACTGCAGTGGCGGGACCTGGCCGACCGCACCGAAGTGCGTCTCCGTGTCATCGAGGTGGTCTGCTCTGACGAGCGGCTGCATCGCGAACGGCTCGAGAAGCGGGAACGTCGTCTGCCGCACCTCGACGAGACGACGTGGCGCGCAGTGGAGCAGAGCCTCGAGGGGTATGCGGCGTGGACGGGTCCGAGCTCGGCACTGCCGCGTGTCACGATCGACAGCGTCGGTTCCCTCGGAGCGAACGTCGACTCCGCGCTCGCGTTCATCGCGGCGTAGATGCTCGTTCTGCTGCCCCCGTCGGAGACGAAGCGCGACGGCGGTGAAGGCGCGCGCCTCGACGTCTCGACGCTCTCGTTCCCCGAACTGACCGAACCCCGCGGCGAGATCATCGAACGCGTCGTTCGGCTCGCCGCCGACGCGGACGCCATGATGCGTGTCCTGAAACTCGGTCCGCGACTCGCCTTCGAGGTGGAGCGGAATCAGACCCTCCGCACGTCGGCGACCATGCCCGCGATCGATCGGTACACGGGCGTCCTGTTCGACGCGCTGGATGCCGGCTCACTCGATGCGTCATCGAGGTCGTTCGCGGCGAGCACGCTCGTGGTGCACTCGGCGCTGTTCGGTCTTGTCGGCGCGCTCGACGCGATCCCCGCGTACCGGCTCTCGCACGGCTCCCGCCTTCCGGGGCTGCCACTCCGCCGGCACTGGCGGCGATCGATCGCGGCATGTCTCGCCGATGCCGACGGCCTCATCGTGGACCTGCGCTCCGAGGGCTACGTCGACCTCGGGCCTGCGCCTGTCCGAGGGAACAGCGTGTTCGTCCGGGTCGTCGCCGAGGACGCCGACGGCCGCCGGCGCGCGTTGAATCACTTCAACAAGCAGGCGAAGGGCCGCTTCACGCGAGCCCTCCTCCAGTCACGGCCGGAGCTCAGCTCGGTCGATGACCTCATCGACTGGGCTGCCACCGTCGGTTTCGCGCTCGAGCTGGGTCGGTCGCCCTCGCGCGACGCGCCCCGCGAACTCGATCTCGTCGCCTGAGCCGGACGAATGCTGAGCTCCGAGCTTCAGCCCGAAGCGACGACCGCCGCTCCCGATCGCGCCCGGTGACAGCCGGCGAGGTGGTCGTCGACCATGCCCGCGGCCTGCATGAGGGCGTACATCGTGGTGGGACCGACGAAGCGAAAGCCTCGCTTCCGAAGCTCCTTGCTCATCGCCGTCGACTCGGGCGTCACTGCGGGCACCTCGGCGAACGAGCCGGGCGAGGTCTCGCGAGGCGCCGGTGCGAAGCTCCACAGCAACTCGGTGAGCGGCTCCTCCAGTGCGAGGGTCGCCCGGGCGTTCTGTATGGTCGCCTCGATCTTGCCGCGATGGCGGATGATTCGCGCGTCGGTGAGCAGACGCTCGACGTCGGCCTCCGTCATCGCCGCGACGAGCGAGGCATCGAACCCGTGGAAGACCTCACGGAACGCCGGGCGTCGCCGCAGGATCGTGATCCACGAGAGGCCCGCCTGGAACCCCTCGAGGCACACCTTCTCGAACAACCGCACGGGGTCGTGCTGCGGCGTGCCCCATTCCTCGTCGTGGTAGCGGCGGTACTCGGGGTCGCCGGCGCCCCAGGCGCATCGAACCAGTCCGTCGTCGCCCTCCACGAGCTCGGCGCGTGGAACCACGCTCACGCGGCGAACCCGATGCGCTCGTGGCCGAGGAGCCACAGCTTTGTGGGTACGCCCTGGCCGCCGGAGTACCCCGTGATTCGTCCGTCGGACGCGAGCACCCGGTGGCATCCGACGATGATCGGCACGGGGTTCGCGCCGACGGCACCGCCGATCGCCCGCGCGGAGCCGGGTTTGCCGACGGCAGCCGCCAGGGCGCCGTACGACGTGGCCTCGCCGCAGCGGAGTCGCTCGAGCTCGTGCCAGACCGCCTCCTGGAAGGGCGTGCCGACGAGCCGCACCGGCACGTCGAACTCGGTTCGGGTGCCGGCGAAGTACTCGACGAGCTGCTGACGTGCGGCATCGAGGACGGGGTTCGAGCGCTCGGGCTCCCCGTCGTGGGGAAGCACGCCATTGCGCTCGATGTTGAGTGCGGTGACGGCGACGTCGTCGCCGAGGAGCTCGAGACGCCCGATGGGGCTGTCGAGGCGGGTGAGGAACACGCTGGTCATGGTTCGAGCGTAGCCGCGGCATCCGACATCGACTCGCGGGAATCGGACATCGCGGAAACCTGCCCGGGGAGGCCGTCTGTGGAGGACGAGTCGGACCACACACGGCACCGCGCCGGCGCAGTCCCGCCCCTAGGCTGAGGGGATGACCGGACTCGAATACCGTCCCCTCGGCCGCTCCGGCCTCCGCGTCTCGGCGGTCGGCCTCGGCGGGAACAACTTCGGTCGGGCGGGCACCGCCACCGAGACCCAGGAGGGCACCGACGCGGTCGTCGCCGCGGCGCTCGAAGCCGGCGTCACCCTCATCGACACGGCCGACGTGTACGGCCGCGATTACGGGCTCAGCGAGGCTCTGCTCGGCCGCGCGCTCAGGGGTCGCCGCGACGAGGTCGTCATCGCGACGAAGTTCGGGCACAGCGGCATCCGCTCGGCCCTCCCGTCGTGGGGCGCCGGCGGATCGCGTCGCTACATCCGGCTCGCCGTCGAGGGCTCGCTCCGGCGGCTGCAGACCGAATGGATCGACCTCTACCAGCTGCACACGCCCGATCCGGGCACCCCCATCGATGAGACGCTCGCCGCCCTCGACGACCTCGTGCGGGAGGGAAAGGTGCGCTACGTCGGGCACTCCAACCTGTCGGGATGGCAGCTCGCCGAGGCCGAACTCGTCGCCCGCGAGCTCGGCACCACGCGGTTCGTCTCGGCGCAGAACGAGTACAGCCTGCTGGCGCGCGGCGCCGAGGCCGAGGTGCTGCCGGCCGCCCGTCACTTCGGCGTCGGCTTCCTGCCCTTCTTTCCGCTGCAGAACGGCCTGCTGACCGGGAAGTTCCGACGCGACGAGCGCCCGGCCGACACCCGCATCATGCGCCAGCGGCCGTACCTCGTCGAGCAGGCGCCGTGGGACGTGCTCGACCGCTATCGGGCGTTCGCCGAGGAGCGCGACCTCACCATGCTCGAGGCGACCTTCGGGTGGATGCTCGCCCAGCCCGCCCTCTCGAGCGTCATCGCCGGGGCCACGAGGCCCGAGCAGATCCGCCAGAACGCCGCGGCGGGCTCGGCGTGGCAGCCCACCGACGCCGAGGTCGCCGAGGTCTCGGAGATCTTCGCCGGTCGCTGACTGCTCCCCAACATCGGCCGTTTCCGCGCGACTCACCTGCGGCGCGGCCCGACGGGCTCGCTGACGGATGCCGCGGGCGCACGCTTGCGGCATGACCACCATCATCCGCGCCGGTGCGGCGCACGACCTGCTGGCGCTCGTCCCGGCGCTGGCCGGCTTCCGTCCCACCCGATCGATCGTGTGCATCGCCTTTCGAGGCACCCGCTCGATCGGCGTCCTCCGCCACGACCTGCCCCGCCGGGCGCGTGACCGCCCCGCGATCGTCACCTCCATCGTCGGCACGCTGTGCCGGATGCCCGGTGTCGACGGCGTGGTGCCGATCGTCTACACCGACCGCACGTTCGCGGCCGAACGGGGGCTGCCCGAACGCGCCCTCCTCTCCCTCGTGGTGCGCCGCGCAGAACAGGCCGGCTTCCTCGTGCGCGACGCGCTGTGCCGGGCGACGGATGCCTGGGGCTCGTTCCTCGACCCCGAGACGCCGAGCTCGGGGCATCCGCTCACCCACATCGAGCAGAGCGAGGCGGCGGCACTGGCGACCGAAGGAGGAGCGGACGCCCCCGTCGTGACGGGCGAGCTCCCCGAATCCGATCCGAGTGCCGCCGCCGCGATCGCCGACGAACTCGCCGCGCTCGCCGATCCGGCGCGCCTGGAGGGATGCCTCGAGCGACTCGGCGCCGAGGCCGATCCCGTCGAACTCGTCGAGGCGCTCGTAGGGGAGGCGGTCGGCGCGCATCCCCGGCATCCCGCCCATCGGCTCGCGTGGTTCGCGCACCTCGCGGGTTCGCCGCCGATGCGGGACGCCATGATGCTGCAGTTCGCGTTCGGCGCCGACGTCGGCCGGCTCGCGCTCGACGACACGGAACTCACCGCCGCTCGCGCCGCGCGGAACGGCGAAACGGTCGACGACCTGGTCGAGCGCGAGTTCGAGCGCGATACCGAGGGTGATGTGAGCCGCGCGCTCGGCAGCCTCCTGCTCGGGCAGGCCACCACGCGGCCCGAGGTCTCACGGGTCGAACGGGCGCTCGGCCTGCTGGGTCAGCTCATCGCCGACGCGCCGGCCGACCGGCGCGTCGGGATCCTGTGCATCGCCGCCTGGCTCGCCTGGTCGCTCGGCCGCGGTTCTGCGGCCGGCGCGCTGATCGACCGGGCGGTCGACGCGGAGCCGACGCACTCCATGGCCAACCTGTTGTCGGCCTTCATCGGCAGTGGTGCGCTGCCCGACTGGGCCTTCGTCGCCGCCGAGGAAGGCTCCGACGACGAGGGTTCCGCCGAGGAGGCCGGGCCCGCAGAAGAGGTCAGTGACCGGTGAGCGGGGCGATCAGGCGGGCGGCCATCGACGGGCGGAGGGTGAGGTGCTCCTCGAGATCCGCCAGCTGCATGCCGAGGATTCCGAGGTTCGCTCCGGCGAACCGCAGCGGCTCGGGCTCCCACAACGGCGAGCGGTGATTCGCCCAGGGCAGCCGGGTGAGCTCGGTGTCGCGGCCGAGCACGAGGTCGGCGAGCGTGCGACCGGCGAGATTCGTGGTCGACAGCCCGTCGCCGACGTAGCCGCCGGCGAACCCGACGCCCGTCTTCGGGTTGTAGCTCGCGGTGGCGTGCCAGTCTCGCGCGACGCCCAGGGGTCCACCCCAGCGGTGCGTGATGCGCGCGTGCGCGGCGGCGGGGAAGAGGTCGCCGAGGGTCTGGTGCAGGTGCTCGAACACGCGGTCGACGCGTTCGAATGCCGGGTCGACGCTGCTGCCCCAGTGATACCGGGCCCCGCGGCCGCCGAACGCGAAGCGGTTGTCGGCGGTGCGCTGACCGTAGACGAGCAGGTGACGGTAGTCGCTGAACGTCTGGCCGTGCTCGATGCCGATCTCGTCCCACACGTCGTCGGCCAGGGGCTCGGTCGCGATCATGAGGGAGTAGAGCGGCAGGATGCGCCGGCGCACCCTCGGCAGCTGCGACCCGTAGCCTTCCAGCGCGATGATGACGTGCCGGGCCCACACCGTGCCCTCGTCGCCCCCGTCGATCCCGCGGAACCGAACACGGCCGGCCGCCCAGTCGATGACCTCGGTGCGCTCGAAGATGGTGACGCCGAGCGACTCCACGACGTCCGCGAGTCCGCGCACGAGCTTCGCCGGGTGCACCCGGGCGCAGGCGGGGTCGAACGTCGCCGCAGGATCGCCGTCGTCCAGCCCGGTCACGCCGAACCTCGCCGAGACCGCGCGCCCGTCCAAGTATTCGACACGGTCGACCTCGAACTGACGCGCGTCCTCCACATCGGCCCTGGCCGCACGGCGCTGCACCTCGGAGCGGGCGAACACCACCGTGCCGCCCCGCTCGTAGTCGCAGTCGATGTCCTCCGCCGCCGCGGCGCGGCCGACCTCGTCGACCGTGTCGATCATGGCGCGGCGCATCGCGATGGCCGCGTCGAATCCGTGCTCGCGCTCGAGAGATGCCGTCGACCGCGGGAACAGCGCCGAGCACCATCCGCCGTTCCGCCCCGACGCACCGAACCCGGCGATCTCCCGCTCGAGCAGGGCGATGCCGAGCGTCGGATCGGCCTTCGCCAGCGCGTACGCCGTCCAGAGTCCGGTGAGCCCACCCCCCACGACGCACACGTCGAACCGCGCATCGGAGGTGAGCGGGGCCCGGGGCGCGAGGTCGTCGCGCCCCGAGACCACCAGGTCATCGAGCCAGAAGCTCGATCGACGGTACGAGGCCTGCGACGCATCCGTGGTCGCAGGCCGGCGCACCCCTGCCATCAGACGCGTGCGGGCACGAGGAGATGTTCACCGCCGTGGCGGTGACCCTTGAAGTCGGCCGCGCGGTTCGTGGCCTCGGTGAGCACGTCGCGCAGGATCTGCCCGATCTCCTGGAACTCGGGGACGCCGATCGTGAGCGGCGGCGCGAGCTGGATCACGGGGTCGCCGCGGTCGTCGGCGCGGCAGTAGAGGCCGGCGTCGTAGAGCGCCTTCGACAGGAAGCCGCGCAGCAGGTGCTCCGATTCCTCGTCGTTGAACGTCTCGCGGGTCGTCCTGTCCTTCACGAGCTCGATGCCGAAGAAGTAGCCGTCGCCGCGCACGTCGCCGACGATCGGGATGTCGAGGAGCTTCTCGAGCTCGGCACGGAACAGCGGCGAGTTCTCGCGGACGCGCTCGTTCAGGCCCTCCTCCTCGAAGATGTCGAGGTTCTCGAGCGCCACGGCGGCCGACACCGGGTGCCCGCCGAAGGTGTAGCCGTGGTAGAACGACGTCGTGCCGGTCTTGAAGGGCTCGTAGATCCGGTCGGAGATGATCGTGGCGCCGATGGGGGAGTACCCCGACGTCATGCCCTTCGCGCACGTGATCATGTCGGGCTGGAACCCGTAGGTGGTCGACGCGAACATGTTGCCGATGCGGCCGAATCCGGTGATGACCTCGTCGGCGACGAGCAGCACGTCGTACTGGTCGCAGATCTCGCGCACGCGCTGGAAGTAGCCGGGGGGCGGCGGGAAGCATCCGCCCGAGTTCTGCACCGGCTCGAGGAAGACCGCCGCGATCGTCTCGGGGCCCTCGAACAGGATCATCTCCTCGATGCGGTTCGCGGCCCAGACGCCGAAGGCCTCGATGTCATCGGCGGGCGCTCCGACGTCGGCGGCGCGGTAGAAGTTCGTGTTCGGCACTCGGAAGCCGCCGGGGGTGACCGGCTCGAACATCTCCTTCATCGCCGGGATGCCCGTGATCGCGAGCGCACCCTGGGGCGTGCCGTGATAGGCGACCGCACGCGAGATCACCTTGTGCTTCGTCGGCCGCCCCTGGAGCTTCCAGTAGTACTTGGCGAGCTTGAAGGCCGTCTCGACGGCCTCGCCGCCGCCGGTGGAGAAGAAGACGTGGTTGAGGTCGCCGGGGGCGTAGCCGGCCAGCCGGTCGGCGAGCTCGATCGCCGACGGGTGCGCGTACGACCAGATCGGGAAGAACGCGAGCTGCTCCGCCTGCTTCGCGGCGGCCTCGGCGAGGCGGCGGCGCCCGTGGCCGGCGTTCACCACGAAGAGTCCCGAGAGCCCGTCGATGTACTCCCGGCCCTCGATGTCGTAGATGTGGTGGCCCACACCACGGGTGATGATGGGCACGCCCGACGTCTCCATCGTCGACTGGCGCGCGAAGTGCATCCAGAGGTGGTCCTTGGCCTTCTGCTGCAGCGCGGCGTCGTCGTAGCCGGTGGCGCCGGGGGTGGTCGCCGAGTCGAGGGTGGTCATCTCTGTCCTCCTTTGAGGGCGCCGCTCAGCGGGTGCCCCAGTTGTAGAACTGCTTCTGCAGCTTCAGGTAGACGAACGTCTCGGTGCTGAGCACGCCGGGCAGGTTCCGGATGCGCGAGTTGAGGAGGTCGATGAGCTCCTCGTCGTTCTCGCACACGACCTCGGCGAGGAGGTCGAAGCTGCCCGCCGTGAGCACGACGTAGTCGATCTCGGGGATCTCGGCGAGCCGCTCGGCGAGTTCGCGGGTGTCGCCGCCGGCGCGGACGCCGATCATCGCCTGTCGAGTGAAGCCCAGCTGCATGGGGTCGGTCACCGCCACGATCTGCATGACGCCCGACTCCGTGAGCCGCTGCACTCGCTGGCGCACGGCCGCCTCGCTCAGCCCGACCGCCTTGCCGATGTCGGCGTACGACCGGCGCCCGTCCGCCTGCAACTGCTCGATGATCGCCTTCGACACGTCGTCGAGGGTCACCGGGCGCGGCGAAGCCGAGCGGGCTGTGTTCGTCATTCGTCGATTGTGTCAGTGACGGATGCCGCTCGCAAGTGAATCCGTCGAATCGAACACCCTCGACAACTGATTCCACAGCTGTTCCCTCGCTTTGGCGACGAATCCCCGGTTACCATGGGCGCACGGCGCCGGCCTGGCGCCGAGGGCGGCGCCCACGCAGGGTCACGCTCGTCGCCGACGAGATCATGCAGTCGGTCGACCAGCTGCGATTCTTCGCGGGCGCCGCCCGGTTCCTCGAAGGCCGCTCGGCCGGCGAGGACCTGAAGGACCACACCTCGTTCGTGCGCCGCGAGCCCATCGGGGTCATCGGCCAGGTGACGCCGTGGAACCATCCGCTCAACATGGCGGTCTGGAAGATCGCGCCGGCCATCGCCGCCGGCAACACCGTGGTGCTGAAGCCGAGCGACACCACGCCGCTCTCGACACTGCTCCTCGCCAAGGTGGCCGTCGAGTTCCTGCCCGCCGGCGTCGCGCGTCATCGTGCACGAATCGGTGCACGATGAACTCGTGGGCGCGCTCGGCGGGCGCCGGCAGGGCGATGTCGGCTACTTCTGGGAGGCCACGATCGTCACGGGGCTGCGGCAGGACGACGAGGCCGTGCAGCGCGAGATCTTCGGACCAGTGCTCACCGTGCAGACCTTCCACGACGACACCGAGGCGCTCGCCATGGCGAACGGCGTCGATTACGCGCTCGCTTCGTCGGTCTGGACGCGCGACCACGGGCGGGCGATGCGCTTCGCGAAGCGCCTCGACTTCGGCTGCGTCTGGATCAACACCCACATCCCGTTCGTGTCGGTCATGCCGCATGGCGGGTTCAAGCACTCGGGCTACGGCAAGGACCTCTCCAACTACGGCTTCGAGGACTACACGCGGATCAAGCACGTGATGAGCGCCATCGGCTGACGACCGGACACGACGGTGCCAGACTGGTCGCCATGGTCGCGGGATCCCTCATGAGCGCCGCCGTGCCCGGTGCGGTCGCATGGGACTTCATCGTGGGCGATCGCTTCATCGCCGCGCTCGCCGCGCCCGCTCCCGACGCAGGTTCGACGGCGCTCGCCGAGGCGGCGGGCGATGAACGCGTGCAGATCGAGTCGCTGGTCGGAGCCATCCCGACCGGCGGCGCCGGACAGGTCGACTCGTTCGCGATCGTCTGGTGGCCGGGCGCAGATCCGACCGAGGTGACCGCGGTCGTGCGTGGGAATGCCGTCGTCGACCTGACGTCGCCCGGCGGCACCCGTCGATTCGACGCTCGCGGCATCCGCCCCTGGCATCTCGCCGAGTTCACCGACGTGGTGGCGCTGCGCATCACCACGGCCGACGCGCCGCTCGACCGCCTCGGGGGTGCGACCGATCCCGTGCCGCACGCCCGCGCGAGCCTCTGCGCCACGTCGATCGAGTGGGAATCGGCCCCGCACGCTGCTCGCGACGCGGCGCGGGCACTCCGCGACGCGGCCGCATCTGCGGCGGACGCCGACACGATCCTCGTGCCGCGCAGCCGGTTGCCGCATCACGCGGACGCCGACACGGTCCGCACGACGAGGCGGCCGGCGGATGTCCCGACCACCCCGATCGTGATCCCCGCGTTCGACCTGGAGCTTCCCGGCCGCGCTGCAACCGGGGAGGCAGCGCCCATGGGGACCTCGCAACTTCCCGAGGGGTCGGCCCCGTCCCCTGAGGACACTGCCGTACCGGAATTCCTCGTGCCGGCCTTCCGCGTCGGCACGGGCGCGGCACGCCCGGTGACGGCACCGGTGCTCATCGGCCGTCGCCCGCTGCCGCCACGTATCGCGGGCTCGGGAGCGGCGCACGAGCTCGTCACCGTGGACTCGCCGCACGCGGTCGTCTCGGGCACGCACCTCGAGTTGCGCGTGGAGGGCACGCGGCTCGTGGCGACCGACCTGCGCTCCACGAACGGCACCGTCGTGCACGGGGTGTCGGGGAGCCGGCGGATGCGATCCGGCGAGTCCATCGTCGTCGCCCCGGGCACCAGCCTCGACCTCGGAGACGATACGATCATCGAGATCTCCCTCGCTCCCGCCCCTGGAGCGCCCGGAGTCCCGGCAGCCCGATTCCCGACAGACAGCAGGCCGCACCCGTGACGCAGATTGGCAACGGCAATGTCCGGCATCGCATCGGCCTGCCCGACGGCACCGAGCTCGAGATCTCGTGGGCCGCGGTGACCGACACGGGCATGCGGCGTGAGGTCAACGAGGACAGCTTCGTCGCCCAGGCCCCCATCTTCGCCGTCGCCGACGGCATGGGCGGCCACGCCGCCGGCGACTTCGCGAGCGCCGCCGTGGTGACGAGGCTCGCCGAGCATGGCGGCAAGTCGATCATGGGCACGCCCGAGATCGACCAGTCGCTCCGGCTCGCCGTACAGGACATGGGCCGTGGGGCGGGCGTCACCGATGAGGGCAGTGGCACCACCGTCACGGGCGCCGCGCTCGGTGCGATCTCCGACGAGCCCGCGTGGATCATCTTCAACATCGGCGACTCGCGCGTCTACCGCCTCGTCGGCGGCGTGCTCGAGCAGCTCACGGTCGACCACTCGATCGTGCAGGAACTCGTCGACGCGGGCCAGATCACGCGCGAGGAGGCCGACACGCATCCACACTCGAACGTGATCACGCGCGCCGTCGGCTTCCACGAGGCACCGATCCCCGACTACCGAGCCATCGCGATCGAGGAGGGCATGCGCCTGCTCATCTGCTCCGACGGCCTCACCAAGGAACTGACCTCGTACGGCATCCGGCACTTCCTGATGGCCAATCGCAAGGCCGACGCCGCGGCGCGGCAGCTCCTCGAGGCGGCGCTCGGCAACGGCGGTCGCGACAATGTGACGGTCATCGTCCTCGACGTCCTGAAGGTCGTACGTCCGCCGGGGGCCCGGCACAGCGCCGGGGGCGGCGACCTGCACTGACCGGGCACCGAACCAGCGATGGAGGCTGTCGCCGACGGATGCCGCGCGCCGATCAGGATCACTGTGAAGACCGCTTCGTCGTGGCATCCGTCGCCAACCTACAATGGGGGCACCGGTCGCCGCCGGATCACGGGTGGCGTCGAGGCACCGGAGTGCAGGGAGGAACGTGTCGAGGCGTCTGCCGTCCACTCCGCCGAACCTGCCCGGGTTCGCGTTCATCCGCGTGCTCGGCTCAGGCGGGTTCGCCGACGTGTTCCTCTACGAGCAGAACATGCCGCGCCGGCTCGTCGCCGTGAAGGTGCTGCTCGCCGAGGTCGTCAACGACGAGATGCGCCAGATGTTCCAGGCGGAGGCCAACATCATGGCCCAGCTGTCGTCGCATCCGTCGATCCTCACCGTCTACCAGGCGTCCGTCGCCGCCGACGGCCGACCGTACATGGTCATGGAGTACTGCTCCGCGGCGCTCGGCCAGCGCTATCGCGCGGTGCAGCTGCCGCTCGCCGAGGCGCTGTCGATCGGCGTCCGCATCGCGAGCGCGGTCGAGACGGCGCACCGGCAGGGCGTCCTGCACCGTGACATCAAGCCCTCGAACATCCTCACCACGGCCTACGGGCACCCGGTGCTCAGCGATTTCGGCATCGCCGCCACACTCGGCGAGGCCGAGATGGCCGACGCCGTCGGCCTGTCGATCCCGTGGTCGGCTCCCGAGGTGCTGCACGACGACATCTCCGGCACGGTCGCGAGCGAAGTCTGGTCGCTCGGTGCCACCGTCTACTCGCTCGTCGCCGGTCGCAGCCCGTTCGAGGTTCCCGGCGGTGACAACTCCTCGATCACGCTGATGTCCCGGATCGAGAAGGCGAAGCTCGCACCGACCGGTCGCGCCGACGTGCCCGAGAGCCTGGAGCGCGTGCTCGCGCGGGCGATGTCCCGCCGGCCGAAGGATCGCCAGGCGAGCGCGCTCGAGTTCATCCGCGACCTGCAGTCCGTGGAGGAGGAGCTCGGGCTCCCGCAGACGCCGCTCGAGGTCGCGATGGACGATTGGGCGCTCGCGACCGCCGTCGACCTCGACGAGCGCACCCGCATCAACGGCCAGCATGCGATCGACAGTGGTCACGGCAAGCGCCGGCGCATCCGCCGCTCCACGGTGCGCGGGCCGGGTTCGGGGCTCGGCGGCGACTCCCGCCCGCAAGAGGCGTCGACGAGCCGCGGGCGCGTCGCACCCCCAACCGCCAAGCGCCTCGTGTGGGGCATCTCACTCGCCGCGGTGCTTCTCGTCTCCGTCGTCGGCGCGGGCATCCTCACGGTGGTGCAGGGATCCAGGTCCATCCCGGTGGTGGCCGACGTGCAGGGGGAGTTCGACGGTGCCGCCGTCGTGTTCACGTGGAACGACCCCGGAATCCAGAACGGCGACGCGTACGTCGTCACCGTCGACGGGGAGCCTCGGCCGATGCAGCGCACCGCGCGCGTCGACGTGGCGGTCGACGAGCGCGAGCGCGTGTGCGCGAGCGTCACCGTCACACGGGACGGCAAGTCCGGCGCGCCGAGCGCCGAACGCTGCGTCGACGTCGAGGCGGAGGCCGGCTGATGCGGATGCCGCGGCTCACCGCCCACCGATCGGCGCTCGCTACGGCGGGCGCCGTCGCCGCGATCGTCGCCCTCGTTGCGGGCGTGGCCGTCGCATCCGGCGGATACGCGGCCCAGCGGGTCGACCTCGGAGACGCCGCCGTGTGGGTCGTGAATGACGGATTGCAGGTCGTGGGTCGCGCCAACACCGCGGTGCACGAGCTGAATTCCGTGGTCGAGACGGGAGGGTCGTCGTCGAAGGTCGTGCAGCACGGGTCGACGGTGCTCGTGTTCGACCCCGAGCGCGCGAGCGTGGGCGTCGTCGACCCGACCACGTCGACCGTCGTCAAGACCGTGGCCGTGCCGCCCGAGTCGAGCGCCGTCGCGCTCGCCGGGGCCCGCGTCGTCGTCGCGGCTGACGGCGATGTCTGGTCGACCCCCGTCTCCGAGTTCGCCGACTTCGACAGCGAAGCCGATCCGTTGCTCACGTTCGGCGCGGGTGCCGTGACCAGTGTCGACCCCGCCGGTGTGCTGTTCGCCTACACGCCGTCCACGGGCGTGATCGCCCGGGTCGACGCCGCCGAGGCCGAGACGGTCGCGGCCAGGTGGCAGGTGCCCGCCGTGGGCGGAGATCCAGAGGTGCAGGTCACGTCGGTCGACGGCCGCTGGGCGGTGCTCGATGTGAAGGCCCGAACGCTCTGGGTCGACGGCCGCGAGGTCGACCTGACCGACGTCCTCGACCAGTCCGCCGACCCGGTGCTGCAGTCGCCGTCACTCGACGGCGACTCGGTGGCGATCGCGCATCGACGCGGCCTCGTGACGGTGCGCCTCGACCTCGGCGAGCCGCAGGTGCTCGTCGATGACGTCACGGGAGCGCCGGCGGCGCCGGTGCTGCATGACGGATGCCTCCACGCGGCCTGGGGGCGCGGCGAGGCGTGGCGCTCCTGCCCCGGCTCGGGCGAGCGGCAGGTCGAGCTCGACGGCGCGACCGGCGCCGGAAACCTCGCATTCCTCGCCAACGGCGAGGCGCTCGTGCTCAACGACCGTGGGAGCGGGATGGCCTGGGCCGCCGCCGACGATTACGGGCTGATCGACAACTGGGACGCCCTCATCAACGACGAGCGCAACGAGGAGACGGTCGAACAGAACGACCCCGACCAGAAGCCGACCCTCGAGAAGAGCCAGGTGCCCCCGGTGGCGAACCCCGACGAGTTCGGCGCGCGCCCCGGACGTTCGACCCTCCTGCCCGTACTGCTCGACGACTACGACGCGAACGGCGACGTGCTCGTCGTCGACGCCGTCGACGGCGAGCTGCCGGGCGGAGCGCGGATCGACCGCGTAGCGGACAACCAGCAGCTCCAGCTCACGCTCGGCGACGAGGCATCCGGGATCGTCTCCTTCGGCTACACCGTCGGCGACGGGCGTGGCGGCACGGCCCACGCCACGGTGACCGTGACGGTGCGCGAACCCGAGGAGAACGCGCCGCCGGTGCAGCAGCGCGAGACGAAGGCGTCCGTCGAGAGCGGCGGTCGACTCACCACGGCGGTCCTCGGCGACTGGGTCGATCCCGACGGTGACCCGTTCTTCCTCCGCGAGGTGGCGACGGCGGAGCCCGATGCCGTCTCCTCGACCGCGGATGGCGTGGTGGTGTTCGACGAGCAGGGCGGTGGCGGCGCGGCGCGCGGCGTCTCCCTCGCGGTCTCCGACGGTCGCGACGACGGCGCCGGCGTGCTCACCGTCGCGGTGCGCGCCCCCGGCGACGTCCCGCTCATCGCCGAGCCCTTCGTGGCGCTCGCGACGGCCGGCGAGGAGATCCGCATCGACCCGCTGCGCCACGTGCGCGGCGGCTCGGGCCACGCACGTCTCAGCGCCGTGCCCGCCAAACCCGACGTCGAGCTCGTGCCCGACTTCGACGGCGGCAGCTTCCGGTTCGCCAGCGTCGTCGCGCGAACGCACTACGTCGAGTACACCGTGAGCGACGGCACCCAGACGGCGACGGGGCTCGTACGGGTGGACGTGTCTGCGCCACCCGACCGGGACACGACGCCGATCACCGTGCCGCACACCGCGTTCCTCAGGCTCGACCGGCCCGTCGACGTGGATGTGCTCGCGACCGACATCGACCCGACCGGCGGCGTGCTGATCGTCACCGGCCTGACCGGGGAGGGGGAGGCCGAGGCCGAGGGCGTTCGCGTCGAGATCATCGACCACCGCATCCTCCGGGTCACCCTCACGCAGCCGCTGGCGACCGGCTCGACCGTGTTCGGCTACCGGGTGAGCAACGGGTTGGCCGAGGCCGAAGGTGAGGTCACGCTCGTCGAGGTCCCCGAGCCGAGCCGCACGCAGCCGCCCGTCGCGGCGCCCGACACGATCTCCGCGCGCACGGGCGACGTGGTCGACATCGCCGTGCTCGACAACGACGAGCACCCCGACACGCTGCCGATCACGCTCGCGCCCGAGCTCGTCCGGAAGCCCGAGGCGGGGCTCCTCTTCACCGCGGGCGACCGACTGCGCTACTTCGCGCCCGACGAGGCCGGCGAGTTCGAGGCGGCCTATCGCGTCGACGGTCCAGACGGCCAGTACGCGACCGCGACCGTGCACATCTCGGTGCGCGAAGCCGACCCCGAGACGAACAGCGCGCCGGTGCCGCAGACCGTGACCGCGCGGGTGCTCGCCGGCGACACGGTGCGGATCCCGATCCCCCTCGGCGGGATCGACCCCGACGGCGACTCGGTGCAGCTGCTCGGCCAGGAGTCGAACCCCGATCGAGGTGCGGTCGTGTCGCGAGGCGGCGACTGGCTCGAGTACGAGGCCGGCGAGTACTCCGCCGGAACCGACACCTTCCAGTACGCGGTGGTCGACGCGCTGGGCGCGCGCGCGACCGGCTCCGTCCGCGTCGGCGTCGCCCCACGGCTCGACGGGGCCCGCGCGCCGATCGCCGTCGAGGACGTGATCACGGTGCGCCCCGGCCGCACGATCTCGGTGCGCGTGCTCGCGAACGACTCCGACCCCGACGGCGGAGCACTCGTCCTCCGCTCGGTCGAGACGACGATGCCGGGCGCCCGCGCACGGGTGGAGGGCGACACCATTCGGGTGGAGGTGCCCCCGGGCGAGGGCGACTACGGCTTCATGTACACGGTCGAGAACGAGCACCTCGGCGCGGCATCCACCTTCCTCCGCGTGGAGGCGCGCGACGACGCGCCCCTCGCCCAGCCCGAGGCCGGCGACACCGTGCTGACCCTCAGCGACATCCTCGGCGAGGAGTACGTCGACGTCGCGGTGCTGCGCAACGTCTTCCTCGCCGACGGCGATGCCGCCGACCTCCAGGTCGCCCTCGTCGAGGGCTACGATCGCGGCGCCCACATTCGCCGCGACGGGTCGATCCGCGTCGAGGTGGAGGATGCTCGCCGCATCGTCCCGTTCTCGGTCAGCCATCCCGAGGATCCCGAGGTCAGGTCGTACGCGTTCATCTGGGTGCCCGGGCGCGACGACGCGCTTCCGCAGCTGCGCCGCGACGCGCCCGAGGTTCGCGTGCAGAGCGGCGAGGAGGTGGTGCTCGAGCTCGAGGAGTACGTCATCGCAGCATCGGGGCGGCCGGTGCGGATCACCGACGCCGCGACCGTGCGTGCCTCGCACAGCGACGGCACCGACCTCGTGGTCGACGAGGACACCATCCGGTTCCGCAGCGAGCCGGGGTACTTCGGCCCGGCGTCGCTCTCGTTCACGGTCACCGACGGGGAATCACCCGCCGATCCGACGGGCCGCACGGGCACGATCGTCATTCCGATCGTGGTGGAGCCCACCGACGACCAGCCACCGGCCTTCACCGGCGGGGTCATCGACTTCGAACCCGGCCAGCCGAAGACCATCGATCTCGTGAAGCTCACGAACTATCCGTATCCCGAGGCCCTCGACGAGCTCGCGTTCCGGGTGCTGCAGCCCGAACCGCCGGGCTTCGGGGTGTCGCTCGACGGGCAGCAGCTGACGATCACGACCGCCGAGTCGACGCCCTCCGGCACGCGTCAGTCCGTCTCGATCGCGGTCGCCGACGATCAGGGCGAGGGCAAGCCCGGCCGCATCGAGCTCCGCGTGGTGCCGTCGACGCGCCCGCTCGCCCAGCCCGCCCCCGATCTGGCGGTCGCCGCGCGCGGCCGCACGACCACGATCGACGTGCTCGCGAACGACCGCGCGACCAACCCCTTCCCGGCCACCCCGCTCCGAGTGGTGGGGGTGCGCGGACTCGGCGACAGCCTGCCGGCAGGGGTGTCCATCGAACCGAGCGAGGATCGCTCGACGCTCACGGTCGATGTGTCGCCGGCGGCCGCGCCCGTCAACACGACGCTCCAGTACCAGGTCGCCGACGCCACCGACGATCCGAGCCGATATGCGTGGGGGACCGTGACCGTCTCGGTGCAGGACCGCCCCGATCCGGTGACGGGCGCGCAGGTGACGGGCTTCGGCGACGGCACGCTCGATGTCGTGTTCGGCGCTGGCGGCTTCAACAACTCGCCGATCACCGGCTACGACATCTCGCTCGTCGCCCCCGGCGGCGAGGTCGTCGGCACCTCGACGTGCGCGGCCACGACGTGCACCGTCGCCACGCCGGGCAACGGCCAGGGCAACGCGGTCACCGTGCGCGTGCAGGCGAGGAACGCGATCGGCCTCTCGGACCCGGTCGACGCACCCGGACCCAACTGGTCGGACGTGATCCCATCGCCGCCGACCGGGCTCCGCGCGCTCCCGCTCGACGGCGGGTTGCGCATCGAGTGGGATCCGGTCGGCACGGGCGCCGGCAGCGCGGTGCACTCGTACGTGGTCACGGTCGGCGGCGTCTCCAGCGAGGTGGACGCCGCAGGGTCGTGCACGCCGACGACGTGTGCGACGCAGGTCGGCGGGCTCACCAACGGCAGCCAGGTGCCGTTCACCGTCAGCGGGCGCAACGAGGCGTACCCCGCGCTCACCGTGTGGACGTCGGCGGGCGGCACGGGCATTCCCTTCGGAGCACCCGTGGCGGGCGGGATCGACGTCGCGGGCGACCCCGCCGCCGGGACCGTCACGGTGTCGTGGTCGCCGTTCTCCGGCAACGGCGATGCGATCGGCGGCTACTACGTGCAACGGCTGGCCGACGGCCAGACGTCGGTGCCGACCGGTCCGCAGGCGTGTTCGGTCACGAGTCCCGCGCCCGGTGAGGTGGTCGCGCCCGCGAGCGGCGGCACCGTCGCCGAGGTCGTGCAGGTCGGTCCGGATGCCGCGAGCGTGCAGTTCACGGGCACGGCCACGGAGTCGACCCGCTACTCCTTCGTCGTCTGGGGCTACAACCGCGCCGGATGCGTCAGCACCGAGGTCGCCGGCATCGTGGTGCGACCGGCGCCGAGGACGGTCACCGACGTCTCGAGCGCCATGGACTGGATGAACGTCGAGACCTGGGACCGCTACATCTCCGACGTGAGCGCCGGACCCCGGCTCCAGATCGTCGCCGTCGACGCGAACGGCGTGCAGTTCGGATCGCCCGTCGAATTCCGCGGGTCTGGATGGCTGCGGTCGCTGCTCGGCCGTCCGTTCGGGGAGGTCGCGCGGTTCCAGGTGCGCGAATGCTCCGTCTGGGGGAGTTGCGGGCCATGGTCGCAGGTGCTGCCCACCGACGCCCAACCCTCGCTGACGTTCGCCCTGCCGAGCCGGGTGTGGAGCGAGGCCGACAAGACCTGGTCGTGGACGGCGGCTCCCGAGAACTCCGGACTGCCCGCCGCCTTCACCTGCGGCATCGATGGGGAGAAGAGCGGACGCGCCGCGCAATCGGCGACGACGTGCCAGATCCCCGAAGCGAAGCCCGGCGATCGGGTCTGGTTGGATGTTGAGATCGCCGGCGTGAAGGCCAGGTACTGGAACCGATGAGCGAGGAGCAGAGATGACGATGACCCCCGAGGAGGCCACGCGCTTCGCGGCGAACCTCGATCGACTCGTCGGCGCGGTCGAAGAGGTGCTGCTCGGCAAGAACCGGGTCGTACGGCTTGCGTTCACCGCATTCCTCAGCGAGGGCCACCTGCTTCTCGACGACGTTCCCGGAACGGGCAAGACCTCGCTCGCCCGGGCGATGGCGCAATCGGTCCACGGCACGAGCAACCGGGTGCAGTTCACCCCCGACCTCCTGCCCGGCGACATCACGGGCGTCACCGTCTACGACCAGCGCAGTGGCGCCTTCGAGTTCCATCCCGGGCCGGTCTTCGCCAACATCGTGCTCGCCGACGAGATCAACCGCGCGAGCCCGAAGACCCAGTCGGCGCTCCTGGAGGTGATGGAGGAGGGCCAGGTCACCGTCGACGGCCGGAGTCATCCCGTCGGGCGGCCGTTCATGGTCATCGCCACCCAGAACCCGGTGGAGCAGGCCGGTACCTACCGCCTCCCCGAGGCCCAGCTCGACCGTTTCCTCATGCGGACGTCGATCGGCTACCCCGACCACGCGTCGACCATCCGGATCCTCGAGGGCGCCGACCAACGTGCGCACGAGCACCGCCTCGAGCCGCAGCTCGACGCGGAGGAGGTCATCGAGATGGCCCGGCTCGCGCGCACGGTGTACGTCGACCCGACCATCCACGACTACGTGTCACGGCTCGTCGAGGCGACGCGCACCGCTCGTGAGGTGCGTCTCGGGGTCAGTGTGCGAGGCGCCCTGGCGCTCATCCGTGCGGCCAAGACCCACGCGGCCGGCCGCGGACGCCATTACGTGGTGCCCGACGACGTGAAGGCGCTCGCCGAACCGGTGCTCGCGCACCGCCTGATCCTCGACCCCGAGGCGGAGTTCGACGGCGTCACGGCGTCGAACCTCATCGCCCAGGTGCTCATCGAGACGCCGCCGCCGTCCAGCAGGCAGGCCGTGTGACGATCGCCCAGACCCGCACGACGATCCCCGAGGAGGCCAGGACGCAGGGCCTGCTCGCGGTCGTCATCGGGCGCGCCGTGCGGTGGGTCGCCGTCGTGGCGACCGTCGTCATGCGGTGGGCTCGCGCGGTTCAGGGCGTCGTGACGCCGCTCGGGTGGTCGGTCGTCGTCGGCGCTGCCGCAGCCCTCGTCCTCGGCTACGCACTGGGCTGGGTGGAGTTCATCGCCATCGGCTGGGGACTTGCCGTGCTCGTGGCCGTGGCATCCGTCTGGCTCGTGGGCCGCGGCGCATCGACCATCGAGCTCGTCCTGCCGAATCCCAGGGTGGTCGTGGGCGAACAGGCGGAGGCCCGGCTCATCGCCGCCAACCCGGGGCGGCGTCGCTTCGGCGGGGTCCAGCTCGAGGTTCCGGTCGGCCAGCAGGTCATCGAACGCGTGCTTCCCGGACTGCCGCGCGGCGGCGCCGTGGACGAGCAGTTCCTGGTTCCCACCGAACGTCGCGGGGTGGTCCGCATCGGCCCGGCGCGCACCGTGCGTGCCGACCCGATCGGCCTCATGCGCCGGGAGATCGTCTGGTCGCAGGTCGTGGAGCTGCATGTGCACCCGCGCACCGTCGCCATCGAGGCGCTGAGCACCGGCTTCATCCGCGACCTCGAGGGCTCGCCCACGCGGGACCTCACGGCGAGCGACATCGCCTTCCACGCGCTGCGGGAGTACGTGCCAGGGGACGATCGCCGATTCATCCACTGGAAGAGCTCCGCGAAGACGGGCACGTTCATGGTGCGGCAGTTCGAGGAGACGCGTCGCAGCCGGCTCATGGTGCTGCTCGACCTCGAACCGGGCGCCTACACCGACGACGCCGAGTTCGAGCTCGCGGTGAGCACCGCGGCATCCGTCGGTGCGCGGGCCATCCGCGACGCGCGCACGGTGTCGTTCGTCGTGTCGGGGCCGGGCCGTGCGAACGCGGGGCACGGTGGGAGCAGGCGTGAGCTGCCCACCGTCTCCCGCGACCGCCTGCTCGACGCGCTCTGCCTCGTCGAGCGCGAGCACGAGGCCGTCATGCTCCCGGATGTCGCCCGCTCCGCGGCGGAGGGGCTGCCGGGCGTCTCGCTCGCCTTCCTCGTGACCGGCACCGCACGCGGGATCGCACCACTGCGCGCCGCCGCGTCGCGATTGCCGGCCGGAATCGAGGCGGTCGCCGTCAGGTGCGCTCCCGAGGGCGAGGCGTCGGCACGCACCATCGGCGGACTCACGGTGTTCGGAATCGGCTATCTCGAGGACCTTCGCGCCCTGTTCGCCAGATCGGCCTCGGTCGCATGAGTCCCGCCCGTCGGCCCCTCGGAGTGCAACGGCCGTGGCCGACCGCCATCAGCGTCGTGCTCGTGGTGGCGATGCTCGCCGCGGCGATGGTCCCGTGGTGGCCGGTGTACGAGAGCCCGGCGTTCCTCGTCGCCGCGGCCGTCGCGATCATCGCGGGCGCCGCGGTCGGATTGGTTGGCGCCCGGCTCCGGTGGCCGGCCTGGCGCACGGTCGTCGCCGTCTTCATCGCCTACCTCGTGCTCGGGGTACCCGCCGCGGTGCCCGGTCGTGCGATCGGCGGGGTCCTCCCCACGCCGCAGGGCATCGTCGAGCTCCTCGCCGGTGCGGCCCTCTCCTGGAAGCAACTCGTCACGATCGCGGTGCCGGTCGGCTCGTACCAGGCGCTCCTCGTGCCGCCGTTCCTGCTCGGGCTCGTCGCCTCGACGATCGCGATCACCATCGCGCTGCGGAGCCGCCACCCGTCCGCCGCCATCGTGCCGCCCGCGCTGCTGCTCCTCGCCGGCATCGCGCTCGGCGTGGTGCACTCCGCGCTCGGCCTCGAGACCGGCCTCGTCTTCCTCGTGACGGCCGTGGCATGGCTGGTTCGCGTCGGGATCGCGAGGCGCCGCGCCATCACCGTGGGCCGACCCGTCGAGGCCGCCCTCGCTGATGCGCGACGCGTCCTCGGCGCCTCCGCGCTCGTCGCCGTGGCGCTCGTCGGGGCCACCGCTGCGGCGTTCGCGATGCCGGGCCCGCCCCGCAGCGTCGTGCGGGCCGAACTGCAGCCTCCGTTCGAGCCGCAGGAGCACGAGAGTCCGCTCGCCGGGTTCCGTGCGGCGTTCGACCCCGAGATCGCCGACCAGCCCATGCTCACCGTGACCGGGCTGCCCGCGGGCTGGGGCATCCGGATCGCGACGCTCGACACGTACGACGGCATCGTGTACTCCGTCGGCGGGTCGGACGGTTCCGGCGAGTCGGGGAGATTCACTCGCGTGCCCTACCGCCTCGACCAGTCCGACACCGACGGCCGGCAGGTGGAGGTCGGGGTCTCGGTGCTCGGCTACTCCGACGTGTGGGTGCCGGGCGTCGGTCGCCTCGAGCGCATCACGTTCGAGGGCGATCGTGCCGAGTTGCTCGCGGACGGATTCTTCTACAACGACGTGACGGGCACGGCCGCGGTGCGGCCGGGGCTGCGAACGGGTGACCGATACCTCGCGAGCTCCGTCGCGCCGCCCGTGGCAGAGAGCCTCGGCGAGCTCCAGCCCGGAACGAGCGTGCTGCCGGCGGCGCCGGAGTTGCCCGACGAACTCCTGCGGTTGCTCGACCAGTGGGCACCGGCATCCGATGAGCCCGGCGAACGGCTCGAGGCCCTCATCGCGGGCTTCCACCGCGAGGGTTACGTGAGCCACGGGTTGGAGGACGAGCGACCGAGCCGGTCCGGCCATGCCATCGACCGGCTGGCGGAACTCGGCACCGAGCGGCCGATGATCGGCGACGGCGAGCAGTACGCGACGGCCGCGGCGCTCATGGCGCGCCGCATCGGCTTCCCGGCACGCGTCGTGGTGGGCTTCCTCCCCGACCGCGCGGACACCGACGACGAGGCATCCGACGGCACGACCGTATTCGTCAGCGGCGAGCAGCAGGCGTGGATCGAGGTGCAGACCGCCGACGGACGCTGGCTCGGCATCGATCCGAATCCCGAGGTGCGCGAGATCCCCGAGAAGGAGCCCGACGAGCCCACGATCGTCTCGCGTCCGCAGACGGCGCTGCCGCCGCCCGCCGAGCGCACGCCGGTGGACGGCCTCGACGCCGACCCCGAGCTCGCGCTCGACGACCGCGACGAGGGTTCCGAACCGTGGCTCGCCGTGCTGCTCGGGGTGCTCACGGTGACCGGGGTCGTGACGCTCGCCGCGGCAGTGCTCGTCAGCCCGTTCCTCGCGATCATCGCGGCGAAGCTCAGGCGGCGTCGGCTGCGCCGGCGCGCCGCCACCCCCGTCGAACGCATCGAGGGCGGCTGGCAGGAGTTCGCCGACACGGCCGCCGACTTCGGGTATCCGATCCGATCCAACGCGACGCGCGCGGAACAGGCGGCGACCGTCGGCGGGCTCGCGCCGCTCGTCCTCGCCTCCGTCGTCGACCGCGCGGTGTTCGCGCCCGACGGACCCCTCGATGACGACGACCGGCTCGTCTGGGACACCGTCGACGAACTGCAGCAGCGCCTGAGCGCCCCGCGCACCAGACGCGAGCGGCTCAGGGCGGCGATCTCCCTCACCTCGCTCGGCGGGTACGCTGTCACGCGGAGAGGAGCCAGGTCGTGACGTGCCGGATCTGCGGGGCCGTGCTGCCCGAGGGCGCGATGTTCTGCGGCGATTGCGGCAGCTCGACCACCGCCACCCCCGAGTCGCGCCGACGACCCGACCCTCGCCCCGGCGACACCACCGTGATGGAGGGCTCGGCGGTCCGCGCACACAGCGGCGTCATCAGCATCCCGGTCGACGGGTTCCGATCGCCGCTCCTCAGCGTGGAGGCCGCGGTCGGCGAAGGCCGACCTGCCGTCCACCCGTCGCCCCGCTTCGTGCTCACCTTCAGCACGGGCGAGACCCGCACGGTGTTCGGGTCCGGGCTCATCGGGCGCAAGCCGCTGCCGCAACCCGGCGAATCGTTCGACCAGCTCGTGCAGATCGCCGACCGAACGCTCTCGGTGTCGAAGACGCACCTCGAGTTCGGCGAGCACGAGGGCATGCTGTGGATCGCCGACCGGTTCTCCGGCAACGGCACGATCGTGCGCCGCCCCGATGACGGCGCCCTCCGGTGCGAGCCGGGCCGCCGGTACCTCGTCCCGCGCGGAAGCCGCGTCGAGCTCGCGGAGCAGTTCTTCACGGTGGAGTGACGCGGCCGACGTCGCGCTCTCGTCCTCCACAGTCGAGCGAATGCCGCGGGCCGCCCGCCTCGGGCGTAGACGAGCGATCCCGATCGCCGGTCGTGATCGGATGAGGCGATGGACCGAGCCGACCCGGCACCCGATGAGTTCGTCGGCCCGCCGATCATCCTTCCCCCGCATCCACCCGAGCCGACCGCGACCGGGTTCCCGCTGCTCGCCACCGTGGCGCCGATGGCCGGGGCCGTCGTGCTCTGGGTGGTCACCGGCTCGGCCGTCTCGCTCGCGTTCGCCGCACTCGGGCCGCTCGTCGCGGTGGCCTCCGTCCTCGATGCGCGGCGGCAGGCTCGGCGCGTCCGTCGTCGGGGAGCCGCCCAGCGTGCGAGGCAGCTCGAGGAGGTGCGAGCCCAGATCACGCAGCGGCATGCGGTCGAGCGGGAGGCCGCGTGGCAGCGTGCACCGACGGCACGGCGCCTCTCCGCGACATCCGGTGCCGCGGACTGGCGGGATGCCTCGCCGGGGATCGTGGTCATCGGGCGCGGCGATGTCGCCAGCGGATTGCGCATCGAGGGCAACGTCGGCGACGTCGCGGACCGCGACCTTCTGAGCAGCGCGGCTCGACTCGAGGACGCGCCCGTCCAGGCGCGCGCGGCGCTCGGCATCGGCATCGTGGGTCCGCCGCCCCTTGCGCGCGCGATGGCCCGTGGCGTGCTCCTCCAAATGGCGTATCGCTGCCGCCCCGACGTCGTGGGCATCGAGGTGCCCGACGGGCCCGAATGGCTGTGGGCGCGACGGCTGCCGCATCACGGCGGGGGAAACGAACGCGGGATCCGGGTGATCGACCTCGACTCGGCCGAGCCGATGCGGTCGGGCCGAGCGCGCGGGGCCGGAAGGGCCCACGCCGCCATCGCCGTCGCGAACGTGGCCGCCGCGCTGCCGCCGGGCCTCGCGACGATCGTGCACGTGGCCGGTCACGGCATGGCGACGGTGGACCGGCGAGGTGCCGGGGGACCGCCGACGCACGTCGCGCCCGAGCTCCTCGGCCTCGCCGAGGCGGCGGCATGGGCCGAGCGGATGCGCGCGGCCGCCGAGCGCGACGGATCCTCGCTCGACACGGCGCTGGCGACCGAGGTCGGGCTCGACGAGCTCGAGCAGCCCGCGGTCGTGCCCGGCTCGCGTGCGAGCCTGCGTGTCCGAGTCGGCCTGCGAGACGACGGCCCGCTCGAACTCGACCTCGTCGCGGGTGGTCCGCACGCGATCGTCGCGGGAACGACCGGGAGCGGCAAGAGCGAGTTCCTGCTGGCCTGGCTCACCGCGCTCGCGGTCGTGCATCCGCCCGACCGGGTCGCCTTCCTTCTCGTCGACTTCAAGGGCGGCGCCGCCTTCGAGCCCATTCGCGGACTGCCGCACGTGAGCGGCATCGTCACCGACCTCGACGAAGCCGAGGCCGAGCGCGCCGTGCTCAGCCTTCGTGCCGAGCTCCGCCACCGGGAATCCGTCCTGCGCGCCGAGCGGGTTCGCGACCTGATCGAGCTCGGTCCCCACGTCGATCTCGCGCGCCTCGTGATCGTCGTCGACGAATTCCAGGCGATGATCGAGCGATTCCCCGAGCTCGGCTCCGTCGTCGCCGACATCGCGGCTCGCGGACGCTCGCTCGGAGTGCACCTGGTGCTCGCGTCGCAGCGTCCGAACGGCGTGGTGCGCGAACAGATCAGCGCCAACTGCCCGATCCGGGTGTCGCTGCGGGTCATGCAGCGGGCCGACAGCATGGCCGTGGTCGGCACGGAGGCGGCGGCGACGATCCGGGCCGACACCCCGGGGCGCGGCATCGTCGACGTCGGCGACGGCACCCGTGTGGCATTCCAGTCCGCTCGTGTCGACGCCGGCTCGCTGGCGCGACTCCGCGCCGCGCATGCCGGCACCGCACCGTCGAGGCGGCCGTGGATGGACCCGCTGCCGGCGCGCCTCGCGTCCGACGAGTTCGACCGGGTCGCGGCATCCGTCAGCCTGGAACCGGGCTCGCTCGCGATCGGCCTCGTCGACCTGCCCGAACGGCAACGTCACGAGGTGCTCGCGTGGACGCCCGCCGCCGACGGGCATCTGCTCGTCCTCGGTGCGCCCGGCAGCGGACGCACCACGGCGCTCGCGGCCGTCGCCCGCGCCGCAGCGGGTCAGGCTCGACCGCCATCGGTGGTACGAGTCGAAGGTCCTCGCAGCCGGCGGTGGGACACCCTGCGCGCCGTCCTCGCGCGCGTGCAGGGGCCGCGATGCGAAGACGACCTGCTGCTCCTCGTCGACGACCTCGACGCGGCCTTCCGCGACTGGCCCGACGAGCATCGGCATGCGGCGATCGACGCCCTCGAGACGATCCTGCGCGACGGGCGACGGGCGGGCGTCGTCGTGGCCGCCAGCGCCGGGCTCGCGCACCGGCTGGGGGTCGGGATCCGCGAGGCGTTCGGGCGGCAACTGCTGTTACGCCACCCGAGCCGGGCCGACCTCGTGCACGGCGGCGGGGCCGGTGCGCTGTGGCGAAGCCACGAGCCGCCCGGGGCGGGCCAGTGGAACGGGCATCGCGCGCAGGTCGTGGATGCCCCGCACCTGCCTGTCGATGACCACCAGGCGCCCGAACCGCTCGAGCTCGACGATGGCCTGCTCGCCGTGGTCTCGGGATCGCCGAGAGCGGACCTCGCCGCCCTTCAGGACGCGGGGTTTCGAACGGTGCTGCTCGAGCTCGGGGGCGACGTGGCCGTGCGGGCGCTGATCGCCGGTTCCGGCGATGACCCGGCGGGGGCGGGTGTCGTCGTCGGCGACGCCGATGCCTGGGCGGCGAACTGGTCGATCGCTGCGCTCGTGCGCGAGGAGGCGACGCTCGTCATACACGGTGGCGCCCGCGAGCAGCGGGTCTTCCGGGAAGGCCGTGGCCTTCCGCCGCTCCTCGACGACCCCGTGGCCCAGTGCGTCGTGACGCCTCCCGGTGCCCCACCGCGGCGCGCGGCGTGGCCACCACGACCGCGGCAACTGAAAACGTTGGCTGTATGACCGATCGGGCACTGAATCCGAACGCACTGTCGTCAGGAATTAACGATTCGGACATGATCGCGTGATTCTCAGCGCTCAATGTGGCACTATCAACCCACCCCTTGCACGTGCTGCACCCGAATGGAGTTCCCGTGAGCGCTCGGCCCTTTCCTCAGGACCCGATGATCCGCAACCTGATCGCGCAGGCGCGTCAGGCGCAACTGAATCGTCGCACCCTCCTCGCCGGCGCCGGTGCCGGTGCCTCCGCGCTCGCCCTGGCCGCGTGCTCCACCGGCGGTGGGCAGGCGAAGCCGGATGCGGCCGCCGACAAGTCGGCGGACGACAAGACCCTGAACTGGGCGAACTGGGCCGCGTACATCGACGAGGACGATGCCGGTGACTACCCCACGCTGGTCGCCTTCGGGGAGGAGACGGGCATCAAGGTCAACTACGAGGTCGCCGTCGACGACAACAACACCTACTACGGCAAGGTCAAGGACCAGCTGGCGCTCGGCCAGGACATCGGCGCCGACACCGTCTGCCTCACCGACTGGATGGTCGCGCGCTGGATTCGCTTCGGATACACCCAGGCTCTCGACCACGGCAACATCCCGAACCTCAAGAACCTGACCCCCTCGCTCAAAGACGTCGACTTCGACCCGGGCCGTGAGATGTCGGTTCCGTGGCAGGGCGGCTTCGCCGGCATCTGCTGGAACAAGGAGGCCATCCCCGGCGGGCTCTCCTCGGTCTCCGACCTCTGGAACCCAGAGTTCAAGGGCCGCGTCGGCGTGCTCTCCGAGATGCGCGACACCATGGGCCTGCTCATGCTCGAGAATGGCGTGGACATCTCCGGCGACTGGGGCGACGAGGAGTACAACGAGGCGCTCGAGCAGCTCCGCAAGCAGGTCGAAGACGGCCAGGTCCGCAACATCAAGGGCAACTCCTACCTCGAGGACCTCAAGAGCGAGGACACCCTCGCCGCGATCTGCTGGTCGGGCGACATCACGGTCATCAACGCCGAGGCCGGCGACAAGTGGGAGTTCCTGATCCCCGCCGGAGGCGGCACGCTGTGGAACGACAACTTCCTCGTGCCCATCGGCTCGCCGCGCAAGACGAACGCCGAGACGCTCATCAACTACTACTACGAGCCCGAGGTGGCCGCCGAGGTCGCGGCCTGGGTGAACTTCATCACCCCCGTCGTCGGTGCGCAGGAGGCCGCCATGGCCATCGACCCCGAGCTCGCCGAGAACCAGCTCATCTTCCCCAACGAGGAGACGCTCTCCAACGCCTTCGTCTTCCGCTCGCTCTCGGGTGCCGAGGAGCAGAAGTACCAGGCCGACTTCCAGAGCATCCTGCTGGGCGCGTGACGATGTCGGTACGCGAATTCGCCGAACGCGGCGCCGATCTCGAGCTCGTCGGGATCCAGAAGCGGTTCCCCGGATTCACCGCGATCGAGGAGCTCGACCTCGTCATCCCGGCCGGTTCGTTCTTCGCCCTCCTCGGTCCGTCGGGATGCGGCAAGACCACGACGCTCCGGCTCGTCGCCGGCCTCGAGGAGCCGACGAAGGGCCGAATCCTCATCGGCGGTAAGGACGTCACCGACACGAAGTCGCACGAGCGTCCGGTCAACACGGTCTTCCAGAGCTACGCGCTCTTCCCGCACATGACGATCATCGAGAACGTCGCGTTCGGGCTGAAGCGACGCCGAATGGCCGACCCGATGGGCAAGGCGCACGAGGCGCTGAGGCTCGTCGAGCTCGACCACATGGCGCAGCGCAGGCCGCAGCAGCTCTCGGGCGGCCAGCAGCAGCGGGTCGCGCTGGCGCGCGCCATCGTGAACCGGCCAGCGCTCCTGCTGCTCGACGAGCCACTCGGCGCACTCGACCTGAAGCTCCGGCGCCAGATGCAGTTGGAGTTGAAGACCATCCAGGAGGAGGTCGGCCTCACCTTCCTGCACGTGACGCACGACCAGGAGGAGGCCATGACCATGGCCGACACGGTCGCGGTCATGAACAAGGGCGCGATCGAGCAGATGGGCGCGCCCGAGCAGCTGTACGAGCTGCCGCGCACGTCGTTCGTCGCGAACTTCCTCGGCCAGTCCAACCTGTTCACCGGCGAGGTCGTCGGTACGACGAATACGGCCATCACGGTCGCAGCGGCCGGCGGTCGCATCGTCGTGCCCACTTCGCGCGCACAGCGCCACCAGGGCGAGGTCACCGTCGGCGTCCGTCCCGAGAAGGTCGCGCTCCACGTCGTCGAGCCCGCCGAATCGGCGGATCGCAACGTGCTCGGGCCCGGCCGGATCGTCGACGTCTCGTTCTCGGGCGTCAGCACGCAGTACCTCGTCGACATGCCGAGCGCCGGCACCGTCGTCGTCTTCGCCCAGAACACGGGCATCGGCCCGATCGCCAACCTCGGCAATGAGGTGTGGCTGAGCTGGGAGATCGAGCACGGATTCGGACTCGAGGACGAACCGGGCGAGGTCGGGCGATTCCCCGCCGACGACTCAACACGATCGATCGCGGTGCAGCGCCGCGAGGCGCTCGTCTCGGAGCTCGAGGAGAGCTGACGATGGCCTTCGCAGCATTTGCGACGACGGAGGCGCAGCCGCAGGCACCCAAGAAGAAGAGCCGCATCGCGCTCTTCCTCCTACTGCCCGGAATCGCCTACCTCGTCCTGTTCTTCCTCACCCCCCTCGTCTCGCTCGTGCTCACCTCGCTGCAGGCACCGAGCGAGTTCGGCGACATCGGGCAGTACGACTACGCCTTCAACTGGCAGAACTACATCACGGTCATCCAGGACTACCTCCCGCACATCGGTCGGTCGTTCGGGTACGCGCTCGCGGCCACGGTGTTCGCGCTCCTGTTCAGCTACCCGCTGGCGTACTTCATCGGGGTGAAGGCCCGGCGATGGCCGCTCCTCCAGAGCCTCATGCTCGTGCTGGTGATCGCCCCGTTCTTCATCAGCTTCCTCCTGCGAACCCTCGCTTGGAAGCAGATCCTCTCCGACGAGTCGTTCATCATCACCTCGCTGAAGGCGCTCTCGCTCATGGCTCCCGACGCGCACTTCACAGGTTCCGACTTCGCGGTCATCTTCGGGCTCACGTACAACTTCATCCCGTTCATGACCCTGCCGCTGTACTCGACGCTCGAGCGTCTCGACATCCGGTACCTCGAAGCGGGCAGCGACCTCTATGCGGGCCCGTTCACGGTCTTCCGCAAGGTCACCGTGCCGCTCTCGATGCCGGGCATCGTGGCGGGCACGCTCCTCACGTTCATCCCGGCGGCGGGTGACTTCGTGAACGCGAGCCGCGACTTCCTCGGGGGTCCCGACACGCAGATGATGGGCAACGTGATCGAGGCGAACTTCCTGGTGCTGCTGAACTACCCGGCGGCCGCAGCGCTGTCGATCATCCTCATGGCCGCGATCCTCGTACTCGTCGGCATGTACGTGAAGCGTTCCGGAACGGAGGACCTGCTGTGAGCGGCGAAGTCCAGGCGGGGGCCGTGCTGAGCGGACTCGCCGAGAGCGAGCAGCAGGAGGCGGTTCGTCCGGCGCCGAGGCCCCGGGGCCGTCGCATCGGCCTCGGCGACTGGCTCCTGCCCGCCTACGCGATCATCGCGTTCGTGTTCCTCCTGATCCCCATCGTCTACACGTTCGTCTTCTCGTTCAACGACTCCATCAAGTCGAATATCTCGTGGCGCGGGTTCACCTTCGACAAATGGCTGAACGTCTGCAACGTCGAGGGCGGTGCGGTGTGCACGGCGTTCGGCAACAGCGTGGTCATCGGCCTCACGGCGACCGTCATCGCCACGACGCTCGGCACCATGATCGCGATCGCCCTCGTGCGCTACCGGTTCCGGGCTCGCTCGGCGATCAGCCTCCTGCTGTTCCTTCCGATGGCGACTCCCGAGGTCGTGCTCGGTGCCGGGCTCGCCGCCCAGTTCCTCGCGGTGGGCGTGCCGAAGGACATGACGACCATCATCCTCGCCCACACGATGTTCTGCATCAGCTTCGTCGTCGTGACGGTGAAGGCGCGCGTCGCCAGCCTCGACCCCGCACTCGAGGAGGCCGGACGAGACCTTTATGCATCGCCCGCGCAGGTGTTCTGGCGGGTCACGTTCCCGTTGCTCACCCCGGGCATCCTCGCGGCGGCGCTCCTGTCGTTCGCATTGAGCTTCGACGACTTCATCATCACGAACTTCAACTCGGGTTCCACCTCCACGTTCCCGAAGTACGTGTACATCTCGGCCTCACGCGGCATCCCGGCCGAGGCG
Organism: Agromyces sp. NPDC052230; assembly: GCF_040679595.1. NCBI lineage: Bacteria > Bacillati > Actinomycetota > Actinomycetes > Micrococcales > Microbacteriaceae > Agromyces > Agromyces sp. NPDC052230. The sequence continues at coordinate 223,482 of NZ_JBFAVC010000007.1, read as the reverse complement.
AACGTCATCGCGTCGGCGGTCTTCCTGTTCGCGCTGGTGCTCGTCGTCGGGGCGCAGGTCTCCCGCGCGGCGCGCACGAAGCGGCTCGCGAAGCTCGGCTGACGAGTCGGGCGATGGATGCGCGGCGGGGTCGTCCCTCCGCGGCATCCGTCATTCGAAGTGGCGCGCCGAGCGATCAGGGCACGGACCGCGGCAGCGCACCGCGGCAGCGCGCCGCCGCGCTCAGACCGTGGCGCGGATCTCTCCGACGCGCCGCTCGCCGCCCATGACCCAGAGGTCGAGCTCGGTCTGCACGGCGTCGACCGCGGCATGCTCCACAGCGCCCGCGTCGGCGAGCAGCCGCAGCGCGATGATCGTCGAGGCACGCGACGACCCGTCGAGCACCTTCAGCGCCGTGGTCGTGCCATCCGGGGCGGTCATCACCATGACCCCCTCGGCGCCCACCTTCGCGAACACGCCGAGGCGTTCGACCGCGATGGTGTCGGGTTGGCCGGGGCCTCCGACAACCCACGGGTTCTCGCGCACCGCCTCGGTGAGCGCGGCGGCCTCGCGGAAGAGCGCGAACGGCGAGGAGGCCGCAGCCGTCGTGATCTTCTGGATGCCGCGCGCGAGTGCGCCCAGGCTGATGGCATGCACCGGGGCACCGCAGCCGTCCACAGCGGTTGCCGCCGGCCGTTCGCCGGTGAGGCGCTCGACGACGTCGAGGACGCGCTTCTGCAGTGGATGCCCGGGGTCGAGGTACCCGTCGAGCGGCCACTCGTTCGCGACGCAGGAGAGCAGCATGGCGGCGTGCTTGCCCGAGCAGTTCATATAGATCCGCTCGCGGGCGCCGCCGCTGCGGATCAGCTCGTCGCGTGCGACCTGATCCGAGGGCGCGGCCGGCGGGCAGCCGAGGGCCGAGGGCGGCAGCGAGGCGCGATCGAGCAGGCCACGCACGAGCGCGACCTGCGCCGCCGTGCCCGAATGGCTCGCGGTGGCGATCGCCGCGTCCTCACCGCGGAGCGTGACGCCCGAGGTCATCACCGCGACGGCCTGGAACGGCTTCAGGCACGACCGCGGGAAGACGGGCGTGCGCGTGTCCCCCAGGGTGCGCAGGGTCTCGCCCTCGGGGGAGAGCACGACGGCGGAGCCGGCATGCCTGGACTCGATGAAACCACTGCGTTCGACCACGGCGAGCTCGACGGCGTCTGCGACGGAGAAGGTACCGGTCACCGGGGTCACCCGAGCGACGCGAAGCCGTCGTCGAGCACGCGGAGTCCATCTTCGATCAGCGCGTCGGTGACCGCGAGACTCGGCAGGAACCGGAGCACGTTGCCCCAGGTGCCGGCGTTGAGGAACAGCACGCCGTGCTGGGCTGCGTACGCCACGAGCGCCGAGACGGCCTCGGGGTTCGGCTGCTTCGTGGTCTCGGCGGTGTTTGGCTGCACGAGCTCGATGGCCACCATGGCACCCTTGCCGCGGATGTCGCCGATGATGTCGTAGCGCTCCCTGAGACGCTCGAGGCCGGCCTTGAGGGTGCGTTCCACGCGCTCCGCCTCGCCGAGCAGGTGGTTCTCCTCGATGGACTCGAACACCGCGACGGCCGCGGCGCAGGCCACCGGGTTGCCGCCGAACGTGCCACCGAGACCGCCGGGGTGGGAGGCGTCCATGATCTCGGCACGACCCGTGACCGCTGCGAGCGGGAGCCCGCCCGCGATGCCCTTCGCAGAGAGCACGAGGTCGGGCTCCCAGCCGAAGTGCTCGCTCGCGAAGTAGCGGCCGGTGCGCGCCATGCCGCTCTGGATCTCGTCGGCGATCATGACGACGCCGTGCTCGGTGCACCAGGCCTGCAGCGTGGGCAGGTAGCCGTCGGCCGGCACCATGAAGCCGCCCTCGCCCTGGATGGGCTCGACCACGAGGCACGCAAGGTCGCTCGCGCCGACGACCTTCTCGAGGTACGCGATGGTGCGCGCGGCCGCGTCGTCGCCCGACAGGCCGTCGCGGTAGGGGTAGGAGCTCGGCGCGTGGTACACGTCGCCCGCGAACGGGCCGTAGCCGGTCGCATAGGGATGGGCCTTGTAGTTCATGGCCATCGTGAGGTTGGTGCGGCCGTGGTAGGCGTGGTCGAGCACCGCGACGGCGCGACGGCCGGTGTGCTTGCGGGCGATCTTGACGCCGTTCTCGACGGCCTCGGCGCCCGAGTTCACGAGCACGGACTTCTTGGCCCAGCTGCCGGGCGTGTGCTCGGCGAGGAGCTCGGCGACGCGCACGTACTCCTCGTAGGGGGTGATGGTGAACAGCGTGTGGATGACATCCTGCAACTGGCGCGCGGCCGCGGCGACGACGCGCTCCTCGGTGTGCCCGACCGTGGTGACGCCGATGCCCGCGCCGAAGTCGATGAAGCGGTTGCCGTCGACGTCGACGAGGATCGCGCCGTTGGCGCGTTCGATGTACACGGGCAGGGCGGAGGACACGCCCGCGGACACGACCTTGGCGCGCCTCGCGTGCAGTTCCTCCGACTTCGGACCGGGGATGGCGGTCACGACCTGACGCTCCTGGGGCACGGAATACACCGGGGCGGTCGCGGTCTCTGCGGGAGTCTGGGTGTCAGTCATGATGTGGCCAAGCCTATCGCCGCCGCCCGCTGCCGCCCGCTGCGACCGTGGCCGCCCGGGTGCAGAATCGACGGTGGAACGAACGTCGTCAGGAAGGACGAGGGATGCTCGGGGAACACCACTACACGCTCGAACTCGAGTGGCAGGGCGATCGCGGCGAGGGCACGTCGCAATACCGCGCCTACAGCCGTGCGCACGTCGTGCGAGCGGCCGGGAAGCTGCACGAGATCGCCGGGTCGAGCGACAGGGTGTTCCATGGCGACCGGGAGCGCTGGAACCCCGAGGAGCTGCTCCTCGCGGCGCTCAGCGAGTGCCACATGCTCTCGTACCTGCACGTCGCGACCCGACACGGCGTCGTCGTGCGCGGCTACACGGATGCCCCGTCGGGCACCATGGTCGAGGACAGCCGCGGCGGGGGCGCCTTCAGGGAGGCGGTGCTCCGCCCACGGGTGGTGGTAGCGGATGCCTCGATGACCGACGTCGCTCGTGAGATCCACGCCGAGGCATCCGAGAAGTGCTTCATCGCGGCATCCGTCAACTTCCCGGTGCACCACGAGCCGACGATCGTCGTGGAAGACGTGCCGGTGGTCGAGTAGCCCCGGAGCGGGGTACCGAGACCCGTCAGGGCAGCGCGGGCGCGGGAAGTGTCGGCTGCGGCGGGCAGGGGTGTCCGCCGACGAGCCTCGAGCACGGCGGGAAGTACGCGGGCAGACGTTCGGCCTGCGGGTCGCCGAACCAGCGGTTCCAGATGCGCCAGAAGTTCAGGTTGCCGAACGCCGAGCACGCGTCGCCCTCGTCGGGATCTGCGAGGGTCGCATCGCTCGGCTGGTACGGAGTGTAGTTGTAGAGGTTCGCGGTGGCCTGGTTTCGGATCTCGACGTGTGCCGCACCGCACGCGGCATCGGGGTGGTAGCCGATCTCGACCGTGCCGACCCGGTAGGCGCGGTCGGGCTTCTCCGTGTACTGACGGAACTGCCACGCCGCGTTGTACACCTGGTTGAAGAAGCCGAAGTACTTGGCATCGCAGTCGGCGGTGTCGGGGCATCCGTAGCCCGTCGCTCGCTCGTACCCGTACGGCGTGGGGCGGGTGAGCAGCGACTGCTCCTTCTGCAGCAGCACCAGCAGCGCGCGCGGGCTCACGCCGCAGGCCTCGGCCACCTTGGCGACGATGCGGCTCGCCCGCTCGCGCGTGCCGCCGCGGTACTCGGCGCAGTGTCGGCCGCCGACCGCCGGCTGGGTGGTCGTCGACTGCCTGAAGTCGGCGAGACAGCTCACGCCCTCGTCGGCACGGCAGGGCACGGATTCGAAGAACGCCTGGATCTCGTCGTCGCTCATCGCGCCGCTGTCGTAGAACGCGTCGTCGCTCACGATGTAGCCGGGGTCGAACTCGGAGGTGGGCGGCTCGGGCAGGTTCGTCCGCGTGAGGTCGGGCGCCGGTGCGGGCTCGGCGGCGGGTGCGGCGCACGAGGCGAGCGACACGGCCACGAGCGCGACCGCGAGGCATCGGGCGGCGACCTCGGCGATCCTCATCGAGCCGACGATACCCGCTGCGAGGGGGGGGACGCTGGGAATCGGGTCAGACCCGCTCGCGCGGCACGACGCGGTCGACGATCTTCGCGAGCGTGCCCGACGGCGGCGTCTCGTTGTAGTGCCCGGCGAGCTCCTGGCCGGTGAGTGCGTAGATCGCGGCCATGACCTCGTCGGTCGCCGCGCGTCGCGCCCGTCCGGACGAGGACGCCCCGTGCCGGCTGAGGTCGAGCGGCGCTCCGAAGCGCACGGTGACGGGGCGGATACGCGGGAGCTTCGCGCCGACGGGCTGGATCTCCTGGGTGCCGACGAGTCCCACCGGCACGACCGTCGCCCCCGTCTCGAGCGCGAGCCATGCGACACCGGTGCGGCCCCGGTACAGGCGCCCATCGAGGGATCGCGTGCCCTCGGGGTAGAGCGCGAAGGCCGCGCCGGACTCGAGGATGCGCCGGCCCTGGTCGAGCGCCTCCTGCGCCTGCGCGCCGGCGCCGCGCTCCACGCTCACGGCGCCGATGGCCGTGAAGAACGTGCGGGAGACCCAACCCGAGAACCCCGTGCCCGTGAAGTAGTGCGACTTCGCGAGGAACTGCACCGGACGCGGTGACGCCAGGGGGATGACGATGCTGTCGACGAACGAGAGGTGGTTGCTCGCGAGGATGACCGGGCCGTGCTTCGGCACGTGCTCGACCCCGGTGATGGTGGGGCGGTACAGCGCCCGAACGAGCGGTCGCAGGATGCCCCGCACGATGCGGTACAGCGGACCCTGCCGCGCTGCGGGCGCCGGAACGGCGTCGGCTTCGATCTCGCTCACCATCCGACTTTAGGTCGCGCGGCATTCCGGAGTCGGAATATTGCGTGCCCGATCTCGGAATCCGGCGTGATCTCGTTGGATGCGGGAGGATTGGCGCATGGACGTCACGACGGAGGGCGAGCTGGTCGAGCTCGAGGGCACCGGCGTGCATGTCCTCGTGTTGGCAGGCTCCCGTCGCCCCCCGTCGGCCGACGCCGCGCTCCGTGGCCTCCTCGCGAACTCGTCGGGCGTTCCTGCCGAGGACGTCGAGCTCGAGCACGCCTGCCCCACCTGCGGGGCGCGACACGGGCGGGTCTCGGTGGCCTACCCGCTGACGCCGTCTGGCGCGCCGTGGTACGCGGATGTCGCGGTGTGCGGCGACGCGGTCGTCGCGGCGGCGGCCACGCGGCATCCGCTCGGCATCGGCATGGAGCCGGCCGCGCTCGACGTCGGCGACGCCATCGACGAGGCGGCGTTCCACGCCGACGAACGCGCTGCGCTCGACGAGCTCGACGCGTCGCGCCGCGCGCTGGTTCGGGCCACACTCTGGGCCCGCAAGACCGCGCTCCTTCGGGCGGTCGGTCACACCGACTTCATCGAGCCGTCGCGACTCGCACTCACGATCCCCGGGGAGGACGGCGGCGTCGGCCGCATCGTGCGCAGCGTGCCCGAGTTCGGCTCCGTCTGGCATCAGGTGCAGTTCCACGACCTGCGAGTACCCGGCAAGCGCGCGGCATCCGTCGCCGTCATCGGCTGAGTGCTCGACGGTGCGCCCCGTACAGTGGGACCGTGCGCAGCGTCATCATCCTCGGCTCATCCGGTTCGATCGGCACCCAGGCGCTCGACGTCATCCGTGCCAACCCCAACCGCTTCGAAGTGGTGGGACTCGCGGTCGGGTCGAACCGTGCGCTCCTCGAGGAGCAGGCCGAGCGGTTCGGCGTCGAGCACACGGCCGTCGGCATCGACGAGGCCGTGCAACTCGTGCGCGACGTCGACGCCGACGTGGTGCTGAACGGCATCACCGGCTCGGTGGGCCTCGCGCCGACCCTCGCGGCGCTCGAGCGCGGCATGACGCTCGCCCTCGCCAACAAGGAGTCGCTCATCGTCGGCGGCGACCTCGTGACGCGGCTCGCGCAGCCCGGGCAGATCGTGCCGGTCGACTCGGAGCACTCGGCGATCGCGCAGGCGCTGCGCGCCGGCACGCACACGGAGGTGCGGCGGCTCGTGCTCACCGCCTCGGGCGGGCCGTTCCGCGGCCGGAGCCGGGAGCAGCTCCTGCACGTGACGCCCGCCGAGGCGCTCGCCCACCCCACCTGGGACATGGGGCTCGTCATCACCACGAACTCGGCCACGCTCGTCAACAAGGGCCTCGAGGTCATCGAGGCGCACCTGCTCTTCGACGTCGACTACGACCGCATCGAGGTGGTCGTGCACCCGCAGTCGATCGTGCACTCGATGGTCGAGTTCATCGACGGCTCGACCATCGCGCAGGCCTCGCTGCCCGACATGCGCCTGCCGATCTCGCTCGGCCTCGACTGGCCGAACCGCGTGGCCGCCGTCGGCAAGCCCATCGACTGGACGGTCGCCACCAGTTGGAACTTCGAGCCGCTCGATGCCGAGGCGTTCCCCGCGGTGTCGCTCGCGAAGCAGGTCGGCCGTGCCGGCGGCGAGTATCCCGCCGTCTTCAACGCGGCCAACGAGGAGGCCGTTGCGGCGTTCCATGCGCGCCGCCTCGGGTTCACCGAGATCGTCGACACCGTGCGCGCCGTCGTCGAGGCGCACGAGGCATCCGGTGACGAGGTCACGGTCGCCTCGCTCGCCGAGGCCGAGCGCAGCGCGCGGCGCGCGGCCGAGGCCCGCATCTCGCGCAGCTCGTCGGTCGGGTAGGGTCGCCGCGCGCGAATAGGGCCGCCACGCGGCATCCGTTCTCACAGCCGAACGACAGCGGGCGTGAAGCCTGTCGCAGTACGCTCATCGGGTGGATTCCGTGCTCGCCTTCATCGTCGGCGTCGTCATCATCGTGATCGGCCTCGCCGTATCGATCGGTCTGCACGAAATCGGGCACCTCGTGCCGGCGAAGCTCTTCGGCGTCAAGGTGACGCAGTACATGATCGGCTTCGGGCCGACCATCTGGTCGAAGCGCCGCGGCGAGACCGAGTACGGCGTGAAGGCCATCCCGCTCGGCGGCTACATCTCGATGATCGGCATGTTCCCGCCCGCGAAGGGCCAACAGGCGGGCACCGACAGCACGGGCTTCTTCCGCGGCCTCGTGCAGGACGCACGCGACTCGAGCACCGAGTCGATCACGCCTGGTGACGAACATCGCGCGTTCTACCGGCTGCCGGTGTGGAAGCGCATCATCGTCATGCTCGGCGGCCCGTTCATGAACCTGGTGCTCGCGGTGGTGCTCTTCGGCGTGCTGCTCATGGGCTTCGGCGTCGCACAGCTGTCGACCACGATCGCGACCGTCAACGAGTGCGTGCTGCCGGCCACGAGCGACCGCCAGACCTGCGAGACGGGCGACCCGGCCGCGCCCGGCGCGGAGGCCGGCATCCGGCCAGGCGACCGGCTCGTCTCGATCGACGGCACGCCCATCGAATCGTGGGAGCAGTCGACCGAGATCATCCGCGCCCACCCGAATGAAGCCCTCGACGTGGTCGTCGAGCGCGACGGCGACGAGGTCGCACTCACGGTGGAGCCGATGCTGAGCGAGCGGTTCGTGATCGGCGACGACGGCCAGCCCGTGACGGATGCCGCGGGCGAACCGGTCACCGTGCAGGCGGGATTCGTCGGCATCGGCCCCGCCTCCGAGACGGTGCAGCAGCCGGTCACGGCCGTGCTGCCCGCGGTCGGCGACAACATCACCGGCGTCGCCGGCATCATCCTGAACCTGCCGCAGCGCATGGTCGACGTCGCCGAGGCGGCCTTCGGACCGGGGGAGCGCGACCCGAACGGGCCGATCTCGGTCGTCGGCGTGGGCCGTGTGGCGGGCGAGATCGCGAGCATCGAGCAGATCCCGCTGGCCTCCAAGGCCGCCGGCCTCATCGGCATCCTCGCCTCGCTCAACATCGCGCTCTTCGTGTTCAACCTCATCCCGCTGCTCCCGCTCGACGGCGGACATGTCGCCGGCGCCCTGTGGGAAGCCATCCGTCGCGGCTTCGCGAAGCTGTTCCGGCGCCCCGACCCCGGCCCCGTCGACCTCGCCAAGCTCATGCCGCTGACTCTCGGCGTCGTGGTGGTGCTCGGTGCCATGAGCGCCCTGCTCATCTACGCCGACCTCGTGAAGCCGGTGCAGTTGTTCTGAGCCGCCGGGTGGCTGTCGGTGCGTCGTACTCGCACCCGGTTGTCCGTTCTCCGTTCTCCGTACTCCCGCGGGAGTAGCCGGCGAGCGTCCGACGGGCAGATTCCGAGCGGATGCCCCGGCGCTACGATCGGGGAATGCGCGGCACCGATGGTCGACCCCACTGGGACCAGCGGTGGGACCAGCGGTGGGACGGACGACCCGAGCGCTTCCGGCCGCCACCCGGCGCCGTGCTGTGGGTGCCGGTCGTCATCAGCTTCCTCGTACAGGTGCCCGCCGCGACGAGCAGCGTCGTCTGGCATCGGCCGGGCATCGCCGTCGGTCTCTTGCAGATCGCGCTTGCCACGATCGGCCCGCTCGCGCTGCTCGCCTCGCGCCGGTTTCCGGGCCCGACCGTCGCGGCCGTGGCGGCCGCGGCGCTCGCCGACCTGCTGCTCGTCCCCGACGGCGGACCGCCGTATCTCGCCCTCGCGTTCGCGATCGTGCTCGCGGTCGCGCGTCGCGCCCTCGTCTGGGCGGCCGTCTCCGTGGTCGTCGCGTGGGCGGCGGCGATCGTGTTCGGGCCGATTGCGGGGCTCGACTGGCATCCGTTCCGCATCGCCTTCGCGACCCTCGCGCTCGCCGCATGCTTCGGCATCGGCACGTTCGTGCGGGTGCGGCGCGACCAGGCCGCCGAGCTCCACGCCGCCGCCGTTCGACGGCGACGCTCCGCCGAGGAGCTCGAACGCATGCGCATCGCCCGCGAACTGCACGACGTCATCGGTCATTCGCTCTCGCAGATCAACGTGCAGGCGAGCGTCGGGCTGCACCTCATGGACCGGGATCCCGAGCAGGCGCGCGCGGCGCTCGGCAGCATCAAGGAGACGTCCAAGGCGGCGCTGGAAGAGGTGCGCAGTGTGCTCGGCGTCATCCGCAGCGAGGGCGACGCCCCCCTTGCGCCGCAGTCCGAGCTCGCCGAGCTGCCACGGCTCATCGAGGGCGTTCGGTCACCGGGCTTCGAGGTCGAGCTCATCGACCGGCTCGAGGAGCCGCCAGGTCGAGCGGTGCAGTTCGCGGGGTACCGCATCGTGCAGGAGGCGCTCACGAACGTGGTGCGGCATGCGGCCGCCACCCGCGCGGTCGTCGCGCTCGAACGGCTCGACGATGAGTTGCTCGTCACGATCGACGACGACGGACGTGGTGCCCGCGGCGCCGAGGAGGGCACCGGCATCCTCGGCATGCGCGAGCGAGCGGCGCTCCTCGGCGGGTCGGTCGAGATCGCGCCGTCGCCGCGCGGGGGCACGCGCGTGACGGCACGCCTGCCGTGGGGGGCGACGGCATGACCGGCGGACGCAGCATCCGGGTCGCACTGGCCGACGACCAGCTCCTCGTTCGAGCGGGCTTCCGGGCGCTGCTCCAGGCCGAGGACGATCTCGAGGTCGTGGGGGAGGCGTCGACGGGGGAGGAGCTCCTCGAGATCGTGCGCCGCGAGCCCGTCGACGTGGTGCTCATGGACATCCGCATGCCGGGCGGCGATGGGCTGTGGGCGACGGAGCAGATCGCCGCCGACCCGGCGCTCGCCGGCGTGCACGTCGTCATCGTCACGACGTTCGAGCTCGACGAGTACGTCGCCCGGGCCGTGCGTGCGGGTGCGAGCGGATTCCTCGTGAAGGACACCGAGCCCGAGGACCTCATCCGCGCCGTGCGTGTGGTGGCGGGCGGCGAGGCGCTGCTCTCGCCCGGGGTGACGAAGCGCCTGCTCGAACGCATGGCGGTCGGCCTTCGCGACGCGCCCGACGAGGAGCGGCTCGCGGCGCTCACCGACCGGGAGCGCGAGGTGCTCCGCCTCGTCGGGCATGGACTCACGAACGACGAGATCGCGGCTCGCCTCGTGCTGAGCCCACTCACGGCGAAGACGCACGTCTCGCGGATCATGTCCAAGCTGCACGCTCGTGATCGGGTGCACCTCGTGGTGGTCGCCTACGAGTCGGGCCTCGTGGCGCCGGGCTGGCAGTAGCAGCATCCGGTTCGGAACTGCTCCCGGGGGAGCAGCCGAAGTGCCTTCGCGGGGCGGATTCGCGGATGCCACGCCCGCACGAGCATGGTCTCGACGGCCCATCCCGGGGTCGCACGATCAAGGGACATCTCATGCTCGCCACCCTCGCCACCACCGCTGTGGCCACGCACAACGCCGGTCCGTGGGGGGCCGGATTCGGATGGCTGTTCTTCCTCATCCCCATCTTCTGGATCCTCGTCATCGGACTCGTGGTCTTCCTCGTCAGTCGTCGCCGGCACGCGTGGGCGAACGGCGGGCCCGAGGGCTATGGTCCGCCGTGGGTCCGGGGCGCGAGCGCCGAGTCGACGCTCTCCGAGCGGTTCGCGAAGGGCGACATCGACGAGACCGAGTACCGCGCACGCCTCGAGGTGCTGCGAGCCAACCGGCCGAACGCGTCCTAGTCCGGGCCGGCCTGCAATCCTGGGGGCGGATGCCGCGTGGCATCCGCCCCCTATCGCGGGCTCCTTGCCCTCCGATCCTGGCCGTGCCGAACGCGAGGCATGATCCGCTCGAGCGGGGCGCCCACTTCGGCACTTCGGCACCCCGGCACTTCGGCACCCCGGCACTTCGGCACCCCGGCACTTCGGCACCCCGGCACTTCGGCACCCCGGCACTTCGGCAATTCGGCACCCCGGCACTTCAGTGGATGCGATTCGTCCGGGGCGCCACGGCCGCCGAGAGGCTCAGCGCCCGAAAAGGCGATCGAGCGCCGCTGCCTGGTGGCGGTGGCCGACGGTTTCGTAGCCCACGATGACGACGACGGGGGAGCAGGCGGTGATCACGATGCCCACGCCCATGCTCGCGCCGGCCACGACGGCGGCCACGGCGAGCACGAGTACCGCGACGCTGCCGATGAAGAGCCAGATGTGGAACGGATCGAACGTCTGCATCAGCAGCGAGTACAGGGCGAAGAGCACGACCGAGAACACCCCGACCGGGATCACGACCGTGAGGAGCGCCTCGACCTCACCGATGTGCGCCACCCCTTCGATCTCGTACGCCGCCACGTGCAGTCCGGCGCCGGTCGCCGCGAGGGCGCCGAAGATCACCATGTGTCCGTAGCCCCAGACGAATCCGCGCTCGCGGTAGCGACTGAGCACCTTGGCCGACGGCATCGTGAAGTACACCCACCAGAGGGCGAACGCGAGCATCGTGCCGCCGAAGGCCACGAGGACGGTCTCGACGGTCCAGCCCTGCTCCTCGACCACCGCCGAGATGGCGAGGATCGTGCCGAGCACGACCTCGCCGAGCGTGATGATCACGAGGAGCCCGTAGCGCTCGGCGATGTGGTGCGCGTTCCACGGCGTACCGCCCTGCCGCCGCTCGGCGATGACGGGCCCGGTCAACTCGATCGCCGTCAGCAATACGGTGAAGGCGAGGGCGACCTGCAACGGCGGGTTGACGAAGATCAGCCCGATCCACCCGATCTGCGCGAAGGCCACGATGATGGCGTAGGTGAGCGCGGCCCGGCGGTGCACGGCATCGTGGCGGGCGACGCGAAGCCAGAGCGCGATGGTGGACACGCGCATGATGACGTAGCCCGCCACCATCACGCTGTTGTCGACGTGCTGCCCCTCGTCGATCGAGTGGTAGAACTGGGGCAGGCCGAGCGCGAGCACAAGTACGCCGAGCATCTGCAGCATGGTCGCGACGCGGAAGAAGACGTCGTCGTTGTCGAACGCCGAAGCCAGCCAGGAGTAGTTGATCCACGCCCACGTGATCGCGAACACGGCGAATGAGAACGCCAGGATCGCCGAGCCGACACGACCCACCTCCAGCAGGTGGGCGGTCAGCGAACCTGCCTGGCTGAACGCGACCACGAGGGTCAGGTCGTAGAAGAGCTCGAGCGGGGTTGCACTGCGGTGCGGGTCGTCGGGATCGCGGCCGGTCATACGCCGTAACCGGTGGTCGAGCGGTGGGTGGGCGAGTGCCATGCGGCATATCGTCGCACGCCCGGGTCGCGTCGCACATCCCGTCAGGGGTCGCCGATGCATGACGGCTCGGCGGAAGCAGGTCGATGCGGCATGTTCTCGCGGCCGGCGGGTCGCGGCCGCATGTTTCGGCGCACCGGATGGGCCCGCCGCGCGGTGGCGGCGGGCCCGGACCGGCGTCAGCGGGACAGCAGCAGTGCCTCGCCCTGGCCGCCGCCGCCGCAGAGGGCGACCGCGGCGCGGCCGCTGCCTCGACGCGACAACTCCAGCGCGGCGTGCAGCGCGAGCCGCGCGCCGGAGGCCCCGATCGGGTGGCCGACGGCGATCGCACCGCCGTGCACGTTGACGAGATCGTTCGAGATGCCGAGTTCGCGGGCCGACTGCAGCGAGACCGCGGCGAACGCCTCGTTGATCTCGACGAGGTCGAGGTCGCCCGCCGCAAGGCCCTCCTTCTCGAGGGCGGCCGCGATGGCGTTGGCGGGCTGCGAGTGCAGCGAGTTGTCGGGGCCGGCGACCTGCCCGGCCGCGCCGACGACAGCGAGCCACGGGAGTCCGCGCTCCTCCGCCCACTCGCGGCTCGCGACCACGACGGCCGCCGCGCCGTCGGAGAGCGGCGACGAGTTGCCCGCCGTGATGCTGCCGTCGGCGGAGAACGCCGGGCGGAGCTTGCCGAGTACCTCGACCGTGGAGTCGGGGCGCACACCCTGATCCTCGCTGACGACGACGGGGTCGCCCTTGCGTTGCGGGACTTCGACGGGCACGATCTCATCGGCGAACACGCCCGACGACTGCGCCTGGCCGGCGCGCGTGTGCGACGCGGCGGCGATCTCGTCCTGCTCGGCCCGCGTCATGTCGTAGCGGGCATTGAAGCGCTCGGTCGACGCGCCCATGGAGTCGTGGTCGAAGGCGTCGGTCAGGCCGTCGTACGCAGCGTGGTCGACGAGTTCGACGCCGCCGTACGCGAAGCCTCCCCGCGAGTTCGGAAGCAGGTGCGGCGCACGCGTCATCGATTCCTGGCCGCCGGCCACGACGACGGATGCCTCGCCGAGGCGAATCAGCCGAGCGGCATCCGTGATGGCGACAAGACCCGACAGGCACACCTTGTTGACCGTGGTCGCGGGCACGCGCCACGGGATGCCTGCGGCGACCGCCGACTGCTTGGCGGGGTTCTGGCCCGCGCCCGCCTGGAGCACCTGGCCCATGATCACGGCGTCGACGTCGTCGGGGGAGACCCCGGCCTTCTCGAGGGCGCCGCGGATCGCGACGGTGCCGAGTTCGACGGCCGTGCGGCCGGCGAGGTTTCCGCTGATCCGGGCGAAGGGGGTGCGGGCTCCGGCGATGATGACGACATCGGGGGTGGTCATGGTTCGGTGAACTCCTTCGTTCCGAGGTTGCGTGCGCTTCGACTTCCAGCCTATTGTACTTTCCTGAGACCTGAACCAGCTGTCAGGTTCGCACCACGTCCAGCCATTCACTGTCGAGAGGCATTCACATGCGGGTTACGAAGAAGTCCCTCGCGACGGCGTTCATCGCCGCCGCGACCCTTGCGCTGGTCGGGTGCGCTCCGACCACCGCGGCCGGCGGCGCCGGCGGCGACGCCGAAGAGACCGGGGCGCCGGTCAAGGTGGCGATGCTCACCTCGCAGACCGGTCCGCTCGCCGCGTACGGCGCGGCCTACACCGCGGGCTTCGAAGCCGGCCTCGACTACGCGACCGAGGGCACCGGCACGGTCGATGGCCGCGAGATCGAGATCGAGTGGGCCGACGACCAGGGCAACCCCGACACGGCTGTCTCGAAGGCGAAGGACTTCATCGGCCAGGGCTACGAGATCCTCGCCGGCACCGCGGCATCCGGCATCGCCACCGCGCTCGCAGAGCAGGCCGCGCAGAACCAGATCCTCTACATCTCGGGCCCCGCGGCCGCCGACGCGATCACCGGCGTCAACGAGTACACCTTCCGCTCCGGCCGCCAGACCTTCCAGGACGTCGCCACCGCGGGTACCTTCATCGGCGACCCCGAGGGCAAGAAGGTCGTGGTGTTCGCGCAGGACACGGCGTTCGGTCAGGGCAACCTCGCCGGCGTGCAGGCCGTGCTCGGCGGCCAGGGCGCGACCGTCGAGGGCGTGCTCGTGGCGGAGGACGCCACGGAGTTCACCCCGTTCGCGCAGCAGCTGCTCGGCGCCTCGCCCGACCTCGTCTTCGTGGCGTGGGCGGGTGCCTCCTCGGGCGCCATGTGGACCGCGCTCGCGCAGCAGGGCGTGTTCGACGCCGTGCCCGTCGTCACGGGCCTCGGCGATGTCGCGACCTACGGCGCCTACGGCGATGCATCCGACAAGATCTCGTTCCTCAACCACTACTTCGGCGGGGCATCCGGCACCGACGCGGAGAAGGCCATGATCGAGCACCTCGAGGCCGCGGGCACCGAGGCCGACCTCTTCTCGCCCGACGGCTTCGTCGCCGCGCAGATGATCGTGCAGGCCATCCGCGAGGGCGGCGACACCGTCGACGGCATGATCGACGCCCTCGAGGGCTGGACCTTCGAGTCCGTCAAGGGCGAGATCACCGTCCGCGCCGAGGACCACGCGATGATCCAGCCGATGTACCAGGCGAAGCTCGTGCAGGACGGCGGCAGCTGGGTGCCCGAACTCGTCGAGACCATCGACGCCGAGACGGTCGCACCGCCGGTCGCCGGCAAGTGAGGCGACGGCCGCCCGCGCGCAACCCGGCGCGGGCGGCCCCGCCCCCTCGGATCCAGACCTTCCAACGCAGTGAGGCAGCCATGACCGACCACCCGATGCTCAGCCTCGAGCACGTCGGCCTCCGCATCGGCGGTGCGCGCATCCTGAACGACGTGTCGCTCGACGTACCGGCGGGCGAGATGCTCGGCGTGATCGGCCCCAACGGCGCAGGCAAGACGACGCTCTTCAACGTCGTCTCGGGCGTCATCCGCCCCACCGAGGGCCGAGTGCTGCTCGACGGGCAGGACGTCACCGGCGTGGCCATCCACCGCCGCGCAGCGGCCGGCCTCGGGCGCACGTTCCAGACCTCGAGCCTGTTCCCGGCGCTCAGCGTCGTCGAGAACGTGCGGCTCGTCGCCCAGGCGCACGCAGGTGGTGCGACCTCCGTCTTCCGAACGCCACGGCGAACGGATGCCGCGACCACGCGTGCGCTCGAGACCCTCGCCGAGGTGGGGCTCGAGCACCGTGCCGACGCCGCGGCATCCGGACTCTCGCACGGCGAGAAGCGCAAGCTCGAGATCGCCATGCTCATCGCCATGGAGCCCAAGGTCGTCCTCCTCGACGAGCCCATGGCCGGCGTCGGCTCGGCCGACGTGCCAGCCCTCACCGAGGTGATCCGCGGCCTGCACCGTGGCGGACGCACCGTGCTCATGGTCGAGCACCACATGGAGGTCGTGCTCGGGCTCGTCGACCGCGTGGCGGTCATGCACCATGGCGAGCTCCTCGCCGTCGACACCCCGGAGGCCGTCATGGCGAACCCCACCGTGCAGTCCGCCTACCTCGGGGAGGCCGTGTGAGCGAGCCGATCCTCCGCGTCGCAGGCCTCTTCGGCCGCATCGGCGGACAGCAGGTCGTCGAGGACGTCTCCTTCGAGGTGCCGGCCACCGGCGTCACGGCCCTCCTCGGCCGCAACGGCGTCGGCAAGACGTCGACCATCAAGTCGATCCTCGGCCTGGTCGACCGCTCGGGCGAGGTGCACCTGGGCGGCACGCGCATCGACCGCATGCCGACGCATCGCATCGTGCAGCTCGGCGTCGGTTACGTGCCCGAGGACCGTGAGGTGTTCGGCTCGCTCACCGTGGCCGAGAACCTCCGGCTCGCCGAGCGCGACGGCACGCCCCGCCGCGAGTTCATCCAGCGGCTCTTCCCCGACATCCACGACCGGCGCGCACAACGCGCGGGCACGCTCTCCGGAGGTCAGCAGCAGATGGTCTCCCTCGCCCGGGCGCTCGTCAACGAGAACCGTCTCCTGCTCGTCGACGAGCCCACGAAGGGGCTGGCGCCCCGCATCGTCGACGAGGTCGCCGACGCGCTTGCCGCGGCGGCACGCACGGTGCCCATCCTCCTCGTCGAGCAGAATCTGCACGTCATCCGCAAGCTCGCCGAGCGCGTGGTCGTGCTCTCGGGCGGCCGGGTCGTGTTCACCGGCGAGGCATCCGACCTCCTCGACGACGAGGACCGCATCCAGCGCTTCCTCGGCGTGCACGATGCGACCGATCCGCACGACAGCACCGCGGGGAGCACCCGATGAACACGATCGTCCTCCTCCTCATCACGGGCCTCGGACTCGGCGCCCTGTACTTCCTCGTCGCGAGCGGCCTCTCGCTCATCTACGGCCTCATGGGCGTGCTGAACTTCGCGCACGGCTCGTTCCTCACCATCGCCGCGTTCCTCGGCTGGGAGGTGGGCCGCCGTGTGTCGGACGGCACCTGGTGGGGCCTCGCGCTGTCGGCCATGGTCGGCCTCGCCGTCGGCGCCATCGTCGCGGCGGCCACCGAGTACTTCCTCATCCGCCGCCTCTACGAGCGGCACATCGAGCAGGCCCTCGTGACCGTGGGTCTTTCGCTTGCGACCGTCGCGCTCTTCGAGGGGATCTGGGGCACCGACCCGATCTACACGAAGAAGCCCGACTGGCTGGCGCAGACCACCGAGATCCTCGGCGCGAGGATCCCGAACGACCGGTTCCTGCTCATCGCGTGTGCACTCCTCGTGCTCGGCGGCATCGTGCTGTTCCTGCAGCGCACCAGGTACGGGCTCATCATCCGCGCGGGCGTCGAGAACCGTTCGATGGTCACCGCCCTCGGCATCGACGTGCGCCGCTCGTTCACGATCGTGTTCGCGATCGGCGGCGCCGCGGCCGGACTCGGCGGCGTGCTCGCCTCGGTCTACTACGGCTACGTCTCGGCGCACCTCGGCTCGGTGCTGCTCATCTTCGCGTTCATCGTCACCGTCATCGGCGGGCTCGGCTCACTCACGGGTGCCGCGGTCGCCTCAGTGCTCGTCGCGGTGCTGCAGCAGTTCGCCAACTTCTACCTCGGCGGCACCGGCGACCTCGTGGTCGTCGTCGCGCTCGCCGCGGTCCTGCTCGTCCGCCCGCGTGGACTCATGGGGAAGGTCGCATGAACCAGCAGCTCACGGATGCCCCGGCACCCGCTCGCCCGTCGGCACCACCGGCCGTGGCATCCGCTCGCCGTCGCCCGCTCGTCATCGTGCTCGGCGGCGTCGCACTCGTCGTCGCGCTCGCGATCCTGCCGCTGCTCGCGATCGAGATCCCGGGCGTGCTGCCCGGGCCGACGTACACCCCCGGGACGCTGCAGCTGCTCGCGTACGCGATGCTCATCGCCGCGCTCGCGCTCAGCTACCGCATGATGTTCGGCCTCGCGGGGCTGCTCTCGTTCGGCCATGCGCTGTTCTTCGCGGCCGGCGCCTACGGGCTGGGGATGACGCTCAATGCGTTCGCCCCCGTCGACTGGTCGAGTGAACTCGTGTTCGCCGCCTCGATCGGCATCACGCTCGTCTTCGGCATCGTGCTCGCCGCGACCGTCGGCGCGCTCGCGCTGCGGGTCACCGGCATCTCGTTCGCGATGGTCACCCTGGCCTTCGCCCAGGCGGGCTCGGTGATCATCCGCCGGAACCCGGGCTCCGCCACCGGCGGCGACGAGGGGCTCTCGCTCGACATCGCGAACGTGCCCGAGGGCCTGATCGGCGTGCGGAACACCGCGCACCTCTACTGGATGGCGCTCGCCGTGCTCGTCTTCGTCTACCTGGTGGTGTTGTGGGTCGAACGGAGCCGGGCCGGCCACGTCGCCGAGGCCGCGCGTGAGAACGAGCTGCGCGTGCGCGTCATCGGCATCCGCCCGTACTCCGTGAAGCTGCTCATCTTCATCGTCGCGTCGGTGCTCGCCGCCGTGGCGGGCATGGGCTACCTGCTGCTCCAGTCGGGCGCCTCGCCGCGCATCTCGACGGCGGATTTCACGCTGACGCTCCTCGTCATCGTGGTGCTCGGCGGAGTGGGGTATCGCTGGGGCGCGATCGTCGGCGGTATCGTCTACACACTGCTCGACCAGCGGCTCACGGCGCTCGCGGGCTCGGATTTCATCGCCGGGCTGCCTGCGGTGCTCCGGGTTCCGCTGAGTGAGCCGCTGTTCATCTTGGGCACGCTGTTCATCCTCGTGGTGATGTTCCTGCCCGGCGGCATCGCGGGGATCCCGCAGCGCATCCGGTCGGGGCGCAAGCAGCATCCGGTCGAAGCAGAGGAGGCGACGGATGCCTGACGGCCTGCACACCCTCGGGCGCTGGACGCGAGACCGCGCGCGGGCGACGCCCGAGCGCGTCGCCATCGACGACCGCGGCGTGGTCGTGACGTACCGCGAGCTCGACGCGCGTGCCGAGCGGCTCGCCGCGGGCTTCCGGGCGGCGGGCTACCCGATCGGCGACCGCGTCGCCACGATCACGGGCAACAGCGCCGACCACGTCGTCCTGTTCTTCGCGTGCGCCAAGGCCGGTCTCGTGCTCGTGCCGCTGTCGTGGCGTCTCGCACCGCGCGAGCTGGCGGCGCAGCTCGAGATCGCCGAGCCCGCGATCCTCCTCGTCGAGACGGAGTTCGAGTCGCTCGCGAAGGCCACGCTCGCGCGCCTGGCACGGCGCATCCCGACCGCGCCGCTCGGCATGCATGGCGTCGAGGGCGAGGTGCCCGCACCGCGCGCGCGCGGCCTTGCGGAGGAGGCGCCCACGACCCGCGGCGACGTTCACGACGACGACGCGCTCCTCATGATCTTCACGTCGGGCACGACCGCAACGCCCAAGGGCGCCGTGCTCACGCACGCGAACTGCTTCTGGACGAACCTCTCGTTCTCGCGCATCGCCGAGGTGGGGGCCAGAGATATTGTGCTCGCGGTCATGCCGCAGTACCACGTGGGCGGCTGGAACATCACGCCGCTGCTCGCCTGGTGGACGGGTGCGACCGTCGTGCTCGAGCGCACGTTCGACCCCGGCCGCGTGCTGCACCTCATCCAGGAGCGGCGCATCACGACCATGATGGGCGTGCCCGCCAACTACCTGTTCCTCGCGCAGCATCCCGACTTCGACGAAACCGACCTCTCGAGCCTCGCGCACGCCATCGTGGGCGGCGCGCCGATGCCGCCGGCGCTGCTGCGCACGTGGCACGCCCGCGGCGTCTCGCTCACCCAGGGCTACGGGCTCACCGAGGCGTCGCCGAACGTGCTGTGCCTGCCCGACGAGGACGCTCGCACACGCGTCGGGTCGGCGGGCAAGCCGTATCCGCACGTCGACGTCGCGGTCGCCGACCCGGTGACGGGCGAGCTGCTCGAGGGCGAAGCCGAGGGGGAGCTCCTCGTGCACGGCCCGTCGGTCTTCGCCGGGTACTTCCGCGACTCGGTCGCCACGGAGGCAGCCCTCGTCGACGGCTGGCTGCGCACGGGCGACCTCGTGCGCCGCGATGCCGACGGCTACTTCACCATCGTCGACCGCATCAAGGACATCTACATCTCGGGCGGCGAGGGCGTCGCGCCCGCCGAGGTCGAGGCCGTGCTCATGAGTCATCCGGCGGTCGCCGACGTCGCCGTGGTCGGCGTGCCCGACGAACGCTGGGGCGAGGCCGGCGCCGCGTGGGTCGTGGTCCGTCGCGGACGGGTGACGGATGCCGCCGAGCTCATGGACTTCGCACGGGCCTCGCTTGCACGCTTCAAGGTGCCGCGCGAGGTGCACTTCGTCGCTGAACTGCCGCGCTCCATCGCGGGCAAGGTGCTTCGTCGGGTGCTCGCCGAGCGAGCGGCCGACGCCGCTCTGTCCGCTGCCGACGCCCACGCTGAGGAGGACGCACGATGAGCGCCGCACCACGCACCGCCCGCGGTGTCGAGACCCGGGCGAAGCTCCTCGCGGCCGCCGAGCGCGTCTTCGCCGACCACGGCTACCACGAGGCATCCGTCTCGCGCATCACCGATCGCGCGGGTGTCGGCCAGGGAACCTTCTACCTGTACTTCGACACCAAGCTCGACATCTTCAACGAGCTCGTGGAAGACCTGAACCACCGCGTGCGCCAGGCCATGAGCGAGGGTGCGCGCGGCGCGACCAGCCGCCTCGAGGCCGAGCGGGCGGGCTTCGCGGCGTTCTTCCGCTTCACGGCCGAGCATCCCGCGCTCTACCGGGTGGTGCGGGAGGCCGAGCTCGTGTCGCCAGAGGCGCTGCGGCTGCACTACACGCGCATCGTCGAGGGGTACATCGACGGACTTCGCGAAGCGGCCGCCGACGGCGAGATCTGGGACATCGACCCCACCGTCGCCGCATGGGCACTCATGGGCGTCGGCGAGATGATCGGCATGCGCTGGGTGCTCTGGGGCGACCCCGACTCGGCTCCCGGCGACGACGCCGACCCGACGGCCAGCGGCACCGGCCGCGTTCCCGAGCACGTGCTCGACGAGATGATGCGCTTCGTCGGCGGAGCCCTCGGGCGACCCGACCTCGCGCAGGGCCCGCGCCCGATCGCGGGGGAGAAGGAGGAATCGTGACCGATCTCAGCGGGCGACGCGCCGTCGTCACCGGCGGAGCGAGCGGCATCGGCGAGGCCTGCGCGCGCGCCTTCGCTGCGGCCGGGGCGCATGTGGTCATCGCCGACCTGAACGGCAAGGCGGCCGATCGGGTGGCCGGCGACCTGGGCGGCGAGGCCTGGCAGGTCGACCTCGGCGACACCGCGGCACTCGCCGACCTCGAGCTCGAGGCCGACATCCTCGTGAACAACGCCGGCATCCAGCACGTGCGGCCGATCGAGGAGTTCGAGCCCGAGCGGTTCTCGCTCATCCTCCGGCTCATGCTGGAGTCGCCGTTCCTCCTCATCCGGGCCGCGCTGCCGGGCATGTATGCCCGCGGTTTCGGGCGCGTCATCAACATCTCGAGCGTGCACGGCATCCGCGCGTCGCCGTTCAAGTCGGCGTACGTCGCCGCGAAGCACGGCCTCGAGGGGCTCTCGAAGGTGACGGCCCTCGAGGGCGGCCCGCACGGGGTGACGAGCAACTGCATCAACCCGGGCTACGTGCGCACCCCGCTCGTCGAGAAGCAGATCGCCGACCAGGCGCGCGTGCACGGCATCCCCGAATCCGAGGTGCTGCCGAAGATCATGCTCACCGAGTCGACGATCAAGCGGCTCGTCGAGCCTGCCGAGGTCGCGAGCCTCGCCCTGTGGCTCGCGAGCCCCGACGCCGGCATGGTGACGGGCGCGAGCTACACCATGGACGGCGGATGGAGCGCCAGGTGAGCTACTCGACCTTCTCCGCCCGGGTCGCCGACGGAGCCCTCGCGGGCGGCCAGTGGCGAGCGGATGCCGCGGGCCTGCCGATCCTCGCCGTGCACGGCATCTCCGCCACCCACCGCTCGTGGGACCTGGTGGCCGACGCGCTGAAAGGCCGCCGCGTGATCGCTGCCGACCTCCGGGGCCGCGGACGCAGCAACACGCTGCCCGGTCCTTACGGGCTCGAGCGTCACGCCGACGACCTCGCCGCGGCGCTCGATGCCTTAGAGGTCGACCGGGCGTTCGTGGCCGGGCACTCGATGGGCGCCTTCGTGACCGTCCGCTTCGCCGAGCGACACCCCGACCGGGTGGCGGGCGTCGTGCTCATCGATGGCGGCATGCCCGTTCCGAACCCCGTTGGAGTCGCGCCCGGGGACCTGCCGGCGGTGCTGCTCGGGCCGGCGCTCGAGCGACTCTCGATGACGTTCCCCGATCGCGCGTCGTACCTCGACTTCTGGCGGCGGCATCCGGCGCTCGGACCGTACTGGAACGATGCCATCGAGGCCTACGTCGAGTACGACCTCGACGGCACGGAGCCGACGCTGCGCAGTTCGGCGCGCGCCGAGGCGGTCGCCGAGAACGCCGTGCAGCTCGACGGCTCCGACGGATACGCCGCCGCGCTCGCCGGCCTGCCCGAGCCGGTCGACTTCTTCCGCGCGCCGCGCGGGCTGCTCGACGCCGCGCCGCTCTACCCTGAAGCGGTGGTCGCCGAGTGGGCCGAGCGGATGCCGCAGCTGGTCGTGCACGACGTGCCCGACGTCAACCACTACACGATCGTCATGACGGCCGAGGGTGCCGGGAGCGTGGTCCCCGTGATCCGCACCCGCCTCGCGGCCGTGGAGATGAAGGAAGGTGCATCGTGACACTCGACAAAGTCGTCGGGTCCGCCCGGGAGGCGGTCTCCGACATCCCAAGTGGGGCGAGCCTCGCCGTCGGCGGGTTCGGCCTGTGCGGCATCCCGATGGTGCTCATCCAGGCGCTGCTCGAGACCGGGGTCGACGACCTGAAGGTCGCCTCGAACAATTGCGGCGTCGACGACTGGGGCCTCGGCGTGCTGCTCGCGGAGAAGCGCATCTCGAAGATGACCTCGTCGTACGTCGGCGAGAACAAGGAGTTCGAGCGGCAGTACCTCGCGGGCGAGCTCGAGCTGGAGCTCACGCCGCAGGGCACGCTCGCCGAGAAGCTCCGGGCGGGCGGCAGCGGCATCGCCGCATTCTTCACGCAGACCGGGGTCGGCACGCAGGTCGCCGAGGGCGGGCTGCCGCGCCGCTACAACGCCGACGGGTCGATCGCGGTGGCGAGTCCGGCAAAGCCCGTGCAGATGTTCGACGTCGCCGGGGAGTCGCGCGAATTCGTGCTCGAGGAGGCGATCACCACCGACTTCTCACTCGTGCACGCCCTCCGCGGCGACCGCTACGGCAACCTCGTGTTCGAGAAGTCGGCGCGCAACTTCTCGCCGCTCGCGGCGATGGCCGGGCGCGTGTGCATCGCCCAGGTCGAAGAGCTCGTCGAGCCCGGCGATCTCGACCCCGACTCCGTGCACCTGCCCGGCATCTACGTCGACCGGATCGTCGTGGTCGGCACCGACATCGAGAAGCGCATCGAGCGTCGAACCGTCTCACCCGAACGAGCGGCGTCGCGCGAGATGCCGGAAGGAGCCTGAGCACCATGGCACTCACACGTCTCGAGATGGCTGCACGCGCGGCGAAGGAACTGCCCGACGGCTCCTACGTGAACCTCGGCATCGGCCTGCCCACGCTCGTGCCGAACTACGTGCCCGAGGGCACGACGATCCTGCTGCAGTCGGAGAACGGCATCCTCGGCGTCGGGCCGTACCCGACGGAGGACGGCGTCGACCCCGACCTCATCAACGCCGGCAAGGAGACCGTCACGGTGCTCCCGGGCGCCGCGTACTTCGACTCGGCCACGAGCTTCGGCATGATCCGCGGCGGCAAGATCGACGCGGCCATCCTCGGCGCGATGCAGGTGTCGGCGACGGGCGACCTGGCGAACTGGATGATCCCGGGAAAGATGGTGAAGGGCCCGGGCGGTGCGATGGACCTCGTGCACGGCGCCAAGCGCCGCATCGTGCTCATGGAGCACGTCGCGAAGGACGGCTCGCCGAAGATCGTGAACGAGTGCTCACTGCCGCTCACCGGCAGGGGCGTCGTCGATCGCATCATCACCGATCTCGCGGTCATCGACATCACTCCCGAGGGCCTCCGGCTGGTCGAGCTCGCCCCCGGCGTCACGGTCGACGAGGTCGTCGCCGCCACCGAGCCGCCGCTCATCACCTCGGTGGTCGAGTAGGCCCCAGGGCCGTATCGAGACCCGTACGAAAGGCAACCCACATGGTCGACACCATCTTCCCCGGCATCATCACGAGCCGGGTGCAGACGCCGCGCCTCGACGCGAACGTCCTCGAACGCCCGGCGGATGCCCCGACGAAGACGGTCGTCTTCGTGCACGGCAACGTCTCGTCGTCGCTGTTCTGGCAGCCGATGATGCTCAGCCTGCCCGCCGACGTGCGCGCCCTCGCCGTCGACCTCCGCGGGTTCGGCGACAGCGAGACGCTCCCAGTCGACGCGACCCGTGGTGTGCGGGACTTCTCCGACGACGTGGCATCCGTCATCGACGCCCTGGACCTCGGCGCCGTGCACCTCGTCGGCTGGAGCCTCGGCGGCGGCGTCACGATGCAGTTGCTGCTCGACCGGCCCGAGCTCGTCGCAAGCCTCACGCTCGTCGCGCCGGTGTCGCCGTACGGCTTCGGCGGCACCGCGGCCGATGGCACGCTCCTGACGGCGGATGCCGCGGGCACCGGCGGCGGGGGAGCGAACCCCGATTTCGTTGCCAGGCTGGCCCGAGGCGACCGGAGTGACGAGCCGGGTTCACCCCGGGCGGTCTACCGCTCGACGTACGTGGCCCCGGGCAACGCGCCCGCTCATGAGGACATCTGGGTCGAGTCGATGCTCACCACGAAGACCGGCATCGACAACTACCCGGGCGACTCGACGCCGTCGGAGAACTGGCCGGGTTTCGCGCCGGGCGGTCGCGGCGTGCTGAACTCCCTCGCGCCCACCGTGTTCGACACGACCGGCATCGTCGACCTCCAGACGAAGCCCGCGATCCTCTGGATCCACGGAGCACAGGACGCCATCGTCGGCGATGCGTCGTTCTTCGACCTCAACCAGCTCGGCGCGGCCGGCATCATCCCCGGCTGGCCGGGCGCGGAGGTCGCTCCGGCGCAGCCGATGATCACCCAGACCCGCACCGTGCTCGAGCGGTACGCCGAGCAGGGCGGAGCGTTCACCGAGCTCGAACTTGCCGACTGCGGCCACTCGCCGCACCTCGAGCACCCCGAGGAGTTCCGGGCGGCACTCGTGGCCCAACTCGAGGACGGGAAGCGCGCGGTGGCCTGATCCGGACGGGATTCGGGCGGGGCGGGTGCACACTGTACGTCGTGCGGCTCGCCCCGCCAAGTCCCTCCCCGCCATGCGTCCCGGCGGCGAGGATGGTCCTTCCGAACACCGATGGAGGGCCGATCATGACCGACACGCGACAGCGCGACGACGACAGGCACGCGCCCCATCCCGAGGATTCCCGCAAGCCCGATACGCCGCCCGAGATCACGAAGCGGTCGTGGAAGTACATCTTCCGAAAGACCCTCCGCGAGTTCATCGACGACGAATGCCAGGACAGCGCCGCCGCGCTCACCTACTACGGCGTGCTCGCCATCTTCCCGGGCCTGTTGGCGCTCACCTCGCTGCTCGCGCTCATCGGGCAGCGCGGGAGCGCGATCGACGCGCTGCTCGGCGTGCTCGAAGGCGTGGCGCCGCCGCAGGTGCTGCAGGTACTCAGCGAGCCGTTGCAGCAGTTCGCCGACTCGCCGGCCGCGGGCCTCGGCTTCATCACGGGTCTCGTGATCGCGCTCTGGTCTGCCTCAGGCTACGTGGGTGCCTTCGGGCGCGCGATGAACCGGATCTACGAGATCGAGGAGGGCCGGCCCTTCTGGAAGCTCCGTCCGGTGCAGCTCGGGGTGACGGTGGCCGCGGTCCTGCTGCTCGCCATCGTCGCCGTGATCCTCGTGGTGTCGGGGCCGATCACCGACGCCATCGGCTCGGCCCTCGGTCTCGGGGAGTCGGTGCGCATGATCTGGGAGATCGCGAAGTGGCCGGTCCTCGCCTTCGTCGTGATCCTGATCGTCGCACTGCTCTACCACGCGACCCCGAACGCCAAGCAGCCGAAGTTCCGCTGGATCAGTCTGGGTGCGCTGCTCGCCATTGTCGTGCTGGCCATCGCCTCGGCCGGGTTCGCGCTCTACGTCGCGAACTTCTCCAACTACGACCGCACCTACGGTTCACTCGCCGGCGCCATCGTGTTCCTCCTGTGGTTGTGGATCGCCAACAACGCCCTCCTCTTCGGTGCCGAGTTCGACGCCGAGCTGGAACGGGGTCGAGAGCTCCAGGCCGGCATCGAGGCCGAGGAGCGCCTCCAGCTCCCGCCGCGCGACACCCGCAAGATGGACAAGGCGGAGAAGAAGGCGAAGGAGGACATCGAACTCGGTCGACGCATCCGGCTCGAGCACTCGGATGACTCGGGCGGCGAGCACGATCGCCGCGACGACGGCGACTCCGGTCGCCGAAGCGACGAGAAGGAAGCCCAGCGGCGCTGACTGGGGGCGGCGATACGAAATCGTGATGCGGCGCGGTACCTCGGGCTACCGCGCCGCTGCCATGCTGAATCGACGGTTCCCCACCGCGTGCCGACCCCGATGAGGAGCCCGATGACCACCACACGCCGCACCAGCCTCTTCGTCGCAGGAGCGATCGCGCTTGCGTTCTCCCTCACCGGTTGTCTTGGGGGCGTGCCGGCGGCGACCTCGACGCCCGACGCCACGCTTGCGCCCACGGCCGAGCCGACGCCGACCGCGGAGCCGGTGGACCCACTCACAACCGTGGTGGGCCTGGTCGCCCGACCGGAAGGGCTCGAGCTCCGCGCCGACGACGGAACCATCGTGACGACCCTCGACTACCTCTCTTCGCCCGCCGACGCTGTGACGACATTGACCGCGGTCTTCGGGGCCCCGCCGGTCGACGAACCGTACCCTGGCAACAATCACCGGCCGGCCGGCGTCTTCCACCGCTGGGACCTATTCGTGCTCGACGAGCGCTACTACGACGAGGCGCGCCGCCAAGCCGACGGATACGACTGGCTGGTCTGGCCGCGGTTCGCGGTGTACTTCGACGGTCCGGCGGTCGACGACGTCACGTTGTCGTCGTCCAGCGGGCTTCAGGCGGGCGACGCCTGGACCGACGCCGAGGCCGATCCGGGGTACGACTCGGGCGTGTGGACCTGCATCGGCACGTCCATCGAAGCCGTCGAGGTCGCTGTGCCGAGCGGATGGCTCGGGCCCGACCGAGCCAACGTGGTCGTCCTCCCGACCGACGACGGGTCGCAGGTGAAGTGGATCGGCGCACCCGAGCTGGAAGCCGACGGTTGCGCCTGAGCCGAGGCGTTCCCGCCCCGTTGGGCGCGGAGGCATCCGTTCGATTGAGGAAGCGTTCACCCGGCCGGACGTAGACTCGAACCGTGCCTGCAGTGAATCTCGGAATGCCCAAAGTCCCTGAGGTCCTGGCCCCGCGACGCAAGTCCCGCCAGATCAAGGTGGGCAAGGTGCTCGTCGGCGGCGATGCTCAGATCAGCGTGCAGTCGATGACCACGACGCCCACGCCGAACATCAACGCCACCCTGCAGCAGATCGCCGAGCTCACCGCCTCGGGCTGCGACATCGTGCGCGTCGCCGTGCCGAGTCGCGACGACGCCGAGGCGCTGCCGATCATCGCGAAGAAGAGCCAGATCCCGGTGATCGCCGACATCCACTTCCAGCCGAACTACGTGTTCGCGGCGATCGACGCCGGGTGTGCCGCCGTGCGCGTGAACCCGGGCAACATCCGCAAGTTCGACGACCAGGTCGCCGAGATCGCACGCCGTGCCAAGGCGGCCGATGTCTCGATCCGCATCGGCGTGAACGCGGGCTCCCTCGACCCGCGCCTCCTCCAGAAGTACGGCAAGGCGACCCCCGAAGCGCTCGTCGAGTCGGCCGTCTGGGAGGCGAGCCTCTTCGAGGAGCACGACTTCCACGACTTCAAGATCTCCGTGAAGCACAACGACCCGATCGTCATGGTGAAGGCCTACCGCCTGCTCGCCGAGCGAGGCGACTGGCCGCTGCACCTCGGCGTCACCGAGGCCGGCCCGGCTTTCCAGGGCACCATCAAGAGCGCGACGGCGTTCGGCATCCTGCTCAGCGAGGGCATCGGCGACACCATCCGCGTGTCGCTGTCGGCGCCACCGGTCGAGGAGGTCAAGGTCGGCCTGCAGATCCTGCAGTCGCTGAACCTGCGAGAGCGCAAGCTCGAGATCGTGTCGTGCCCGTCGTGCGGGCGCGCGCAGGTCGACGTCTACAAGCTCGCGAACGACGTCACAGACGGGCTCGAGGGCATGAGCGTTCCCCTCCGCGTCGCCGTCATGGGCTGCGTCGTGAACGGGCCCGGCGAGGCGCGCGAGGCCGACCTCGGCGTGGCATCCGGGAACGGCAAGGGCCAGATCTTCGTGAAGGGCGAGGTCATCAAGACCGTGCCCGAGTCCGAGATCGTCGCGACGCTCATCGCGGAGGCGAACCGCATCGCCGACGAGATGGGGGCGGATGCCCCGACCGGCACGCCACAGGTGCTCACACCGTAGGCAGGGCTGAGGTGACGCAGTTCCTCTCGATGCTGCCGCTTGCCGGCGGGAACGTGCCGCCGACGCTCCTCATCGCGCAAGAACTCGAGTCCCGCGGACACCGCGTCCGGATCCTCGGCCACGCCGGCCTCCTTCCCGAGGTCGAGCGTGCGGGCCTTGCCGGGCGCCTCGAGACGTTCGAGCGGGCCCGGCCCTGGAATCCGCGCGTCGCCGATCCAGGCGTGCGGAGCATGCTCGCGTGGCTGCCGCTCGCATCCGACCGGGGGATCGGCCGCGACCTCGAGGCGGCGATCGCGCGCGAGCGACCCGATGTCCTGCTCGTCGACTGCATGGTGCCCGGTGCACTCGACGCAACCCGACGAAGCGGCATCCCCTCGGCCATGCTCCTCCACACGATGCTCGGCTACTGGGAGGCGCAATGGTCGGCGCGATCACCCATGGGGATCTGGCTCCGGGCCACGGGCACGCTTCCGCTCTCGCGCGACCGGATGCCGCAGACGCTGGTGCTCGCGACCGACCCCGAGCTCGACCCGATCGGTGCGGGGCGCATCCCACGTGACCGCATCGCGCAGGTCGGACCGGTCATCCCCGAGACGCCTCCGGCCGATGTGGCGGACGGTGACCAGCACGTCCTCGTGAGCTTCAGCACGATCGCGTATCCCGGGCAGGTCGACGTGATCTCGCGGGTCATCCGGGCCCTCGCCGACCTCGGCGTGCGAGCCGTGGTCACGGCGGGGCCGGCCATCGACCCGGCGACGCTCCCGAGCGCGCCCGGCATCGAGGTGCGCACCTTCGGCGACCACGGAGAACTGCTGCGGTCGGCCCGCCTGCTCATCGGTCACGGCGGACACGGCACGACGATGCGTGCGCTCGCCGCGGGCGTCCCGGTGCTCATCGTGCCGATGACCCGGCACGCCGACCATCACCTCGTCGCCGCGGCGGTTGAGCGAGCGGGGCTGGGCGGGCAGGTCGGGAAGGACGCCGAATCGGTCGAGCTGCGCGCCGCGATCGTGCGCGTCCTCGAGAGCTCGGCCACGGCGGCGCATGCGCGGCGAACGGGGGAGCGGCTACGCGCCACGTCTGGAGTGCGGCTCACCGCCGACGTGCTCGAGCGGCTGCCGGCGGCCCCGAGGCCGTGATGCGCTGCGCCGCGTTCGACGGCGCGCTACTCGCCGGCGCCCGTGATGTCGACGTCGAGGTGCTCGGTGGCGTCGGGATCCCGGGGAAGCCCGTCCTTGCGGGGGCGGTGGGGATCGGTTGCCGCTCCGTTCTCGGTGCCGTCGTCGGGCGAGACGATGGGGTCGGGATTGCTCATTGAGGTCGCTCCTTCGTTCCACGTCACGGTCGCATCCCGCGCAGGCCTGCGCACGGGGCTTGACAGCTTCTCGTGCATGCGCCCGGCGCTGGTCGGCGCTCGCCACCCGCGAGTAGGGTGAGCCCCACGGATGTCCCGGGCATCCGTTCGCGAAAGGGGGCCGCGATGAGCGGAGACAGCACCGGGTACGAGTACCCCGACGAGGCCGGGTACCCCGACGGCATGGGAACCCTGCACGAGGGCACGAGCGACACCGAGGAGCGCATCCGCACGGCCGAGGGCGCAGGCGACGTGGGCGACGCCGACGCCGACGCCGACGAGCCTGAGCTCGAGCACTTCGCCATGGAGGACGAGGAAGACGACGACGAAGGCGTGTGAGCCGTCGGTCAGTCGGATGCGGCCCTGAAGCCGACCGACCCCGAGCGGATGTCGGCGTGCTCGAGCACGACCGTGACGCGGTCGCCGGCTCGGAGCCCGTGCACCGCCTCGCACGTCGCCGTGACGGCGGGCTCCGCCAGCTGAATGATCGCGTCGTCGCCGCGGAGCTCGAGCACCGTCGCGGTGAAACGCTCACCGACCCGGTCGGCCAGGACGGCGGCCTCCACCAGGGCGACGGATGCCGCCGCGAACCGGCTCGCCCGCTGCGACGACGCGCCCATCAGCGACGGGAGCTCGTGCAGCGAGTCCCGCGCCCAGCCGGGGACGGGACGCCCGGCGATCAGCGCCTCGCACACGACGAGTCCCCAGCGGTCGACGAGCCGGCGAAGGGGTGCGGTGACGTGCGCATACGGGCTTGCGAGCGCCGACTGGATGGGGTCGGCGGGCGCCTCGCCGTCCATCGCCACGTAGCCGGCGCCGCGGAACAGACCGCTCGCCGCCTGCATGATCGCGAGCGAGGCCGGGTCGTCGCGGTCGAGGGTGCGAAGGTACTCGCCGTAGGTGACGGTCTCGGACCAGGGGCGACCCAGTGCCTCCGTCTGCGTGCGGAATGCCGCGATCCGCTCGGCGGTCGGCTTCGGCATGGTGCGAAGCACCCCCACCTCGGCCTCGAGCATGAGGTCAGCGGCCGCCATGCCCGTCATCAGCGAGAGCTGCGCGTTCCACGACTCGACGGGCAGCAGGTGGCGACGCCGGAGCGCGTACTGCCCGTCGTCGGTGCGCACGATCTCCTCGTCGGGCACGTTCAGGCTCGCGCCGCCTCGGGCGCGTTCCTGCTCGATGCGGGCGAGTCCGATCTCGCGGAGCAGATCGAGCGGGTCGGCGGCATCCGCGTCGATGCGCTCCTGCGCCTCGGGATAGCTGAGCTGCTCGCGCGAGCGCACGACGGCTCGCTCCACGTGCGTACTCGTGACGGTGCCCGCGTCGTCGAGCTCGAACGACCAGACGTACGCGCTCCGGTCGACGCCCGGCAGGAGGGAGGCGCGGTCCTCGCTCAGCACGGGCGGATGCAGCGGCACCCGGCCGTCGGCGGCGTACAGCGTCTGTCCGCGCCTGCGGGCCTCGAGATCGACGGCGCCGCCGGGGCGCACGAAGCCCGGGACATCCGCGATCGCATAGTGCACGACGTAGCCGCCGGGCCGTCGCTCGAGGTGCAGCGCCTGGTCGAGGTCCATCGAGCCGGCGGGATCGATGGTCACGAACGGCAGATCGCGTCGGTCGACGTCGGGCGGGGGCGTTGCGGATGCCGCGGCCTCTGCCTCGGCGAGCACCTCTGGAGGGAACGACTCGGGCAGCTCGAGCTCGATCCGGAGCTCGGCGAGCGCCTCCACGAGCTCGCCCTGGACCGCGGAGCTGTCGATGCGGGACCGGGGCTCGGGCATGCGCCAAGCCTAGGCGGACGGCGCAACTAGAATCGTCGGGTGCCCACTCGCCTGACCAACTATTTCCTCCGCACGCTCCGCGAAGACCCCGCCGACGCCGAGGTGGCGAGCCACCGCCTGCTCGTGCGGGCCGGCTACATCCGGCGTCAGGCGCCGGGTGTCTTCGCCTGGCTGCCGATCGGCCTGCGGGTCAAGGCGAAGATCGAGCAGATCATCCGCGAGGAGATGACGGCGGCCGGCGCGCACGAGGTGCACTTCCCGGCGCTGCTGCCCCGCGAGCCGTACGAGGTCACGAACCGGTGGACGGAGTACGGCGAGGGACTCTTCCGCCTGCAGGACCGCAAGGGTGCCGACTACCTGCTCGCCCCGACGCACGAGGAGGTCTTCACGCTGCTCGTGAAGGACCTCTATTCGTCGTACAAGGACCTGCCGCTCTCGATCTACCAGATCCAGGACAAGTACCGCGACGAGGCGCGTCCGCGTGCCGGGCTCCTGCGCGGCCGTGAGTTCACCATGAAGGACGCGTACTCGTTCGACGCCAGTGACGAGGGCCTCGACGCGAGCTATCAGGCGCAGCGTGACGCGTACGAGCGCATCTTCTCGCGGCTGGGCCTCGACTACGTCATCGTGCAGGCCGATGCCGGAGCGATGGGCGGCTCGAAGAGCGAGGAGTTCCTGCACCCGAGTCCCGTCGGTGAGGACACCTTCGTACGCTCGGCGGGCGGATACGCCGCGAACGTCGAGGCGTACCGCACGGTCGCGCCCGAGCCGATCCCGTTCGACGGTTTCCCCGAGCCGGCCGTGCTCGACTCGCCGAACACACCCACCATCGCGACCCTCGTCGACCTGGCGAACGCCGAGTACCCGCGTCCCGACGGCCGGCCCTGGACGGCCGCCGACACCTTGAAGAACGTCGTGCTCGCGTTGACCCACCTCGACGGCACTCGCGAGCTGGTCGTCGTGGCCCTGCCCGGCGACCGCGACATCGAGCTGAAGCGCGCCGAGGTGGCCTTCGCCCCGGCCGAGGTCGAGGCGGCCACCGAGGCCGACTTCGCGAAGCATCCGGGGCTCGTGAAGGGCTACATCGGCCCGTGGTCGCCCGAGGGCGCGGTGCTCGGGGCGGAGTCCTCGACCGGCATCCGCTTCTTCGTCGACCCGCGCGTCGTCGACGGCACCGAGTGGATCACGGGCGCGAACCTCGACGAGAAGCACGTGTTCGGACTCGTCGCGGGGCGCGACTTCATTGCCGACGGCGTCATCGAGGCGGCCGACGTGCGACCCGGCGACCCGGCGCCCGACGGCTCGGGCCCCGTCGAGCTCGCCCGCGGAGTGGAGATCGGGCACGTCTTCCAGCTCGGTCGCAAGTACGCCGACGCGCTCGGCCTCAAGGTGCTCGACGAGAACGGCAAGCTCGTCACCGTCACCATGGGCTCGTACGGCATCGGCGTGACCCGCATCCTCGCGATCATCGCCGAGGGCCACCACGACGACAAGGGCCTCGTCTGGCCCGCCTCGGTCGCGCCGTTCGACGTGCACGTGCTCGCCACCGGGAAGGACGACCGCGTCTTCGAGGCGGCCGAGGAGGTCGTCGCCGATCTCGAGCGCGCCGGCTACGAGGTGCTGTACGACGACCGCCCGAAGGTGTCGCCCGGCGTGAAGTTCGGCGACGCCGAGCTCATCGGGGTGCCGAAGATCGTGATCGCCGGACGCGGCGTCGCCGACGGCGTCGTCGAGGTGTGGGACCGCGCCTCGGGTGAGCGCGTCACCGTGCCGATCGGCGAGGTCGTGGCGGAGCTCCGGCGGGAGGCATCCGCTGCGCCCGTCACCGATGCGGCGCTCTGACGCGGCGCCTGACGCGGTCGGTCAGAGCCGGGCGTACTTCGCGCGGGCGAAGCAGTACACGCCGTAGACCATGAGCCCGGCGCCGACCAGCCAGAGGATGATCTGCCCGAACGGGAGGTCGGCGAGGCTCTTCAGCGCCGCGTCGAGTCCGCCGGCCTTCTCGGCATCGGTGGTGAGCGCCGCCACGAGGAACAGCACGCCGACGACTCCGATCGCGATGCCCTTTGCCACGTAGCCGACCATGCCGAGCGTGCGCACGCCGTCGCCGACCTTCCCGGCGGGCAGCGAGAGGTGCTTCTCGAACGACTTCTTGATGCCGCGCACGATGAACGCGACGCCCACGCCGAGGACCACGAGCCCCACGATGACGAGCAGCACGACTCCGCCAGGCGTCGCGAGCAGCTGCGCACTCAAGGCCTCGGTCGACTGGGAGGAGTCCGACTGGCCGCCGAGCGCGTACGTGAGCGCCGTGGCCCCGATCGCGAAGTAGGCGATCGCCGTACCGACGTACTTGACACGGTAACCCCACTTCTTCTTCGTGTCGGGCTCGCGCTCCACGATCGCCTCGCCGATCTGCCACACGCCGAGCGCGAACAGTCCGAGCGCGATGACCCACAACACGAAGATGCCGAACGGCACCCGCGAGACCTGCTCCATCGCGCCGCCCTGGTCGGCGTCGCCGCCGCCTGCACCGACCGCGACCGAGATCGCGATGGCGCCGATGACGAGGTGCACGATTCCGAGCACCACGTAGCCCACGCGGGCCATGGTGCGGAAGGCGCGGGAGTTCTGGACTGAGTCTGCGACGGCTTTGCCGGATTCCGTGTTCATTCGGTCAGGTTATCGACGGGCGATTCCGGGTTGCTCCCCCTTGCGAACCGCATCGATTCTGTGCCTAGACGACGGGGACCACTGCGGGTTCATCGACTGGCCCCCCGGTGTTCACCTCGGCGGTGCTCGCACATCGCACGGTGCCGCGACGCTCGGGCTCGACCCGTTCGTCGACCCTGAGGACGCTGAAGTGACGATCTCCGACCAGACCCCCCTGCGACGGCTCCCGATGGCCGACCACGTGATCCACGACCGCGAGGGCATGGTCTATGGCGCCGTGCAGCACCCGGGCGAGGACGGCACGGTCGCGGCGCCGCGACCGAGCGTCGTGCAGGTCTGGCGCGGCTGACTCGTCGAGCACCGAGGGGTGACCGATGCCGCGGCGGCATCCGTCACTCCTCGATGGCGTTCACCCGTGCTGCAGCTGACCCCGGTGCCTCGCGGCCAGTCGTTCGATCGCGTCGGCCGCGGCGCCCGCGGGATCCGTGGCCCGCAGCCGCTCGCCGAGGGCCGTCGACCGGGCGCGGAGGGCATCGTCGTCGAGCATGGCTGCGACCGCCCGGGCGATCGTGGTGGGCGAGGCGGTGCGCTTCAACACGACGCCCGCACCCGCCTTGGCCACTGCCGCGCCGACCATCGGCTGATCGAGCAGCGGATGCATCGGCATGATCACGAGCGGCAGGCCGTGCGCGAGGGCGGTGAAGGTCGTCGAGTGCCCGCCGTGGCCGATCACGAGGGCTGCGTCCCGCATGATCTCGGCGTGCGCCACCCGGCCTCGGAGTTCGACGTTCGGCGGAAGCTCGAGCTCGCGGTCGGGTGCGAGCCCGCCCGTGGTGATCACGCCGCGCACGGGAAGTGACCCGAGCGCCGTTGCGATGTTCTGGTACGCGGCCGTCTGACCGGGAAGCCAGGTGGTGCTGAGGCTGACCAGCACGAGCGGCGGGGAGTCGGGGCTGGGCTGCGCCGCGACCCCGCGCTCCGTCGCACCGACCCACTCGGTGCCGGCGCGTGGACGTCCGCCCGCCGGGTCCAGCAGTCGATCGCTCGTGACCAGGCGTGCGGCGGCGGCGTCCCACGCTGACGTGATGCTCGTTCCACTCAGCCGCGCGAGCAGGCCGATCACGCCGCGACCGTAGTTCCCGCGCCAGTAGGCGTCGAAGGTGTGGAGGAGGGCGACCGTGCGATGACCGGCACGCGTGGCGGCCGACAGCGAGGACGCCATGAGGCCGTCGACCACGACGACGTCGGGGGAGAGACGTGCGAGCTCGCCTTCCACCTCGTCCGCGAGGTGTGCACTCGAGGCGAGTCGCACCGCGGCGCTGACGGCGTGTGGGACCGAGGTGGGGACGCCCCGGTTCCAGAAGCCGAGCTCATCGAGGGAGGTGAAGCCGAATCCGTCCGCCTCGAACCCGGCGCGCTGATGCGCCATGCCGAGCACCTCCACCCGATGGCCGCGGGCGGCGAGCGCCGCAGCGATTGCGCGGGTGGGCGGGATGTTCCCGCCGCCCTCGACGGTGACGAATGCGATGGTGGACATGGCCAGGCTCCTCTCGTCAGGTTCCGCCTGCGGGGTTCCGTGCGGATTCGCAGACCGATGCGACCAGGCGTCGCACCCGTTCGGCCGTCTGGTTCCGGCTCAGGCCGCGGTCGCGGCGGAGCAGCTTCCAGGCGTAGACATCGGTCGCCACCACGAGGACGTCCACGAGCTGTTCGCGCGCGGCGCGCGGTGTGGCCTCGAGCGACCGTGCGAAGACCGATTCGACCCAGACCCGATGCAGCCGCCTGCCGTTGGTCGTCACCTTTGCCGCGAATGGTTCCCAGCTCTCCTGGCCGAGCAGCAGCACGACACTGTCGCCGAGCTTCTCGTAGTGATCGATGAGCGACTCGAGCGAGCCGTCCACGTCGTCGGGGTCGGCGCGTCGCTCTGCGAGGACCTGAGCGCTGCCACGCTCGAGGGCGGCTTCGAAGAGGCCGTCGCGGCTGACGAACGCCCGGAGGATCGTCTGCACCGAGACGTCGGCGCGGTCGGCGATCGCGGGCAGGGTGCA
Organism: Agromyces sp. NPDC052230; assembly: GCF_040679595.1. NCBI lineage: Bacteria > Bacillati > Actinomycetota > Actinomycetes > Micrococcales > Microbacteriaceae > Agromyces > Agromyces sp. NPDC052230. Next base: position 187,387 of record NZ_JBFAVC010000007.1, on the reverse strand, counting down.
CGCGGCAAGGGGGCGCTCGGCCACGAGGTCGATCACCGCGTCGAGGATCCTTTCGCGGGTGAGCTCGACCTGCAGTGCGCGGGTGCGCATGGTGTAGTTCCGCGTCGTCGTTTTCATGTCAATCAACATTAACGCCGAAATTGAAGTTCATGTCAATACCCACTCTCACGAAATCGGCGCCGACGGATGTCAGGGCCCGCGGCATCCGCTAATCTGAAGTGTCCGCTCCGAGGGGAAGCGGCTGAGAGCTGAATAGAGGAGGCCGGAGATGGATATCGACCTCAGCGTGCTCCGAATGATGGAGCGCGAGAAGGAGATCCCGTTCGACGAACTGGTGCAGATCATCGAGCAGGCGATCCTGATGGCCTACCTGAAGCACACCAACCCCGCCCAGCACGGGCACACGAACCCCGACGGCGCTCGCGCCCACCTCGACCGCAAGACGGGTCACGTCTCGATCTTCGTGCCAGAGCTCGATGAAGAGGGCAACGTCATCGGTGAGGCCGAAGACAGCCCCAGCGACTTCGGGCGCATCGCCGCCTTCGCCGCCAAGCAGGTCATCAACCAGCGCCTTCGCGACCTGGCCGACGATGCCGTGCTCGGCGAGTTCCGCGGTCGCGAGGGCGACATCGTGGCTGGCATCATCCAGCAGGGGCCCAACCCGCGCATGGTGCACATCGATCTCGGCACCGTCGAGGCCATCCTCCCGCCCGAGGAGCAGGTGCCCGGCGAGGACTACCCCCACGGCCAGCGCATCCGCGTCTACGTGACGAGCGTCGCGAAGGGCATGAAGGGGCCGTCGATCACGGTCTCGCGCACGCACCCCGCGCTCGTGCGCAAGCTGTTCGCGCTCGAGGTGCCCGAGATCGCCTCGGGCGTCGTCGAGATCGTGTCGCTCGCCCGCGAGGCCGGTCACCGAACGAAGATCGCCGTGCGCGCGAACCAGCCGGGCGTCAACGCCAAGGGCGCCTGCATCGGCGAACTCGGGCAGCGTGTCCGCGCGGTGACCTCCGAGCTCGGCAACGAGAAGATCGACATCGTCGACTGGAACGACGACCTCGCGACCTTCGTCGCGAGCGCGTTGAGCCCCGCCAAGGTCACCAAGGCATTCGTCATCGACGAGTCGACGCGCGCGGTACGGGCCCTCGTTCCCGACTACCAGCTGTCGCTCGCGATCGGCAAGGAGGGGCAGAATGCGCGCCTCGCCGCCAAGCTGACGGGCGCGAAGATCGACATCCAACCCGACTCGATCCTCGAGTCGAGCTGAGCCCCGACGGGTGCGTCGGCGGGCGTACCGCCCGGAGGTGTAGGATGGAACCCGTCAGAACGTGCATCGGATGCCGTTCTCGTGCCCCGCGCTCCTCACTTCTGAGGGTCGTTCTCCGGAATTCCCAGATCGTCGCCGATGCTTCGGCTGTGCTTCCGGGCAGGGGTGCATGGATTCATCCGACGCTCGAGTGCTACCGGCTCGCCGTGCGGCGACGCGCCTTCGGACGCGCACTCCGCATCCGCGGCGAGGTGGACACCAGCAATGTAGAGAACAGGCTGAACGGCTAATGGACAACTCATGAGCGGCTCGAAATGAGACCCGTCCGTCATTGATGGTCCATCCCTGTTTCGGGGTGGGCCCGGAACAGGAGAGAAGTGGCTGCGAAACCACGCGTACACGAGATCGCATCCGAACTCGGTGTCGACAGCAAGATCGCCCTTGAGAAGCTCAAGGAGATGGGCGAGTACGTCAAGGGACCCTCGTCCAGTATCGAACCTCCGGTCGCGCGCCGGCTGAAGGCCGCGCTCGAGGCGGCCGGTGCCCCCGCGAAGGCGGCACCCGCGTCTGCGGCGCCCGCGAAGGCGGCGACGGCCGGTGCCAAGCCCGGCATGAAGCCCGGTCCTCGACCGGCGCCCAAGCCCGAGACTGAACCCGATCTCGAAGTACCTGCGGCCGAGGCGCCGCTGACCGTCGCCGAGCGCCAGGCGCAGGCCGAGGAGAAGGCTGCTCAGGCCGCGGCCGAGAAGGCTGCTCAGGCCGCTGCCGAGAAGGCCGCCACCGAGACGACGGCTCCGGCTGCACCGGCTGCCGAGCCTGCGACTCCCGCCGGTTCGAGCGACGTCGCCAAGTCGGCCACGCCCAAGCCGGCCGGTGCCATCCCGCGCCCCGCGCCACGGCCCGGCGCGCCGCGTCCCGGCAACAACCCCTTCTCGAGCTCGCAGGGCATGGGCTCGCGCCCCGCCCAGCCGCGTCCCGGGAACAACCCGTTCTCCAGCTCGCAGGGCATGGGGCAGCGTCCGAGCCCGGGCAATATCCCGCGGCCGCAGGCTCCTCGTCCCGGCGCGCCTCGCCCCGGCGCCCCTCGTCCGGGCGGCCCCGGCGGTCGTCCTGGCGGTGGCTTCCAGCGCCCCGGGGGTGCAGGTGCCGGCACGGGCGCCCGTCCCGGCGGTCCCGGTGGCTTCCAGCGTCCCGGCGGCGCACCCGGCGGCGGCTTCGGCGGCCCGCGACCCGCGGGTGGCGGCGGTCGTGGCCGCGGCCCCGGCGGCGGCACCGCGGGTGCGTTCGGTCGTGGCGGCGGCAAGAGCAAGGCCCGCAAGTCGAAGCGCACGAAGCGGCAGGAATTCGAGATGCGGGAGGCTCCGTCGCTCGGCGGCGTGAGCGTTCCCCGCGGCGACGGCAACACCGTCATCCGGCTGCGCCGAGGCGCCTCCATCTCCGACTTCGCCGACAAGATCGACGCCAACCCCGGCTCGCTCGTCACGGTGCTCTTCCACCTCGGTGAGATGGCGACCGCGACCGAGTCGCTCGACGAGGCCACCTTCGAGGTGCTCGGCGTCGAGCTCGGCTACAAGATCCAGGTCGTCTCGCCCGAAGACGAGGATCGCGAGCTCCTCGAGGGCTTCGACATCGACCTCGACCAGGAGCTCGAGGACGAGACCGACGAGGACCTCGAGCAGCGTCCTCCGGTCGTCACCGTCATGGGCCACGTCGACCACGGTAAGACCCGACTCCTCGACGCGATCCGCAACGCGAACGTCGTCGCGGGCGAGGCCGGTGGCATCACGCAGCACATCGGTGCGTACCAGGTGCACACCGAGCATGAGGGCATCGAGCGTGCGATCACCTTCATCGACACCCCGGGTCACGAGGCGTTCACCGCCATGCGTGCTCGTGGTGCACAGGTGACCGACATCGCGATCCTCGTGGTCGCGGCCGACGACGGCATCATGCCGCAGACGATCGAGGCGCTGAACCACGCCCAGTCGGCGAACGTGCCGGTCGTGGTCGCCGTGAACAAGATCGACAAGCCAGACGCGAACCCCGCCAAGGTGCGTCAGCAGCTCACCGAGTTCGGTCTCGTGGCCGAGGAGTACGGCGGCGACGTCATGTTCGTCGACGTTTCGGCGCGCGAGAACATCGGCATCCAGGAGCTGCTCGATGCAGTGCTCCTCACCGCCGACGCCGGACTCGACCTGCGGGCGAACCCCGACAAGGACGCGCGAGGTGTCGCCATCGAGGCGAAGCTCGACAAGGGACGCGGCGCCGTGGCGACCGTGCTCATCCAGTCGGGCACACTCCGGGTCGGCGACGCGATCGTCGCGGGCACGGCCTACGGACGCGTGCGTGCCATGGCCGACGAGAACGGCGACCCCGTGCTCGCCGCGACGCCGTCGCGTCCCGTGCAGGTGCAGGGTCTCTCGAGCGTTCCGCGAGCCGGTGACACCTTCCTCGTGACCGAGGAGGACCGCACCGCCCGCCAGATCGCCGAGAAGCGCGAGGCCGCCGAGCGCAACGCCCAGCTGGCGAAGGCCCGCAAGCGCATCTCGCTCGAGGACTTCACGCGTGCCCTCGAGGAGGGCAAGGTCGAGGCGCTCAACCTCATCATCAAGGGCGACGTGTCGGGTGCCGTCGAGGCGCTCGAGGAGTCGCTCATGAAGATCGAGGTCGACGACTCGGTGCAGCTGCGCATCCTCCACCGCGGTGTGGGTGCCGTCACCGAGAGCGACATCGACCTGGCGACGATCGACAACGCGATCGTCATCGGGTTCAACGTGCGGCCCGACGTCAAGGCGCGCGAGCGCGCCGCCCGCGAGGGTGTCGACGTGCGCTTCTACAACGTCATCTACAACGCGATCGACGACATCGAGAACTCGCTCAAGGGCATGCTCAAGCCCGAGTTCGAAGAGGTGCAGTCGGGTGTCGCCGAGATCCGCGAGGTGTTCCGCTCCTCGAAGTTCGGCAACATCGCCGGTGTCATCGTGCGGTCGGGAACGATCACGCGAAACGCCAAGGCCCGCGTCATCCGCGACGGCGTCGTGGTCGGCGACAACCTCGCCATCGAGTCGTTGCGCCGGTTCAAGGACGACGTCACCGAGGTCCGCACGGACTTCGAGGCGGGTATCGGCCTCGGCAAGTTCAACGACATCCAGGTCGGCGACGAGATCGAGACGATCGAAATGCGCGAGAAGCCGCGCGTCTGATCGTGGTGGCGGGGCCTCCGGTTCTTCTTCAGAGTGAAGAGCGGGGGCCCCTACACCCCGATTCACTCTGAAGAAGAACCGGAGGCCCCTCCGAGCGGATGCCGCCTCACGCGCATTTCGATCGTTGGGAGAGAGGGGTAGAGGAATGGCTGATCCGGCACGGGCCAGGAAGATGGCCGACCGCATCAAGGAGATCGTCGCGAAACGCCTCGACAAGGGGCTGCGCGACCCGCGGCTCGGCTTCGTGACGATCACCGACGTTCGCGTCACGGGAGACCTCCAGCACGCGAGCATCTTCTACACGGTGTACGGCTCCGACGAGGAGCGCCGCGACTCTGCGCTCGCCCTCAAGTCGGCCACTGGGATGCTCCGCACGGAGGTCGGCCGTAACATCACGGCGAGGCTCACACCTTCGCTCGAGTTCATCCCCGACGCGATCCCCGAGAACGCCGAGCACATCGAGGCGCTCCTCCGCGAAGCGCGCACGCGCGACGCCGAGACCTCGGTGATCGCCGCCACGGCCGCGTATGCGGGCGAACCCGACCCCTACGTCAAGCCGCGCGACCTCGACGACGACGACGAGGTCGACTTCGACGACGAGGAGCTCGGCACCCGCTGAGCCGCAGGCTCCCGATGCCGCGGCGACCCGTTCGCGGAGCCGAGGACTTCCGTCCATCCGGCGACGCCTTCAGCGGCCTGCCGCGTGCCGAGCAGCTCGGACTCCACGGCCGCTGCCCGGGCGTGCAGTGCCTCGATGAAGGCGAGCACGATGGGCTGGCGCAGCGCCTCTGGCCGGCAGACGAGCCAATACGGCAGGCGCTCGTCGATGTCGTTGGGGAACAGTCGCACCAGATCGTCATGCGGGTCGGCGAGGAACGCGGGCAGCAGACCGAAGCCGGCGCCCGCGCGTGTCGCGTCGACGTGCACGTACACGTTCGTGCTCGATACCGAGTCCAGCATGCCCCGAGTGGAGCGGCGCGCCTCGTCGAGCGCATCGACCTGCAGCATCGACTCGATGAAGTACACGAGCGGCGCACCGTCGAGCTCGGCCGGCGACGACGGCGTGCCGTGCCGTTCGAGGAACGCGCGGCTCGCATAGAGTCCGAGGGCGTACTCCGCGAGCCGGATGGCCTCGGCTCGCTGCACGTGGGGACGCCCCACGACGACCTCGAGGTCCACCCCGACCCGCTGCTGGGTCGCACGCCGGGTCGCGGCCACGATCTCCAGCGTCACGTCGGGGTGGGCGCGCTGCATCGCCACGATGGCGGGGGAGGCGATGAAGCCGCTGAATCCGTCGGTCGCCGACAGGCGCACCACCCCCGACAGCTTCGGGCCTTCGGGGGCGAGTGCCTCGAGGGCGCGCTCGACCTCCTCGGCGGCCGCGATCGCGTGCTCGCCGAGCGGGGTCAGCACCCAGCCCGAAGCCCCGCGGGCGAGCACGCGTCCGCCGAGGGCGTCCTCGAGCGCGCCGATGCGGCGTGCGATCGTCGTGTGGTTGAGGCCGAGCTCGGCGGCGGCGGCCGTATAGCGCCCGGCGCGCGCGACGGCGAGCAGCACGAGCAGATCGTCGGGGCTCGGTCGGCGCCCCGGAAGCGGCGTCACGGACATCACTGCATACTCCCATAGACGGGGGACCGGGCCGCGGGCAGCGACGGCGGCCGCTCAGGCGTCGGGCAGCGTGAGTGAGCCGTCGTCGCCGACCACCGCCAGACCGTCGGCCACGAGGCCGGCGATGGCCCGCTCGAGCTGTGCGGCATCCGACCACAGCCCCTCGAGTTCGCCGCGCACAACCGGACGGTGCGCCGCGCGAAGTTCACGCATCACGAGGCCGCGCACCTGCCGATCCGAGCCCTCGAAGCGCGACTGCGCGGCCTTCCGGGACCCGTCGTCGGCCGGATACCCCGCTTCCCGCCACGCGCACGAGCCGGCGATGGGACACACCTCGCAGCGCGGGGAACGCGCCGTGCACACCGTTGCACCGAGCTCCATGGCGGCGGCGTTGAACACCCGCGCCGGGGCATCCGCTTCGGGCAGGAGCGCCGCCATCTCGGCGAGGTCGCGCGCCGTCGACGGCGGCCCGGGCTGTGCCTGCCCGAGCACGGCGCGCGCGAGGACCCGCCGGGTGTTGGTGTCGACGACCGGATGTCGCGACCCGAACGCGAACGCGGCCACCGCCCGCGCGGTGTACGGGCCGACACCGGGCAACGCGAGGAGGTCATCGAGCCCCTCGGGCACCCGGCCGCCGTGGCGTTCCACGATCTCGATGGCGGCCCGATGCAGCCACAGCGCACGCCGCGGGTAGCCGAGCCGGTCCCACGCCCGCACGGCCTCGGCCGGGGGCTCGGCGGCGAGCGCGGCGGGCGTGGGCCACCGGGCGATCCATGCTTCCCAGCGCGGCACGACGCGCGCCACCTGCGTCTGCTGCAGCATGAACTCGCTCACGAGCACCGCCCACGGCGATGCCTCGGCGGCGCGCCACGGGAGCGGCCGGGCGGCATCCGCGAACCACGCGTTCAGCGCGGCGGGGAGGTCGGCGGCAACGGAACGCGGCATCCCCTCAGCCTATGTCGACTCACTCTGTCGACCCGGATGCGGCGCAGCTAGGCTCGTCGCCATGGAGCTCGTCACGACCCCGCGCGTCACCTTCCTCAGGGGGCTCGCCGACGAGATCCTGCAGCACTACGGGCACGGGCGAATGATCGTCGCGATCGACGGTCCGCTCCAGAGCGGCAAGACGCGGTTCGCCGACGACCTCGCCGCGGTGCTCCGCGAGCCGGGGCACCGGGTGTTCCGGGCCAGCATGGAGGGCTTCCACCGGTCGCGTGAGGCGCAAGGCGACTTCGGCACCGACACGCCCGCCCGCTACTACCACTACGGCTTCGACGAGTCGGCCCTGCGCCGCGTGCTCACCGAGCCGTTCCGGATGGGCGGGTCGACGGCGTTCGTGACGAGCGTGTTCGACCCGGCACGCGACGCCTGGGTGGAACCGAAATGGCTCACGGGACCCGCCGACGCGCTGCTCGTCATCGACGGGCGATTCGTGCTGCGGCCTCGGCTCACCGATCTGTGGGACTTCCGCATCGCCCTCGACGGCGAGCCCGAGGACCCAGCCGACCGGCTCGCCTACGCCGACAGCGACCCGCGGCTGGTGGCCCAGGCGGTCGTCGACGACCGCGATCCCGAGCACCCGAAGCGGCGCTTCTTCGACAGCTGCTGACGAGGCGACGGCGCCGTCGTCACACGGGTACGGCGGCGACCACGCGCGCAGCCGGCAGGTGCCCGCTCGCCTCCACGTCGTGCACGAGGGCCGTCAGCGCCGCGTTCACGGGCGCCGCAAGGCCGGCGGCGGCCGCCTCGCGCACGACGGCGCCGTTGAGGTAGTCGACCTCGGTCGGCTGGCCGCGGCGCAGGCTCTGCTGGGTCGATCCGAGGTTCGGCACGTTGCCCATCCGCACGCGCATGAGCCACGGCAGGAACTGCCCGAGCCCGAGCGGGAGGCGGGCGAAGAGCCGCAGCCGCCGGTCGCCGAGGCCCTGCAGCGATCCGAAGCGGATGCCCCGTGCGATGCCGATTCGCACGGCCTCGCGCATCGACGCGGCGACGACGCGGCGGAGCCGGCGGTCGTCGACGACGTCCTGCACGCTGCGGCCGACGATCGCCGGAACGGCGTTCAGCATGTTCACGATGAGCTTCGTCCACTGCGCGCCACGGAACCCGGCGATCGCGACGACGGGAACGGCCTCGGAGAGGAGGGCGGCGGTACGCCGGCTCTCCTCGTCGGGTTGGCCGTCGCCACGGCCGAGATAGCTGGTGGCGGGCGTCGTCACCCGCACGACCCCGGGCTCGGTGTAGTTCGCGGCGATGATCGACAGGAGTCCCATGCACGACGAGTGGGGGAGCAGCCGCTCCGCGGTGGCGACGCCTTCGAGGCCGTTCTGCACCACGACGACGGGCGCCCCGTCGACCACGGCGGCGTTCGCTTCGAGCGCGGCCGCGGCATCCTGCGCCTTGGTGCACACGAGCAGGAGGTCGGGCCGCACGGTGAGCACCTCCGCCGCGGCGACCCGCGCATGGGCGTCGCCATAGCCGCCCGAGAGCCGGATGCCGTCGGCCCGGATCGCCTCGAGCCCCGCGCCGCGGGCGGTGACCTCCACCTCGTGTCCGGCGCGGGTGAGCAGCGCCGCGAACGTGCCGCCGAGCGCGCCGGCGCCGATGATCCCGATTCTCACCATCCCAGCGTAGGGTCTGCGTGGCACCGGGCCGGGCCCCCCGGACTGTTAGCCTGTACGGCGTGAACAGCGGCATCCTCCTCGTCGACAAGCCGCAGGGGATCACGAGCCACGACGTCGTGGCACGCACGCGCCGCCTCGCCGGAACCCGCAAGGTCGGCCACGCCGGCACCCTCGATCCCATGGCCACCGGCCTGCTCCTCCTCGGCGTCAACCACGCGACGAGGCTCCTCCACCACCTCGTCGGCCTCGACAAGACGTACGTCGCGACCATCCGCCTCGGCTGGGGCACGACGACCGACGACGCCGAGGGCGAACCCCTGCCCGCGGCATCCGCCGACCGGCTCGAGGCGGCGACCGACGAGGCCATCGCGACCGGGATGCGCACGTTGACGGGCGTGATCGAGCAGGTGCCGAGTGCCGTGAGCGCGGTCAAGGTTGCCGGAAAGCGCGCCTACCAGCGCGTGCGCGACGGCGAGACGGTCGAGCTCGCCGCCCGCACGGTGACGGTCTCAGCGTTCGAGACGCTCGCGCGGCGTTCCGGCGACGGATTCATCGATGTCGATGTGCGCGTCGAGTGCTCGTCGGGCACGTACGTGCGAGCCCTCGCGCGCGACCTCGGCGAGCACCTCGGCACCGGCGGTCATCTCACCGCGCTGCGTCGCACCAGGATCGGCGCCTTCGACATCGACGAGGCCGCCCAGCTCGACGGCATGGACGTCGCGGCCACGCTCATGAGCCCGGCGGATGCCGCGAGCCGGGCACTGCCCGCCGTGCACCTCACCGCCCAGCAGGCCGTCGACCTCGGCCACGGCAAGCGCGTCGAGGCATCCGGAGCCCCCGCCGTCGCACCCGGCGAGGCCATCGCCGCGATCGGACCCGACGAACGGCTCGTCGCCATCGTCGAGCGGCGCGGCGACACGCTGAAGGTGGTCACGGGATTCCCCGCCGAGGAGGCCCGAGCATGATCGAGTGGTTCACGTGGGTGCAGCTGGCCGTCGCCGTGGCGGCCGGCCTTCTCTGCCTCGTGCTCGGCTTCGCCGGACGCGCCCCGAACGACATCGCGAACGGCGCGCTCGTGCTCGTCGAGGTGCTGCTCGTCGTGCAGCTCGTCGTCGCCATCGCCGCGCCCGCGTTCGGGAACGAGGCCACCGGCAGCCTCCTCGAGTTCTACACGTACCTCGTCGGCGCGCTGCTGCTGCCGCCGGCCGCGATCTTCTGGGGCCTCCTCGAGCGCAGTCGCTGGTCGACCGTGGTGCTCGGGGTCGCCGCGCTCGCCGTCGGGGTCATGGTGTACCGCATGCTGCAGATCTGGACCGTGCAGCAGGCCTAGCCACGTCTGAGAGAATCGAACGACATGACTGTGCAGAATGCCCGGCCCGCGACCGATCGCAAGCCCCGGATGAGCGGCATCGGGCGCGTGCTCGTGGCCGTCTACGGGGTGCTCGCGCTCGCGGCGCTCGGCCGTTCCTTCGTGCAGATCGTCGCGAAGTTCGATGAGGCACCGCTCGCGTATTCACTGTCGGCGCTCGCCGCGGTCGTGTACGTGGTCGCGACCATCGCCCTTGTGCGCTCCGGTCGCGGTTGGTACCGGGTGGCATGGGCGACCATCGCCTTCGAGTTCACGGGCGTCATCGTCGTCGGAATCCTGAGCGTCGTGTTCCCGGCCCTGTTCCCGCACGACACGGTGTGGTCCTGGTTCGGGCGGGGGTACCTGTTCATCCCGCTCGTGCTGCCCGTGCTCGGCATGTGGTGGCTCGCGAAGCATCGTCCGTCGGCGCAGGCCGGGCAGACCCCGGCGAGCGGGGCGGATGCCGCGTGAGAACGTTCAAGGGACTCGGCGCCGTTCCCCCGGGCTTCGGGCCCAGCGTCGTGACGATCGGCAAGTTCGACGGGGTGCACATGGGACACCGTGCGGTGATCGACCGCGTGCACGACATCGCCGCCGCCGAGGACCTGCGATCGGTGGTGGTGACCTTCGACCGCAACCCGCTCGAGCTCCTCGCCCCCGAGAAGTGCCCCGAGTCGCTCGTGAGCGTGCGGCAGAAGCTGGAGCTCCTCGGCTCGACGGGCGTGGACGCGACGCTGCTGCTGCCGTTCGACCGAGCGCTCGCCTCGGTGCCGGCGACGGAGTTCGTCGAACGCGTGCTCGTGGATGCCCTGCACGCGAAGGCCGTGCTGGTGGGCAGCGACTTCCGGTACGGCGCACGCGGGGCCGGCGACGTTCACCTCCTCGAGGAGCTGGGGGCGACGTTCGGCTTCCGGGTCGAGGTCGTCGACGACGTGCGTCCCGAGTCAGGGCGGCGGGTCTCGTCGACGTGGATCCGCGAGCTCCTCGCCGAGGGCGACGTACGGCACGCGACCGAGCTCCTCGGGCACGCGCCGACGGTCACCGGGCTCGTGGTGCATGGCGCGAAGCGCGGGCGTGAGCTCGGATTCCCGACCGCGAACCTGAGCCCCGAGTCCGAGGGCCTGATCCCCGCCGACGGCGTGTACGCCGGGTGGCTCACCGACGCGGGCACCCGGTATCCGGCGGCGATCTCAGTGGGCGACAACCCGACGTTCGAGGGTGTGGCGAAGAAGCAGGTCGAGGCGTATGTCCTCGATCGCGAACTCGATCTCTACGACCACGTCGTCGACGTCGAGTTCGTCGAGCGGTTGCGCGGCATGGTGGCCTTCACGAACATCCCCGACCTCGTCGAGACCATGCGCGGCGACGTCGACCGGGCGCGCACCCTGCTCGTCGACTGAGTCGACGCGTCAGCCGTCGCCGACCTCGCCTTCGCGAGCGCGCCGCGGCGCCTCGCTGCCGATGCCCGCGAGGAAGCGGATGAGCTCATGCGCCGTGCCGACGAGCGTCGGCCCGTGCCCGATCGTCCAGCCGGCGTCGGTCGCGTGCAGGCTGTGTCCAGCGATGACGGCCTTGATCGGCGTGGGTGCCGCGGCGGCGCGCCGAAGCGCGACTGCGCCGGTGGCGATCGGCGGCAGGGCGGGGCGCACGCCGAGGGCATCGCCGACGAGGATCGCGGCGACGACGGCGTCGTCGAGTTCGACGAGGGGCGTGGGCTGCCGGCGTTCGGAGAGGAGCACCGCTCGGGTCTCGAGCGCGGCCGCGGCATCCGTCGCCCCGCTGGGAGCAGGAGCGGCCGCACTCGAGCCGAGCTGCATGCCGAGCACGCGCTGTGCCGAGTCGAGCGCGCGGCGCGAGGGCGGCCGGCCGAAGCCCGCGATCAGGCGCGTCACCGTGGTCGCCGCCGTGCCGCCGTCATCGGTCGGCGCGTTCCACCCGATGTCGCCGCCCGCGCGCAGCGCCCCCGCGATCTCGCGGAGGACCGCCGCCGTCGGGGCCCGGCGATCGCTCGTCACGCCGCGCTCGTCGGCGCGCGGCCCCTGGCTGAGCGGAAGGTAGCGGGCGAAGTCGGCCACGCCACCAGCCTAGACTCGTGGTGATGCACCAGAACCAGCCCCGACCCCTGTGGGCTGGGCGCACGCTCGCCCTGATCGGCATCGTGCTCGTCGCATTCAACCTCCGCACGGCCGTGGCCTCGCTCTCGCCGATCATCGTGCAGCTCGAGCGGGATGTCCCGCTCTCGCCGGTGGTCGTGGGCCTGCTCGGCATGCTGCCGCCGCTCTGCTTCGCCGTCTTCGGCATCGTCACGCCGGCGATCGCGAAGCGTGCGGGTCTCGAGATCGCGCTCATCGGTTCGCTCGCGGCGCTCGCCGTCGGCCTCGCTGGACGCGGGTTCGCGGGCGACGCCCTGTGGCTCGTGGCCGCCAGCGCGCTCACGTTCGCGGCGCTCGGCGTCGGCAACGTGCTGCTGCCGCCGCTCGTCAAGCGCTACTTCCCCGACCGTATCGGCCTCGTGACCACGCTCTACGTCACCGCCATGTCGGTGAGCTCGTTCATGCCCCCGCTCATCGCGGTGCCGGTGGCGGATGCCGCGGGCTGGCGCGTCTCGCTCGGCCTCTGGGCGGTCGTGGCCGCCGCCGCGCTGCTGCCGTGGCTCGCGCTCCTCGTGCATCCGCGCCGGCAGGCCGCCGACGTGCTGCTCGAAGGCGTCGCGCCCGGCCTGCTGCGCTTCGCACTGCGTTCGCCGCTCGCGTGGGCGGTCACGATCCTGTTCATGGTGTCGGGCTTCAACGCGTACGCCCTGTTCGCCTGGCTGCCGTCGATTCTGGGCGACATCGCGGGCACGTCACCCGCCGAGTCGGGCGCGTTGCTGTCGCTGTTCGCGGCCATGGGCCTTCCGGCCGGCCTGGTGGTGCCGATCATCGCGGCGCGCCACGGGCGCGTCCGGCTCCTCGTGGGCATCGCGTCGGTGACGCTCGTGGTTGGCTATGCGGGCCTCATCATCGCCCCGACCTTCGCGACGTGGCTCTGGGTGGCGATCGTGGGCATCGGTCCGCTGCTGTTCCCGCTCTCACTCGTGCTCATCAACCTGCGCACGCGCACCCATGAGGGCTCGGTGGCGCTCTCTGGGTTCGTGCAGTCGGTCGGCTACCTGATGGTCGCGGTCGGTCCGCTCGCCGTGGGCCTGCTGCACGATGCGACCGGCGGATGGCTCTGGCCGCTCCTGTTCCTCCTGGGCTCGGCGGTGCCGGCCGCGATCGCCGGCCTCGTCGCATCGCGGCCACGGTACCTCGAGGACGAATTCGCCGAGGCCTGAACGGGCGGCGTCAGGTGAGGAACTCGGGCCGATGCACGAGCGCCGCGGCGCCGATGAGCGGCCCCTCGTCGGACAGGCCCGACGGCACGATCTGCACGCGAGACACGAAGGGGAACGCCGCACGCTCGGCGACGGCCGCACGGGCATGCTCGAAGAGCGCGGGGGAGACGCGCGAGAACCCGCCGCCGATCGCGACGACATCGAGGTCGAGCAGGTTCGCGGCCGACGCGATGGCGTGGCCGATGGCGGTGCCGGCCCTGGCGACGGCCGCCACGGCGGTGGGATCGCCCGCGGCGTGGGCGTCGGCGAGCTCCTCGCCGGTCTCGCCGGTGAAGCCCTGCGTCCTCGCCCACGCCACGGTGCGCGGCCCCGAGGCGACGGCCTCGAGGCATCCGCGCCCACCGCACGCGCAGGCGTCGTCGAAGCCGCCCACCTCGACGTGGCCGATGTGGCCGCCGTTGCCCGTCGGGCTCGAGGCGGCGCGACCGCCGAGCACGAGACCGCCGCCGACGCCCGTCGACACGATCATGCCGAGGAGGTTGGAGACACCCTGCCCGGCGCCCACCCAGTGCTCGGCGAGCGCGATGCAGAGCCCGTCGATGCGGAGGGTCACGGGCGCCTCTGGGACGAGTTCGGCGACGGATGCCGCGAGCGGGTGATCGCGCCACGCCGGCACGTTGAGCGGCGACACGAGTCCGTGCTCGGCGTCGACGGGACCGGCGGCACCGATGCCGACCCCCGTGAGCGGGGCGTCGTCGGGCACGGACTTCAGCGCGTGGGCGACGACCTCGCGCACGGCGGCACCGAGGTCGATGCTCGAGGCGGAGGCACCGGTCGGCCGGCGGTGTCGGGAGCCGGCGAGGAGTTGACCGCGATCGTCGACGAGTGCGGCCTCGACCTTGGTGCCACCGAAGTCGACCGCGAGCGCGAGTGCCCGTTGCATGGGCACCAGCATAGGCGCGCGGCATCCGTGCCCGGTCTGCTCATATGAGCAGCACTGCCCGCGTGTGTTGCCGATGCGCACCGCGCTGCCTACGCTGGTGAGCGAGCGGAAGGATGCGTGTGGACGAGGTCGACGAGCTGCTCTCGATTCGGGCGGCCGAGCTCTACTACGAGGAGAACAAGACGCAGGACGAGATCGGGCAGGCACTCCGCCTCACCCGGTGGAAGGTCGGTCGTCTCCTCGCACAGGCGAAGCAGCGCGGATTCATCCGCATCGAGATCCTGCACCCACGCGCCCGGCGGCTGCCCATCGAGCGGCGTCTCCGTGAGGAGCGCGGGCTCGACGATGCGATCGTGGTCTCCCACGCGGGAGTGCAGTCGCCCGAGGAGCTGCAGGAGCGAACGGCGCAGGCCGCCGCCGACTACCTCACTGCGCTGCGGCCGGTGCCGCGCACGCTCGGCGTCAGCTGGGGCCGCACCCTCTTCGAGATCTCCCAGCACCTCCGCAACGGCTGGGCCACGGGCGTCAACGTCGTGCAGATCAACGGCGGGGTGAGCCTGAACCGGCGACCGGGAACCGCGGCCGCGACCGCGGTGGGCATCGCGCAGAAGGGCGGCGGCAGCGCCACGCTCCTGCCGAGCCCGGCCATCCTCGAACAGCTCGCCACCAAGGAGGCCATCGAGTCCGACCGCGTCGTCGCGGGCGTCATCGAACTCGCCCGATCGTCCGACGCCTACCTGTTCAGCGCCGGCGCCGCAGACCACAACTCGGTGCACGTCGAGAGCGGCTACCTCTCGACGGCCGACGTCGACGTGCTCGTGCAGAAGGGTGCCGTCGGCGACGTCGTCGGCCGGTACATCGACTCCGACGGCAACATCGTCGACCCGGCGCTCGACGCACGCACCGTTGGACTCACGCTCGACGAGTTGCGCGCCGCGCCGCTCGGCATCGCGGTCGTCGCCGGCACCGCCAAGCACGCCGTCGCCGACGCGGTCGTGCGCAGCCGCCTCTGCTCGGTGCTCGTCACCGACGAGGCCACCGCCCTCCACCTCCTCGACGGCTGAACGCGCCGCAACGGCGCGCCAGCACAACACGGAAAGCCAGGTCACCCACCATGTCAGGCACCTCCCTCGTCACCGCCCGGGAGCGCGCGCTCGCCGTGCTCGGGGGTGAACCCGACGACGCCACGCTCCGGCGCTACCTGCACGGCATCGCCGGCGTCGACGCCGTGGGGCTCGAGCAGCGAGCCGCCGCGCTCGGCACCCGCTCGATCAAGACGACCTCGAAGCAGTGGGCGCTCGACCGCATCATCTCGCTCATCGACCTCACGACGCTCGAGGGCGCCGATACGCCGGGCAAGGTGCGGTCGCTCGTCGCGAAGGCCCTGAATCCCGATCCGGCGGATGCCACGACGCCGCGCGTCGCGGCCGTCTGCGTGTACGGCGACATGGTGCCCTCGGCCATCGACGCGCTGGGAGCCGCGCACGGCGACCCCGACGACGGCGGCATCGCGGTGGCGGCGGTCGCCACGGCGTTCCCGTCGGGGCGGGCGTCACTCGACATCAAGCTCGCCGACACGGCCGAGGCCGTTGCGGCGGGGGCCGACGAGATCGACATGGTCATCGACCGTGGCGCCTTCCTGGCCGGGCGGTACGGCCTGGTGTTCGACCAGATCGCCGCCGTGAAGGAGGCCTGCCGCCGGTCGGACGGCACGAGCGCGTCGCTCAAGGTGATCCTCGAGACCGGCGAGCTCGTGACGTACGACAACGTGCGGCGGGCGTCGTGGCTCTCGATCCTCGCGGGCGGCGACTTCATCAAGACCTCCACCGGCAAGGTGCAGCCCGCGGCCACGCTTCCCGTGACGCTCCTCATGCTCGAGGTCGTGCGCGACTGGCACCTGTTGACCGGCCAGCGCATCGGCGTGAAGCCCGCTGGCGGCATCCGCGCCTCGAAGGACGCCATCAAGTACCTCGTCACCGTCGCCGAGACGGCCGGCGAGGAATGGCTCCAGCCGCACCTGTTCCGGTTCGGCGCGTCGAGCCTGCTCAACGACGTGCTGCTGCAACGCCAGAAGCTCACGTCGGGGCATTACTCCGGCGCCGACTACGTGACGATCGACTGAATCTCGGTACGGCCTTCGGCCTACTCGATCACCGAACCACACGCATCCAATCGAACATCGAACCGAAAGGTTCCAGGCATCATGAGCTTCCTCGAATACGCACCGGCCCCCGAGTCGCGGGCGATCCTGTCGCTGCGAGACCACTACGGACTCTTCATCGACGGCGAGTTCGTCGACGGCCGGGGCACGCCGTTCCAGACCATCTCACCCGCGACCGAGGAGCACCTCGCGACCATCGCGAACGCGAACGCCGCCGACGTCGATGACGCGGTCGCCGCCGCACGCCGGGCCTACGCCAATGTGTGGTCCCGGATGCCGGGCCGCGACCGCGGCAAGTACCTCTTCCGCATCGCCCGGCTCGTGCAGGAGCGCGCCCGCGAGCTCGCGGTGGCCGAGTCGCTCGACAACGGCAAGCCCATCAAGGAGTCGCGCGACGTCGACGTGCCGCTCGTGGCGGCCTGGTTCTTCTACTACGCGGGCTGGGCCGACAAGCTCGACCACGCGGGCCTCGGCGCCGACCCGCGGGCGCTCGGCGTCGCGGCCCAGGTGATCCCGTGGAACTTCCCGCTGCTCATGCTCGCCTGGAAGATCGCACCGGCACTCGCCGCCGGCAACACCGTGGTGCTGAAGCCGGCCGAGACGACCCCGCTCAGCGCGCTCATCTTCGCCGAGATCCTGCAGCAGGCCGACCTGCCCCCGGGCGTCGTGAACATCATCACGGGCGCCGGCGACACCGGGGCCGCGCTCGTCGCCCATGAGGGTGTCGACAAGGTGGCCTTCACGGGATCCACCGCCGTGGGGCGGGCGATCGCCAGGCAGGTGGCCGGCACGAACAAGAAGGTCACGCTCGAACTCGGTGGCAAGGCCGCGAACATCGTGTTCGACGACGCACCCATCGACCAGGCGATCGAGGGCATCGTCAACGGCATCTTCTTCAACCAGGGGCACGTGTGCTGCGCGGGCTCGCGCCTGCTCGTTCAGGAGAACATCCATGACGAGGTCGTCGAGCGCCTGAAGCTACGTCTCTCGACCCTGCGACTCGGTGACCCGCTCGACAAGAACACCGACATCGGTGCGATCAACTCGAAGGAGCAGCTCGAGCGCATCCACGAGCTCTCCGAGATCGGCGTGGCCGAGGGGGCCGACCGCTGGAGCGCGCCGTGCGAGATCCCCGAGAACGGGTTCTGGTACGCGCCGACGATCTTCACCAACGTGCAGACCTCGAGCCGCATCGCGCGCGACGAGATCTTCGGCCCCGTGCTCTCGGTGCTGACCTTCCGCACTCCGGCCGAGGCGATCGCGAAGGCGAACAACACGCCGTACGGCCTCTCGGCCGGCATCTGGACCGACAAGGGCAGCCGCATCCTCGCCGTCGCCGACCAGTTGCGCGCGGGCGTCGTCTGGGCCAACACGTTCAACCGCTTCGACCCGTCGAGCCCGTTCGGCGGCTACAAGGAGTCGGGCTACGGCCGCGAGGGCGGCCGACACGGGCTGGCCGCCTACCTGAAGCCGGCGACCGCCGTCGCCGGTCGGGGAGTGACGCAACGTCGTCTCGAGGCCGGTGCGGCCGGTGCATCCACCGATGCCGAGGCGCCCGCGAAGCGGCCGGCTCGATCACCGCGCATCAAGAGGAAGGGAGCCGCGAAGTGAGCCGCCTCGTCGTACCGAAGACGTACAAGCTCTACATCGGCGGGGCCTTCCCGCGCAGCGAGTCCGGACGTACCTACGAGGTCGTCTCGGCGTCAGGAGCGTTCCTCGCGAACGCCGCGAAGGCGTCGCGCAAGGATGCCCGCGACGCCGTGGTGGCCGCGCGCGCGGCCGTCGCGGGCTGGGGCGGCGCGACCGCCTACAACCGCGGCCAGGTGCTCTACCGCATCGCCGAGCTCCTCGAGGGGCGTCGGGCGCAGTTCATCGCCGAGATCGAGGAAGCCGAGGGCGTCACCCGCGCCGTCGCGACCGCCCAGGTCGACGAGGCGATCGACCGCTGGGTCTGGTATGCGGGCTGGGCCGACAAGTTCGCGCAGGTCGCCGGCAACGCCAACCCCGTCGCCGGTCCGTACTTCAACATCTCGGTGCCCGAGCCCACGGGCGTCGTCGCCGTCATCGTGCCGCAGGACTCGTCGCTCCTGGGCTTCGTCTCGGCGGTCGCTCCGGCGCTCGTCGCAGGCAACGCGGTGGTCGCAGTCGCGAGCGAGCGCTTCCCGCTCTCGGCCATCAGCCTCGCCGAGGTGCTCGCCACGAGCGACGTTCCCAAGGGCGTGGTCAACGTGCTCACGGGCTCGCCCGCCGAGATCGCGCCGTGGCTCGCGAGTCACGCCGACGTGAACGCGCTCGATCTCGTGGGCGCCGGCGACCTCGACTGGATCTCGCTCGAGGTCGATGCGGCCGACACCCTGAAGCGGGTGCTCCGGCCCGAGCAGGGACCGGATGCCGCAGCACCGACACTCGACCGCATCGGCGCGTTCACCGAGACCAAGACGGTCTGGCACACGAAGAGCCTGCGGTAGGGCCGCATGTCCGGACGCAACGGGGCCTCGGACGAGCGGGGACGATTGGTGTCGGACCCGTTCGACTATCGCGTCACCAAGCAGGGCGGGCTCATCGTCTCGCGCGGCGGACGCACGGTGATGACCATCGGCGGGCACACCGCGGCGAGACTCGTCGCGACGCTGCAACGCGCGGACGATTCACAGGTGCAACACCTCCTCGCGCGCGCCAGCGGCAATTATCGTCGAGGGAACGAACGGTCCTGACGCAGGCGGCCGTCGGTCGAGGGGGTGCGGCGTGCGGGTGCTCGTGACGGGTGCGACCGGCTACATCGGCGGGCGGCTGGTTCCGCGCCTCATCGAGACGGGCCACGACGTGCGCGTCCTGGTACGCCGGCCCGAACGCCTGCGAGACGTGCCGTGGGCGGGGGAGGTCGAGATCGTCGAAGGCGATCTCGCGCACGCGGCATCCGTCGACGGCGCGATGGCGGGGATCGAGGTCGTCTACTACCTCGTGCACTCCATGGGCGGGCGCGGCGACTTCGAGTCGATGGAGCTCGCCATCGCGCGCAACGTCGCCGGGGCGGCGCGGCGTCATGGCGCCCGTCGCATCGTGTATCTCGGCGGGCTGCACCCCGAGGGTGCGCAGCTGTCTCGGCACCTGCGTTCCCGGGCGAAGGTCGGCGAGATCCTCCTCGCGTCGGGGGTGCCCACCGTCGTGCTGCAGGCCGGGGTCATCATCGGGTCGGGTTCGACGTCGTTCGAGATGATCCGCCACCTCACCGAGGTCCTTCCGTACATGCCGGCCCCGCGTTGGGTGCGCAACTTCATCCAGCCGATCGCCGTGCGCGACGTGCTGCACTACCTCGTGCATGCTGCCGACCTCCCCGCCGAGGTGAACCGCGCCTTCGACATCGGTGGGCCCGACGTGCACCGGTACGGACAGCTCATGAACGGCTACGCCGTCGAGGCCGGGCTCCGGCAACGCCCGATCGCCGCGCTGCCGGTGCTCACCCCGTGGCTCGCGGGCCAGTGGGTGAACCTCGTCACGCCGATCCCGCGCCGGCTCGCCGTACCCATCATCGAGTCGCTGCAGTTCGACTGCGTGGTGCACGACCATGACATCGACGGGGTCATCCCGCCGCCCGCCGGGGGGCTCCTGCCGTACCGCGCCGCCGTGCGGCTCGCGCTCGATCGCGAGCGGGCGGGCGACGTCGAGACGAGCTGGCGCAATGCCGAGGTCGCCGGCGCGCCGAGCGACCCCCTGCCGAGCGACCCCGAGTGGGCGGGCCACACCGTCCACGTCGATGAACGCGTCCGTCGCTCGGCGGCTTCAGCGGCCGCCCTCTGGCGGGTCATCGAGGGCGTGGGCGGCGAGAACGGCTGGTACTCGTTCCCGCTCGCATGGGCGCTGCGCGGCTGGATCGACAAGATGACCGGGGGAGTGGGCCTGCGTCGGGGCCGACGGGATCCCGAGGTGCTCCACGTCGGCGATGCCGTCGACTTCTGGCGCGTCGAGGCGATCGAGCGGGGAAGCTTCCTGCGCCTGCGTGCCGAGATGCGCGTGCCCGGTCGCGCGTGGCTGGAACTCTCGGCCATCGATTCACCGGGCGGCGGGTCGGTGTACCGCCAGCGCGCGGTGTTCTTCCCGAAGGGACTCGCGGGCCGGCTCTACTGGTGGGCCATCGCGCCGTTCCACGGCATCATCTTCGCCGGCATGGCGAATCGCATCACCGCCGAGGCGGAGGCGGGACACGCTCACGGCATCCCGAGGTAACGAAACGGTAACGGTCTTGCTAGAGTGACGTGCACCGATCGCGCAACGTCGCTCGTTCGGTGGAAAGGCCGAACCCGTGCTCGACCGGCTCTCGCACCCGCCCCGACGTGCCGTGCGCATCGCCTGCGCGCTGGTCGGCACCACGGTGATCGCGACGCTCCTGTTCATCGCGACGACTCCGACCACCGCCTCGGCCGTGGACGTGTTCGGGGCGCTTCGCCTCCCGGGCGATCCGGCCTTCATCGTGGGCCACCGCGGCGACCGATCGCAGGCCCCCGAGAACACCATGCCCGCACTCGAGCGGGCCATGGACGACCTCGACTTCGTCGAGACCGACGTGCAGCTGAGCCGCGACGGCGTGCCCGTGCTCTTCCACGACCCGAGCCTCGAGCGCGTGACGGGCGACCGGCGCAGCGTCGCCGAACTCGACCTCGCCGCCCTCCGGCGCCTCGACGTCGGCGCCTGGTACGACGCCGCCCACGCCGGCGAGCGGATGCCGACGCTCGACGAGTTCCTCGCGGAACTTGCTCGACGCGAGACCGCTCGGGCGCTCGTCGAACTGAAGGCCGACTGGCGCATCGAGGAGGTGCGCCGGGTCGTCGACCTCGTGGAACGCCACGGGCTCCGCGGCCGGGTGGTGCTGCAGAGCTTCAGCCTCGAGACGCTCTTCGCCATCCAGCAGGTTTCGCCCACGACGCCGCGCATCATGCTCATCCGCGAACTGCCCGCGGAGCCCGTCGCGCTCGCCGAGCGACTCGGCGTCATCGGATTCGGCACGACCGCGGCATCCGTCACCGCCGTGCCCGGCGCGCTCGAGGCACTGCACGAGGCGGGCATCGCGGTGCTCTGCTACACGCTGAACACGCACGAGACGTGGCAGGAGGTGAGCGCGCTCGGCATCGACGGCATCATCACCGACCAGCCGAGCGAACTCGACCAGTGGCTCGCGGTCACCGCGCCCGGAACGTGATCGCGTCAGTCGACGTCGATGCCGAGCCGATCGGCGGCGCCCCGGAACTCGTCGTGCATGTGCGCCGAGAACAGCACGAACCGCACGAGGGCAGGCGCGCGTTCGGCGACGGATGCCGCTTCGAGCGCGACCGTTGCGGCATCGTCGGCGGGCCATCCATAGACGCCCGCCGAGATGGCGGGCACCGCGACGGAGGTCGCGCCGAGCTCGACGGCCAGGTCGAGCGAGTTGCGATAGGCGTTCGCGAGGAGCATCCGCCGTTCGTCGGCCTCGGGCCCTGCGCCCGGCCATACCGGCCCGACGGTGTGGATGACCCATCGCGCCGACAGCCGACCGGCGTGCGTGGCGACCGCCTCGCCGGTGGGAAGGCCGTCGGGGTGGGTCGTCGCACGCAGCCTGCGGCACTCGTCGAGGATCGCGGGCCCACCGGCCCGGTGGATCGCGCCGTCGACGCCACCCCCGCCGAGGAGGCTCGAATTCGCGGCGTTCACGATCGCGTCGACGTGCTCGCGCGTGATGTCGCCCGTGACGATCTGGATGCGCCGCATGCGACGGCTCACCCGCGATTGTTGGAGAGCTCGAAGATGCGCAGCAGTTCGACGACGGCGGCGTCGCGCTCGTCGCCCCCCTCCTCGTACATGTCGGTGACGTGGGTGCGCAGGTGGTTCTCGACGAGCAGCTTGTTCAGCGACCCGAGCGACTTCTGCACGGCCAGCGACAGCGTGATGATATCGACGCAGTAGTCTTCGTTCTCGATCATCTTCTCGATGCCGCGCAGTTGGCCCTCGATGATCTTCGTGCGGTGCAGGGCGCGCTTCTTGATGTCGTCGATCACCCATTCAGGATACCGCCTTCCGCTAGATACCCATGGCGGTATTCCAAAGGAGCGCGGGACGCTAGCGTGGGGGCATGGTCAGTGCCCCGCTCCGCGCCGCCCTCGCATTCGTCACGCTCGCACTCGCGATGGGGCCCGCCGCGGCGGCATCCGCTGCCCCGACGACGGCCGAGCCCGTGGCATCCGTCACCGTGCTGCCCGCCGGACCCGATGACTTCACGTTCGCATCCTTCGACGCCGTCTACGAACTCCGTCGCGACGAGAATCGGCGCTCGGTGCTCGACACCACCGAGACGCTCGTGGCCGTCTTCCCCGATTTCGACCAGAACCGCGGCATCCGGCGTGCGATCCCGCTGCGCTACCAGGGGCATCCGACCGACATCCGCGTCGAGTCCGTGACCGACGGCGCGGGGAACGCCCGCGACTTCGAGGTGGAGCGCGACGAGGAGGGCGAGTTCCTGCTCGTCACCGTGCGCGCCGACGACTACGTGCACGGCGAGCAGACCTACGTCATCAGCTACCGGCAGCACAACGTCACCCTCGAAGCCGACGACGCCGACGTCGACGAGTTCTACTGGGACGTGAACGGCACCGGCTGGGCCCAGCCGTTCGGCCGCGTACGAGCCGAGCTGCGGATGTCGGAGGCGGTTGCCGAGGGGCTGACCGGCGCCGTCTCGTGCTACCGAGGCTGGGAGGGATCCTCGACGCCGTGCGAGTCGATCGCGACCGCCGAGTCCTTCCCGCCGGTGATCACCGCGGAGGCCGCGGGCCTCGGCCCGTACGAGAACCTCACGATCGCGGTCGGCTTCGACCCGGCCACGTTCGAACCTCGCGACGACTCGTTCGCTTCCTCGCCGGCGGCGATCACGGGTGCCGTGGGCGCGGCGGGCGCGGTCGCCGCCATGATCTGGGCGATCGTGCTGCGCCTCACGCGCTGGCGCGACCACCCCGGTCGCGGCACGATCATCGCGCAGTACGAGCCGCCGCCCATCAGCGCCATGGCCTCATCGGAACTCGTCGGTCAGCCGGGCAAGGGCGTGACGGCGACCATCCTCGAGCGTGCGGTCGAGGGGGAGCTGCGCATCGTCGAGACCGGGCGCAAGCGTTACGCGGTGGAGTACGTCGGTGGCCCGGCCGGCGACGACGACGCCCGATCGGTCGTCTCGGCCCTGTACGACGGCTTCCCGACGCCCGGCGAGAGCCGCGACCTGAAGACGCGTGACACCACCCTCGGCAAGCGACTGCTCGCCATCCGCCAGCAGGTGAAGAAGGACGTCGTGGCCAGGGGCCTCCGGCGCCGGCCCGACCTCGGCCGTCGAGTGCTGCTCGCGATCGGCTCAGGTGCGTTCGCGGCACTCAGCGTCGTGTTCGGGATCATCGCCCTCGATGACGCGAGGGGCGGCCCGTGGCCCGCCCTGCTCTTCATCGTCGCGATCGGCGCGGCCGTGGTGACGCTCATCGCGGTCGCCGACGTGCGGCCGCTCACCGAGACCGGTCGCGAACTGCGCGACCACCTGGAGGGGCTTCAGCTCTACATCCGGCTCGCCGAGGCCGATCGCCTGCGCGTGCTGCAGAGCCCGAGCGGCGCCATGCGGGTGGATCGCCCGGGTGCGACGGCGACCCTCGATCCGGCCGTGGTGCTGAAGCTCAACGAGCGGCTCCTACCCTACGCGGTCCTGTTCGGCCTGGAGCGCGAGTGGAGTCGTGAGCTGGCGACCCTCTACGAGCAGCGCGGCGAGAACCCCTCGTGGTACTCCGGGCGTGACGGCTTCAACGCCGGCGTGTTCGCGGCATCCGTCTCGTCGTTCTCGTCGGCCTCGAGCTCGTCGTGGTCGGGATCGAGCTCGAGCTCGTCGTCGAGCGGCTCGGGTGGTGGCGGCTCGTCAGGCGGCGGCGGTGGCGGCGGCGGAGGCGGCGGCGTCTGACGCGGCGGCGACTGACGCCGCCCGGGGAATGCGCTTCGCGCTCAATCCTCTTCGGCCGGCACCGCGGGCTCGTCGGGAAGCGGCACCCGGCGCTCCTCGTCGATGCCGGGCACCTCGTCCTGGAGACTGTCGTCGAGCGTGCGCTCGTCGTCCTCGAACGCGAGTTCCTGCTCCTCGAACTCCGTGTCCTGCGCGACCGTGAATTCGTCGTCTTCGGGCGTGACGTCCGCCCCCGCGAGCTCGTCCATGCCTGAAGCATAGGCCGACTCGCATCCGTCCGCACCGTGCCCACGGCGACCGTCACCGCGGAGGCCGCAGAACCGCTAGAATGGCAGGGCGCCCGACGAATCCGTTCTTCGGCCGACCACGTGAGCTCCGCTCACGTGCTGCTCGGTTCGGGATTCGGCGTACCGCGAGCGAGGGCATCCCCGATGCCCCGAGCGGTCCGGCCACCGTGAACCGGTGCAGGGGGCGCTCGGCAGTAGGCCAGAAACGGGAGGACCATGGCCCAGCAGACGAGGCAGCGTCAGCGCACGCGATCGCGCGACGACGACGCGCCCATCATCCCGATCCTCGCGCGCAAGGTGCGCGAGGTGGAGACGAAGGCCCAGAAGGGCAAGCTCGGCCCCACCAACCGCACGAAATTCCAGGTGATCGCGCTCCTCATGCGCGAGGAGCGCGCTCGCGTGAAGGCCGACCCCGAGCTCGCCGATGCCGGCCGCGCCGAGCTCCTCAAGCGCCTCGACGGCATCGCGCAGATCCTCGCGAAGACCGCAGCCCGCGACACGAGCCTCATCTCGCTCCTCGAGCCCGATGCCTCGATCTCCACGGTCGCGCAGCGCTTCCGCCGCGACTGGCTGCTCGAATCGGGCGCCGAACTCAGCCCCGATGAGCTGATCATCACGCGCGAGCCGATCATGGCGCCCGAGCTCGCCGAGAATCAGGTGATCCCGGCATCCGTCCGCGCGCGGCAGCTCGCGAACCCGTTCCTCGCGCCCGACTTCACCCGGTCGGCCGCGCCCGTCGTGCCCGTGCGCCGACTCGCCAACTGGGAGCTGCTCGGCCCGCTGTTCAAGTCGTTCGAGCTCGGCTCCGGTGGCCAGGCTGCCACGATGGAGCTGCCCGAGGCGCCCGTCGTCGACCGGCTCTCCCCGCGCGGCCTCGAGCTCATGAAGCACCAGTCGCGCTTCATCGAGTCCGCCCGGCTCGGCCACCGCACGTTCCTCCTCGCCGACGAGCCCGGACTCGGGAAGACCGCACAGTCGGTGCTCGCGGCATCCGTCGCCGACGCCTACCCCCTGCTCGCCGTCGTGCCGAACGTCGTGAAGATGAACTGGGCGCGCGAGGTGGAACGGTGGACCCCGCACCGCCGGGCCACCGTGATCCACGGCGACGGCGACTCCCTCGACGCGTTCGCCGACGTGGTGGTCGTGAACTACGACGTGCTCGATCGTCACATGGCGTGGCTCTCGACGCTCGGCTTCCGGGGCATGGTCGTCGACGAGGCGCACTTCATCAAGAACCTGCAGTCGCAGCGCTCGCGCAACGTGCTCGCGCTCGCCGACCGGATTCGCAGCACCGCTCCCGGCGGCAACCCGCTGCTGCTCGCACTGACCGGAACGCCACTCATCAACGACGTCGACGACTTCCGCGCGATCTGGCAGTTCCTCGGCTGGATCGACGGCGACAAGCCGTCACCCGACCTGCTCGGCAAGCTCGAGGAGACCGGCCTCACGCCTGCCGACCTCGGGTTCTACGCCGAGGCGAGGCGCATCGTGATCGACCTCGGCATCGTGCGCCGACGCAAGGTCGACGTGGCCGCCGACCTGCCGGCCAAGCGCATCGCCGACCTCCCCGTGGAGCTCGACGACGAACTCGGCCGTTCGGTGCGTGCCGCGGAGCGCGAGCTCGGCAACCGCCTCGTCGGCCGATTCCGCGCACTCGTGGAGTCGCGGAACCTCCGCATCGGCAACCTCGATGACGACCTGCGCGATCAGTTCATCCGAGCCGTCGCCCGGGGCGAGCTCGAGGAGTCGAAGTCGGCGAAGTCGGGCGAGAACGTCTTCACGATGGTGCGCAAGATCGGCCAGGCGAAAGCCGGACTCGCGGCCGACTACGCCGCGCAGCTCGCGCGATCGGTGGGCAAGGTCGTCTTCTTCGCCAAGCACATCGACGTCATGGACCAGGCCGAGGCCGCGCTCGCCGCGCGAGACCTGCGCACCGTCTCGCTTCGGGGCGATCAGACCGCGCTGCAGCGCCAGGCCGCGATCGACGCGTTCAACAAGGATCCCGAGGTCGCCGTCGCCGTCTGCTCGCTCACCGCGGCGGGCGTCGGCGTGAACCTCCAGGCCGCCTCGAACGTGGTGCTCGCCGAGCTCAGCTGGACCGCCGCCGAGCAGACGCAGGCGATCGACCGCGTGCACCGCATCGGGCAGGATGAGCCCGTGACGGCATGGCGCATCATCGCCGCGCACACCATCGACGCGCGCATTGCGGAGCTCATCGACTCCAAGCAGGGCCTCGCGGCCCGAGCCCTCGACGGCAGCGACGTCGAGCCCGGCTCGGCCGACTCGGTGCAGCTCGACGCACTGCAGCACGTGCTGCGTGCTGCGCTCGACGGCACGCTGTAGGCCCCGGAACCGAGCGGTCCTCGGCAACGCTATAGACTGCCGCAGTCGAATCGCCCCGAGGACGTGGCCTCCGGCACCCATGTTCGAGTCGAGCACCTTGGAGACGTCCACACCATGAAGATCGGGATTCTGACGAGCGGCGGCGACTGCCCCGGCCTCAACGCGGTCATCCGCGGCGCCGTGCTGAAGGGCGTCATCTCGTACGACACCGAGTTCGTCGGATTCCGGTGGGGGTGGAAGGGCGTCGTCGAGGGCGACCTCATGCCGATCACGCGCCACGACGTGCGTGGGCTCTCGAAGCAGGGCGGCACCATCCTCGGCTCGAGCCGGACCAACCCGTTCGAGGGCGAGCACGGCGGCCCTGAGAACATCCAGCGGATGCTCGACGAGAACGGCATCGACGCGATCATCGCGATCGGCGGCGAGGGCACGCTCGCAGCGGCGCAGCGGCTCACCGACGCCGGCCTCAAGATCATCGGCGTGCCGAAGACGATCGACAACGACCTCGCCGCCACCGACTACTCATTCGGCTTCGATACGGCCGTCGAGATCGCGACCGAGGCGATCGACCGGCTCCGCACCACGGCCGAGTCGCACAACCGGGCCATGGTGCTCGAGGTGATGGGCCGCCACGTCGGCTGGATCGCCCTGCACTCCGGCATGGCCGGCGGCGCCCACGCGATCCTCATCCCCGAGCAGCCCATGGGGATCGACGAGATCTGCCACTACGTCGACTCGGTGCGCGCGCGCGGTCGCGCGCCCCTCATCGTCGTGGCCGAGGGCTTCAAGCTCGACACGATGGAGGAGGCGCACTCGCACCTCGGGCTCGACGCGTTCAACCGGCCGCGCCTCGGCGGCATCGCCGAGAAGCTCGCCCCGATGATCGAGGAGCGCACGGGCTTCGAGTCGCGGCACACCGTGCTCGGCCACATCCAGCGCGGCGGCGCCCCGAGTGCGTACGATCGCGTGCTCGCGACGCGCCTCGGCATGCACGCCGTCGACGCGGTCTACGACGGGGCGTGGGGTTCGATGGTCACGCTCCGCGGCACCGACATCGAAAGGGTCTCGATCGCCGAGGCCGTGGGCAGCCTCAACCGCGTGCCGCAGCACCGGTACGACGAGGCCAAGATCCTCTTCGGCTGATCGACCGACGAGCTCAGGGACCACGGATGCCGCTGCCCCAGGTCTGCGTCTGCTACCTCCTGCGCGAACACGCGGGCCGCACCGAGGTGCTCCTCGGACGCAAGAAGAAGGGCCTCGGCACGGGCTACTTCGTGGGACTCGGCGGCAAGCTCGAGCCGGGAGAGTCCGCCGTGGACGCGGCGGTGCGCGAGGTGCTCGAGGAGTCGGGGCTCGTGGTCGCGGCATCCGACCTCGAACCACGTGGCCTCCTCACGTACCACTTCCCGCATCGCCTGCCATGGAGCCAGGAGTCGAGCGTCTTCGTGTGCCGCACCTGGACGGGCGATCCGCGCGGGTCCGACGAGCTGGATCCCGAGTGGTTCCCGCTCGACCGGGTGCCGTACACCGAGATGTGGGACGACGCCCAGCGGTGGCTCCCGAGCGTGCTCGCCGGGGCATCCGTGCGGCGTACCTTCGTGTTCGGAGCAGACCTCGCCACCGTGGTGGAGGAGCGGGAGTCGGTCGCGTAGTATCGTGCGGGAAGCACGGCGATCGCCGATTCTGCAACCACGTCCCCTGAACATCCGGTGAATATCAAGCACCGATCCAGAGAAGGTCGCCGGTGGATCTCACCCTCATCGTCGTGCTGGTCGTCGCACTGGCCCTCTTCTTCGACTTCACGAACGGGTTCCACGACACGGCCAACGCCATGGCGACGCCCATCGCGACCGGCGCGCTCCGGCCGAAGGTGGCCGTCGGGCTCGCCGCGATCCTCAACCTGATCGGGGCGTTCCTGTCGACCGAGGTGGCCAAGACCATCTCGGGCGGCATCATCCGCGAGGGCGACGACGGGGTGTTCATCACCCCCGAGCTGATCTTCGCTGGCCTCATCGGCGCCATCGTCTGGAACATGGTGACGTGGCTCCTGGGCCTGCCCTCGTCGTCGAGCCACGCCCTGTTCGGCGGCCTCATCGGCGCCGCCCTCGTCGGCTTCGGCCTCCAGGCCATCGACTTCTCGGTCGTGATGTCGAAGGTGATCCTGCCGGCGCTGCTCGCCCCGCTCACGGCCGGGCTCGTGGCCTTCGCCGCCACGAAGCTGGCGTATGCCATCACGCGTCGCTACGACGGCAAGCCCGACGGACGCGACGGGTTCCGATACGCGCAGATCTTCTCGAGCTCGCTCGTGGCCCTCGCGCACGGCACCAACGACGCGCAGAAGACCATGGGCGTCATCACCCTCACGTTCATCTCGGTGAACCTGCAGCCCGCCGGCACGGGGCCGCAGTTCTGGGTCGTGGTGGTCTGCGCCATCGCGATCGCGCTCGGCACGTACATGGGCGGATGGCGCATCATCAAGACCCTTGGCACCGGGCTCACCGACGTGAAGCCGGCCCAGGGATTCGCCGCCGAGACCGCGACCGCCGCGACGATCCTCGCGTCGAGCCACCTCGGCTTCGCCCTGTCGACCACGCAGGTCGCGTCGGGGTCGGTCATCGGCTCGGGCCTCGGTCGCCGGGGGTCGAAGGTGCGCTGGCGCACCGCCGGCCGCATCGGCATCGGATGGCTCATGACGCTTCCCGCGGCGGGTGCGGTCGGTGCCCTCGCCGCCCTCGTCGCCCACCTCGGCATCGCCGGCATCGTGGTGGACGCGATCGCGGGCGTCGTCATCATCACCGGACTCTTCCTGTGGTCGCGCCGCAACGAGATCTCGCACCGGAACGTCCTGAGCGAGGTCGCCGTGTCGGGCCGTGCCGTGAAGATCAAGCGCAACCCCAAGCCCAAGCGGAAGGTGACGCCGTGATCGACTGGTTCTCCTTCCTCATCGTCCTCGTTGCGGCGCTGACCGGCGCCGCTGTGATCGTCGCCTCCTTCTCGCTCGGCATCCGGCTCATCACCGCCTCCGGTCGCACCCCGGTCGTGACACCCGCTGAATTCACGGACGCCATCACGGTCGTCTCTCCCGCGGAGGCCGCGGCCGCCGCCAAGCGCGCCGCGAAGGCCGCGAAGAAGAACCCGCTCACCGCGGGCCAGAAGCGCGCAGCGCTCGTCGGCGCCTGGGCGTGCTTCGCCGTGAGCGGTGTCGCCGTGCTCTTCGGCATCTACCTCATCGTCCCGGCGCTGCACCGCTGACATCGCGCGATCGTCCGGGGTACGGATGCGGATGCGCGCCCACCCCGCGACTCGGGGGATAGCCCCATACCGAGCGGCCACGTGGCATCCGTACCGTGGAATCACATCCACGAACAGGAGAGAAACCCCATGACCACCGCAACCCCCACCCAGCCGCAGGCGCCGTTCGGCGAGCCGAACCCCTACGCGGCACCCGCTGCGCCCGCGGAGGAGTCGCGCGGGTTCAGCATCTCGAGCCTCGTGCTCGGGCTCGTGTCGATCATCGCGAGCTCCACGTTCTTCGTGCCGGCCGCCGGCCTCGTGCTCGGCATCATGGCGCTGAAGCGGGAGCCCGCGTCACGCACCATGGCGATCTGGGGCATCGTGCTCAACGCCGTCATGCTCGCCGGCGCCGTGCTGGTGACGTTCGGTGCGCTCGTCTTCGGACTCGCGATGCTGCCGTTCCTGCCGTTCGCGTTTCTCTGATCGCGCTCGGCTGGCCGCCGAAACGGGCCGCGCCTCCTCGGGGGCGCGGCCCGTTCGGGCGTGGCGACGACGACGACGGCGACGGATGCCGCAGCCCCGAGCTCGTGCGTCAGGCGTAGAAGCCGCGCAGCAGCGCCTCGGTGCCCTCGATGTGCTCCGCCATCGCGACGGCGGCGTCGTCGGGGTTCCCGCGCAGGATCGCACCGACGATCGCCCGGTGCTGCTCGTCGGAGTGGGCGATGTTCGGGGCGAGCAGGGGGATCCCGTCGAGCAGTTCGTTCACCCGCATGCGCACGTCGGCGACGAGGGGGATGAGGCTCGGCGCCCCGATGACCTCGGCGATGAGCAGGTGCAGCCGCGAATCGGCCATGCGGTACTGCGCTCCCTGCGCGGACCGGCACTCCTCGTACGCCTGCCAGAGGCGCTCGCGGTCGGCCGCGCTGAGCTCGCGCTCGGCGGCGCGACGTGCGGTGCCGACCTCGAGCACGGCCCGCAACGCGAGGGTGTCCTCGAGGAGCGCGGTCGCGGCGAGCCGGTCGCCGGCGTCCATCGAGCGGGGCGGCGGCGAGGGCAGCTGCTCCGAGATGAACGTGCCGCCGTTGCGGCCGCGCCGGGACACCACCCATCCGGCCTCCGCGAGCGAGGCGAGCGCCTCGCGCAGCGTGTCCCGGCTCACCTGGAGCATCCCCGCGAGTTCGCGTTCGGGCGGGAGCCGCTCGCCCGGCCCGATGAGCCCGAGCCGGATCGACTGCAACAGGCGCTGCACGGTCTCTTCGAACGCGTTCGCGGGGCGTGCGGGGGTCAACAGGAGGCCGGCGCTCAGCACCTCGCCCGCGGCATCCGCCGGCCCGTCCTCCCCCCGCCGCCCCATGGTTCGACCCTAGAGGGGCGTGACGTAGGCGGAGCTGATGCCGCCGTCGACGAGGAAGGTGGAGGCCGTGATGAACGACGCGTCGTCGCTTGCGAGGAATGCGACCGCCGCGGCGAGCTCCTCGGGTTCGGCGAACCGGCCCACGGGGATGTGCACGAGGCGTCGCTGGGCGCGTTCGGGGTCCTTGGCGAAGAGCTCCTGCAGCAGCGGCGTGTTGACCGGCCCCGGGCAGAGCGCATTCACGCGGATGCCCTGTCGGGCGAACTGCACGCCGAGCTCTCGGCTCATGGCGAGCACGCCGCCCTTCGAAGCCGTGTACGAGATCTGCGACGTCGCCGATCCGAGCACGGCCACGAACGAGGCCGTGTTGATGATCGAGCCCCGGCCCTGCGGAACCATGTGCCGCAGCGCCGCCCGCGAGCAGAGGTAGACCGACGTGAGGTTCACGTCCTGCACCTTCTGCCAGGCCGGCAGGTCGGTGGTCTCGATCGAGTCGTCGTCGGGCGGCGAGATGCCCGCGTTGTTGAAGGCGACGTCGACCGACCCGTAGACGCGGGCGGCCTCGTCGAACAGGTGGTTCACCTGCTCCTCGTCGGTCACATTCACCTGCACGAAGAGGCCGCCGACGAGCTCGGCGGCGGCGGGGCCCGCCGTGGCATCCATGTCGCCGATGACGACGTGCGCGCCCTCGGCGGCGAGCCGCTTCGCGGTGGCGAGGCCGATGCCGGAGGCGCCGCCGGTGATGACCGCGACACGGCCGGCGAGCCGCTGGGTCAGGTCGATGCGGGGGAGGTCTGCCATGGTGCTCCTTGGTTCAGGCCGGGTCGACGGCGATGAAGACGTTCTTCGTCTCGGTGAAGGCGAGGGGCGCGTCGGGTCCGAGCTCGCGGCCGAGGCCCGACTGCTTGAACCCGCCGAACGGGGTGCCGTAGCGCACCGACGAGTGCGAGTTGACGCTGAGGTTGCCCGACTCCACCGCACGGGCCACACGGATGCCGCGGCTGAGGTCGCGGGTCCAGATCGACCCCGAGAGCCCGTACTCGCTCGCGTTCGCGAAGCGGATGGCGTCGGCCTCGTCGTCGAACGGGAAGACCGACACGACCGGGCCGAAGATCTCCTCGCGCGCCGCCCGCGAATCGCGCGACGGCGTGAGCACGGTCGGCGCGAACCAGAATCCCGGCCCGTCGGGCGCGGCGCCGCGGAAGGCGACGTCGGTGTCGTCGGGCACGAACGAGCGGACCCGCTCCAGGTGCTGGCGCGCGACGAGCGGACCCATCTCGGTGCTCTCGTCGGCCGGGTCGCCGACCTTCACGCCCTGCACGGCCGGCTCGAGGAGTTCCATGAACCGCTCGTAGACGCTGCGCTCCACGAGGATGCGGCTGCGGGCGCAGCAGTCCTGACCGGCGTTCTCGAACACGCCGTAGGGCGCGGTGGCGGCCGCGCGCTCGAGGTCGGCATCGGCGAACACGATGTTGGCGCTCTTGCCGCCGAGCTCGAGGGTCACGCGCTTCACCTGGGCGGCGCAACCGGCCATGATGTGCTTGCCGACCTCGGTCGAGCCCGTGAAGACGACCTTGCGCACGGTCTCGTTCGTCACGAAGCGCTCGCCGACGACCGAGCCCTTGCCGGGGACCACCTGGAACAGGCCCTCGGGAAGCCCGGCCTCGAGGGCGAGTTCGGCGAGGCGCAGGCTCGTGAGCGGCGTCCACTCCGCGGGCTTCAGGACCACGGCGTTGCCGGCCGCGAGCGCCGGGGCGAAACCCCACGACGCGATCGTCATGGGGAAGTTCCACGGCGTGATCACGCCCACCACTCCGAGCGGCTCCTGGAACGTTACGTCGAGGCCGCCCGCGACGGGGATCTGCCGGCCGAAGAGCCGTTCGGGTGCCGCGGAGTAGTACTCGAGCACGTCGCGCACGTGGCCGGCCTCCCAGCGGGCCTGCCCGATCGGATGTCCCGAGTTGCGCACCTCGATCGTCGCGAGCTCCTCGACCGCGCCGTCGACCGCCGCGGCGAACCGACGCAGCATCCGCCCCCGGTCGACGGGGGCGACGGCCGCCCAGTCGCGCTGCGCGACGGCGGCGCGTGCGATCGCGGCATCCGTCTCCTCGATCGACGACGCCGTGACGGTCGTGACGACCGCTCCGTCGGCGGGGTTCACGATCGTGTGGCTCACGAGCGGCTCCTTCCCATGCGGTGGGTGCGGGCGGCGTCGACGAGGCCGGCGAAGAGCCGGCGGTCGGCGGCGTTCTCCTCGGGGTGCCACTGCACGGCGAGGCCGAACGGCACCGAGTCGAGCTCGACGGCCTCGATGACGCCGTCCTCGCTGCGGGCCGTGACAGTGAGCCCGTCGGCGACCTCGTCGAGCGCCTGGTGGTGGTAGAAGTGCACGGGCAGCGTACGGTGGCCCTCGCCGAGCACGGCCTCCAGCCGCGACCCCGGCTCGACGGCGACGTCGCCCTCGCCGAAGACCGCGGGGGCCGGCTGGTACTTCTCGCTGCCGACGACGTCGGGCAGGTGCTGCACGAGCGTGCCGCCGAGGGCCACATTGAGCACCTGGGCACCGCGGCAGATGCCGAGGAACGGCAGCTCCACGGCGATCGCCTCGGCGAGGAGGGCATCCTCCCACTCGTCGCGGTCGGTGCGCGGGGCGCCGGTACGCGGATGCGCCTCCTGGCCGTAGCGGGCGGGGTCGACGTCGGCGCCGCCCGACACGATCAGGCCGTCGAGCGTCGCGACGACGGAACGGGCGATCTCGCGGGAGACCGGCTGCGGTGGCAGCAGCACGGCGATGCCGCCCGCGTCGGTCACGGCGTCGAGGTACACCTTCGGCAGGAACGACGCGGGCACGTCCCAGACGCCCGTCTGCGCCTGCTCGAGGTAGGTGGTCACGCCGATGACGGGCGCGACCGCGTGGTGCGTGGTGCGGTCATCGCGCCCGTTCAGCTCAGAGTCGTTCGAAACCACGCACCCGCTCCCAATCCGTGACGGCCGCGTCATACGCGGCGAGCTCGACCTTGGCGTTGTTGAGGTAGTGGTCGACGACCTCGTCGCCGAAGGCCTCGCGTGCCAGCGCCGAGCCCGCGAAGAGGTCGGCCGACTCGCGCAGCGTCGCGGGCACCCGTGCCACGTCGCTCTCGTAGGCGTTGCCCACGAAGACGTCGCCTGGCTCGAGCTCGTTGTCGATGCCGTGCAGTCCGGCCGCGATGAGCGCGGCCACGGCGAGGTACTGGTTCACGTCGCCACCGGGCACCCGGTTCTCGACGCGCATGCCGAGCCCATGGCCCACCACGCGCAGGGCGCACGTGCGGTTGTCGAGGCCCCAGGCGATGGCGGTCGGCGCGAAGCTTCCGGGCACATAGCGCTTGTACGAGTTGATGTTCGGCGCCGAGAAGAGCGTGAGCTCGCGCATCGCGGCCACCTGACCACCCAGGAAGTGCCGGAAGAGCTTGGACATGCCGTGCGGGCCATCCGGATCGCTGAAGACCGCTGCGCCGTCGTCGCCCCGCAACGAGATGTGGATGTGGCAGCTGTTGCCCTCGCGCTCGTTGAACTTGGCCATGAACGTCAGCGACCTGCCGTGCCGGTCGGCGATCTCCTTCGCCCCGTTCTTGTAGATCGAGTGATTGTCGCACGTGCCGAGCGCGTCGGTGTAGCGGAACGCGATCTCCTGCTGGCCGAAGTTGCACTCGCCCTTCGCGCCCTCGCAGTACATGCCGGCGCCGTCCATGGCGTTCCGGATGTCGCGGAGCAGCGGCTCCATGCGGGTGGACGCGAGCAGGGCGTAATCGATGTTGTAGTCGCTCGCCGGCGTGAGGTCGCGATAGCCCTTGCGCCAGGCGTCGCGGTACGAGTCGTCGAAGACGATGAACTCGAGTTCGGTGCCGACGAATGCGGTGAGCCCGCGTTCGGCGAGACGGTCGAGCTGTCGTTGCAGGATGCGCCGCGGTGACGCCTCGACGGGGCGCCCGTCGAGCCACTGCAGGTCGGCGGTCACGAGCGCCGTGGCTTCGAGCCAGGGCGCCATGCGGAGCGTGGCGAGGTCGGGTACGAGGGCCATGTCGCCGTAGCCGCGCTCCCAGCTCGACATCTCGTAGCCGTCGACGGTGTTCATCTCGACGTCGACCGCCAGCAGGTAGTTGCATGCCTCCGCGCCGTGCTGTGCGACTTCTTCGAGGAAGAGCCGCGCCGACGAGCGTTTGCCGATGAGACGCCCCTGCATGTCGGTGAAGGCCACCACCACGGTGTCGACGTGGCCATCGGCCACGGCGCTGCGAAGCTGGTCGAGCGAGAGGTATCCGGTCGGTGCCGACATCCGTGAGCTCCTCCTCGAGCGAGTGAAAAGGTCTGCAATGTCGACCATTACATCACAGTCGCGAGCGCCGACGACAGCGCGAATCAGCGGGACCTCGGCACCCAGTCGCAGTGACCCCCGAAAAAAGGTCTGTACGGGCGACCATTGCTCGCCCTATAGTCATGCCACACGCATCGCACCCCGCGCCCGCCCCCAGGGCTTCGCGCGATGAGAGAGCAAGGGAGCCGTCATGGCGAAAGACACCCTCCGGGTCTCGGGAGTGAAGTACACGACCGCCGAATCCGGGTACTTCGAGAAACGCCGGCTCACCCGCGCGGCCGGCGTCTGGGGCCTCTGGGGCCTCGCGGTCGCGGCGGTCATCTCGGGCGACTTCTCCGGCTGGAACTTCGGCATCGACTTCGCGGGCTTCGGCGGCATGCTGATCGCCTTCGCGATCCTCGTCGCCATGTACTACGGCCTGATCTTCTCGATCGGGGAGATGGCGTCGGCGATGCCGCACACGGGCGGCGCCTACTCGTTCTCCCGCGCGGCCATGGGGCCGTGGGGTGGATTCATCACCGGCCTCGCCGAGACCATCGAGTACGTCGCGACGACCGCGGTCATCGTGTACTTCTCGGCGGCCTACGCCGACGGCATCACGAGCGAGCTGCTGGGCTTCTCGATGCCCGCGTGGATCTGGTGGGTCATCCTCTACCTGGTCTTCATCGCGCTGAACTCGGCGGGCGCGAACATCTCGTTCAAGTTCGCGATCGTCGTGTCGATCATCTCGATCGGGATCCTGCTCGTCTTCTCGGCAATGGCACTGTTCTCCGGCCAGTTCGCCTGGGACAACCTCTTCGACATCGCTCCCGATGCCGGCCAGACCGCGTTCCTGCCGCACGGCGTCCTGCCGATCCTCTTCGCGCTGCCGTTCGCGATGTGGTTCTTCCTCGGCATCGAGGAACTGCCGCTCGCCGCCGAGGAGTCGCACGACCCGGTGCGCGACATCCCGCGAGCCGGCCTCTGGGCACGTGGCACGCTCATCATCACCGGCCTGCTCGTGCTGTTCCTCAACACGGGCGTCATCGGTGCCGAGGCCACGGGATCGGCGGGGGAGCCGCTCCTCGACGGGTTCCGGGCGATCGTCGGCGACCAGCTCGCCGCGCTGCTCGCGCTGTTCGCGCTCGTCGGCCTGCTCGCCTCGCTGCAGGGCATCATGTTCGCCTACGGCCGCAACATGTACTCGCTCTCGCGCGCAGGGTACTACCCGAAGTTCCTCTCCCTCACGGGTGCACGCCAGACGCCCTGGGTCGCCCTCGTCGCCGGCGGGATCATCGGCTTCGTCGCGCTCGTCGTGGTCGACGCGGCCGGTGGCGCTGGCGGCGTCGCCGGTGCGATCGTGCTGAACATCGCGGTGTGGGGCGCGGTGCTCGCGTACCTGCTGCAGATGGTGGCGTTCATCATCCTGCGACGCAAGTACCCGAACGCCAGCCGTCCGTACCGCAGCCCGTGGGGCATCCCCGGGGCGGTCGTCGCCGCCGTGATCGCGGCGCTCATCTTCCTCGGGTTCCTCCTCAACCCGACCTTCCTGCCCGCCATCATCGCGATCATCGTGGTGTACGCGGTCATGCTCCTCGTGTTCGCCCTCTGGGGCCGCCACCGCCTCGTGCTCTCGCCCGAGGAGGAGTACGCCGTCTCGGGCGGCCTGCACGGCGACCCGCAGAAGGAGGGCTACGGCGGCCGGGTCGAGGAGGAGCTCCTCGCGGCCGACGGCGTCGACTCGTCGGGGGGCGGATCCGACAAGGTCTAGAGCGGTGGCGACGGGCGGCGAGCGGATATCTCGCCGCCCGTCTCCCGTGCGCCCCGGCGGTAGGCTCGAGACCAATACCAAAGGCGCGGCGATCCCGCGCGCAACGAGGCAATGGAGCCAACACCGTGTCGATGACCCGACCCGACCACCTGCCCGAGCACACCATCGCGGAGGAGCACGTGACGAACCCAGCCGATCCCCAGCCGGTCACTCGAACGGAGACCGATTCGCTCGGCACCGTCGAGGTTCCGGCCGACGCGTACTGGGGCGTGCACACCATGCGCGCGCTCGAGAACTTCCCCATCTCGAAGCGTCCCATCTCGGTCTACCCCGAGCTCATCGTGGCCCTCGCCTCGGTGAAGCAGGCGGCCGCGCGCGCGAACCGCGAGGTCGGCGTGATCAGCGCCCAGAAGGCGGCCTGGATCGACGAGGCCTGCCAACGCATCATCGACGGCGAGCATCACGACCAGTTCGTCGTCGGGGTGATCCAGGGCGGCGCCGGCACGTCGACGAACATGAACGCGAACGAGGTCATCACGAACCTCGCGCTGGAGGTCGCGGGCTACGCCAAGGGGCGTTACGACATCCTGCACCCCATCGACGACGTCAACCGCAGCCAGTCGACGAACGACACCTATCCGACGGCGCTCAAGATCTCGCTCGCGTTCTCACTGAAGACGCTGCTCGCCGAGCTCGAGCTCCTGCGCCAGTCGTTCGGGCGCAAGGCCGACGAGTTCCACGGCATCCTCAAGGTCGGCCGCACCCAGATGCAGGACGCGGTGCCGATGACCCTCGGCCAGGAGTTCCACGGCTTCGCCACCACGCTCGGCGAGGATCACGCCAGGCTCACCGAGACCATCTGGCTGCTCTCCGAGATCAACCTGGGCGCCACCGCGATCGGTACGGGCATCACCGCCGACCCCGGGTACGCCGCTGCGGCCGTGCGCCACCTGCGCGAGATCACGGGGCTGAACCTCGAGACCGCGCCCGACCTCATCGAGTCGACGAGCGACGCCGGCGCGTTCATGTCGTTCTCGGGATCGCTGAAGCGCAGCGCCATCAAGCTGTCGAAGATCTGCAATGACCTGCGACTGCTCTCCTCCGGCCCGCAGGCGGGTCTCGGCGAGATCAACCTCCCGCCGCGGCAGGCCGGCTCGAGCATCATGCCGGGAAAGGTGAATCCCGTCATCCCCGAGGCGGTCAGCCAGGTGGCCTATGCGATCGCGGGCACGGATGTCACGGTCACCATGGCGGCCGAGGCCGGTCAGTTGCAGCTCAACGCCTTCGAACCCGTCATCGCGCACTCGCTGCTGCAGTCGATCACGTGGATGCGCCAGGCGTGCTGGACGCTGCGCGTGAACTGCGTCGACGGCATCACCGCGAACGTCGATCGCCTCAACGCGATGGTGGCGTCGAGCGTCGGCGTCATCACGGCGCTCATCCCGTTCATCGGCTACACGGCGGCGGCCACGCTCGCGAAGCAGGCGCTGACGACCGGGCGGCCGGTGGCCGATCTCGTGGTCGAGGCCGGGCTCATGACCCGCCACGACGTCGAGCGGCAGCTGGCGCCGTCGCGCCTCTCTGGCATGCACCCCGTCACCCAGACGATTCCCGTCATCGACATGCACGGCGAGCCCTCGGAGTGAGTACCGCGCACTGACCGAGCGGATGCCGCATCATCGCGAGGCGGCCGCCGAGCCGCGCCGCGGTTCCGGAATCGGAGCGGGCGCGACCGGCGGTCGTCGTCACATGGGCGGATGACTCAGCTGGTCGCGTCGGCCCCGGCATCCGCGTCGACGCCCGACTCGGCGTGCTCGCCCTGCTCCGCGTGCCCGCCCCGCTCGGCGTGATCGCATTCGCCCGCGCCCGCGCCCTCGCCACCGGTGCCGCGCTCGCCGGTGTGCCCGCCCGTGCCGCCGGCGCCCATGCGTCCCTGGCCCGTGCCGCCGGTCTCGTCCGTCGTCTCGGTGGCCGTCGCGCCGTAGCGGTGCTGGTGCTGCTTCTGGTGCTGCGACTGGCTCGTCGCCGAATCGGTCGCGGTCTCGGACGGTGCCGCATTCGCGGCGGACGCGGCACCCATCGTGAGGGTGCCCACGACGGCCGCACCGGCGAGGCCGGCCATGATCGCGCCCGCTCGGCGCACGCGGCGGCCCTGCCGTGCATTCGTCGGCGAGCCGGTGGAGGTGCTGGTCTGGTCGTTCATGGGGGGTTGATCCTTTCGTCGTCGGCACCGGGGGAGATGCCGTACGACCACGGTCGCGACATGGCCTATGCGGGCGCTTTGACGACCCGGCGGGACTGCTGGATGTCGCGTGGCAAAGCCCTGAGGGGCCGGACCGTGATCAGACGACGCGGCAGTGCGTGGTGAGGGAGCCGATGCCCTCGATGCTGACCGTGACGGTGGCGCCGTCGTGCAGGAACACCTGGGGATTGCGGGAGTACCCGGCACCGCCGGGGCTGCCGGTCGAGATGAGCGTGCCGGGCGGGATCGTGGCCGACCGCGAGAGGTAGGAGATGATCTCGGCGACGGTGCGCACCATCTCGTTGGTGGAGGCATCCTGCAGAATGCGGCCGTCGAGGTTCG
Organism: Agromyces sp. NPDC052230; assembly: GCF_040679595.1. Taxonomy (NCBI): domain Bacteria; kingdom Bacillati; phylum Actinomycetota; class Actinomycetes; order Micrococcales; family Microbacteriaceae; genus Agromyces; species Agromyces sp. NPDC052230. The sequence continues at coordinate 147,057 of NZ_JBFAVC010000007.1, read as the reverse complement.
TCGTGAGCCAGAGGTCCTGCGGGTCGGGCACCTCGTCGGCGGTGACCACCACGGGGCCCGTGGGCGTGAAGCCGTCGAAGGACTTGCAGCGCGACCACTGCGCCTCGCTGAACTGCAGGTCGCGCGCGGTAATGTCGTTGACGATGGTGTAGCCCCACACGTAGTCGAGCGCGTCGCGCACGTGCACGCCGCGGGCGGGACGGCCGATGATCACGCCGAGTTCGGCCTCGTAGTCGACCTGCTTGGTGAGGTCCTCGGGCCAGGTGGTCGTGGCGCCATGCCCCGAGAGGGAGTTGGGCCAGAGTGAGAAGATCGTCATCGCCGTCTCGGAGCGCAGTTTCAGCTCGGAGGCGTGGGCGGCATAGTTGGCGCCGATCGCGATGATCTGGGCGGGCCGCAGCACGGCCGACGCGTGGCGCAGCTCGTGCAGGGGCGTGAGTGCGCTGCCCGAGGCGAGCGCCGAATCGACCGCCTCACGCACGTGGGCGAGGCCGCTCGGGCCTCGCTCGATGAGGTCTTGGAGGTCGCGCGGCGGTGTCGGCATGATCTCGTCGAGGAAGAGCGCCGCCTCGGCGACGACCACCGAGAGTCGAGGGGTGAGCTGGCCTTCGACTCTCAGGTGCGCGAACTTCACTCCTTCAGGCTATCGGGCGGCCTTGAGGCGAAGCTGTGCGCCGAAGACAACGAAGTCGAGCGGCCATGAGCGGATGTCGACAAGCACCGTCGGACGTCAACGGAGCGGGCCTCGATCGGCCGGCGCGGCGGCACGCCACAGGTGCATCGAGGCGTAGCTGCGCCACGGCGCCCATCGCGCACCCGCGGCGTCGAGCTCTTTCGCGGAGGACGGGAGTCGCAGCCGCGCGGCTCCGTTGCGCAGCGCAAGGTCGCTCGTGAGCAGGATGTCGGGCGCACGCGTGACCCGCATGGCGAGGTAGCCGGCCGTCCACGGGCCGATGCCGGGCAGCGCGAGGAGGTCGGCCACGAGCTCCTCCCGGTCTCGCTCGGGTGCGACGACGAGTTCTCCCGAGTCGAGCCGACGCGCCACCTCGACGATCGAGCGGATGCGGGCGCGAGGGCCGCGCAACACGGATTCGCCGCCCATGGCGATCGCGGCCGCGGTGGGGAAGAGCAGGTCGGGCTCGTCGTCGGACATGGCGAGCACGCGCTCGCCGAGCTCGGCCGCAAGTCGGCCGAGCGCCGTGCGTGCCGACGCGACCGACACCTGCTGCCCGATGAGGGCGCGGAACACGAGTTCGTGGGCGTCGAGGCACCCGGGTACGCGCATGCCGGGCACGGCGGCAACGGATGCCGCGAGCGCCGGGTCGGCGGCGAGGGCCGCGTCGATCGCCACGGCGTCGGCGTCGAGGTCGAAGAGGCGCCGTACCCTGGCCACCAGCGGCGCGAGGTCGGCGAGGGTCGCGAGCCGTGCCTCGATGTCGATGGCGGGCGCGGCGGCTTCGGGGTCGGCCGTGAGGGCGACGAGGGCCGGGCCGCCCGGAAGTCGCAGGGTGCGCCGGTACCTCCTGGCTTCGGCCGCCTCGACGCCCGGAAGCGCCCGCGCCCGGAGCCAGGCGAAGACGCCGGCCGCGTCGAACGGCGCCCGGGCGGGAAGGCGCAGCCGCACGAAGCCCGTCGTATCGCCGGTCGCATCTGCCGCGGCACCCGCCCGCGAGGTCACGTCCGCCGCAGAGGAGGCCGTGGCCCCTGTCGAGGCCGCCGCCGACCGCCCGCGCCGGCGCAGCCGCGCCGCCGCTCGGAGCTCGAGCGGGCTGCGCTCGTAGACCTCGCGGATGGTGTCGTTGAACTGCCGCACGCTGCCGAACCCCGACGCGAACGCGACGTCGGTGACGGGGAGCGTGGTGGCGGTGAGCAGCGACCGAGCCGTCTGCGCGCGATGCGCGCGGGAGAGCGCCAGCGGCCCCGCGCCGAGCTCGGCCGTGAGCACGCGAGTGAGGTGCCGCGGCGTGTAGCCGAGCCGTGCTGCCAACCCCGGCACGCCCTCGCGCTCGACGACGCCGTCGGCGATGAGGCGCATGGCGCGGGCGGCGAGGTCGTCGCGCAGGTCCCACTGGGGGGAGCCGGGAACGGCGTCGGGCAGGCACCGCTTGCAGGCGCGCAGCCCCGCCTCGTGGGCGGCCGCCGCGGTGAGGTAGAAGCTCACGTTCGTGGGCTTCGGCGAGACCGCGGGGCAGCTCGGCCGGCAGTAGATGCCCGTGGAGTGCACGCCCGTGATGAACTGGCCGTCGAAGCGCGCGTCGCGAGACTGCATGGCGCGGTAGCGCTCGGCGAAGACGGGATCGTCGAGGGGATCGGCGGTCGATCTGATGGTGCGGGCGGCGGTGCTCATGCCTCCAGCGTCGCACGGCCCGCCGACATCGACTGGCGGAAATCGGACATGGCCCGCGTCGCTAGGGTGGAGGGATGCCGCACGCCACGCTCGCCCGCCTGCAGGAGGCCCTCGGGGCATCCGTCTCCACCGACGCCGACGTGCTCGACGCGAGCCGCGAGGATCGGTCGGGATGGCGCAGCGCGACCCCGCCGCTCGCGGTGGTGCACGCGGCATCCGTCGCCGAGGTGCAGCAGGTCATGCGCCTCGCCCACGAGACCGGAACGCCCGTGGTGCCGCGCGGTGCCGGCACCGGACTCGCGGGTGGCGCCATCGCGAGCCCCGGCGCGATCGTGCTCGACCTGTCGCGCATGAACCGGGTCCTCGAGATCTCCGAGGCCGACGAGCTCGCGGTCGTCGAGGCCGGCGTGCTCAACGGCGACCTCAACGACGCGCTCGCCCCGCTCGGACTCTGGTTCGCACCAGACCCGGCGAGCCGCGCCATCTCCTCGATCGGCGGCAACATCGCGACCAACGCCGGCGGCCTCCTCTGCGCGAAGTACGGGGTGACCCGCGAGGCGGTGCTCGGGCTCGTGGTCGTGCTCGCCGACGGGCGCCTCCTGCGCACCGGCCACCGCACCGTGAAGGGCGTGACGGGCTACGATCTCACGGCGCTCATGACGGGCTCCGAGGGCACCCTCGGCGTCATCGTCGAGGCCACCGTGCGCCTGCGCCCGATCGCGCGCGGCGAGGTGGTCACGGTCGCCGCGGCGTTCCCCGACGTCGATTCGGCCGCCGCGGCATCCGCCGCCGTGACCGCCGCCCGCATCCGCCCGGCGGTGCTCGAACTCATCGACGCTGCCGGGCTCGCCCGGGTCGCCGCCCACCTCGGGCCCGACGGCATCGCCGGCACCCCCATCGAGCACATCGCGCCCGGCGAGACGTTCCTGCTCGCGCAGAGCGACGCCGAGGGCGCCGGCAGCGAGGCCGACACGATCGCCGAGATCTTCGCCGCCGCCGGTGGCCGGGTCTCGCGATCGGCGGATGCCGCGGCCGGCGAGCGCCTGCTCGACATTCGCCGCGCCATGCACCCGGCGCTCGCCGCCTCGGGACAGGTGCTCATCGAGGACGTCGCCGTGCCCCGCTCACGGCTGCCCGAGATGTTCCGCGCGATCGACGAGATCGGCCGCCGGTACGGCATCGAGATCCCCACCATCGCGCACGCGGGCGACGGCAACCTGCACCCGAACTTCGTGTTCACGGGCGACGAGGTGCCGGCGGATGTCTGGGCCGCGGCCGACGACATGTTCCGCACTGCGGTCGCGCTCGGCGGCACCCTCACGGGCGAGCACGGCGTGGGCATCCTGAAGCGGCGGTGGCTCGCCGACGAGCTCGGCGACGACTCGTTCGGGCTGCAGCGCGGGATCAAGGCGCTCTTCGACCCGGCGGGCATCCTCAATCCGGGCGTGATGTTCGAGGCGTGATGCCCGCGGCATCCACTCGCTGACCGCCGTGGTCGATATGCTGCGCGAGTGAGCTCTCCGCAGTCGTCGCCGGCACCCAACCCGTCGCCGTCGCCGCCGCTCTGGTCGGCACCGCCGCCGCGCGCCCGGGCTGGCGGCGGCGCGTTCGCGGCCGTCGGCATCGTGGTGGCCGGCGTCGTCGGCCTCCTCGTGATCGCCTACCTCGCGCTCGGACTCGGGGTTTCGGCCCTCGTCATCGGCTCGGTGCTCGCGCTCGTGCCGCTCATGATCGTGCTGCTCGCCGTGCGCTGGGTCGACCGCTGGGAGCCCGAGCCGAGATGGGCGCTGTGGTTCGCGTTCCTCTGGGGCGCCGCGGTCTCGGTCGCGGTCGCCCTCATCGTCGACCTCGGCGTGCAACTCGCGCTCGCCTTCGCCGCATCCGGTCGGCCCGACGAGGCCATGCAGGCGGTCGTGCAGGCGCCGATCGTCGAGGAGCTCGCGAAGGGCATCGGGGTGCTCCTGATCTTCGCGTTCCGGCGCTCGCACTTCGACGGCCCGGTCGATGGGCTCGTCTACGGGGCCACCGTCGCGGCCGGCTTCGCCTTCACGGAGAACATCCTGTACTTCGGTGCGGCCCTCGCCGAGGGCGGGGCGGCCGGACTCGGCGCCACCTTCGTGGTGCGCGGGCTGTTCTCCCCGTTCGCGCATGTGCTCTTCACGGCGTGCACGGGTCTCGCCCTCGGCATCGGCGCGCGTCGCGGGGGAGGTGTGGGCGTGATCGGCTGGTTCCTCCTCGGCCTCGTCGCGGCCGTGCTCCTGCACGGGTTCTGGAACGGCTCGCTCGCGTTCGCGAGCGATGCGATCGGCCTGTACTTCACGGTGCAGGTTCCGATCTTCATCGGGTTCATGCTGATCACCTGGTTCCTCCGTCGCGAGGAGATGCGGGTCACGCGCATGCGCCTCGCGGAGTACGGCGCGGCCGGCTGGTTCAGCCCGGCCGAGGTGGAGATGCTCGCGACGCCGGCCGGGCGCCGGCAGGCGGTTGCGTGGGCGCGATCGCAGACCCCGCCGCGCACCGCCACGATGCGCAAGATGATCACGGATGCCACGCACCTGGCCTTCACACGTCACCGGATCGTCACGGGTCGCGGCGGCAGCCGGGCGGCCGCCGACGAGCACGCCCTGCTCACCGCCGTGACGGCCGACCGGGCGGCGCTGGTGCGCTGAGCGACGAGGAAGCCTCGCACACAAGAGACTCGCCGCCCTGTGGTGTGGCAATGCCGACATCTCTACCAGGCGACGAGTTCTCGAATTCCAGCGTGCAGGCTGTTCGCAGTCAGCGCAAGAGCGTGGTGGACGGTTGTCCCTGTGGCCCCCGTCGGTTTGGATGGAACGCATGACTGACACCAACAGCAAGCCCGAGGTCGACGCGCCCGAGGGCCCGGCCCCCGCAGACCTCGTCATCGAGGACGTCGTGGAGGGCACCGGCGCCGAGGCGAAGCCCGGCTCGACCGTCGACGTGCACTACCTCGGCGTCGAGTACGAGACCGGCGAGGAGTTCGACTCGTCGTGGAGCCGCGGCCAGTCCATCAACTTCCCGCTGCAGGCCCTCATCGCCGGCTGGCAGGAGGGGATCCCCGGAATGAAGATCGGCGGCCGTCGCAAGCTGACCGTGCCGCCCGAGAAGGCGTACGGGCCCGCCGGCGGCGGACACCAGCTGTCGGGCAAGACGCTCATCTTCGTGATCGACCTGCTCGGCGTGAGCTGAGCTTCGTCCACCCACCCGAGGAGGCCGCCGGTGAATCCGGCGGCCTCCTCGCGTACTGCGCGAGTTTTCCGCGCAATGGATGACGCCGGACGTGGGGGACCCGGCAGGGGTTAGCATCGAAATACCTATCCCGAGAGGCACGACGACGTGACCCAGACCAGTGCGCCGACGCGCAGCAGCTCCACCAGCACGATGCTTCCGGCGTTCGCGCCGTTCCTCGTCGCCGCGGTGCTGCACCTGGTGATCCTCGAGACGGGGCCCGGCTGGGCGGTGACCGGCACGAAGGCGCTGCTCATGCCGCTGCTCGTGCTGGCGGTCGTGGTCGTGGCCCGGCCGCTGGCCGGTGCGATCGGCGCGACCGGTCGGCTGCTCGTGCTCGCGATCGCCCTCTCCTGGGCCGGTGACGTCGCCCTCTCGTTCCCCGGCACCGTCGCATTCATCATCGGCCTCGGATGCTTCCTCTGCGCGCACGTCGTCTACATCGCGCTGTTCCTCCGGATGCCCGGGGCCGGCCGCCGCCCGCCGGCGTGGACGCTCCTCTACCTCCTCTGGTACGCCGGGTTCCTCGCGCTCCTGGGCCCGCACACCGGAGCGCTCTTCGCACCCGTCGCGCTCTACGGACTCGTGCTGGCGGCCATGGCGGCGACCGCGGCCTGGCACGGCCCGCTCGTCGCGGCCGGCGGCGCGTTGTTCGTGATCTCCGACTCGGTGCTCGGTCTCGGCCGCTTCCTGCCGGTCTACGACTTCCCCCTGCACGACCTCGTCGTCATGTCGAGCTATCTCGCGGCGCAGGGGCTCATCGCAGTCGGAGTGCTGCGCATGCTTCGAACGGAACGGTGGTGATCTCCATGTCACGCATCACGGCACGGCGCCGCGTCGCCCGCTACACGCTCGGCGAGCGCACCTCGCGACGCGAGGACGAACTCACGGTCGAGGAGCCTCTCGAGGTGCGCGTCGGCGGCACAGCGCTCGCCGTCACGATGCGCACCCCCGGGCACGATATCGAGCTCGCACTCGGCCTTCTCGTCTCCGAGGGGGTGCTGCGCCGTCGCGACGACGTGCTCGGCGCCCGACACTGCGCCGGCGATCCCCTCGAGGGCTCCGGCGAGTACAACGTCGTCGACGTGACGCTCGCGCCCGGTGTCGCTCCGCCCGCGGCATCCGCTCAGCACGCGCTCATCATGACGAGCGCCTGCGGGCTCTGCGGCAAGGACTCGATCGATGCCGTTCGCTCGAAGTCGGCGTTCGAGGTCATGGACGACCCTGTGCGCCTCGACCCCGCCTGGCTTGCGGGGCTTCCCGACCGGATGCGCGACGCCCAGGCGGTGTTCGCGCGCACGGGCGGCCTGCATGCCGCTGCGCTCGTCGACGTCGAGCGCGACGAGATCCTCGTCGTGCGCGAGGACGTGGGTCGCCACAACGCCGTCGACAAGGTCGTCGGATGGGCGCTGCGCGAGGACCTGCTGCCGTTGCGGGGCACCGTGCTCGTCGTCTCGGGTCGCGCGGGCTTCGAGCTCGCGCAGAAGGCGTCGATGGCGGGCATCCCCGCGCTCGCCGCGGTGTCGGCCCCATCGTCACTCGCCGTCGACCTCGCCAACGAGGTCGGAATGACGCTCGCGGGCTTCGTCCGCGGGGCGTCCCTCGTCGTCTACGCCGGAGATGAGCGGATGACATCCGCCGCTGCACCATTGGAGGTTCGAGCATGAGTCGGGACATCTCTCCCAACGCCGAGTACCCCGACCTGGAGGTCGGGCACCCCAAGCACGAGGCCGTGGGCCCCGAGGCGATCCTCCGCACGCTCGACACGACGATCCGCGGTCTCGGGCCGGCACGTGCCGCGCGCCTGCTCCTCGACATCAACCAGAAGGACGGCTTCGACTGCATGAGCTGCGCGTGGCCCGACCCGGGCGACCGCAACAAGCTCGAGTTCTGCGAGAACGGCGCGAAGGCCATCACCTGGGAGGCCACCCCCGTGAAGGTCGAGCGCTCGTTCTGGGCGGAGCATCCGGTGTCGTCGATGCAGGATGCCACGGAGTACTGGCTCGGCCAGCAGGGGCGCCTCATCGAACCCGTGTACAAGGCCGCCGGCAGCGACGTGTACGAGCCCATCGGCTGGGATGCCGCGTTCGAGCTCATCGGCGAGCGGCTGCGAGGTCTCGACTCGCCCGACGAGGCGGCCTTCTACACGAGCGGTCGCACCGCGAACGAGACGGCGTTCCTGTACCAGCTCTTCGTGCGCGCGTTCGGCACGAACAACCTGCCGGACTGCTCCAACATGTGCCACGAATCGACGGGCACCGCGATGGGCGAGGTGCTCGGGGTCGGCAAGTCGACCGTCACCTACGACGACTTCGGCAAGTCCGACCTCATCATCGTCATGGGGCAGAATCCGGGCACGAACCATCCGCGCATGCTGTCGGCGCTCGAGGTGACCAAGCGAAACGGCGGCTCGATCGTGGCGGTGAATCCGCTCCCCGAGGCCGGGCTCATCCGGTACAAGAACCCGCAGAAGGTGCGCGGTGTCATCGGCAAGGGCACGCCCATCGCCGACCAGCACCTGCAGATCCGGTCGGGTGGCGACCTGGCCCTGCTGCAGGCGGTGTCGAAGCGCGTGCTCGACGCCGAGGCGGCGGCCCCCGGCACGGTGCTCGACCACGAGTTCCTCGCCGAGCACACCGCCGGCTTCGAGGTGTTCGCCGACGGGCTCGCCGACCTCGACGAGGCGGAGGTGCTCGCGGCGACGGGGCTGTCGTCGGCGGAGATCGACGAACTCGCGGCCCGCTACATGGCCGCCGACCGCGTCATCATCACGTGGGCGATGGGCCTCACGCAGCAGCGCCGGGCGGTCGACACGATCAAGGAGATCGTGAACCTGCTGCTGCTGCGCGGCAACATCGGCAAGCCGGGCGCGGGTGCCTCACCGATCCGCGGGCACTCGAACGTGCAGGGCGACCGCACGATGGGCATCTGGGAGAAGATGCCCCCGCAGTTCCTCGACGCGCTCTCGCGGGAGTTCTCCTTCGAACCGCCGCGCAAGGACGGACTCGACGCCGTCGACGCGCTGCACGCCATGCGCGACGGACGGGTGAAGGTGTTCATCGCGCTCGGCGGCAACTTCGTGGGCGCCATCTCCGACACGGCGATCGCCGAGGCGGCCATGCGGGGCGCCGACCTCACGGTGCAGATCTCCACGAAGCTCAACCGGTCGCACGTGGTCACCGGGAAGGAGGCGCTCATCCTGCCGACGCTCGGCCGCACCGAGGTCGACCTGCAGGAGACCGGGCCGCAGTTCGTCTCGGTGGAGGACACCGTGTGCGCAGTGCACGCGTCGCACGGCAGCATCCCGCCGATCTCCGATGAGGTGCGCAGCGAGATCGCCATCGTCGCCGGCATGGCGCGAGCGACGCTCGGGGAGTCGACCGGCATCGACTGGAGCGGGATGGAGCGCGACTACGACGTGATCCGCGACCACATCAGCCGGGTCATCCCCGGGTTCGAGCGGTACAACGACGACGTGCGGCGCCGCGACGGCTTCGTGCTGCCGAACGGGCCGCGCGACTCTCGCACGTTCCGAACTTCGACCGGCAAGGCGCAGTTCAGCGCGAATGTGCTCGAGGCCATCGAGTGCCCGCCCGGGCGGCTCATCCTGCAGACGCTGCGATCGCACGACCAGTTCAACACGACCGTGTACAGCCTGAACGACCGGTATCGCGGCATCAAGAAGGGCCGTGACGTCGTGTTCGTGAACCCCGACGACCTCACCGAGCTCGGCCTCGCCGACGGCGACCGGGTCGACGTGGTGAGCGAGTGGCCTGGCGAGCCCGACCGTGTGCTGCCGAACCAGCGCATCGTCTCGTACCCCACGGCGCGCGGATGTGCGGCGGCGTACTTCCCCGAGGCGAACGTGCTGGTGTCGCTCTCGAGCACCGCGATCGGCAGCAATACGCCGGTGTCGAAGGCCGTCATCGTGCGGCTGGAGCCGGTGGGCGCGAGGTCGACGAGCTCCGACCGGGAGGGCACGCGCGCGGCGGTCTGAAAAAAAGTTCGGATGCGATGCATCCGTTTGCATGGATTCTCCGGAAACAGGTGGTGAAGGACATTCACCGCCCCACGTGGGCCGCATCTGGAGGACACCATGAAGAAGACCATCGTTGCCGCCGCGCTGGGAGCCGGCGCACTCGTGGCATTCGCCGGCGCAGCGCCGGCGACCGCCGCACCCACCGACACCGCCATGCTGTCGGTGCTGCACGGCGTGCCCGGCCTCACGGTCGACGTCTACGTCAACGACGAACTGACGCTCGACGACTTCGAGCCGGGCGATCTCGCCGGGCCGCTCGAACTGCCGGCCGGCACCTACACCGTCGCCATCACGGCGTCCGATGCAGCGGATGCCTCGTCGCCCGCGATCGGGCCGATCGACCTGCCGCTCGAGGGCGGCGTCAACTACACGGCCGTCGCTCACCTGAACGAGGGCGGCGACCCGACCGCGACGCTCTTCACCAACGACACGTCGCAGATGGCGGCAGGCCAGGGCCGACTGACCGTGCGCCACGTCGCCGCGGCACCTGCCGTGGACGTGCTCGCCGGCGGCAGCCCCGTGATCACGGCGCTCGCCAATCCGGCTGAGGCGAAGCTCGACCTCGCCGCCGGCACCGTCTCCGCTGCCGTCGCGGCGACCGGCACGACCGAGCCGGTGCTCGGGCCGGCCGACGTCGAGGTGGCCGAGGGCGCGAACACCATCGTGTACGCGTGGGGCAGCCTCGAGGCCGACAACCTCGACCTCGCCGTGCAGACCGTCGCGGTCGCCGGCATGAACTCCAGCCCTGACGGCGTTCCCGCCGGCTCGGCCGGCATGGTCGCCACCAACGGACAGGACTCCGGAGCCCCCGTCTGGGCTGCGGTGATCGGAGCGTCGCTGCTGGCAGCGGTCGCACTCCTCGCGGGTGTGGCGCGTCGCCGGTCGGCGGCTCGAGCGGAACGCTGAGTCACATGCTCCGGGCGAGGGTCGCGAGCGGGGTCGTGGGGGCGGCCTCGATCGCGGCCCTCGCCGCACTCGTGCTCCTGACATTGGTCGGGTGCACGGTGCCCGGGGGTGAGGGGTCGGCGAGCGGCACGGCCGCCGCGGAATCCGCAACGCCCTCCGCGTCGTCGCCGGCTCGCGCGCCGGTGCCCGACATCCCGCGCACGTCGGCTTCGCTCGCCGACCGTCCGGCGCTGTCGGCGCCCGCGCCGGTCCGGCTCGTGGTGCCCGACCTCGGCATCGACGTGCCCATCGAATCGGTGGGACTCGACGATCAGGGACGCATGGGCCTCCCCGCGAATCCGGCGATCGGCGCCTGGTACCGCTTCGGCTCAGCACCGGGTGACGCGACCGGCTCGACCGTGATCGCCGCGCACGTGGACTCGGCCGTCTACGACATCGGGCCGTTCGCCCGGCTGGCGGGGGCGCCGGCGGGCACGCGTGTCGAGGTCACGACCGCCGACGGCCTGGTGCACGCGTACGCGTTCCAGTCCACGGCGGTGCTGCCGAAGGAGTCGATCGACTGGTCGGATGCGTTCGCACGCGACGGCAGCCCGAGGCTGACGCTCGTCACGTGCGGGGGCGAGTTCGACTACGACGCCCGTCGATACCTCAGCAACGTCATCGTGACCGCGATACCGATCGGATGACCGGCGATGGTTATGCTGATCGAAGCGGTGGAACCGACCCGGCCGGTGGTGGCCTTCCCGGTTCCCCGGGGGCGGATCGACGGTCGACGAGGGGGTGGCTGGCGCGAGGTGAGTGCTGCGGACTCCGACGCGAACGACGACCTGCTCGTCGCCGGCTTCAGGGCGGGCGACGCGGTGGCGTTGCGTGACGCGTATGCGCGCTGGGGTCCGCTCGTGTTCCGCCTGGCACTGCGGTCGCTCGGCGACCGGTCGGATGCCGAGGACGTCACGCAGCAGGTGTTCATCTCGGCGTGGCGGGGACGCGCCGGGTTCGACCCGGCGAAGTCGGCCCTCGGTGCCTGGATCGTGGGCATCACCCGGCACCGCATCGCCGACGCGCACGAGGCTCGGTCGCGGCGGCAACGGCTGGGCGACACCCTCGCCGCCGCGGCCATCACGTCGCCGCCCGTTCAGCACGACGACCTCGCCGAACGCGCGATGGTCGCCGAGGAGCTCCAGCGCCTCGAGCCGGTGCCGAGGCGGGTCATGCGGCTGGCGTTCTTCGACCAGCTGAGCCACACCGAGATCGCCGAGACGCTCGACCTGCCGGTCGGCACCGTGAAGAGTCATATCCGACGTAGCCTGATGCGCATGCGCACCCGATGGGAGGTGGACGATGGGGCACATCGAGCCTGACGAACTCGCCGTCCTCGCCATCGAGAGGCAGGAGCCCGACGCGGCCGCCCGCGATCATCTCGACACATGCGCCGAGTGCCTCGCGGAGTACGAGGCGTACGCCCACACCGCGGCCCTCGGCCGTGGCGGAGTGCCCGACCAGGGCGATGACCTGCCGTCGTCGGCCGTCTGGGGCGGCATCCATGCCGAACTGGGGCTCGATCGCGCGCTCGCAACCGACCCGCTTTCCGGGGAGGTGCGTACCGCGCCGGCACCCGAAGGGCCGGCTCCGGACGCGCCGGCCCCGGCGCCGTCTCCGCGCGGCGGCGGCGGCACCCGCGCCAAGTGGTGGACGTTCGCATTGGCCGCGGCCGTCGTGGGCATCCTCGCCGGCGTCGCCCTCGGGTTCGGCATCGCCCGCACCGGGTCGCCGCCCCCGCAGACCGTGCTCGCCCGGGCCGCGCTCGAACCGTTCCCCGGCTGGGAGGCGAGTGGTGAGGCCCTCGTCGAGGAGGACGCCGACGGCGCCCGGTCGATCGTCGTCGACCTCGACGCGCCCGTTCCGTCGGGATCGGTGCGGGAGGTCTGGCTGATCAGGTCGGATGCCTCGGGGCTCGTGAGCCTCGGCCTGCTCGACGGGACATCGGGTCGGTTCGTCGTCCCGAACGGGGTCGACCTCGGCGAGTTCCCGATCGTCGATGTCTCGGCCGAACCCCTCGACGGGGAGCCGGCGCACTCGGGCGACTCGATCGTGCGTGGCGAGCTGCACGAAGACGAGACGTGATCGCCGACGTCAGGCGTCGCGGTCGGGCCTCCTGAGGCCGCGGTCGGATCCGTTGAAGGGTCGAGCCCGTTGCGGCTCGGCGGTCTCCTGCACACGCTTCACGAGTCGGCGCCACGGGCCGGTGAGCTGGCGCTCGGCGAGGGTCGTCTCGTGCGGATCGCAGCGGATGCGGTAGATGTAGCGGTCGGGTTCGGGCGGCACGGGCGGCGGCTGCTCCCAGGGGATCTGCCGAATGAGCAGGTACCAGTCGTCGCGGTCGGGTTGCTCGTCGACGTGGACGTGCCAGACGAGCCGGAGCCCCGCCAGGCCGCCGCTTCGCGACACGATGACGTCCATGTCGTGATGCTACTCCGGCGGGGGCACCCCGAGTCCGACCTCGGCCCAACTGCCGGCGATGGCCCGCGCCTCTCGCGAGGTGCTGCCATACCGGTCGTACGCAGCTCGCACGATCTCGAGGGCGAACGTGCGGAAGTCGCTCGTCGGCCGCAGCCGCCCAGAGGTGAGCACGTCGTACCAGATGCGTCCGGTGTGCTCCCACGCGAACCCGCCGAGCTCGATGGAGGCGAGCGCGAACGCGCGATTCGGGATGCCGGAGTTCAGGTGAACGCCGCCGTTGTCCTCGTCGGTCTCGATGTATCGGTCGAGGTGGCCGGGCTGCGGGTCACGACCGAGCACGTCGTCGTCGTAGGCGGTGCCGGGCTCGATCATGGAGCGGATGGCTCGGCCCTCGACGGCGTCGGTGAACACGCCCTCGCCGATGAGCCACGTTGCCGACTCGGCGTCCTGTCCCATGGAGTACTGCTCGACGAGCGCCCCGAAGACGTCGGAGACGTGCTCGTTGAGGGCGCCCGACTGCCCCTGGTAGCGCAGCTTGGCGGTGCGCTCGGTGACGCCGTGCGCGAGCTCGTGGCCGATCACGCTGAGCGATCTCGTGAACCCATGGAAGATCTCGCCGTCGCCATCGCCGAACACCATGCGCTCGCCGTCCCAGAAGGCGTTGTCGTAGCGGTCGCCGAAGTGCACGGTGGCCTCGAGGGGCATGCCGGCGTCGTCGATGGAGTCGCGGGCGAACACGCGCGCGAACATCTCGAAGGTGTCGCCGAGACCCTCGTAGGCCTCGTCGACCGCCTGGTCGCCGGTCTCGGGCTGGCCCTCACGGCGCACGAGGCGGCCGGGCAGCACGTCGGTGCCCTCGGCGTCGGAGATGCGCCGGTCGGGCTGCGGCGCCATGCCGGGCGCCGCGGCCGGTCGCTCGTCGCGCGCGGCGTGGTCATGGATGACGAACGAGGGCGGTTCGCCGGGGATGCGCCACTCCAGCATCGACCAATCGCGTACGAGCGAACGACGGGCGGCGTCGGCCGCGAGGTCGAAACGCGGGTCGTGGCTCGCCGCGATGCGGGCGAGCAGGTACGGCGGCACGATCGCCGCGTGTCGCGACGGATGGGGTGAGGGCCTGAGCATCCGCGTCATGCACCGATCGTGGCATGATCCGCCGACAGCCGCGTGCGACTTGCCGCGCGCACCCCGGCTTGCGAAGCTTGGGTGATGACCGCCGCCACTCTCGCCGCCCCATCCGAGGTGCGCACCCACCCGATCGGCCTCGTGCCGGCGGCGCTCGTGTGCGGCGCGGCCGTGCTGCTGTTCGGGTTCATGCTGCTGATCCCGGGCTACCTCATGCTCATCGCCGGGCTGCTCGCGGCGTGGCTCACCGACCGTTCGGGCCGCACGAGCCGGCTCCTCGCCGACCTCGCGCTCATCGCGCTCGGTCAGGTCATCATCTCGACCATCTCGCTCAAGGCCGACATCAGCTACCCGAGCATCGTGCGCTTCGCCGTCGTACTCGGCGGGGCGGTCGTGGTGCCGTACGTCATCTCGCGCTACGTCTACGGCGACCGGGTCATCCGCTTCCCGTGGCGCACCGGTCGCAGGTGGACGCGCACGCAGTGGCTCTACCTCATCGGGGTCATCGCGGCCGGATGGCTCATCCTGCCGTTCTACTTCATCACCTCGGGCGTCTACACGAACTGGCCCACCGTGACCGAGGCCGACGAGATCGCGCGACTCTTCGTCGGCGTCAACGCCGTCGGCACGTGGGACGAGCTGTTCTTCATCTGCACGGTGTTTGCGCTGCTCCGACGACATTTCCCGACGTGGCAGGCGAATATCCTGCAGGCCGTCGTGTTCGTATCGTTCCTGTGGGAGCTCGGCTACCAGTCGTGGGGGCCGCTGCTCACGATTCCGTTCGCCCTCATCCAGGGCTACACGTTCAAGCTCACGAAGTCGCTCACCTATGTGCTCGTCGTGCATCTGCTCTTCGACGCGATCGTGTTCATGGTGATCGTCTACGCGCACAACGGCTGGCCGGCGATCTTCCCGCTCGTGCCGGTGTAGGGGCAGCCCGGCGGATGCCGCGAGCCGACGCTCATCCTCGGCTCACGACGGCGAACGCGACCG
Source organism: Agromyces sp. NPDC052230 (assembly GCF_040679595.1). NCBI lineage: Bacteria > Bacillati > Actinomycetota > Actinomycetes > Micrococcales > Microbacteriaceae > Agromyces > Agromyces sp. NPDC052230. Next base: position 131,938 of record NZ_JBFAVC010000007.1, on the reverse strand, counting down.
AAGGACACGGCGAATCGACCTGATCGACGCGACCGCCAGCCCGACCGTCGCGGCCACGGTCGCCGCGCAGAGCGACCACTCGAACAGCCCCGGCCGCGCCGGTGGAGTCTCGAACACACCACCCGAGTCGGCTCGGTAGACCGTCGCGGTGGTGCCGACGGCGAGGTCGTCGCTGCGAAGGTCGGTGCGCGCGCCATCGGGCAGCTCCACGCTCACGACCCGGGTCGGCTCGCGAATGCTGCCGCGCCGGTCGGCGACCACCCGCTCCTCGGTGTGCTCATCGACGACGGTGACCTCGACCGGCGTGTACGACGCACGTGCGCGGGCGGATGTCTCCATGATCGCGATGACCGCACACACGGCGAGCACGACGGCGAGGAGCCCGACCACGGCCGCGGTGAGCGCCGGCGGCGGATACCCCGCACGCTCATCGGTTCGTGGTTCATGGGTGGTCATGGTGGTGCGACCTTTCGGGTCACTCGTCTCATCGTCGCACGTACGGCCGAGGTCAGAATGGCGCCGGATCGTACTGCTCCAGCAACCACCGCGGCTCGTGATCGATCGACGGATGCGGGTCAGGGGCTAGGGAAGGTCCGTGCCCGCTCGCTCTGCGGTGCGGACCCGGTCGGGGTTCCTCAGGGCAACGAGGCTGACGATCGCGTCAGCAATGGCGAGGTGTGCGACGCGACTGGCGGCTGCGGCCATTTGGTCGTCAAGGTCGTCTCCTCCAACGACGAGAGAGATGTCGGCCAGCAGGGCAAGTGGTGATTGTGTCTGGTTCGTGATCGCCACGAGAGATGCCCCGCTGGATCGCGCAGCGTCGCAGACCGAGAGTGTGTGCGGAGTCCGACCAGTCGCGCTGAATGCGAGAGCGACGTCGCCTTCTCTGAGCAATCGCGCCGCGACAAGCGCTGACATGTGATCAGCGATGTTCACTGCGGCGACGCCGACCGTGGTCAGGCGGAACGCGATATCGGCCGCGACCGCGGCCGAGGTGCCGGCTCCGACGACGACGACGCGGCTCGACGCTCCGAGCCTCTCAGCGGCCTCGCTGACGGCGGAGGGGTCGACGATGCCTTCCGCCGCGCTCAACGCGCGCCGTCCCCCATCCATGACCGTGGACACGACCTCGGCTGGTGTCGAGGTGGCGTTGAGCGTCTGAGGCGGGGCGAAGAATCGCGCCGACCCTCGAGCGTAGGCGAGCCCCAGCTTCAACTCGGCAAACCCATCGAACCCGGCCGCCCTCGCCGCACGCACGACCGTTGGAGGCGAGACGCCGGCACGCTTGGCAAGCTCCGCGGTTGTCGCCTCTGCAGCGAACTGGGGATCCTCGATCACGCGCCGCAGCACATCCGCCTCGCTCGAACTCATGCCCGCGAGACGCGACTGCAAATATCCCCGTAATTCATCGACACCCAACCGCATCTCTGTAACCGGGTTACGAGGTTGTGCATCCATATGTAACAGCGTACCATCTGGATCGTGACCGATCAGCAAGCCATTCGTGACCCTGATCGCACGCCGACCGGCTCGATCTCAAACATCCGCGCACCATAGGAGAAGCATTGACCGTTATCGCACACCTCAGCGATCCGCACCTCGATGGCTCTTCACAGCGGCTTCGTCGATTCCGGGCTGTCTTGGAACAGGTCGCCGACCTTCCCGAACTCGACGCGGTCCTGATCAGCGGCGACCTGGCAGACCACGGCGCGGCGAACGAGTACGAGCAGTTGTTCGACACTCTTCCTCGCGCCCTCCCGATTCTCGCTGTTCCGGGTAACCACGACCTCGCTGGCCCTCTCCTCGACGCGCTGGGTCGCTACGGGTTTCCTGCCACCCTGAACACCACGCTGGACGTTGTGGATGTGCGGCTCATTGGGCTCGACTCACACAGAGACCAGCACGACGAGGGTGCTCTCGCCCCGGCGGCTCTTGTGTACGCTCGCGAACAGCTCGCCGGCACCCAGAGCCCAGTCATCCTCGCGTTGCATCATCCTCCCGTTCCGGTGGGGCATCGCGTGATGGACCGGTTCGGGCTCAGGAACACCGATGACCTCGCTGAGCTCGTCCGTACTCACGACAACATCATCGGCATCTTCACCGGGCATGTCCACACCGCTCTCGCAACCATCTATGCCGGCGTTCCACTCCTCGGTGCACCCGGGATCGTGTCCACGATGCGCTTAGGCGGCAGAATCGACCCGATCGCTGACCCAGACGCCATGCCCGGATTCGCGGTACACGCCATTACCGGTACGACGATCAGCACGGTTTTCCACTACCTCAGCCCGTCAGCGCTATGACCTTGGCGCTCCTGGCCCTGACAGCACTCCCATTCGTCGTCAGTCCCGGAGCGAGTTTCGCGATCACGGTCGACGCCGTAAGCGCGGGTGACCGCCGCGCCCCAGCAAAGGTGTGGGCGGGAACAACTCTGGGCATCACCGTCGTCGTCGTGATCGCTGCCCTCAGCGGTATCGGACAGTTGCTCGCCACGCACCAGACCGCGCGCGAGATATTCGGCATCGTTGGCGGCGCAATCCTGATACTGCTTGGCATCCTCTCCGGCGCACAAACCTTGAGGTCGATGCGCCGGTCCGTGACCGATTCGCGACCGGCACGACGACTCATCCTCTGGGCATTCTTCGCGCTTGTCACGAATATCAAGGCACTCGGTCTCTATACCCTGGTCGTGCCCAACCTGCGGTTGGAAGGTCTAGGCGATGTATCGCTCCTCTTCGCATTCGCAGTCGTTCACGCCGTGATGCTCCTCGCGTGGTTGTCTCTGCTCGGACACGTAGTCCGACGTACCCCTCGCTTCGGTACGTCACCCCGAGTACGCGTCGGCCTCACAGGGCTCACCGCCCTCACGCTCATCGCAATCGGCATCCGGACTTCTCTGGAGTCGCTGCACTGAAGGGCCCATTCCTGATCGGCGATCGCAGAAGGAACTGGCGTTCTGAACACCGCGTGGCTGTTCCGCTGTTGCCAATAGCGAAGCTAACGGCGGGTGCGACATGGCCCCTCGCCCGCACGTCGGTGCCATCTGCCAGACTCGAACCGTGGCGGCACGGATGCCGCACAAGTTGGAAGGACGGCGACGCCGAAGTGATCACAGGTGAACTGCGCTCCAAGGTCGACAGGGTCTGGGATGCGTTCTGGTCGGGCGGTATCGCGAACCCGGTCGAGGTGATCGAACAGATCACGTACCTGCTGTTCATCCGGCGGCTCGACGAGATCCACACCCGCGAGGAGCGCAAGGCGAACCGCACCGGCCAGCCCATGGAGCGTCGCGTCTTCCCCGAGGGCATGGATGACACCGGGCGGATGCCGCGGCCCTACGACGACCTGCGCTGGAGCGTGTTCACGAATCGCTCGCCGCAGGAGATGTTCGAGATCATCGGCGAGCACGTGTTCCCGTTCCTGCGACGCATGGGCGGCGAGGGTTCGAGCTACGCGCGCAACATGAAGGACGCGCGATTCACGATCCCGACGCCGGCGCTGCTCGCGAAGGTGGTCGATCTTCTCGCCGACATCCCGATGGAGGATCGCGACACCAAGGGCGACATCTACGAGTACATGCTCGCGAAGCTCTCGCAGAGCGGGCAGAACGGTCAGTTCCGCACGAGCCGTCACATCATCAAGCTCATGGTCGACATGGCGGCGCCAACGCCGAGCGACCGCATCATCGATCCTGCGGCGGGCACTGCGGGCTTCCTGGTGATGGCCGAGGAGTACCTGCGCGAGCACTACGGCGACGAGATCTTCTCGGATGCCGCGAAACGCGAGTTCTTCAACACGCGTGCGTTCACTGGCTACGACTCGGATGCCTCGATGGCACGGATCGCGAGCATGAACATGCTGCTCCACGGCGTGGAGGAGCCGGTGATCGAGCGAGCCGACTCGCTCGCCGAAGGGCATCCGGCCACCGAGGACTACACCCTCGTACTCGCCAACCCGCCGTTCGCCGGCAGCCTCGATTACGAGACCACGGCGAAGGACCTGCTGCAGGTCGTGAAGACGAAGAAGACCGAGCTGCTCTTTCTCGCGCTCATGGTGAAGCTGCTGAAGAACGGCGGGCGCGCCGCCGTGATCGTGCCTGACGGCGTGCTGTTCGGCTCATCCAACGCGCACAAGTCGCTGCGCAGGATGCTCGTCGAAGACCACAAGCTCGACGCGGTCGTGAAGCTGCCCTCGGGCACGTTCAAGCCGTACACCGGGGTGTCGACCGCGATCCTGTTCTTCACGAAGACCTCGTCGGGCGGAACCGACGAGGTCTGGTTCTACGACGTGCGTGCCGACGGATTCACGCTCGACGACAAGCGCACCCCGATCGAGGCGAACGACCTGCCCGATGTGCTCGCCCGCTGGCAGAGCCGCGACGCTGAGCGCGACCGCCCGCGCACTGCGCAGAGTTTCCTCGTGCCCAAGCAGGAGATCGTCGACAACGGGTACGACCTCTCGATCAACCGATACCGGGAGATCGAGCACGAGGAGGTCGAGCACCGGTCGCCGGAGGAGATTCTCGACGAGCTCGAGGCGCTCGAGGGGGAGATCGCGGAGGGGCTGAAGCGGTTGCGGGGGATGCTGGCGAATCGCGAGGCGGACGTCGCGTGACCATCGTCCGACTTGCAGATGTCACTGAGATCGCGATGGGCCAAGCACCGCCGGGCGACGCCTACAACGATGAAGGAGCCGGGTTGCCGCTCGTCGCCGGTGCAGGCGACTTCGCCGGTGACACTACATCTCCGAAGAAGTACAGCTCGATCTACTCGAAGGTCGCTGAGGCAGGCGACATCGTCCTGAGCATTCGCGCGTCGATTGGGGCTCGCGTCCTCGCTGGTCAGCGGGTCGCGCTCGGCCGTGGAGTTGCTGGGATACGCCCGCGGTCGGAGTTGCTCGACGCGAGATACGCATGGCATCTCATCGAGCACCTGGCGCCCGCGTTGGCCGCGAAGGGTCGAGGGGCGACATTCTTACAAGTCAATCGCACGGACATAGCAGAGCTCGCCTTTCCCCTCCCACCCCTCCCCGAACAGCGCCGCATCGCCGCCATCCTCGACGAGGCCGACGCGCTCCGACGCGCTCGCGCACGTGCCGTGGAGTACCTGCGGGAACTTCCGAGCGCCCTCTTCGCAGATGCTTTCGAAACAGGCGGAGATCCACAACGAGTTCGAGTGTCGGAGATCCACGGCGGGACACTTCGAAATGGAATCTCGCCCTCGACTTCCGGGACCGTGGTTTCGGAGGTGCTCACGCTCTCCGCAATCACCGGCGACGGCTTCGACTTCACGCAGCGAAAGATCGGAACATTCGCGTCCGAGCATCACTCGGCGAAGACCCTGAGGGCGGGGGAGCTACTGATCTGTCGCGGCAACGGAAATCGGGACCTCGTCGGCCGCGCACAACTGGTGGATCGCACCGCCGATGCGGTTGCGTTCCCCGACACGATGATCGCAATGACGCTCGATCCAAGCGCAGTGAACGCGAGGTTCGTAGCCACCGCCTGGAATCGGCCGTCCGTGCGCAGACAGATTCAAGCCGGGGCAAAGACAACGAACGGCACATTCAAGATCAACCAACAGTCGATTGGCTCGATCGAGTTGCCGCTTCCCCCGCTCGATGAGCAGGAGGAGTTCGCCCGACGACTCGAGGAGATAGACAGCAGCCTGGAGTCGTCGAGTGGTGCGCTTCGAACGCAGGGGGAACTGTTCGACGCTCTCCAGCACCGAGCCTTCCGAGGCGAACTCTGATGACGAAGTTCGTTGGCTACCAGACCCGCGCCGACTGGCTCGGCGACGACCTCCTCACACTTGCCGACATCTGGCCGAGGCGTCCGCGTGGAATGATCGTCGGCCTCAATCCCGTTCCGGCGAGCGTTGATGCAGGTCACTACTATCAGGGTCGCGCCGGCAAACGTCAGCTCATGCGCCTCGTCGAAGTCGGTGTTATTGGCCCGCCCAACGGTACGTACTTCGAGGAGGACTGCGGTCGCTGGCGGCCTCGGATTCACAGATCTCGTCAAGGCGCCCGACTCGCAGCGAGCGCGATGTGACAGCCGCCGCTGAGTTGGCCTACGGCAAGCAAGCGCTCGAAGCGGCTCTCAGCGAGCGATTGGTGCCGCTCGTGATCTGCGTATTCCGGCATCCCGTGGAGGCGCTGCTCGGTCGACTCGGGCTTCCGGGCATACAGCCAGCCCGCACCTCGTGGGGCGCGGTTGTGTTCCGAATGCCGGGTCCGTACGCCGGCAAAGCGGAGGCGGATGCCGTGATGTCACAGCTTCCAGCCCTCCTCGCCTGACGCTCCTGGTCCCGCTGCGGCGCCTCAACAGCTTCGCGAACCTGAGACCCAGTGTGATGGGCCGGGAGGACCGAGGTGCCTCCGGCCCACGCAGTGAGAGCTCAGATGGCGCGGACGAGCACGAAACCCAACCGCTTGAACTCCTGAAAACGGTCGCGGAGTTCGCGCTCGACGAGCTCCTCGAGTGCGCCCGGAAGGCGGCATGACGCGGCGCCACCGAAGTTCGAGTGGCTGTCGTGCCCGCACAGCAACTCGGGGGGAACGCCGCGACTGACAGGAACACAGACGTCGTGGTCGTGTCCGTTGTCGCAGATCACCTTCGCTCGGACATGACGGGTGGGCTGGGTCATTGTTGGCTCTCCGATCTCTCGACATCCGAGTAGTCGGATGACCCACCGCATTCGGGCAAGTCTTCAAGGCTCGCATTGACCACTGACACGGCGCGCTCGGCACGCAGCCTCAGAACGGCACCGGCTCACACAGCTCAAGCAACGCCTGCCACTCATCATCGAACGAGTCGACCGGGTCGGGCGGAATCGGCGGGTCGTCGATGAACGACTCGACGACCGGTGGACTCACTCCTTCACCTGCGCCCACCGGCATGAACGGCCGCTCGGGCAGGGTGCGCAGCACGTGACCGGCGGGGGACATCCACCGCATCACGCCGCCGACTTCGTGCGTCACGCGCCAGCCGCTCTCGTGCTTGAGGCGATGGTGGTGTCGACACAAGACCGCGAGATTCGAGGCGTCGGTCTCACCGCCGTGCGCCCAGGCGCTGGTGTGATCGAGATCGGCGTACTCGGCGCGGCGGGAGCAGCCCGGGAAGCGGCACCGGCCGTCGCGTACGCGCACGAACCCGTCGAGATCGGCCGGCGCGCGGTAGTGCTCGCGACCGTAGCTGAGGGCAGTGCCGATCTCGGGGTGCACCAAGATTCGGCGCATCGAGGGTGCATGCGCTGCGAGCCGGCGGGCCGTGTCACCGTCGATCGGGCCGTAGCCCTCGAGCTCGGCGGGCTCGTCGTCTAGCCCGAGCAGTGTCAGCACCGGCACGGTCACGTTGATGCACGGCCGCACGGCGCCAGTCGAGCCCGCCACTCCCCAATGCGTGCGGTCGTCGTCGGCGAGCACGCCGCCGAGCAGCAGGTCGGCGGCGACGTCGGCGGCCCGCTGCGCAGTCGTGCGCGTGTCGCCGGATGCCTCGCGCGCGGCCAGCACCGTGAGGCGAGCGTCGATGGCGACCGCACGCTCGGCCTCGACGTACAGCCCGAACCAGGCCATGCCGTCGGGTGCGGGATCGACGCAGACGCGCCGCTCGGCGACGGCGCGAGCGCGCCGGTCGACAAGGGGCTCGGGATGCATCCGCTCGCGCACCCGGCGCATGCGGCGACGAAGGTCGGCGTTCGTCGAGACGATGCCGAGGGCCATCGCGTCGGAAGCGGCGTCGAGAGCGACCCCCTCGACGGCGTCGGCGACCTCAGCCGGCACGCCCTGCGTGAGTTCGAGCACCGACCGCACCTGCGTGAGCCCGAGCTCACCCGCCTCGAGCGCGTCGAGCGTCGCACGACGCGGCCCGGTCAACCGGTCGGCCTCGGACATGAGGCGCGACGCGGATGCCTCGTGCTGGCCGAGCGTGGTCGCGAGCTCGGCGACGAATGAACGGGTGGCCATATCGCGCTCGCTCGACGCGCTCGCGGCCGTGACGCCCTCGACCACCGCTGCGAGCTCACGCGCCCGATGGATGCGGCGGTACTGCTCGGCGTGCAGCCGCCGGATGGTCATGTCATGCTTGATGATCTCGGCCAGTTCACGCTCCAGCGCGGCGCGCGGGGTGGCGTCGGGGGTGGCTGGCATGGTTCCATCCAAGCAGGACCCACTGACATTGGAGGGGCGCCGAAAGCGCAGGTCATCGGGAAGATCGACGACCGAAAAGCACCGCAGAACAACGCAACGAACCCACCCCTCGAATGGGGGTGACCGACGCGCCGGGGCATCCCTCGACCGCGCCCTTCGATACGCTCGGTCCGAGCGCCGACCCGACCCAGCATCCGGCGCCTCCGAGAAAGGAACTGCCCGGGGTGGGCAACTTCGACTTCATCAAGGCCGACTGGCCCGAGATCGCCACCGAAGCCGCGCGCGCCGAGTTCTACACCTTCGGCGACCCTCGGTCGAGCCTCTTCTACGCGCGACGCACCGTCGAGCTCACGGTCTCCTGGCTCTACCGAGCGGATGCCTCGCTGCAGAAGCCGTACAAGGACGACCTCGTCTCGCTCCTGCACGAGCCGACGTTCAAGCGACTCGTCGGCGGCGCGGTGTTCACGAAGATGAACCTCATCCGCAAGCGCGGCAATGATGCCGTGCACAAGACGTTCCAGCTCACCGGCCAAGACAGCCTTGCCATCGTGCGCGAACTGTTCCACGTGCTGATCTGGCTGGCCGCGCACTACGCGAGCGGCACCGAACGCCGGCCCGCACCGGGGCTGCCGTTCGACGCCGCCTCCATCCCGAAGCCGCAGCCCGGCGTCGTCGTCAAGACGAAGGCCGAACTCGCGAAAGCGCTCGAAGAGAACGCAGCGAAGGATGCCGCGCTCACGGCGAAGGAGGTGGAGAGTGCCGAGCTCCTCGCCCAGATCGCGGCACTCCAGGCCGAGGTCGCCGCGGCGAAAGCGGCCAACGCGGTCGTGGCCGACACGCACGACTACCGAGAAGACGAGACCCGCGATCTCTACATCGACCAGCTGCTGCGCGAAGCGGGATGGGACCCATCCGACGAGCGCGCCACCGAGGTCGAGGTACGTGATCTCGAAGGTACGCCGAACGGTGTCGGCCGCATCGATTACGTGCTGTGGGGCGACGACGGCCTGCCACTCGGCATCGTCGAGGCGAAGCGCACCACGCGCGACCCCCGCAACGGACAGCAGCAGGCGAAGCTCTACGCAGATGCCCTCGAACGGCAGTACGGGCAGCGTCCGGTCATCTTCACCTCGAACGGTTACGAGCACTGGATCTGGGACGACGTCGCGCACCCGCCACGCGAGGTGCAGGGGTTCTACACGAGAGAGGAACTGGCTCGGCTGCAGCAGCGCCGCAGACCGGGCGTGCGAAAGCCGCTCGCCTCGCTCCCGGTCGATGAGCAGATCGCGGGGCGCGCCTATCAGCACCAGGCCATTCGAGCCGTCGCCGAGGCGTTCGAGCACGACCGTGAGCGCCGAGCGCTCGTCGTCATGGCCACGGGCGCAGGAAAGACCCGCACCGTGATCGGACTCGTCGACCTGCTCACTCGCGCCAACTGGGTGAAGACCGTGCTCTTCCTCGCCGATCGCACGGCCCTGGTCACGCAGGCGACGAACGCGTTCAAGGCGCATCTGCCCGGCAGCCCCACGGTCAACCTCCTCGACCGACGCGACATCGACGGGCGAGTCTACGTCTCGACCTACCCGACCATGCTGGGCCTCCTGAACAACGGCGATGACGCGCGCCGCTTCGGCCCCGGGTTCTTCGACCTCATCGTCATCGACGAAGCGCACCGATCGGTGTACCAGAAGTACGGCGCCATCTTCGACTACTTCGACGCGCCCATCGTCGGCCTCACCGCCACGCCGAAAGACGAGGTCGATCACAACACCTACCGGCTGTTCCACCTCGAGGACGGCGTGCCCACGTTCTCCTACGACCTCGCCACCGCGATCGACGAGGGATATCTCGTGCCGCCGGTCGCGCACCGGATCGAGTCGAAGTTCGTGCGCGGCGGCATCCGCTACGACGACCTGACCGACGAGCAGAAGGAGATCTGGGATCTCACCGAGTGGGGCGAAGACGGGGTGATCCCCGATCGCATCGAGGCGGAAGCCGTCAACCGCTGGCTCTTCAACGAGGACACCGTCGACCACGTCCTGGCGATCGTGATGACACAGGGCCGAACCGTCGCCGCGGGTGATCGGCTGGGCAAGACCATCGTGTTCGCGAAGAACATCGCGCATGCCCGATTCATCCAGGAGCGGTTCGACGCCAACTACCCCGAGTACGCGGGCCACTTCGCGCAGGTCATCGTCTCGAGCGACGATCGAGCGCAGGTCCTCATCGACCAGTTCGCGCAGCCCGAGAAATCGCCGCACCTCGCGATCTCGGTCGACATGCTCGACACCGGCATCGACGTGCCCGACGTCGTCAACCTCGTGTTCTTCAAGGCCGTGTTCTCGAAGTCGAAGTACTGGCAGATGGTCGGACGCGGCACGCGCCTGCGACCCGACCTCTACGGGCCCGGCGAAGACAAGCGCGACTTCATCGTCTTCGACGTGGGCGGGAACATCGAGTTCTTCAACGGTGACGTGCCCGAGGTCGCATCGTCGTCGGGTCGCTCGCTGCACGGCCGACTCTTCGACGCCCGCCTCGCGCTCATCACCGAGATCGACCGGTCGGATGTCGCCACCGGCGCCGATCGGGAACTTCGCGCCGCCCTCGCCGAGCGGCTTCAGGGCATCGTCGTGGGCATGAACGAGCACAACGTGCTGGTGCGCCCGCATCGGCGCCTCGTCGAGCGATTCGCGGGCGGCGATGCGTGGCAGGTCGGTCAGGCCGGGCCCGGCGAAGACGCGCTCGCCGAGGCATCCGCGCTCGCCGAACTGCCCTCGTCCGCGCTCGTCGACGACACTGATGAGCGTGCCAAGCGATTCGACCTGCTCGTGCTCCATGGTCAACTCGGCGTGCTCACCGCTGACGGCGGGTTCGCGAACGCGCGCGACCGGATACGTGCCATCGCCGCCGCGCTCGGAGAGCAGCGATCCATTCCGGCCGTTCGGGAACAGCTCGGCTTGATCGACGCAGTCGCCGGGGAGGAGTGGTGGCAGGATGTCACGCTGCCGATGCTCGAACTCGTGCGCACTCGCCTGCGCGACCTCGTGAAGCTCATCGACGCCACCGGTCAGAAGGCGATCTACACCGACTTCGACGACGTCGTGCGCTCGGGCGAAGGCGAGTTCGTCATCGCCACACCTGGTGTCGATCGAGACCGCTTCCGCGCCAAGCTCTTCGCATATCTGCGGGCGCACGAGAACCATGTCGTGCTCCGCAAGCTCCGCACCGGCAAGCAGCTCACATCCACCGACCTCGACGAGCTCGAGCGAATGCTCACCGAGAGCGGCGAGTTCGGTGCGGACGAGCTCGCGCCAGCCGTCGAATCGGCGCACGGGCTCGGCCGATTCATCCGCTCGATCGTCGGACTGGAACGCTCCGCCGCACAGGAGGCGCTCGCGAGCTTCGTGGCGCAGCACCGGCTCGGCTCGCGTCAGATCTCGTTCGTCGACCTCATCGTCAACCGGCTCGCGCAGACCGGGTCGGTGCCGATCGGCGCACTGTACGCGCAGCCGTTCTCGCAGACGGCCCCTGGCGGACCCGAGGACCTCTTCACCGAGGCGGAGATCGTCGAGCTCCAGGCGGCGCTGAGCGCGGTTGACGCCACAGCCGAGCCGATAGACGCCTCTCGAACCGCCTGAAGGCGACGCAGCCGACCGCTACTTCAGCTGCCCCCGGATCTCGCCGGGCATGTTCATCGGCGTGTGCACGTTGACGTAGTAGTCCTTCGGGTTCGCCTCGATGGCCGCGAGCAACGCTGCATCGGCCGTCGTGCAGGTGCTCACCTCGAAGCTCGTCGCGTTCTCGACCATGAGCGGAACGACGACGGGCCCGGGCACGTTGCGCTCGCCGACGTGGATGTGCGCGGCGGCGGCGGGCGACGAGAGGCCGGTCACCTCGAGGGTGTAGCAGAGCTGGTCGCCCTCGATCTCGTAGGAGAAGAAGCCGTGGGCTCCACCCTCGGTCGGGGCGGGAACCTCCTGGCCCGTGTTCAACGGCACCTTCGTCATCGTCGGCGGTGCCGCCTGTGCGGCGCCGACCGCACCGAGGGTGAGGGCCGCGGCGGCGGCAAGAGCGAGGGCGAGAGTACGGGAATGGCTGGGCTTCATGATCTTCACTCACTTCCACTCGATGTCCGCACGCTACTCCCGCGGCGGCCCGGCCGAAAGGTCACGACTCGACGGATGCCCCGTGGTCGCCGAGCCACGCCAGCAGCACTGCGGCGTGGTTCACCTGCTCGTCGCGAGCGCCGAACAGCACGGTCACGCGGTCGTGCTCGCGGCCGAGGCCGAGCAGCTGCTCGGCCGCCGGATTCGCGTCGAGCTCCTCGCGGTACCGGGCGGCGAACTCGTCGAAACGCTCGCGGTGGTGATGCCATTCGGCGCGCAGCTCGGGGGAGGGCGCGACATCCTTCGCCCACTCGTCGAGCTCGGCGCGCTCCTTCGACACGCCCCGCGGCCACAGCCGGTCGACGAGCAGCCGGTAGCCATCGGATGCCTCGGCGGGTTCGTAGACCCGCTTCATCACGAATGCCATGAGGCCAGTGTGCGCCAAGCGCGGGGCATCCGCTCTGGTAGAGTATTGAGGTTGCCGTGAAACGGCCGCGCATCAAGAGAGCCCAGGCACAAGGCCCCGGGCAGCGCGCAACGAAGAGGAAGGGGATCCCATCTATGGCACTTGAAGCAGATGTCAAGAAGGCGATCATCGAAGAGTACGCGACGCACCCCGGTGACACTGGATCCCCCGAGGTCCAGATCGCGCTCCTCACGAAGCGAATCAAGGACCTCACCGAGCACCTGAAGGAGCACAAGCACGACCACCACTCGCGTCGTGGCCTGTTGCTCCTCGTCGGTCAGCGTCGTCGTCTGCTCGGCTACCTCGCCGATGTGGACATCAACCGCTACCGCTCGCTCATCGAGCGTCTCGGGCTGCGCCGCTAAGCGTCACAGTCCGCGCGGCTCTCGCTGACACCGCGAACTTCTTGCGAAGGCCCCTGCCCCCGGCAGGGGCCTTCGTCATGTCACGAGCGGATGTCGCGAGCGGATGTCGCGAGCGTCCTCGCCGCGGTGACCGCGAACACGGCCCCGGTGACCAGGTGCATGGTCACGAGCAGCGACGCGGTCGCGGCGTCCTCGGCCGCCCAGAGCACCCCGCCCGTCGACGCGACCGCGAACAGGACGCCCGCGACGAGCACGGCCACAGCGAGTCGGCGTGAACGGCGCGCCGCCCGCCCGAACAACCACATACCGGCCGCGAACAGGACGAGCGTGGCCGGAATCACGAGCAGGATCCCCACCTCTGAGCCCGACTCGGGCCTGACATGGAACGTGACGCCGAGCGCCCGGCCCACGGCCCAGATCACGGCGTTGACGGTCGTGGCGATCACCGCGCCGATCAGGGCCTCCCGGCGCAGCGAGCTCGATCGGCGCCCCGGAGTAGTGTCGGTGGACGAGTCGATGGTGGATGCGGTGTGCATGATGTGCTCCTCTCAGTGATCCGACGAGGCATCCGCCCGGAATGTGAGGCGAACCGCATCTCCCGATGACAGCGCACCTCACGATCTCGGCCGATGCTTCGTCGTACTGATGAGGACGTCGATCGGAGGGAACCATGAGCGCCCGACCCCAGCCGCACGACGGCGACGCCGACGCGCGCCTGACGGCCATCATGGGCGAGCGTCGGCAGCTGGTCGGGCTCGCGTACCGGCTGCTCGGCTCGCTGGCCGACGCCGAGGACGTGGTGCAGGAGACGTACGCGCGCTGGTACGCCATGTCGCCCGAGCAGCAGGCCGAGATCGAGGCTCCGGGTGCGTGGCTGACCACCGTCGCGAGTCGCATCGCCCTCGACGTGCTCCGCTCTGCGCGCGTCCGTCGAGAGCGGTACGTGGGGGAGTGGATCCCCGAGCCGCTGCCCGATCGTGGAGCGTGGGGCGACGGCCGCCCGGGCGCCGCCAACGCCGATCCCGCCGACCGGGTCACGCTCGACGAGTCGCTCAACCTCGCATTCCTCGTCGTGCTCGAATTGATGACGCCGGCCGAGCGGGTCGCGTTCATCCTGCACGACGTGTTCCGCTACTCCTTCGACGAGGTGGCCGACATCGTCGGACGCAGCCCGGCGGCCTGCCGGCAGCTCGCGTCCTCGGCCAGGCGACGCATCGATGCTTCAACCGCACCCGTGAGGCCGACGCCGAGCTCCCGACGTGCCGGCCTCGTCCGCGACTTCAAGGCGGCCTGGGAGGCGCAGGACATCGAGGCGCTCATCGGCATCCTCGATCCCGACGCCACCGCGCGGGCCGACGGCGGCGGGTTGGTGACCGCCGAGCTGCATCCGATCGAGGGCGCAAACGAGATCGCGCGCCGGCTGGTCGGGCTGGTCCGCGAAGCGCCAGACCTCACGATCCTCGAGCGCTCCGTCAACGGCCAACCCGGGCTGGTGCTGCTGCAGAACGGGGTCGTCGGCACCGTGATGGCGTTCGACTTCGCCGGCGACCGGATCACGGCGGTCTGGGCCATCCGGAACCCCGAGAAGCTCCGCGGCTGGACGGCGGACTGACGGATTGGCGGATGCCCCGCCGCGCCGCCTACCTGCCGGCCTTCATCGACAAGACCATCGAGGAGATCGCCGAGGGCGAGCACGCCGGGCAGACGGCCTAGCCGTCAGGCCGTGCGCGCCCGGTACGCCCGCACCGCCATGCGGTTGCCGCAGCGCGTGCTGCAGAACCGGCGTGACGCGTTCTTCGACACGTCGACGAAGATGCCGTCGCAGTCGTCGGCGTCGCATTCGCGCAGGCGGTGCATCTCGTCGGCGCGGATGACGTCGACGAGCGCCATCGCGGCCTCGACGAGGATGCGACGCGCGAGCGGCGCGTCGGGCTGCGTGGCGTGGATGTGCCAGTCGAGGCCGTCGTGTCGCACGAGTCGGGGGAGCGCGTTCGCTTCGGCGAGGAGTTCGTTCACGGCCTCTGCCGCATCGTCGCGATCGAGGAGCCAGAGCGCCCGCAGGCGGGTGCGCACCTCGCGCACCTCGGCGAGTTCGCGCTCGTCGCCGTCGCGTCGGCCCGAGTACGTCCACGCATCGAGCAGCGCGTCGAGCTGCACCGGGTGGGCGAGCTCGTCGTCGCCGGAATCGGATGCCCCGGGCGCCGTGTCCGCGAGCGCGGCGACGAACCCCAGGGCCGCCTCCGTGTCATGGGTGAAAATCATTTGACTCCTGACACTCGATGCGAGTACTGTCACGAGCATAACGACTTTCGGGCATGACAGGGGCAACGACATGGGCAGTAGACGCGGCATCCTCGGCATCGCGCTCGGTCTCGCCGCCGGGCTGGCGTTCGGCGCCGGCGGCGCCATCGTGAAACCGCTCCTCGAAGCGGGCTGGTCTCCGGGTGCGGCCGTGCTGTTCCGGGTCATCGTCGCGGCGCTGCTGCTCGCCGTGCCCGGACTCATCGCGCTGAAGTTCGACCTCCGGCCGCTATGGCGCGCGAAGTGGACGGTGCTCATCTACGCCGTCATCGCCGTCGCCGGTGTGCAGCTCGCGTTCTACACGGCCCTCGCCCGCATTCCCGTCAGCACCGCGCTGCTCATCGAGTACCTCGCCCCGGTCGCACTGGTGCTGTTCGCGTGGGTTCGCACGCGGCACGTCCCGCAACTGGTCGTCCTCGCCGGGTCGGTCGTGGCGATCGCCGGCCTCGTGCTCGTGGTCGGCCCCGCCGGGGGAGCGCTCGACCCGTTCGGCGTGGTCATGGCCGGCGTCGCGATGATCGGTGTCGCGGTCTACTACGTCATCGGCGAGCGCGACGACCTCGGCGTGCCGCCCATCGCGCTCGCGGCCGCCGGGCTCGCGATCGGCGCCGTCGTGCTCGGTGTCGCGGCGCTCACCGGGCTCGTGCCGTTCCAGGTCGCGTTCGTCGAGGTGGACTTCCTCGGCGCCACGGCACCCTGGTGGGTGCCCGTGCTCACGGTCGGCGCGTTCTCGACGGCGTTCGCCTACGTGGCGGGCATCCAGGCCATCCGGATGCTCGGCACCCGGCTCTCGTCGTTCCTGGGCCTCTCCGAGGTCATCTTCGCGGCGGTGGTCGCGTGGGCACTCCTCGGTGAGGCCATCGGCCCGGTGCAGGCCATCGGCGGCCTCCTCATCCTGGGCGGTATCGTGCTGGTTCGCCTCGAGCGCAGCGCGGCCGACACGGTCGCGGTCGCCCTCGACATCGACCTCGTTCCGGTCGAGACCGGGGCGGTGCCCGTGCCCGAGCGGCAGACCTCCGCGCCGTAGACTCGCCGCATGCGCGTCGGAATCGTCATTCTCCCGCAATACGACTGGCCCGAAGCCGCCCGGCGTTGGCGGGCCGCCGAGGAGTACGGCTTCGATCACGCGTGGACGTACGACCACCTCTCGTGGCGCGGTCTTGCGGGTGAACGATGGCACGCGACCGTGCCGACGCTCACGGCGGCGGCCGGCGTGACGAGCCGCATCCGCCTCGGCACGTTCGTCGCGTCTCCGAACTACCGCCATCCGGTGCCGTTCGCGAAGGACATCGCCACGGTCGACCAGATCTCGGGGGGCCGGATGCTCCTGGGCGTCGGTTCGGGCGGCACCGGGTTCGACGCATCCGTGCTCGGCCAGGCCGACCTCACGCCGCGGCAGCGCTTCGAGCGCTACCGCGAGTTCGCGGAGGCCCTCGACGTGCTGCTGCGCTACGAACCACCGGGTTCCGGCGGTGTCTCGTTCACGGGGGACTGGTATACGGCCGTGCGCGCCCGTATGGTCGGCGAGCCCTCGCAGGAGCCGCGGATACCGCTCCTCCTCGCCGCGGACGGACCCAAGGCGCTCGCCCTCGCGGTGCGCCTCGCCGACGGCTGGGTCACCACAGCGGGCTCGGCCGACGACGCGGAGTCGTGGTGGCGGCGCGCGGGCGAGCTGATCCGCCGCCTCGACGACGTCTGCGCCGACGCGGGCCGCGACCCGTCGACGATCAGCCGCACGCTGCTGCTCGACGACGAAGGTCGCTACGCCCTGTCGAGCATCGATGCGTTCGATGAGGCCCTCGGGCGTGCGACCTCGCTCGGTTACACCGACGTGGTCACGCACTGGCCGCGCGAGCAGGGCCTGTACGCGGGCGACGAGGCGGTGCTCGACGAGGTGGCGCAGCGGCTAGCCTGAAGGCCATGCCCGCGCGACGCTCCAAGCCCCTCACCCGGTGGGAGCCGGCCCCGTTCCTCGTGTTGGTGGTGCTCCTCCTGCTCACGACGTTCGTGCGTCCCGACGCCCCACCCGTGCTGTTCTGGGGCCTCATCGCCCTCATCGTGGCGGCGCTCGGCTGGCTGGCCGCATCGCTCGTGCGCTCGGTCCGCCGGGAGAACCCCGACCAGTGGGGCGATCTCTCCACGCTCGAGGGACTCGAGCTCGTCGATGCGCCACGGCGGTCGCGCGAGGTGCGCGCCGTCGTTCCCGTCGACGACACGCATCGACACCAGCCGGCGATCGAGCTGGCACGCCTGCACGGCGGCGCCGAGCAGGAGGTGGTGCTCGTACCGCGGGCCAGTCGGTGGCTCTCGCGCCGGTATCGCATCGGCGTGCAGCTCGCCGGCGGCGACCGTCCGCGGCACGCGGGATTCCTCGGCCGCGCAACCGAGGACCGGTGGGTCGAGCTGCTCGAGAGCCTCCGCGAGCGCGGTCGGTACGTGCGGGTGCCTGCGCTGATCACGGGCGCCGGGCGGCCCTACGGGGTCGAGCTCGACCTCAGCGGGCTCGCGGCGATCGACGACGCGGGCCGCGACGGGTAGCGGCGGCTCGCGGCATCCGCGGGGTCACTCCTCGACGGCCTCACTGGACGCCATGGCCTGCTCGGTCTCCTGCCGCGCGAGATCGGCACGCACGCGGTCCATGTCGAGCGCGCGCACCTGCGAGATCAGGTCGTCGAGCATGGCGCGGGGGAGCGCCCCGGCTTGTGCGAAGACGCCGATGCCGTCCTTGAACGCCATGATCGTGGGGATCGACGTGATGTTCATCGCGGCGGCCAGCTGCTGCTGGTCTTCGGTGTCGACCTTCGCGAACGTCAGGTCTGGGTTCGCCTCGGATGCCGCCTCGTAGTTCGGGGCGAACTGCAGGCAGGGGCCGCACCAGCCCGCCCAGAAGTCGACGAAGACGGTTCCGCCGTCGAGGATGGTCTTCTCGAAGGTGTCGAGGGTCAGCGCAACGGTAGCCATCGATCCACCCTACGCGTGCCCACTGGACGGTCGACCCGGGTTGCCTGTGGGACGACGGTGTGCCGCTATCGTGAAGGCGTGGTCGCATTCGGTGGGGTGCTGGGATCCTTCCGCCGCCGCGGCACGCCCGATGCGGCGTCCGCGGCCGACGAGGCGCGCCTGCCCGACGCGTCCTCGGCGGCCGACGAGGCGCGCCTGCTCGACGCGGCCATTCCCGACCTCGACTGGCGCGCGTTCCCGCGCGGCACGGAGGTCACGCGCTTCGCCGCGCCGAGCGGCCCGCTCGCGCGGGTGGCGTTCGGACCTGCGTCCGGTCCACGGGTCGTGCTCGTGCCCGGGGCGACCGGCTCGAAGGAGGACTTCGTGCTGATGATGCCGCTCTTCGCGGCATCCGGTTACCGGGTCGAGTCCTTCGACCTCGCCGGGCAGTACGAGTCGGCCGACGCCGGGCCGTGGAACCTCACGCCGCCGCGTGCTCGGTACGACGAACGGCTGTTCCTCGACGACCTGCTCGCCGTCCTCGACGACGGCGCCGGACGGGCCCACGTGCTCGGCTACAGCTTCGCGGGCACGCTGGCGCAGCTCGCGCTCACCGAGCGACCCGACCGGTTCGCGAGCCTCACCCTGCTCAGCGCTCCGCCCGAACCCGGGCTGGCGTTCCGCAGCATCAAGCGCATCGGGCCGATCAGCGGCATCACCTCGGCGCGCCAGGCCGCGGCACTCATGCTCTGGGGCATCCGCAGCAATCTCAACCGGGTGCCGCCGCGCCGGCTCGCGTTCGTGCGCGACCGGTTCGCGCTCACCCGCCGAGAGAGCGTCGACGACATCGTCGAGCTCATGATGCGCACCCCCGATGTGCGCGCCTCCGTCGCCGCCTCGCCGGTGCCGAAGCTCGTGGCCGTGGGCGAGCACGACCTGTGGCCGCGCGAGCTGCATGCTCGGTTCGCGCGCGAGATCGGCGCCCGCTTCGCCGTCTACCCCACCGGCCACAGCCCGTGCGAGACGGCGCCCCACCAGCTGGTGCGCGACATGGAGGCGCTCTTCGCCGAGACCGACGCGACGCCCTGACGGTCGCATGCGGGCGACGGATGCCGCGCGCCGATCAGGCGGGCACCGGCTCCTCGCCGTCGGCGCCCTCGTCCGCCTCATCGGCGGACTCCCAGCGCTCGCGTGCTCGCCGATGCGCTGCCCGTCGCTCGAGCGGCGACCATGCGCGGAACTCGATGGCGAGCGTGTGGAACGCGATGCGCACTCGGCGCCAGAGCCCCGCGAGGGTGTCGAACGGTCGGGCCGACACCCCGACGCGCAGCAGGTCATCGCGCACCACCGTCATGCCGGGCTGGATCCACCACGACAGGTCGAGGTCGTCGTGCACGTCGGCGCGGTCGCGGTGCACGAGTTCGCGCAACTGCAGCCAGGCGTCGCGACGCATGGCGTAGTTCGACCCGAAGACCGGCGGGTGGCCGAGCAGGGGGCCGATGACGCTGAAGTATCCGCCGATGTAGACGTTGCGAGCGATCCAGCGGACGATCGCGTTGCCCCCGTAGAAGACGCCCGACCCGGTGACGATGGTCGGCTGGTCGGCACGCGACATCCGGTGCTCGATCTCGGCGAGCCAGCCGGGCCCGGGCACGGAGTCGGCGTCGAGGCGGGCGAGGATCTCGCCGGTGGCGGCGTCGAAACCCGCCGCCGTCGCCGGCCAGATGCCGCGCAGCGGTTCGACCACGAGCCGGGCACCCGCAGCGACCGCCACGTCGCCCGTGGCATCCGTGGAGCCGTTGTCGACCACGATGACCTCGTCGGGGGGCCGCGTCTGCTGAGCGAGCGCATCGAGGCAGGCGACGAGGTACTCCGCATCGTTGAGACTCGGAACGATGACCGAAATCGTGCCCATCACGGCGAGTCTAGCCACGCGGGCCGAGCGCCATGCACGATTCGTGCGCGTGCGAGGGAGTTTCCGACGAGCACTGTCCCAGCCGGTGCAATGCCCCATAGGCTTCGGTCCAACCGTGGCACCCGAACAGGGGTGCCCCAGTGAAAGGAAGACGATGAAGTCATCTGCCACACCTTCCCGGCGAGCACGGACGGTCGCCATCGCGACCGCCGTGGTCGCCGGATTCGCTTTCGTGCCGACGGGGGCTGCGCTCGCCGCGCCAGCGCCACAAGTGTGCGACACGCGCAACAACAACACCGTCACCAAGCTGCTCGAATGCGTGAGCGCCGAGGGTGCGATGGAGCACCTCGAGGCGTTCCAGGCGATCGCGGACGCGAACGACGACAACCGTGCCGCCGGCACGTCCGGCTACGAAGCGAGCGTCGACTACGTGGTCGAGGTGCTCGAGGGCGCGGGTTGGTCGGTAACGATCGACGAGTTCCCGTACACGTACGTGGGTCCGTCCACGCTGAGGCAGCTCACGCCGATCGATGCCCAGTATCCGACCGGCCCCTTCACGGGCAGTGGCCCCGGCAACGTCACGGCCGCGGTGACGCCGGTCGACCTCCAGCTCGGCCTCGGCAACACGAGCACGAGCGGCTGCGAGGCGGCGGACTTCGTCGGCTTCCCGGCGGGCACCATCGCCCTGATGCAACGCGGCACGTGCCCGTTCGCCACCAAGGCGTTGAACGCCGAAGCCGCCGGAGCAGCGGGCGCCGTCATCTTCAACCAGGGCGACGCCGCCACCGATGCCCGCACGGGCCTCATCGTCGGCACGCTCGGCGGCTCGAATGTGGTCGGCATCCCCGTCGTCGGCGCGAGCTATGACCAGGGCGTGGCGCTCGCGCAGGCCGGCTCGACGGCCAACATCTTCGTGCCGCTCCCCGAGTCGCGGCCGCAGAAGAACGTGATCGCCGAGAAGACCGGCGTGAACGACGACAACGTCGTCATGGCGGGCGCGCACCTCGACTCGGTGCAGGCGGGCCCCGGCATCAACGACAACGGCAGCGGCTCGGCCGCGCTGCTCGAGCTCGCGCAGACCATCTCGAAGCTCGAGCCGCAGAACACCGTCCGCCTCGCGTGGTGGGGCGCCGAGGAATCCGGCCTGATCGGCTCCGAGGAGTACGTCGCCGAGTTGAGCCAGGAAGAGCGCGACCGCATCGCGCTGTACCTGAACTTCGACATGGTGGCCTCGCCCAACTACATCTTCATGGTGTACGACGGCGACGAGTCCGGCTGGACCGCACCCGAGGGCGTCCCGATCCCCGACGGCTCCATCCAGATCGAGGACCTGTTCGAGCGGTACTACACGAGCGTGGGCGCGCCCTACGACGACGCCCAGTTCAGCGGTCGCAGCGACTACGACGCGTTCATCCGGGTCGGTATCCCCGCAGGTGGCCTGTTCACGGGTGCTGAAGTCGTGAAGACGGCGGAGCAGGCGTCGATCTGGGGCGGCACCGCGGGCGCCTCGTACGACCCCTGCTACCACCAGGCGTGCGACACCATCGCCAACCTCGACCCCCACGCGCTCGAAGTGAACGCCGACGCGGTCGCGCTCGCCGTACTCGCATACTCGTACTCGACCGAGTTGGTGAACGGCGTCGTGGGCGTGAGCATCCCCGGCGGTCTGAACCTGCCCGAGGCGGCCGGACCCGAGGGCACCATCGGCGGCAACGCCGGCGGCCTCGACCCCGACCTCGTGCATGACCACGACCACGGGCCGTCCGAGACGGAGTAGTCCGGATCGATCGAACCCAGCGGGGCCCGTCGCAATGAGCGGCGGGCCCCGTTCCCGTGCGGCACACTGGGCGGGTGGAGACGATCGTCAAGCGGCGGGCGGATGCCCCTGACCGGTTCTTCGAGGCCGAGGCTGCCGGCCTCGCGTGGCTCGGGGCGGCGGGCGGCGCGCGCACGGTCGAGGTCGTCGCGGTCGCCCCGGGACGCATCGAACTCGAGCGCGTCGAGGAGGTTCGACCTGATCGGGCCGCCGCGCAGTCGTTCGGTGCGGCCCTCGCCCGCACGCACGCGGCGGGCGCTCGGGCATTCGGTGCGCCGCCCGACGGGTGGAACGGACCCCTCTACATCGGTCGTCGGCCCCTCCCGGCCGCAGCCGAGTCGTCGTGGGGCGCGTTCTACGCCCGCGACCGTGTGCTGCCCTATCTCGAGATCGCCGAGGAGGTCGGGAACGTCACGCCCGAAGAGGCGGACCTCGTCGGGCGGGCGGCGGCGGTCGTTGCATCCGGCGCCTTCGACGACGACGAGCCGCCGGCCCGCATCCACGGCGACCTGTGGAACGGCAACGTCCTGTGGTCGGCCGGGGGTGTGGTGCTCATCGATCCCGCGGCGCACGGCGGGCACCAGGAAACCGACCTCGCGATGCTCGCGCTCTTCGGCTGCCCCTTCTTGGGCGACATGCTGGAATCCTACGAACGGGCGGCGCCGCTGCGCGACGGATGGCGCGACCGGGTGCCGCTGCACCAGCTGCATCCGCTCGCGGTGCACGCGGCGGGGCACGGCCGGGGCTACGGCGTGGCCCTCGCGGAGGCCGCAGAACGAGTGGTGGAACTCGGACGACGAATGCGGGAATAGATTCGGGGAGACATCCGTTCGATACATTTGCATGCAAACGCATGAAACAGGAAGAAAGCCCAGGAGGGCGAGATGCAGTTCGGAATCTTCACCGTCACGGACATCACCCAGGACCCGACGACCGGTCATACCCCGAGCGAGGCCGAGCGCATCCAGGCGACGCTGACCATCGCGAAGCACGCCGAGGAGGTCGGACTCGACGTCTTCGCCATCGGAGAGCACCACAACCCGCCGTTCTGGTCGTCGTCGCCCACGACGACGCTCGCGTACATCGCCGGACAGACCTCGACGCTGCAGCTCTCCACCGCGACCACGCTGATCACCACCAACGATCCGGTGAAGCTCGCCGAGGACTACTCGATGCTGCAGCACGTCTCGGGCGGCCGCGTCGACCTCATGCTCGGCCGCGGCAACACCGGCCCGGTGTACCCCTGGTTCGGCCAGGACATCCGCCAGGGCCTGCCGCTCGCCCTCGAGAACTACGAGCTCCTCCACCGCCTGTGGCGCGAGGACGTCGTGGACTGGTCGGGCAACTTCCGCACCCCGCTGCAGGGGTTCACGGCCACCCCGCGGCCCCTCGACGACGTGCCCCCGTTCGTCTGGCACGGCTCGATCCGCACCCCCGAGGTCGCCGACCAGGCCGCCTTCTACGGCGACGGCTTCTTCGCGAACCACATCTTCTGGCCCGCCTCGCACACCCAGCGCATGATCGCCCTCTACCGCCAGCGCTTCGAGCACCACGGCCACGGCACCGCCGCGCAGGCGATCGTCGGCCTCGGTGGGCAGGTGTTCATGCGCAAGAATTCGCAGGACGCCGTCGACGAGTTCCGTCCGTACTTCGACAACGCCCCGGTGTACGGCCACGGCCCGAGCCTCGAGGAGTTCACGCAGCAGACGCCGCTCACGGTCGGCAGCCCGCAGGAGGTCATCGACCGCACGCTCGGCTACCGCGACTACGTCGGCGACTACCAGCGCCAGCTCTGGCTCATGGACCACGCCGGGCTCCCGCTCAAGACGGTGCTCGAGCAGCTCGACCTGCTCGGCGAGGAGGTCGTGCCGGTGCTCCGCAGGGAGTTCGCGAAGAACCGACCCGCTGAGGTTCCGGATGCCCCGACCCACGCGTCGCTCGTCACGGCCAAGTACGGCGATGCCGCACCCCGCCAGGCGACGCCCAACGCGAACCGCGGCGACAACCTGACCCTCGGATCGCCCTACCAGGACACCGCAGCCGTGACGTCTGCAAAGCCCGGCTCCGCCTTCGGCGCCGCCGCCACCCGGAAGGAGTTCGTGCGATGACCACGAAGCGCATCGTCGTGATCTCGGCGGGTCTCTCGACGCCGAGCTCGACCCGGCAGCTCGCCGATCGTCTGACCGCCGATGCGGCCGCGATCCTCCGTGAACGCGGCGTCGAGGTGGAGGCGCAGGTCTTCGAACTGCGCGACCTCGCGCACGACATCACGAACAACCTGCTCATGGGCTTCGCCCCGCCGAAGCTCGAGGAGGCGCTGGAGGCCGTCTCGAGGGCCGACGGGCTGATCGCGGTGACGCCGATCTTCACGACGAGCTATGCGGGACTCTTCAAGTCGTTCATCGACGTGGTCGACCCGCAGGCGCTCACCGACCTGCCGGTGCTCATCGGCGCGACCGGCGGCACCCCTCGCCACTCGCTCGCGATCGACTACGCGATCCGGCCGCTGTTCACCTACCTGCACGCGATCCCGGTCACGACGGGCGTGTTCGCCGCCACGAGCGACTGGGGCACCGGTGGCGATGGGGTTCGTTCGCTGCCCGATCGCATCTTCCGAGGCGCGAAGGAATTCGCCGACCTGGTGGAGCGCACCGACCGTTCGGATCGGGTGAACGATCCGTTCGCGCTCGACCGCCCGGCCGGGCACCTCGTCGGCGGGTTCACCGGCCAGTAGCACCGGCCCGCGGCGGCCATGGCTCGCGGTGGCGGCCCGAATTCGGGACGCCACCGCGAGGACGAGCCGTCGGATGCCGACGACGACCGCGATCGTCACCCGGGCCGCTCCACCCTGCCCGGGTGAACGGCGGGCGACGGAGCTCAGTCGTCCAGGACGAACGTGACCTCGAGCGTGACCGACCACTCGATCACGCGGTCTCCCTCGACCTTGACCTTCTGTTCCTTCACCCAGGCGCCCTTGACGCCGCGCAGCGTGGCTGCGGCGCGTCCGATGCCGACCGCGACCGCGTCGTCGAAGCTCTTCTCTGAATAGGCGGTGATCGTGGTGACCCTTGCGACGGATGACATGTTTCCTCCTCGAATCAACGGGTGTTCCATTCGCGCCCCATACTGCTCCCAGGCCGGTTCCCCCGCGAGGGGTTGACGAACGGATGCCACGAGCCGACCTTCGGGATCGCACCGGGGAACGGCATCCGACGATCCGATGAATCCTCGGCGTCGGAGCCGCGATCCGTCACCGGCGCCGCTCGAGGGCACCCACGCTGGAGTCGTGAATGTCGCCCTCCTCGCAGAATCGTTCCTCCCGCACATGAACGGCGTGACCCATTCCCTGCTGCAGGTGCTGCGTCACCTCGAGCGCCGAGGCCACCAGGCGCTCGTCATCGCGCCCCGGTCCGGGCCCGTCGATCGGTCCCTGTACCGCGCTCGCACCGTGCTGCTGCCCTCCATACCGCTGCCGAGCTACCCCGACGTGCGGGTGGTGCTCTCGGGTGCGCACCGGCTCGCCGGCGTCATGCGCGACCACGGCGCCGACGTGCTGCACCTCGCCTCGCCGTTCGTGCTCGGCTGGCGGGGGATCGTGGCCGCGGAGCCGCTCGGCATCCCGTCGGTCGCCGTGTACCAGACTGACATCCCCTCCTACGCCGAACGCTACGGCGTGCCGGGCGCGGCGCCCGCGCTCACGCGGCACCTCGGTCGGCTGCACCGTCGCGCCACGCTCACGCTCGCCCCGTCGACGTCGGCGCTCGACCGGCTCGGCGAGCTCGGCGTCGACGGTGACCGCCTTCGACGCTGGGGACGCGGCGTCGACACCGAGCGATTCGCCCCGGGCCGTCGCAGCGAGCACTGGCGGCGCCGGATCGCGCCCGAAGGGGAGGTGCTCGTCGGGTACGTCGGGCGGCTCGCGCCCGAGAAGCAGGTCGAGGACCTGCGGGCGATCGCCGACCTGCCGCGCACGCGCCTCGTCGTCATCGGCGACGGTCCGTCGCGTCCGTCGCTCGAACGGCTCCTGCCCGAGGCGCACTTCACGGGCTTCCTCGGCGGCGACGCGCTCGCCGAGGCGATGGCGAGCCTCGACGTGTTCGTGCATCCCGGGGAGAGCGAGACGTTCTGCCAGACGATCCAGGAATCACTCGCGAGCGGTGTGCCGGTCGTGGCGACCGGCCGCGGCGGACCGCTCGACCTCGTGCACTCGAGCGTCGACGGCTGGCTGTACCGGCCGGGCGACCTCGTCGAGCTCCGGGAGCGAGTGCGCGACCTCGTGGGCGACGACGCCAAGCGGCGCGCATTCGGCGCTCGCGCGCGGCTTTCGGTTCGGGGGCGCGGCTGGGACGTGCTGGGCGACGAGCTCATCGCCCACTACGGGGATGCGATCGCCATGGCCGGGCCCGCGCGCCGGCGGGTCCTCGACATCGCCGACCGCGGCGTTCGGGCGGGGTAACCGGTGGCGGCCGAGCGCTCAGCCGCTCTTGCGGCGGAACTCGCGCTTGTGATCGGCCGGACCCTGGGTCTGCCGAGCCGCGCCGCCACCGTCGAGGTGCGACTCGCCTTCGCGCTCCTTGGCGGCCGAGTTCTTGCGCTCGAGCGCCTCCCGGAACTTGCGCTTGGTCTCGTCGGAGGGGCCGGTGCTGCTCTGCTCGTCGGACGTCATGGGTTCGAGTCTGGCATGGATGCCGCTGCACCACGGCACCCGACCGTGGGCCGAAACCCGGCACCTGCTAGAGTTGGAGCGGTTGTCCGATGGACGCCGTCGTCTGATGCGCCGCGAAGCGGTGCGACATCCGCTTCGGATGCAGGCCACAACCGAACATCGAGCACCCATGGAGCAGGCCGGCAGGAAGCTGGTCCCCTGTGGTGGATTACCAAGCGCGGCTTGGTGAACTTCTACTGGTGGCCAGCGTGAGCGCGTCGCCCTGATGCGTTTCGTAATGCCTGTTCCTGCTCCGACGTTGAGTCGTGCCCATACGGGGTGCGACGTAAAACAAAGGAGACGACCTCTTGGAAGGTCCTGAAATCACGTTCGCCGAAACCGTCATCGACAATGGCAGGTTCGGCACCCGCACCGTCCGCTTCGAGACCGGGCGCCTCGCCCAGCAGGCACAGGGCTCCGCCGTGGCCTACCTCGATGAGGAGACCATGCTGCTCTCGGCGACCTCGGTCTCGAAGCAGCCGAAGGAGCACTTCGACTTCTTCCCGCTCACGATCGACGTCGAGGAGCGGATGTACGCCGCGGGGCGCATCCCCGGCTCGTTCTTCCGCCGCGAGGGCCGCCCCTCCACCGAGGCGATCCTCACGTGCCGTCTCATCGACCGCCCGCTGCGCCCCTCGTTCGTCGAGGGCCTCCGTAACGAGGTCCAGGTCGTCGTCACCGTGCTCGCCATCGAGCCCGACGAGTACTACGACGTCCTCGCGATCAACGCGGCGTCGCTCTCCACGCAGCTCTCCGGCCTCCCGTTCTCGGGTCCGGTGGGCGGGGTGCGCGTCGCCCTCATCGACGGCCAGTGGGTCGGGTTCCCGAAGTACTCGCAGATCGACGAGGCCGTGTTCAGCATGGTCGTCGCCGGCCGCGTGATCACCGAGGCCGACGGATCGCAGGATGTCGCGATCATGATGATCGAGGCCGAGGCGCCCGACAACGCCTGGAACCTCATCCAGGCCGGCGGCGTCAAGCCCGACGAGAACGTCATCGCGCAGGGCATCGAGGCGTCGAAGCCGTTCATCAAGCAGCTCGTCGAGGCGCAGCAGCAGGTTGCGGCCACCGCGGCGAAGCCGACCGCCGACTACCCGACGTTCCCGCCCTACCAGGACGAGACGAAGGGCGTCGTCGAGGCGTTCGCGCTCGAGGAGCTCAAGGGCATCTACCAGATCGCCGGCAAGACCGAGCGTCAGGACGCCGACGACGCCCTCAAGGCTCGTGTCAAGGAGCACGTCGCGGCGAAGGTCGAGGCGGGGGAGCTCCCCGAGTCGGCGAACGCCGAGGTGTCCGCAGCCTACAAGTCGGTCACGAAGCACGTCGTCCGTTCGCGCGTGCTCGAGGAGGGCGTGCGCATCGACGGTCGTGGCCTCCGTGACATCCGCCCGCTCGACGCCGAGGTGCAGGTCGTGCCGCGCGTGCACGGCTCGGCCATCTTCCAGCGCGGTGAGACCCAGATCCTCGGGGTCACCACGCTGAACATGCTGAAGCTCGAGCAGCAGATCGACTCGCTGAGCCCGGTCACCAAGAAGCGCTACATGCACAACTACAACTTCCCGCCCTACTCGACCGGTGAGACCGGTCGCGTCGGGTCGCCGAAGCGTCGTGAGATCGGGCACGGAGCCCTCGCCGAGCGCGCCCTCATGCCGGTGCTGCCCACCCGCGAGGAGTTCCCCTACGCGATCCGTCAGGTCTCCGAGGCGCTCGGGTCCAACGGTTCGACGTCGATGGGGTCGGTCTGCGCTTCGACGCTGTCGCTCCTGAACGCGGGCGTGCCGCTGCGTGCACCCGTCGCGGGCATCGCGATGGGGCTCATCTCCGACACCGTGAACGGTGAGACCCGCTACGCGGCGCTCACCGACATCCTGGGTGCCGAGGACGCGCTGGGCGACATGGACTTCAAGGTCGCCGGCACGAGCGAGTTCGTCACCGCGATCCAGCTCGACACCAAGCTCGACGGCATCCCCGCCTCGGTGCTGGCCGGCGCGCTGACGCAGGCGAAGGAGGCGCGCACCACGATCCTCACCGTGCTGAACGCCGCCATCGAGGGTCCCGACGAGATGGCGCCCACGGCGCCGCGCGTCATCAGCGTGCAGATCCCGGTCGACAAGATCGGCGAGCTCATCGGGCCCAAGGGCAAGACGATCAACGCCATCCAGGACGAGACCGGCGCCGAGATCTCCATCGAGGAGGACGGCACCGTCTACATCGGCGCGACCGACGGCCCGTCGGCCGAGGCCGCCCGTGCCCAGGTGAACGCGATCGCCAACCCCACCAACCCCGAGGTCGGCGAGCAGTTCCTCGGCACGGTCGTGAAGCTGGCCGCGTTCGGCGCATTCATCTCGCTGCTGCCCGGCAAGGACGGCCTGCTGCACATCTCCGAGGTGCGCAAGCTCGCCGGCGGCAAGCGCGTCGAGAACGTCGAGGACGTGCTCGGCGTCGGCCAGAAGATCCTGGTCGAGATCACGAAGATCGACGACCGCGGCAAGCTCTCGCTCGCCCCGGTGCTGGCCGAGGAGGCCGGTGCCGAGGGTGGCGACGCCAACGGCGGCGGCACCGCCCGCGCGCACAGCGAAGAGCCCGCAGAGGGCGTCGAGGTCTAGGCCTCACCCTGACGCACGGATGCCCCGCCCGATTCGTCCGGGCGGGGCATCCGTCGTCTCGCTACAGCAGGGGGAACGTGGCGCGGAGGGCGGCGTCGCGTTCGGCGAGTGCGGCGTCGGCGGCGGATCGCTCCGCCATGCGGCGCAGGATCCGTTCGCGGTCGGTGCGGCGCATCGCGCGACGCCGGCCCCAGCGCGCCAGCGCGAGGCCTGCCCGCACCGCCCATCCGGCGAGACGGCCGGAGGCGGGGGAGAGGGTTGCGGAGTTCATCGTTCCTCCTTCGAGGGGGGTTCGCTCGTGGGCTCGCCGCGCACGAGCGGGAATGCGTTGATGTGGATCTGCACCGGGCGTGAGCCCGCCGACGGCGTTCGCTTGTACGCGTCGATGTACTTCTTCAGCACGACGTCGATGTCGGTCACGAGGCCGTGCAGCTGCTCGGGCGTGAGGCGGAGGTTGATGGTGTCGGATGTCGCGACGTCGAGCCACTCGGACCCGAACACCTGCTCGCCCTCGGCGGTGTACTCGCGGAAGTTCTGTTCCCGCGAGCGGTACCACTCGTCTTCGACGAGCTTCACGGCGAGGCGCTCGGCGCTGCCCGGTGGCAGGTTGCGGGCGTCGGGGATGGCGATGGAGCCCGGACGTCGCTCCCACCATCGTTCGCGGCCCTTGCCGCGCGTCTCGTCCTCGCGCACGAGGCCGGCCCGCTCGAGCTGGCGCAGGTGGTAGCTCGTCGCGCCGCTCGACTCGCCGAGCCGTTCCGCGAGCCCGCTCGCGGTCAGGGGGCCGTATGCCGAGAGTTCATCGTAGATGCGCACGCGCAGCGGGTGCCCGAGGCTCTTGAGGCTCGAGCTCGTGAGAACGTGGTCGATGCCAGGGTGCCGCGTGCTGCTCGGCTGGGACTCGAGGTTCTCTGGCGTCGTGTTCATGATGCAAAGATACCGATGCAAAGAATACTTTGCAAGTATTTATTTGCAACGAATCCTTTGCGTGTCGGTCACGATGCACCGATGCGGGTCAGTGCCGCCCGAGCCAGGCGATCGGCAGCGCCCGACGCTCGGTCGAAGTAGAGCATGGGCTCGATCGCCTCGAGTTCCAGCACCGCGAGCCGGTCGTCGATCCGGACCAGGTCGAGCCGGGCGTACAGCAGGTCGAAGGGGATACGGGCGAGCATGTCGTCCACCTCGGCCAGGTCCGTTGCAGGGAGGTGGCCGGGCTCGACCGATCCGCCATAGATGCCGTGGGCGCGGAAGTCCCCCGGCGCCGGCGCCTTGCGCAACACGTGGCTGCGTCGTCCGTCGATGTAGATCAGGGACCATTCGCCATCGGACATGACGGCTTCGGCGAGCGGCTGCACCAGGAGCTCCCTCCCCGGCTCCAGGGCATCGAGAACGCCCGCGAGCCCTCTGGCGGGAAGACGACGCACCTCCATGGCGCCCGCGCCGATCACGGGCTTCAGCACCAGCTCCTGCCAGCCGGACTGGGCGACCGTCTCGAGTACGTCGTGCCGAGTCGCAGCAGACGCACGCAGCGTGGGCACGATGGGCACGCCCCACCGCTCCAGGTCGAGGAGATAGCCCTTGTCGGCATTCCACCGCGCGACGGCGGCGGAGTTGAACAGCCTGCACGACGACGCCTCGATGTCCGCGAGCCGGTCGAGGAAGGCGGCCGTCTCGTCCACGTAGTCCCACGTGCTCCGGATCAGGGCGACGTCGAATTCGTTCCAGTCGGCGTCGGCATCCGCCCAGACGACCGACTCGGCCTTCACGCCGAGCGACGCGAACGCCGTGATGAGCAGCCGATCGTCGGTGAAGAGCGCGTCGGGGTCGGGGATCTCCCACGTCACGAAGCGCGGGAGTCGCCGGCAGCGGAGCACGGCGACCCGCATGGCTCACTTCCGCCGGTCGAGGAGCGGCCGCAGCCGGAACGGGATGAGCTCGCCCATGGCGAGCGACGTCTCGGTGCGTTCCACGCCGCCGATGGCGAGGATGTCCCGGTCGATGCGGAACAGGTCGTGCGCGTCGCGGCAGACGACGCGCACGAGCAGGTCGACCGACCCCGAGAGGCCGTGCGCCTGGATCACCTCGGGGATCCCGCCGATCTCGTCGACCACCTCGGCGAGCCGTTTCTGCTGCACGTGCACCGAGATGAACGCCTCGAGCGGGAAGCCGAGCGGCACCGGATCGATGCTGCGCTCGAACGAGAGGAAGGCGCCGGATGCCTCGAGCCGCGACATCCGCGCCTGCACCGTGTTGCGCGACAGGTTGAGCCGATCGGCGAGCGCCACGACGGTGGCACGGGGGTCGGCCGTGAGCGCAGTCAGGAGCGATCGGTCGACGGCGTCGTAGCCTCTCATAACGTCGCACGATACCACCAGAGCTGGGTGTCGACTGTGCAACATGCTCAACCGTCCACCGAATGCTTGAGCTAGGTGAGCGATCGACGTACTCTCGCAGTATCCGGCAAGGTCGCCGGGCGCGGGACGAGCTCACGAGGCGAACCCGCCGAAACGCGAGGATCGACGATGACCCCATCCGACCGAGACGCCACCGGGCTCCTCACCCGACGCGACCAGTACGTGCAGCTCATCACCCCTACGGGTGAGCGGCGCCACGACCCCGAGTACGACCCGTGGGTCGCCGATGTCGACGCCGACGCGCTCGCGCGCCTCTACCGCGACATGGCGATCGTGCGTCGGCTCGACGCCGAGGCCACCGCGCTGCAGCGCCAAGGAGAACTCGGCCTGTGGCCGCCGCTTGCGGGCCAGGAGGCCGCCCAGATCGGCTCCGCCCGCGCGCTCCGCGACGACGACTTCGTGTTCTCGAGCTACCGCGAGCACGCCGTGGCCTGGTGCCGCGGTGTCGGGCCCGCCGAGCTCCTCACCGTGTGGCGCGGCTCTGCAGCATCCGGATGGAACCCCTTCGAGTACGCCATGGCCGTGCCCCAGATCATCATCGGCGCCCAGGCCCTGCACGCCACCGGCTACGCCATGGGCCTGACGTGGGAGGAGTCGGATGCCGCCGCCATCTCCTACTTCGGCGACGGCGCCACGAGCGAGGGCGACGTGAACGAGGCGTTCGTGTTCGCCTCCAGCTTCGACGCTCCCGTCGTGTTCTTCTGCCAGAACAACCAGTGGGCCATCTCCGAACCCGTCGACCTGCAGTCGAAGCAGCACCTCGCCCGCCGAGCCGACGGCTTCGGCATGCCCGGCATCCGCGTCGACGGCAACGATGTGCTGGCGGTGCTCGCCGCCACCCGCATCGCCCTCGATCGCGCGCGCCGCGGCAAGGGCCCGACCCTCATCGAGGCCGTCACCTACCGGATGGGTCCGCACACCACGGCCGACGACCCCAAGCGCTACCGCACCGACGACGAGCTCGCCGACTGGCGCACCCGCGACCCGCTCGCGCGCGTGCTGGGCCTGCTCGGGGCCATGGGCACCGACGCCGACGCACTCGAGGCCGAGGTCGCCGAGGAGTCCCGTGCCGCCGCGGCCGAGTTGCGCGCCGCGGTCACCACCATCCCCGATCCCGAGCCGATGAGCGTGTTCGACCACGTGTACGCCGAGCCCAACACACACCTCGCGCGCCAGCGCGACCACTATGCGCGCTACCTCGCGATGTTCGAGGAGGCGGATGCCGCCGCGGCATCCGGTGCCGAGGGAGGCGCCCGATGACCACCCTCACGCTCGGGAAGGCCCTCAACGAGGCGATGCGGCGCGCGCTCGCGGGCGACGAGAAGGTCGTGCTCATGGGCGAGGACATCGGCACGCTCGGCGGCGTATTCCGCGTGACCGACGGCCTCAAGGCCGAGTTCGGGCCCAACCGCGTCGTCGACACCCCGCTCTCCGAGGCGGGCATCGTCGGCACCGCGGTCGGGCTCGCGTACCGCGGCTTCCGGCCGGTGGTCGAGATCCAGTTCGACGGGTTCATCTACCCGGCCTTCGACCAGCTCATCGCGCAGGTCGCGAAGCTCCACTACCGCTCGCGAGGGAACGTGCGGATGCCGCTCACGATCCGGGTGCCGTTCGGCGGCGGCATCGGCGCGGCAGAGCACCACTCCGAGTCGCCCGAGGCGTACTTCGCGCACACCGCCGGCCTTCGCGTCGTCGCGTGCTCGAACCCGGCCGACGCGTACGTGATGCTCCAGCAGGCCATCGCGAGCGACGACCCCGTGCTGTTCTTCGAGCCGAAGCGGCGCTACCACGTGAAGGGCGAGGTTGACCTCGATGCGAGCCTCGCCGACGCGAAGCCCATGGGGCTCGCGACCTTCATCGCCAAGGGCGACGACGTGACCCTCGTGACCTACGGCGGGCTCGTGCAGACCGCACGCGACGCGGCCATCGCCGCCGCCGAGGACGGCATCTCGATCGAGGTCATCGACCTGCGGTCGCTCGCGCCCATCGACTACGAATCGGTCGCGGCATCCGTGCGCCGCACCGGTCGCCTGGTCGTCGCACACGAGGCCGGCCAGCAGGGCGGCCTCGGCGGCGAGCTCATCGCGGGCATCACGGAGCGGTGCTTCGAGTACCTCGAGGCCGCGCCCGTACGGGTGACGGGGCACGACATCCCGTACCCGCCTGCGAAGCTCGAGCGGCACCACCTGCCCGACCTCGACCGCATCCTCGACGGGGTCGACCGGGTGCTCGGCCGGCCCAACTCGCTGAGCGGAGTGGAGGCGGGAGCCCGATGATCAAGGAATTCCCACTGCCCGACCTCGGTGAGGGCCTCACCGAATCCGAGATCGTCGCCTGGCGCGTCGCCGTGGGCGATCACGTGGAACTCAACCAGATCATCGCCGACGTCGAGACCGCCAAGGCCGTCGTCGAGCTGCCCTCGCCGTACGAGGGCGTCATCACCGCGCTGCACGCGAAGGAGGGCGAGGTCGTGAACGTCGGCGAGCTGCTCTTCTCGTGCGAGACGGATGGGGGAGCGGCGCCGCAGGAGCCGGCATCGGCACCAGCCGCGGTCGCCGAGCCTGCCGAAGCGGCCGGGGCCTCGACGGGATCGGGGAGCGAAGCGCTGGATGCGGCGCTGGAACCGAACCTCGTGGGCTACGGCGCTCGCGACGAGGGCGGGCCCAAGCGCCGCGCGAGGCGCACCGCGCTCGCCGCCGACCTCGTGCCCGAGGCGCCGGTCGCCATCGACGAGGTGAGCACGACCGAGCGTCGACTCGAGCCGCCCATGCGTCCCGAGCGCCCGCGCTCGACGCCGCCAGTGCGAAAGCTCGCCCGCGACCTCGGCATCGACCTCGCCGAGCTGACCGGTACCGGCGAGAACGGCCTCATCACGCGCGCCGACGTGGAGGCTGCGGCATCCGGCGCGCCTGCGGTGGTCGAGGAGGCCGAGGGCCGTCCCGAGCCCGCGCGCGAGCGCCCCGCCGAGACCCGCGTCCCGATCAAGGGTGTGCGCAAGCACACCGCCGCCGCGATGGTGCGGAGCGCGTTCACGGCCCCGCACGTGACGGAGTTCCTCACGGTCGACGTCACCGCGACCATGGAGCTGCTGCGACGCATCCGCGACGACCGCGCCTTCGCGGGCCACAAGGTGACGCCGCTCACGGTCGTGGCCAAGGCCGTGTGCATCGCCGCGGCGCGCACCCCCGAGGTCAACTCGCGGTGGGACGAGGAGGCGCAGGAGATCGTGCAGTTCGGCGGCGTCAACCTCGGCATCGCCGCGGCCACCGAGCGCGGGCTCGTGGTGCCCAACGTCAAGGGCGCCGAGCGGATGACGCTCATCGAACTCGCGGACGCCATCGCCGCGCTCGCCGACACCGCGCGGGCCGGCAAGACCAGCCCCGCAGATCTCACGGGCGGCACGATCTCGATCACCAACATCGGCGTGTTCGGCATCGACGCGGGTACGCCGATCCTGAATCCGGGGGAGGCGGCCATCATCGCGATGGGTGCCGTGCGCCGCCAGCCGTGGGAGCATCGCGGCGAGATCGCGCTGCGCGAGGTCATGACGCTCTCGCTGTCGTTCGACCACCGGCTCGTCGACGGCCAGCAGGGTTCGCGTTTCCTGGCCGACATCGGCGCGATCCTCCGGGAGCCGGGTCTCGCCCTGACCATGGCGTGATGCACCGTTCGGCGAGAGGATGGGCGTATGGACGAACGCATCATCCTCTCGCCGGCGGACACGTCCGACGAACTCGACGGCACACCGTTCCAGCACACGCAGGATCACCTGGTCGGCGCCTTCACGACGGCCGACTTCCGCAGTGCGGTGCGCCTGCTCGACGCGGTCGCGGTCGTCGCCGATGAGCTGAACCACCACCCCGACGTGCGGCTCGGCTGGGGCCGGGTGGAGTTCGCGCTCACCTCGCACGACGCGGGCGGGGTCACCCGGCGCGACGTCGAGTTGGCACGCCGGGTGGGCGAGATCGCCGAGCAGCACGGCGCGAAGCCCGCCTGAGCTCAGTCGAGCCGGTAGAGGTGCTCTTCGATCTCGACGCCGCGTGCGTTCGCGTGGCTGAGCTCGCTGCCCACCCGCCGGAACCCGAGCCGTTCCAGCACCGCGATGGAGGCGGCGTTGTCGGCGGCGACGTGGGCGCGCACGGGTCGGTCGCGCAGGACGTCGAGGAAGAGGCGCATGGCACGGGTGGCGATGCCCTGCCCCCAGCGCGCGGGATCGACCCAGTAGGTGATCTCGGCTTCGCCGTCGTCGAACCACCGGGCGACACTGCCCACGATCACACCGTCGGCGCGTACCGTGCGGGCGTCGACCGTGGCATCGGCGAGGAGCCGACGCCAGTGCGCGTCGAACGCCGCCCGATCGGCAGGGTCGGCTGACGTGAATGCCGCCATGCGCACGGCCTCCTCGTGCCGACCGAACGCGAAGAGTGCATCGAGATCCCCAGCGCGGGTCGCGCGCAGGGTCACGACATGAGGCTGGCCCATGTCATCTCCTCCAGGATGCCGCGGATGGTGCCGTCGGCGAGTCGGCGCCCAGGGATGCGGGCGCTGTGCGGAGTGGAGTTCAGGAGTCCGAAGGCGGCGTGCGCCCGGAACCTGAGCTCCGCCTCGGCCCGATCGGGCCGGAGTCGGGAGAGCGTGTCGACCCAGTGCTCGACGTAGCGCCGCTGCAGCGAGCGCACGTCGTGCCTCGCTTCGCGGTCGAGTCGATCGAGTTCGCGATCCTGCACGACGATGACGTCGGCCTCGCCGAGCGCGAAGTCGACGTGGAAGCGGATGAGGGAGCGCAGCGCCTCCGCCGGGTCGGACGAGGAGTCGAGCACCCGCTCCGCGCCCTCGAGCAGCACCCGGCTCGCACCCTGCAGGATCGCGGCGAGCACGGCGGCCTTGCCGGGGAAGTGCCGGTACACGGCCGGTCCGCTCACGCCGACCGCGGTCCCGAGGTCCTCGATGGTGACGCCGGCGTACCCTCGCTCCGCGAAGAGCGTGGCGGCGGCGGCGAGGATCGCGGCACGGCGATCGGCCTTCTGGCGCCCCCGCTCGGTGCGCGGCAGCTCGCCGTCGGCGACCGCGTCGTGCGCGTCGAGGGTGCTTGCCATGTCGGTGAGTGCTCGCTAACATCGGGAATCGAGTTAGTGCACACTAACCGAAATCGCGTGCCCCGCACAAGAGGGCGCAGCGTCGACGGAGACAGGCGGACGCATGACCACCCTCACGACGGCCATCGACCCGACGAGCGAGTCGTCGCGGCGCAACGTGACCGAGCACGCCGAGCTCGTGCGCGAGCTCCGCGAGAAGGTCGCGACGGCAGCGCTCGGTGGACCCGAGACCTCTCGGGAGCGCCACGTGGCACGCGGCAAGCTCCTGCCGCGCGACCGGGTCGATCGCCTCCTCGATGAGGGCAGCCCGTTCCTCGAGCTCTCGCCGCTCGCCGCCGACGGTCTCTACGACGGCGGCTCGCCCGGGGCCGGCATCATCACGGGCATCGGCCTCGTGCACGGCCGACCCGTCGTGGTCGTCTGCAACGACGCCACCGTGAAGGGCGGCACCTACTACCCGATGACGGTGAAGAAGCACCTCCGAGCACAGGAGGTGGCCCGCGAGCACCGCCTGCCGTGCGTGTACCTCGTCGATTCGGGCGGCGCCTTCCTGCCACTCCAGGACGAGGTGTTCCCCGACCGCGACCACTTCGGGCGCATCTTCTACAACCAGGCGCAGCTGTCGTCGATGCGCATCCCGCAACTCGCCGCCGTGCTCGGCTCGTGCACGGCCGGCGGCGCCTACGTGCCCGCGATGAGCGACGAGACCGTGATCGTGCGCAACCAGGGCACCATCTTCCTCGGCGGGCCACCGCTCGTGAAGGCCGCCATCGGCGAGGTCGTCACCCCGGAGGAGCTCGGCGGCGGCGAGCTGCACTCTCGGGTGTCGGGCGTCACCGACCACCTCGCCGACGACGACGAGCACGCGCTGGAGCTCGTGCGCGACATGGTCGCCACCCTCCCCGAGCAGGCGCCGCGAGCCTGGACGGTGCGCGAATCGCGTCCGCCTCTCGTCGACCCGGCGGGGCTCACCTCGGCGGTGCCCGTCGACGTGCAGCAGCCGTACGACGTCCGCGAGGTCATCGCACGGCTCGTCGACGGCAGCGAGTTCGCCGAGTTCAAGCCCGAGTACGGCGACACCCTCGTCACCGGCTTCGCCCACCTCGACGGACACCCGGTCGGCATCGTGGCGAACAACGGCGTGCTGTTCAGCGAGTCGGCGATGAAGGGCGCGCACTTCATCGAGCTCTGCGACCAGCGCGGCATCCCGCTGCTGTTCCTGCAGAACATCTCGGGCTTCATGGTCGGCCGCGACGCCGAGGCGGGCGGCATCGCCAAGCACGGCGCCAAGATGGTCACCGCCGTGGCCACGACGCGCGTGCCGAAGCTCACCGTGGTGATCGGCGGTTCGTTCGGCGCGGGCAACTACTCCATGTGCGGGCGCGCGTACTCGCCCCGGTTCCTCTGGATGTGGCCGAACGCACGCATCTCGGTGATGGGCGGCGAGCAGGCGGCATCCGTGCTCTCGACCGTGAAACGCGACCAGCTCGCGGCTCGCGGCGAGGAGTGGGCGGATGCCGCGGAGCAGGCGTTCCGCGAGCCGATCCGCGACCAGTACGAGCAACAGGGCAGCCCGTACCATTCGACGGCGCGGCTCTGGGATGACGGCATCATCGATCCCGCGGACACGCGCACGGTGCTCGCCCTCGCGTTGGAGCTCGCGAGCCGCACGCCGCTGCCCGAGCCGCGGTTCGGCCTGTTCCGGATGTAGTCGCCGCGTCTTCAGGAACCGGATGCCGCGGCGGCGCGCTGCACCTCGCGCACGGCTTCGTCGACTCCGCGGTTCCACGTGGTGCCGTGGCCGGGCAGGACCCATGTCGCGCCGAGGCCCTGGAGGCGTGTGAGCGACTCGACGGCGCCGCCGGGGTCGTCGGTGAACGGCGCGGGCTGGGGTCCCTCGGCACCCGTGAGCACATGCCGCGTGGTGAGGGCGTCGCCCACGAAGACCGCGTCGACGGCCGGCACGTGGATCGCGATCGAGCCGGGAGAGTGCCCGGGCAGTCCGATGACGCGCGGCGAACCGGGCAGGTCGAGCACGTCACCGTCGCGCACCGGGACCACCTCGGTGAGGGGTATGGTCTTCAGGCCGTTCTTCCGCACCGCGTACCAGAGGAACCGGGCCACGGCACCGAGCTTCACGTGGCCCCAGGAGGGCTTGCTCGACTCCTCACCGCGCGCGCGGGCTGCGTCGGCCTCGTGAACGTGGACCGGCACACCGTGGTCGCGACGGAGTCGCTCGGCGAAGCCGATGTGGTCGGAGTCGCCGTGCGTGAGCACGACGCCGCGCACGTCGTCGAGCGAACGGCCCATGGCCTCGAGCTCGGCGAGGAACTCCTTCCACTGGCCGGCGAGACCCGCGTCGATGACCGTCACGCCTTCGGGCGCGTCGACGAGGTAGACCGCGACGAGGTCGTTGCCGACCCGGTGGAGGGCGGGGGCGAGCTTCATGGTGTCTCCTCGATGGTGACGGGGTGGCAATGGCTACGATACATTCGCGAAAAGCTAAGAACAATAGCTTAGCACTGATCCGTGACGCTCTTGTCAATTCAGTTAGCGCCCACTAACATCGGTTCCAGTTAGTGCGCGCTAACTGATCGTGGCGCGCGTCCTGCAGAGAGGCGGATCGAACGCTCATGAGCACGCCCGACCTCGCGACGATCGCAGCGTCGACCGCCGGCCGCTTCTCCCGCCCATTCGACCGCGTGCTCGTGGCGAACCGCGGGGAGATCGCGGTGCGGGTCATCCGCACGCTGAAGCGGCTCGGGATTCGCGCGATCGCCGTCTACTCCGACGCCGACGCCGGCGCACCACACGTGCGCCTCGCTGACGAGGCGGTGCACATCGGGCCGGCGCCCGCGACCGAGAGCTACCTCGATCCCGACCGCATCATCGCCGCCGCCGTCGCCACGGGCGCGCAGGCCGTGCACCCGGGCTATGGCTTCCTCTCCGAGCACGCCGGGTTCGCCCGCGCCTGCCGCGAGGCCGGCATCGTGTTCGTCGGCCCCGGCGACGAGGCGCTCGACGTCATGGGCGACAAGATC
Source organism: Agromyces sp. NPDC052230 (assembly GCF_040679595.1). Lineage (NCBI taxonomy): Bacteria > Bacillati > Actinomycetota > Actinomycetes > Micrococcales > Microbacteriaceae > Agromyces > Agromyces sp. NPDC052230. The sequence continues at coordinate 92,019 of NZ_JBFAVC010000007.1, read as the reverse complement.
CGCGCGAAGCGCCACGTCGCGGCATCCGGAGTGCCCATCGTGCCCGGCGTCGCCGACCCCGCCCTCGACGACGCGGCACTCGTGGCCGCCGGCGAGGCGGTCGGCTTCCCGCTGCTCGTGAAGCCGTCGGCGGGCGGGGGCGGAAAGGGCATGCAGGTGGCCCGCGACGCGGCCGAGCTCGGGGCCGCGATCGGCGCCGCACGCCGTGTCGCGACCGCGGCGTTCGGCGACGACACGCTGCTCCTCGAGCGCCTGATCGAACGCCCCCGGCACATCGAGGTGCAGGTGCTGGCGGATGCCGCGGGCACCGTGATCCACCTCGGCGAGCGCGAGTGTTCGCTGCAACGTCGGCACCAGAAGGTCGTCGAGGAGGCCCCGTCACCGCTTCTCGACGCCGCAACGCGCGAGCGCATCGGTCTGGCTGCGTGCGACGCGGCCCGGAGCGTCGCCTACCTCGGCGCCGGCACGGTGGAGTTCCTGGTGTCGGATGCATCGCCCGACGAGTTCTTCTTCATCGAGATGAACACCCGGCTCCAGGTCGAGCACCCCGTGACGGAGCTCGTCACGGGTGTCGACCTCGTCGAACAGCAGCTGCGGATCGCCGCGGGTGAGCCGCTCGCCCTCACGCAGGATGACGTGCACCACACTGGTCACGCGATCGAGGCGCGTGTCTACGCGGAGACCCCGCACCGCGGGTTCCTCCCGTCGACCGGTGCCGTCCTCGCCTGGAGCCAGCCCCGGGCCGACGGGGTTCGCGTCGACGCCGGCATCGCCGAGGGCCAGGAGATCACCGCCCACTACGACCCCATGATCGCGAAGGTCATCGCCCACGGCGCCGATCGCGCGGAGGCGCTCGAACGGCTCGACCGGGCTCTCGCCGACACGATCGTGCTCGGCGTCGACACCAACGTCGGGTTCCTCAGGCGCCTCATCGCCGAGCCCGACGTGCAGGCGGGACGCCTCGACACCGGGCTCATCGACCGCATGCCAGAGGCCGGCGCTGCTGTCGTGGATCCCTCGCCCACCCTCGTCGAGGCGGCGGCGCGCCGGTTCGCCGACGACGAGGCCCGCGAGCGGGTGGCGGCGGATGCCTCGGGCCCCACCGCCTGGCGATCGGCAACGGGCTGGCGCCCCGGCGTCGTTCGAGCACCCGAAGTGCTGCTCGCACCCCGCGACCACCCCCACGACGTGCGGACGGTCGCGGTGGCTCCGACGGCGGATGCGCCGGCGGCGGCATCCGGAACCGACGCCCCCATCGTGCGCGTGGGCGACGACGGCGCCGTCTGGGTGCACCACGACGGCGACGCGGCGGCCTTCGTGCGCCTCGACCGTCGCACCCATGCGCAGCGACGCCGGGACGCCGCCGAGCGAGGCGGGCTCGCCGCCGAGCCCGAGCTCCGTGCACCCATGCCCGGCACGGTGACGGCCGTGTTCGCCGCCGACGGCGACACCGTCGAGGAGGGCGACGCGATCGTCGCCATCGAGGCCATGAAGATGGAGCACCGCGTGGTCGCAGGCCTCGACGGCATCGTCAGGGTCGCCGTCGCCGTCGGCGACCTCGTGTCACGCGACCAGGCCGTCGCCCGCATCGAGGCCCTTGCGGGCGCAGACGACACCCGATCCCACGAATGAGGAGCATCCCATGCAGTACCAGCTGAGCGACGAGGAGCAGGAGCTCTACGACACGGTCTGCGAGTTCGCCGACACCGTGGTCGCCCCGCAGTCGTACGAGGCCGACCGCAGCCACACACTCTCGATGGAGGTCGTCGCCCAGATGGGCGAACTGGGCCTGTTCGGGCTGCCCTTCCCCGAGGAGGTCGGCGGCCAGGGCGGCGACTACCTCGCCCTGTGCCTCGCGATCGAGGCGCTCGGTCGTGTCGACCAGTCGATCGCGATCACGCTCGAAGCCGCCGTGGGACTCGGGGCGATGCCGATCTACCGGCACGGCACCGACGAGCAGAAGGCCGAGTACCTGCCCGACCTCCTCGCCGGGCGTGCGCTCGCCGGGTTCGGCCTCACCGAGCCCGAGGCGGGGTCGGATGCCGGAGCCACACGCACGACCGCGGTGCTCGACGGCGACGACTGGCTCGTGAACGGCTCGAAGCAGTTCATCACCAACTCGGGCACGCCGATCACCCGGTTCGTCACCGTCACGGCGGTGACCGGTGAGCGGACGCGTCCCGACGGCTCCACGGACAAGGAACTGTCGACCATCATCGTGCCGAACGACACGCCGGGCTTCACCGTCGGTCCGGGCTACGACAAGTCGGGCTGGCGTGCGTCGGACACGCATCCGCTGACCTTCGAGGACGTCCGCGTACCGGCGGCCAACCTGCTCGGCGAGCGCGGCCGCGGCTTCGCGAACTTCCTGCGCACGCTCGACGAGGGTCGCATCGCGATCGCGGCGCTCGCCACGGGTGCCGCGCAGGGCTGCCTCGACGAGGCCGTCGCCTACGCGAAGACGCGGAACGTCTTCGGCGTGCCCATCGCGTCGCACCAGTACATCGCCTTCACCATCGCGCAGATGCAGGCGCGCGTGCACACCGCTCGCCTCGCCTGGCACCACGCGGCACGGCTCGTCGACGCGGGTCGGCCGTTCAAGCAGGAGGCGGCGATCGCGAAGCTCGTCTCGAGCGACGCCGCCATGCTGAACGCCCGCGACGCCACCCAGGTCTTCGGTGGCATGGGCTTCATGAACGAGACGCTCGTCGCCAGGCACTACCGTGACTCGAAGATCCTCGAGATCGGCGAGGGCACGAACGAGGTGCAGCTCATGGTCATCGCGCGTGAGCTGGGCATCGGCTAGGAGGTTCATCATGTCGGACGTCCCCATGCGCGAGGTCGTTGAGCGAGGACTCTGGTTCGAGGAGTTCGAGGAGGGCGTGCGCTACCTGCACCGCCCGGGCCGCACCGTCACCGAGGCCGACAACGTGCTGTTCACCACCCTGACCATGAACCCGCAGCCCTTGCACCTCGACGCGGCCTGGTCGGCCGGACAGCCGTTCGGGCGGCCGCTCGTCAATTCGCTGTTCACGCTGTCGACGCTCGTGGGGCAGTCGGTGAGCCAACTCACCCGCGGCACGCTCGTGGCGAACCTGGGCTTCGGCGCCGTCGCGTTCCCGCATCCCGTCTTCGTCGGCGACACGCTCTACGGCGAGAGTGTCGTCGAGTCGAAGCGGCTGTCGTCGTCGCGGCCGGGCGAGGGCATCGTGGTGCTCGCCCACACCGCCCGCAACCAGGACGGCGTGGTCGTGGCCACGGCATCGCGCACCATGCTCGTGTGGACCCGCGAGGCGGGCGAGCGGGCAGCGGGGGCCGGCGGGGCATCCGGTGAATCTCGTGCGGGCGGGGCAGCCGTCACCGCCGACGGAGCCGACCGGTGACGCACCCGTCGTTCCGCTTCGGGCCGGCGTTGCTGTTCTGCCCCGCCGATCGCCCCGACCGCTACGAGAAGGCCGCCGACCGCGCCGACGCCGTGATCATCGACCTCGAGGATGCCGTCGCCGAGGGTGCCAAGCACGAGGCGCGGCTCGCGCTCGTCGAGTCGAACCTCGACCCCGAGCGGGTCATCGTGCGGGTCAACCCGGCCTCGACGCCGCACTTCGCCGACGACCTTGCGGCGGTGCTGGCCACCGACTACCGCACCGTCATGCTCGCCAAGTGCGAGGGCACGGCCGACCTCGTCGACCTGGCCGAGCTCGAGGTGATCCCGCTCTGCGAGACCGCACGGGGCGTCGTGGCGGCTGAGGCGCTCGCGGACCTGCCGAACGTGTCGGGCCTCATGTGGGGTGCCGAAGACCTCGTTGCGTCCCTCGGCGGCTCCTCGAGCCGCCACGCCGACGGCCGGTTCCGCGACGTGGCGACCTACGCCCGCTCACGCGTGCTCCTCGCCGCCGGCGCCCACGGCATCGCGGCGATCGATGCCGTGCACCTCGACATCGGCGACGCGGACGGGCTCGCCGCCGAGGCGGAGGATGCCGCGGCGCTCGGGTTCGCGGCGACGGCGTGCATCCACCCGACCCAGGTCCAGGTGGTGCGCGACGCGTACCGGCCGAGCCCCGAGCGGATCGCGTGGGCGCGCGACGTGCTCGACGAGGCACGAGCGCAGGGCCGCGGGGTCTTCACGTTCCGCGGCGGAATGGTGGACGCGCCCGTATTGCGCCAGGCCGAGGCGATCGTCCGGCGCGCGGGCGGCTGAGCGAGCCTGCCGCACGCGCCGCACGCCATGCCTCACACGGCCACGTCGCGCCGCCGGAACACGAGCCAGCCGACGAGCAGCAGCGCCGCGGCGACTGCGAAGAGCAGCCAGATCGGGCCGACCCACCCCTCGGACATCGGGTCCTCGGCGTAGGCCCAGCTGTACGGCGACCAGTCGTGCAGCCACGCCAAGTCCTCGTTCTGGTTGCCGAGCGCGTTGACTGCGTATCCGTAGACCGCGACGCCGGCGCCCGCGCCGAGCGCCCAGGTGCGCCGCCCGGTCATGCCGCCGACGGAGATCGCCGCCGCCGCACTGAGCGAGACGAGTCCGAAGAAGGCCGTGGAGGCCGCGATCAGGCCGTCGAGCGGGATCTCCAGCTCGGCAGGCTCGTTGAGGAGAAGCACCACCGCGACCGCAACGAGCGTGAGCCAGAGGAGTTTCACGAGCACTGCGGCGGTGCGCTCGGCGAAGAGCTGCCCTCGCGTGACGCCGTGGGCGAGGGTCAGTTCGAGTTGGCCGTTTTCCTCGTCGTTCGCGATCGCACCGGTACCCCAGCCGACAGCGGCGATCGTGACGAGCACGAAGCCGATGAGGCCGAAGAAGGTCGCCTGCGCGTACCCGGGGCCCGAGGTGATGTCGTCGTAGCCGAGCGTCTGCACGAGCTCGGGAGGCAGCGAGGCGAGGATGTCCTGCATCTGCCCGTTGCCGGCGATCGACGGGTACAGCGGCAGGTAGAGGAACAGGGCGGCCATGATGCCGATCGTCCAGCCGACGAGCCCGCGCCAGGTGTCGGCCAGGTTGCGCCGAAACAGGGGGAGTACGCGCCTCATCGCTCCTCCTCCTCTCCCCGGGCCTCGGATCCGTAGAAGCCGAGCACCGTCTCCTCGAGGTCGGGCTCCTCGACCGTGAGGTCGACGAGCGCCACGGGCGCGATCGCCTTCACGAACGCATCGACGTGCGAGTCGAGGGTCGTCGTGAGGGAACGCGTGCCGTCGGGATCGGCGACCTCGGTGATCTCGCCCACGCCGGGCGACGCGGCGATCGCCGTACGCGCCGCCGCGGCATCCGCTTCGTCCACGACCACGCGGACGTGGCGCAGCGCGCTCTCGCGGAGGGCCGCGACCGTCGACTGCTTCACGATGCGCCCCGAGCGCAGGATCGCGATGTCGTCGGCCGTCTGCTGCACCTCGCTCAGCACGTGGGAGCTCAGGAATACGGTCTGGCCCTTCGCCTTGGCCTCGCGCAGCATGGCGTGGAACTCCTGCTGCACGAGCGGGTCGAGGCCGCTCGTCGGCTCGTCGAGCACGAGGAGTTCGGGCTCGTGCATGAAGGCCTGGATGAGACCGACCTTCTGCTTGTTGCCCTTCGAGAGGCTGCGCACCGGGCGGCCGAGGTCGAGGCCGAGGCGCTCGGCGAGCGACTCGACCGTGCCGGGACGCACGTCGCCAGAGATCTCGGCGTAGTGCGCGAGCAGTTCGCGCGCGCGCACCCGCGCCTGGAGGTGGAGCTCGCCGGGCAGGTAGCCCACGCGGCGCCGCAGGCCCGCTCCGCCGGCGCCCGGGCTCTCGCCGAGCACGCGGAGTTCGCCGCCCGTCGGGCGGATGATGTCGAGGAGGAGTCGCATGGTCGTGGTCTTGCCGGCCCCGTTCGGGCCGATCATCCCGAATACGCTGCCGCGGCGGATGTCGAGGTCGATGCCGTGGAGCGCGGTGTGCGATCCGTAGCGCTTGGTGAGGCCGCGCGTCGTGACGGCGGCGGAATGTTCGGTCATGCCGGTCCTTCGGAATCGGGTGAGGTGGGTGCCTGAGTGGGGGACTCGCCCTCGAGCGCGGCGCGCACGGCGTCGAGGATGCGGCTGTCGGCGTAGAGCCCGTGGGTGTAGAGCTCGAGGATCGGCAGGGTCATCCGCTGCACCGCCGCCGGGCTCGAGAGCGGCACGCCGAGGACCCGTACGAGCTGGTCGCGCAGGAGCAGGGGAGCGAGGCCGTTGAGGGTGATCATGATCGCGCGCATCTCGGGGTCGGCCGACGGCTGCATGGTGCCGTCGGCGACGCCCTCATCGAGCATCGTCGCCGTCTCGCGCAGCAATCGGTCGAAGAGGCGGTTGCCGCCCTCGCTGCCCTCGGAGAGCATCGTGGCGAAGTAGTCGATGTAGGCGCCGAACCGCTCGGGCCGGTCGAGCCACTCGCGCATGGTCTCCGCGATGGCCGGCGCCCGGGTCTTCGCCTTCTCGGTCATCAGCTCGCGCACGAGGGTCTCGTCGCAGGCGGTGCGCAGGCCCTCCTTCGACCCGAAGTGGTGGATGACGAGCGCGGGCGAGACGCCGGCGTCGGCGGCGATCTCACGCACGCTCGTGCGCTCGTATCCCTGCCGTCCGAAGCGCACGATCGCGGCCTCGCGAATACGAGCCGCGGCGGTGGCATCTTCGAGCGGAACTGAACGCACGTTCATCATCCTAAACGCACGTTCAGTCGATCCGCAAGAAGCGGTCCTCCGTTGTGGGACTCATAGCGGTGAACTACGCCCATTCGGGGGACATACACGCACACAACGCAAACGATTCGGTAACGGTTCGCGCGTGCCGTCGGGGGACAGGTACCCCGAGGCCGTATCGTCGAATCAATCCTGGGGAGGAGGAGCGCGTGGCACGACGGCACAGCTACCGAGCGCACGTGGCGGGCGGCATGGGGGCATTGCTCGCCGATGAGGAGCGTTCGGTCGCGATCGACGCCCCGGCGTGGAATCCCAAGCCGGCCACGTCCGCGAGCGGGCCGGTGGTCCGGCTCGAGACGGTGGAGTCGAACCCGCTCTCGGGCCCCATCACCGTACCCGTGCGCCGGAGCCTCGGCGACACCGGCATCGCCACGCATCCCCTCGCCCTCGGCGCCAGCACCTTCGGCTGGACCCTCGGCCCCGACGCGGCGTTCGAGGTGCTCGACCGCTTCGCCGGCATCGGCGGAAACCTGATCGACACGGCCGACAGCTATTCGGCCGGCCGCAGCGAATCGATCATCGGCTCCTGGCTGGCCTCACGCCGTTGCCGCGACCGGGTGCATGTCATGACCAAGGTCGGACGCCACGCCGACCACCCCGGCCTCGCGCCGTCGGAGCTCCGCGCCGCCGTCGACGACTCGCTCACGCGCCTTCGTACCGACCGCATCGACGTGCTGTTCTTCCACGGCGACGACCCCGCCGTGCCGCTCGAGGAGAGCCTCGGCACCATCGGGGCGCTCGTGGCCGAGGGCAAGGTGCGCGCACTCGGCGCCTCCGACTTCCCGCCCGAGCGGCTCATCGAGGCACGCGTCCTTGCTGCGAACGGGTTGCCGCGGTTCGAGGTGCTCACGACCTCCTACAACCTCATGCAACGGCGTCCGTTCGAGGGCGCCACCGAACTGGTCGCGCACGCCCAGGACCTCGCCGTCCTCCCGTATTTCGCGCTCGCGAACGGCTTCCTCGGCGGCCGCGTGCGACGCCGCGCCGACGTGCGCCGCGATGCCCGCGGCGAGCGCGTCGCACGCCACCTCGGCCGTCGCGGGTACCGCGTGCTCGCCGCGCTCGATGAGATCGCGTTCGCGCACGGGGTCGAGCCCGCGACCGTCGCGCTCGCGTGGCTCCTCGCCAAGCCGACCGTCGTGGCGCCCGTCGCGAGTGCAACCACGCCCGGGCAGGTCGAGGCGCTCGTGGCCGCGGCATCCGTCGACCTGCAGCGTTCGGAGATCGTCGAACTCGACCGCGCCTCCGCCTGAGCCGAGCGGCGGGGCCACTCGACCACCGGGCGCCGTTCCCGCCCCCGTGGCATAGGCTGGACTGGATGAACGGCGCTGTCGACCTCCCCCTCGGCCAGGCCGAACTCTCCTTCACCGCCGCCGGTGACGCCGTGGTTCGGCGTAGCGTGCTCCCGTCGGGCGTGCGCGTGCTGAGCGAACAGGTTCCCGGCAGCCGCAGCGTCACGGTCGGGTTCTGGGTCGCCGTCGGCTCACGAGACGAGCAGCACGCCGATGGCACGGTGCCGGCGACCTACGGGTCCACCCACTTCCTCGAGCACCTGCTGTTCAAGGGCACGGCCGAGCGCACGGCGCTCGACATCGCCATCTCCTTCGATGCCGTCGGCGGCGAGCACAACGCGCTCACGGCGAAGGAGTACACCTGCTACTACGCCAAGGTGCAGGACCGCGACCTGCCGATGGCCGTCGCCGTACTCGCCGACATGTTCACGTCGTCGCTGCTGGATCCCGTCGAGTTCGACAACGAGCGCGGAGTCATCCTCGAGGAGCTCTCGATGGCCGGCGACGACCCGGCGGATGTCGCGAACGAGCGCTTCTTCGAGGCCGTGCTGGGGCGGCATCCGCTCGGACGGCCCATCGGCGGCGACCCTGCCACCATCCGTGCGGCCACGCGCGAGGCGGTGTGGGCGCACTACCGTTCGAGCTACCGGCCGCAGGACCTCGTCGTCACGGTCGCGGGCGCCGTCGACCACGACGTGCTCGTCGGTGAACTCGAGCGCGGGCTCACGCGCGCCGGGTGGGATCTCACGGTCGAGTCCGCCCCGGTCGAACGGCGCGACAGCGCTCCCGCCGTGCTCGAGACCGGTCCGGCCGTCACGGTCGTGCCACGCCCCATCGAGCAGGTCAACCTGCTGCTCGGCGTTCCGGGGCTGGTCGCCACCGACGAGCGCCGCTCCACGATGAGCGTGCTCAACGCCGCCTTCGGCTCGGGCATGTCGTCGCGCCTCTTCCAGCAGGTGCGCGAGCGCCGTGGGCTTGCGTACTCGGTCTACTCGTTCGCCCCCGCCTACTCCGACGCCGGGCTGTTCGGCATGTACGCCGGCTGCGCCCCCGCGAAGGCGAGCACCGTCGCCGCGCTCATGCGCAGCGAGCTCGAACGCGTCGCCGAACACGGCATCACCCCCGATGAGCTCCACCGGGCCGCGGGGCAACTCGGCGGGGCATCCGCCCTCGCCCTCGAGGACTCCGATACCCGGATGTCCCGACTCGGACGAGCCGAGCTGACCCTCGGCGAGTTCATCGACCTCGACGAGTCCCTCCGACGCATCGCGCTCGTCACCGCTGACGACGTGCAGGCGCTCGCGCAGGACCTCGTCGCCAGGCCGTTCTCCCTGGTCGCCGTCGGCGCGACCGAGGAATCTGCCTTCAACGGAGCGGTCGATCGGGCCGCGCCGTCCCTCGGCGTCGCCTGACGCCCGACAACGACGTCGCACCAGGAAGCAGGAACGTGCCCCATCACCTCTACCTCGTCCGCCATGGGGAACAGCTCGACGCCCAGCACGGCATGCCCGACGGACCGCTCTCACCCCGTGGGCGGCGTCAGGCGGAGCTGCTCTCCGAACGGCTCGGCGGTGTGCCGTTCGACCACGCGTGGCACTCGCCGCTGCAGCGGGCCGCCGAGACGGCTGCCATCATCGCGGCGAAGATGCCGGCGCTGACGCCGGAGCCCTCGGCACTGCTCTTCGACTGCATCCCGTCGGGTCCCGCGCCGGAGACCCCGAAGGTCTACGACCCGTTCTTCGGATCGGTCACCGAGGCCGAGATCGAGGCGGGCAGCGCCCAGATGGCGGATGCCGCGGCCGAATTCCTGCGCTCGCACCGCGAGGACCGCCACGACCTGCTGATCACCCACAACTTCGTGATCGCATGGCTCGTGCGCGAAGCACTCGGAGCCCCCGACTGGCGCTGGCTCTCGATCAACCAGGCGAACTGCGGCCTCACGGTGCTCACCCAGAAGTCGGGTCGGCCGTGGAGCCTCGTCACGCACAACGACCTCGCTCACCTGCCGCCCGAGCTCCGCACCGGGATGCCCGAGCCCTACCTGGTCTGAGGCTGCACGCGTTTCGCGTACCAGTGCGTGGCGTTGGGGTTCTCGTTGTACGGCGCGACCTCGGCGTAGCCGCTCGACCGGTAGAGGCCGCCCGCCGCCTCCAGGCTCGCGTTGGTATCGAGCACGAGCTCCTCGGCGCCGAATCCGGTGGCGCGACGCTCCAGTTCGTCGAGGATGCGTCGGCCGAAACCGCGACCGCGCGCCTCGGGTCGGAGCCACAGGTGCTTGATCTCGAAACGCACCTCGAGCGTCTCGGGCCGGCGCTGGATGCGGCGCACCCCGCCGCATCCGATGACGCCGCCGTCGTCGTCTTCCACGACGAGGAACGCACCCGCAGGGGGCGTGAACTGCTCGGCGGTCGGGTAGGTGGGCCGGTACTCGCCCTGCGCCGCCGGGAACCCGGCTGCGCGTTCGGCGAAGTACGCATCCAGCAGCGTGTGCGCCTCGTCGCTTGCCACGTCGACTTCACGGAACCGCATCCCGACAGCCTACGACCGCGGTCTTGCTAGGGTGAAGCGGTGACGATACGGGTCGCCGTGGCCGGGGCCACGGGCAGGATGGGGCGGTTGGCGATTCGGCTCATCGAGGAGGCCGACGACCTCGAACTGCACGCGGCGCTCACCTCCCGGTCGAGCCTCGACGAGATGCTCGGCGCGGATGTCGCATTCGACGTCACCCATCCGGCCGCCAGCGCCGCCATCGTGGAGTTCGCCACGGGCGCCGGTATCCCCGTCGTCGTGGGCACCTCGGGCTGGTCGCGCGATCGCATCGCGGAGATCTCCGCATTCGTGCGCGGGCACGACGACGCCGGGCCCGTGCTCTTCATCCCGAACTTCTCCATCGGCAGCGTGCTCGGCACCGCGTTCGCGGCACTCGCCGCCCCCTACTTCGACTCGATCGAGATCGTCGAGGCGCACCACGCCGGCAAGGTGGACTCGCCGTCGGGCACCGCGGTGCGCACGGCCGAGCTCATCGGCGAGGCGCGCGGCGACGCGGGCCCCGTTGCCGCACCACACGCCGACCAGCGGGCGCGCGGGCAACTGGTGTCGGGAGTGCCGGTGCACAGCCTGCGCCTCGCCGGTGTGACCGCCGAGCAGCGCGTGATCCTGGGCGGTGACGGCGAGACGCTCACCATCTCGCACTCCACCGCATCGCCGTCGGCCTACGAGCAGGGCATCCTCCTGGCGCTCCGCCACGCACCCCGGGCGACCGGCGTGACGGTCGGGCTCGACGCCCTGCTCGACCTGGGCATCCCCGGCACCACCGCATGAGCGCCAAGGTCGGGGCCATCATCATGGCCGTGCTCCTCGCCCTCTACATCGTGCTGGTCGGTTGGCGGGCCATGCAGTTCCTCGGCACGGGCGAACCGATCGCGGTCGCCATGGGCGTCGCGCTCATCGTGCTCCCGGTCATCGCGGCGTGGGCGCTCTGGCGCGAGATCATGTTCGGCGTGCGCTCGCAGGCGCTCGTGCGGCGGCTCGAGGCCGAGGATGGGCTCGACCTGGGCATCCCCCTGACCCCGAGCGGGCGGCCCGAGCGGGCGCCGGCGGATGCCGCGTTCCATGCGTTCCGGGCGGCGGCCGAGGCCGAGCCCGAATCCTGGCGGGCGTGGCTGCGCCTCGGGCTCGCCTACGACGCGGCGGGCGATCGTCGACGGGCGCGGGGCGCCGTGCGCCAGGCGATCACGCTCGAGCGCGCGGAGCGCTGAGCATGTCGTCGAGCGCTGACTCGACGGTCACGTGGGTGAAGCGGAATCCGTCATCGATCAGCCGCTGCGGACGCACCTTCTGGCTCGAGAGCAGGAGCTCGTCGGCCGCACGCCCGAGGGCGAGGCCGAGCATGCGCTCGGGCACCGCGAACGCGTAGGGCCGGTTCATCCGCTCGGCCATCGCGTTCATGATGCGGTCGGCGGTCGCCGGCGTGGGTCCCACGAGGTTCACGGGGCCCGCGAGGTTCGACGAGAGCAGGTGCGCGATGGCCGCCACCTCGTCGTGCAGCGAGATCCACGGCCAGTGCTGGCCACCGGTGCCGAGCCGGCTGGAGAGCCCGAGCCGCGTGAGCGTGCTGACGCGCTGCATGGCCCCGCCATGACCGATGACGATGCCGGTGCGGAAGATCGCGGTGCGGGTCTCGCTCGGGGCGAGCATCCCCGCGGCCTCCCACCGCTGCACCACCTCGGGGAGGAAGCCCGAGCCGGCGGCGCAGTACTCCGTGAGCAGCTCGCCGGGCCGGTTGCCGTAGAAGCCGACGGCCGAGGCGCTGAGGAACACGGTCGGCGGGCGCTTCGCCTTGTGCATCGCCTCGGTGAGGGTGCGCGTCGCCGTGACACGGGAATCCAGGATCTCGCCCTGGTAGCCCTTGGTCCACGGCAGCCGCGACAGCGACGCCCCCGAGAGGTTCACGACCGCGTCGACCCGATCCATGACCCCGAAGTCGATGATGCCAGAGGCCGGCGACCACGACGCTTCGTCGGGACCATGGGCTCGGCGCCGCACCAGCCGCACGACCTCGTGACCGTCGGCCGTCAGCAGGTCGACGAGTGCGGTCCCGATGAAGCCGGACGCACCGGCGATGAGCACCCGCACGGTCAGGCGAGCTCGGCTTCGATCGTGATCGGGATGGACAGCGCCTGCGAGATCGGGCAGTTCTCCTTCGCGTCCTCGGCGAAGGCCTCGAACTCCTCCTCGGTGATGCCGGGGACCCGCGCGCTCACGAGCAGGTGGCTGCCGAGCACGCCCTTTCCGGCCTCGAATGTCACCGCGGCGGTCGTCTGGATGCTCTCGGCCGGGTGGCCGGCCTGCGCGAGCGCAAGGGAGAGGGCCATGCAGAAGCACGACGAGTGCGCCGCTGCGAGCAGTTCCTCGGGGTTGGTCGTGTTGGCGACGCCCTCGGTGCGGGCCTTCCAGTTCACGGGGAACGTGGCGAGCCCCGAGGAGTCGAGGGCGACATCCCCGGATCCCTCGAACAACGTGCCCTTCCAGATGGCGGTCGCTTCGCTGGTCAGTGCCATGATGGTGGTCCTCCTCCTCGAGCCGGGCTCCCAGCCTAGCCCGGAGGATGCCGCCGCGGTCAGGTCCTTGCCGCGTCCGGTTCAGGTCCTGGCGATGACGCGCGCACGCACGAGCAGCAGGTAGAGCTGGCAGCCGAGGCAGTACCCGAACACCGCGTTGAGGAACGCGGCGATGAACGCCGCGGCCGCCGCGATCGGCACTGCTGCTGCCACGCCGAGCGGCCCGAGGATGACGCCCACGATCGTGACCACGAATCCGACGCCCTGCGCGAACGTCGGCGGACGTGGGTCCTCGAGCTCGGCGGGCGGGCGGAGCCGGGGCCGCACGAGCGAGCGGAACACGAGCGCGAACGGGTTCCGGCGGATGCCGGCCACGGCGCTCCACGCGAACACGAGGCTGATCACCGTGAGCAGGATCCAGGCGGCAAGGGTGGCGCCGCCGACGCCGAGCACCACCGTGGCGAGCAGCAGCACCGCCGTGACGCTCGCCGTGAAGCGGGGACCGCGAGGATCGATGCCGGCGTCGATGCCCGTGCGTTCAGGATGCGACATGGGTCCTCCGGGTGAGTCGTTCGAGGTGCTCGTGCACCGCGTCGAGGCGCGGGACGCCGCCGATGCGGGCGCTCGCGAGACCCCGTGCGTCGAGGATGAGCGTCGTCGGCGTCTGCAGCACGCGGAACCGGTCGGCGAGGTCGGCGCGGTGGGTGAGGTCGACCTCCACGTGCCGCACGCCGTCGTATCGGGCCGCCACGCCCGCGAGCTGCTGCGCGGTCGCGGGGCACCGGCTGCAGTACTCGGTCGAGAACTGCACGAGCGTCGCCGACGACCCGAGCGCCGTGGGGGAGAGGTCGAGCGCAGCGGCATCCGTCGGGCCAACGCCCGAGCCGTTGCGGGTACCGCCGCCGTCGCCGTCGCCGCCGCCGACGCTCCGAGTCTCGCGCGTCTCGTGCAGTCGACCCGTGCGTGCCCGCCAGGCGAGGCCGATGGCCGTGGCCAGGGCGGGCAGGCCGAGGCCCGCGATGATCGCCGTGAGCCAGTCCATGTCGCGATGCTACGGCGCACCGCCTGCGGCCGGCCGCGTGTGACGGTGCGTGACGTGCGCGGCGCGCCCGAGGCATCCGCCCACCCAACGCCTCGCGCGAGTAGCATCGACGCGATGGCCGAGACGATTCCCACGCCCTACGAGGACCTCCTGTGCGACGTGCTCGAGCACGGCACCCCCAAGTCCGACCGCACGGGCACGGGCACCCGAAGCGTCTTCGGGCGCCAGCTGCGGTTCGACCTCTCACAGGGCTTCCCGCTCGTCACGACCAAGCGCGTGCACTTCCCGTCGGTCGCATACGAGCTGCTCTGGTTCCTGCGCGGCGAGTCGAACGTTCGCTGGCTGCAGGAGCACGGCGTGACCATCTGGGACGAGTGGGCGGATGCCTCGGGCGAGCTCGGGCCCGTCTACGGCGTGCAGTGGCGCTCCTGGCCGACGCCCTCGGGCGAGACGATCGACCAGATCACGCAGGTGGTCGACGAGATCCGGCGCAACCCCGACTCGCGGCGGCTCATCGTCTCGGCGTGGAATCCGGCCGACATCCCGCGCATGGCGCTCGCGCCGTGCCACGCGTTCTTCCAGTTCTACGTCGCCGACGGGCGCCTGTCGTGCCAGCTGTACCAGCGCAGCGCCGACCTCTTCCTCGGCGTGCCGTTCAACATCGCCTCGTACGCCCTGCTCACGCACATGGTGGCGCAGCAGACCGGGCTCGAGGTCGGCGACTTCGTGTGGACCGGCGGCGACTGCCACATCTACGACAACCACCTGGAGCAGGTGACCGAGCAGCTGTCGCGCTCGCCGTATCCGGCGCCGACGCTGCGCTTCGCCCGACGGCCCGACTCGATCCTCGACTACGCGTTCCAGGACTTCGTCGTCGAGGACTACCGGCACCACCCGGCGATCCGCGCGGCCGTCGCCGTATGAGCGGCGCCGATCTCGCGGATGAGACGGATGCCGCCGGGCCCGAGGTCGGGCTGATCTGGGCCGAGGCGCGCGGCGGTGTGATCGGGGCCGGCGGCGGCATGCCGTGGCACGTGCCCGAGGATCTCGCGCACTTCAAGGAGCTCACCGGCGACGCGCCCGTGGTCATGGGACGCAAGACGTGGGACGGGCTGCCGCCGCGGTTCCGTCCGCTGCCCGGACGGCGCAACATCGTCGTGACCCGGCAGACCGGCTGGTCGGACGAGGGCGCCGACGTCGCCGGATCCGTCGACGAGGCGCTCGCGCTCGCGGCATCCGACACGACGCCGTCCGACACTGTGTGGGTGATCGGCGGCGCCGAGATCTTCGCCGCCGTGATGGATCGAGCCGACCGCCTCGAGGTCACCGAGCTCGACCTCGCCGTCGATGGCGACACGTTCGGGCCCGCCGTCGACGGCTCGTGGCAGGTCGCCGACGTCGACCCGGCCGAGGGCTGGCACACGTCGACGAGCGGCATCCGGTACCGCTTCCTCCGCTGCACCCGCGCCTGATCCCTCGCGCGCCCGCACGCGCCGCCCGCGCGCGCCCGTGACTGCACGCTTCTGCGGAGATACGATCCGGCGCGCCGCCAATCTCGGCCGGGAGACGGCGTGCCGGATCGTATCTCCGCAGATACGGACGGATGACTCGTCCTCCACGTGCGGCCGACCGGAGCCGGGTTGCACATCCCGGCTCGCGTCGAGGCGACTGATCGTCGGGCGGCACAGCATGGCCGCGTGCGCAGCATGCGATGGACCCCTGACGACGTGGCCGCGGTCTGTCGCGGCAGCGGCGGCGCCATCCGCGCCCGCGAGTTCGCGGCGCTCGGTGTCGATGCGCGGTCAGTTCGGCGGGCGGTGGCGGCTGGACGCCTCATCCGCGTTCGATCGGGCCACTATGCCGACCCCGGCCTTCCCAGTCCGGTTCGGATCGCGCTCCGCCATGGCGGCGCGCTCGCCTGCGTCTCCGTGGCGAGGTCACGCGGGCTCTGGGTGCTGCCGCTCGACCACATCGTGCACGTGTCGCTACCGCCGAACGGGCACTCGCATCCGCATGACGACTGCACGTGCGTACAGCACTGGAATGCCCTGCAGTTCACCTCGACCGAGGTGTCCCTCGTGGACGCCCTCCTGCAGATTCGCGGATGCCACGGTGACGACGCGTTCTTCGCCACACTCGAGTCCGCCCTGCACAAGCGGGTGCTCACCCGGGCCGGTCGCGCGGAGTTGCGTGGGCGGATCACGGAGTCGGCGCGCTGGCTGGTCGATTTCGCCCGATCGGACTCCGAGAGCGGGCTCGAATCCCTTCTCAGAGTCCGCCTGCACCGGCTCGGCATCTCACTTCGCACGCAGGTCGAGATCCCCGGGGTCGGCCGCGTCGACTTCGTGCTCGGCGACCGGCTCATCCTCGAGGTCGATGGCGGACCCGGGCACGAGGGCCCTGAGAGCCGCCACAAAGACCTCCTGCGCGACGTGGTCGCGGCGACCCACGGCTTCGACACGCTCCGGTTCGACTACGACATGGTCGTGAACGACTGGCCCATCGTGGAGGCGGCCATCCTGGCGAAGGTCGCGCGGGCGCTGCATCTCGACCCTTGGGCAGAGCGCCTCCGCTCCGCCTGACGTCCGTCTTCCGGGTGCGGGTTGAACCAGCCCTCGTGTACGAATCTGCGGATATACGATCCGCCACACCGAGCCGACGGCCGCAAACGCGGGGTGGCGGATCGTATATCCGCAGGAATGGACATGAGCTTGCGTGACCGGAGCGAGGGCGGGCAGCGCGCGGGGCGCGGCGCGCGAACCGATACGCTGGAGGGCGTGGCTCAGGAAAACCCCTTCGGACAGGTGCTCGTCGCGCTCGTCACGCCGATGACGGCAGACGGCGAGGTCGATTGGGCCGGGGTCGAGAAGCACATCGACGACGTGATCCAGGCCGGCGCCGACGGCATCGTCGTCACGGGCACCACCGGTGAGACCTCGACGCTCACCGACCCCGAGAAGATCAAGCTCGTCGAGGTCGGCAAGGATGTCGCCGCGGGGCGCGCGAAGATCATCACAGGCGGCGGCTCCAACGAGACCGCCCACGCGATCGAGCTGTACCGTCACTCGGCGGAGGCCGGCGCCGACGGCATCATGATCGTGACGCCGTACTACAACAAGCCGACCCAGGCCGGCATCCTCACGCACTTCCGGCTCGTGGCCGACGCCACCGACCTGCCGGTCATCCTCTACGACATCCCGGGCCGCACGGGCGTGCCCATCAAGTACGAGACCATCCTGCGGCTCGCGAAGCATCCGAACATCCTCGCCATCAAGGATGCGAAGGGCGACTTCTCCGAGGTGAGCCGGGTGCTCAACCAGACCGACCTCATGTACTTCTCGGGCGACGACGCGAACGTGCTGCCGCACCTGTCGATCGGCGCGACGGGCCTCATCGGCGTCACCGCGAACATCGCCCCGGCACCGTACCGCGCCATGGTCGACGCCGTGAACCGCGGCGACCTGAAGGCCGCGACCGCCGAGCATCGGCGCCTCGAACCGCTCGTGCGCGCCGTGATGACCCACGTGCCGGGCACCGTCTCGACGAAGTACATCCTGCACGGCCTCGGCCGCATCGGAAGCCCGCGCGTGCGGCTGCCCCTCGTCGGCCCCGAGGAGTGGGAGGCCGCACTCATCGAGGACGAGATCGACCTCGTGCAGGGCATCCCCGGCGTCGACTTCCACTACTTCCGCCCCGACCGCAACGCCGCAGCAGGTGGCGCGTTGCCGAAGATCGCGGGCACCACGCGCTGAACGCGCGGGCCGGGGCATCCGCCCGACCGGCCGAACCGAACTGAACACCGCAACGTGAGGAGGGCCCATGCCCGACGTCGTCATCGATCCCACCCCGCTCGAACCCGGAACGCTCCGCATCATCCCCATCGGCGGCCTCGGCGAGGTCGGCCGCAACATGACGAGCTACGAGATCGACGGCAAGATCCTCATCATCGACTGCGGCGTGCTCTTCCCCGAGGAGCACCAGCCCGGCGTCGACCTGATCCTGCCCGACTTCGGGTTCCTGCGGGAGCGCCTCGACGACATCGTCGGCGTGGTGTTGACACACGGCCACGAGGACCACATCGGGTCGGTGCCGTATCTCCTGCGCATGCGCTCCGACATCCCGCTGATCGGCTCGACCCTGACGCTCGCGCTCGTGGAGGCGAAGCTCAAGGAGCACCGCATCCAGCCGTACAGCCTCACCGTCAGCGAAGGCCAGAGCGAGCGGATCGGCCCGTTCGACCTCGAGTTCATCGCGGTGAACCACTCGATCCCCGATGCGCTGGCCGTCGCGGTCAAGACGCGCGCGGGGACTGTGCTCGCCACGGGCGACTTCAAGATGGACCAGCTGCCCCTCGACGGGCGACTCACCGACCTCCGCGAGTTCGCGCGGCTCGGCGAGGAGGGCGTCGACCTCTTCATGGTCGATTCCACCAACGCGGATGTCCCGGGCTTCACGCCGCTCGAGCGTTCGATCGGCCCCGTGCTCGACGAGGTCATCGCCCGTGCCCCCCGTCGGGTCATCGTGGCGAGCTTCTCCAGCCACGTGCACCGGGTCCAGCAGGTGCTGCATGCCGCGCACGCGAACGGCCGGCGGGTCGCGCTCATCGGCCGCAGCATGGTGCGCAACATGACCATCGCCGCCGATCTCGGCTACCTGAAGGTGCCCGAGGGCGTGCTCATCGACTTCAAGAAGGCGGGCGACCTGCCCGACGACCGCATCGTCTACATGTCGACGGGGTCGCAGGGCGAGCCGATGGCGGTGCTCAGCCGCATGGCGAACCGCGATCACCAGATCGAGGTCGGCGAGGGCGACACCGTCATCCTCGCCTCGAGCCTCATCCCGGGCAACGAGAACGCGGTCTACCGCGTGATCGACGGGCTCACGAAGCTCGGCGCGAACGTGGTGCACAAGGGCAACGCGAAGGTGCACGTGTCGGGCCACGCGGCGGCGGGGGAGCTGCTCTACTGCTACAACATCCTGAAGCCGAAGAACGTGCTGCCGATCCACGGCGAGTACCGGCACCTGTTCGCCAATGCGAAGCTCGCGCAGGACACGGGCATCCCCGAGAGCAACACGTTCATCGGCGAGAACGGCACGGTCTACGACCTGCACGACGGCCAGGTGCGGGTGACCGGGCAGCTCGACCTCGGCTTCGTCTACGTCGACGGCACGACCGTGGGCGAGATCACCGACGCCGACCTGAAGGATCGCCGGATCCTCGCCGAGGAGGGCTTCATCTCGGTCATCATCGTGGTGGATGCCTCGACGGGCCGCATCATCGTCGGACCAGAGATCCACGCCCGCGGGTTCGCCGAGGACGACGCGGTGTTCGAGGAGGTCAAGCCGAAGATCTCGGCGGCGCTCCTCGAGGCCGCCCAGAACGGCGTGCGCGATCAGCATGGGCTGCAGCAGATCGTGCGGCGCACGATGGGCACATGGGTGAACCGCCGCCTGCGCCGTCGCCCGATGCTGGTGCCGCTCGTCATCGAGGCGTAGCGCCGATCGCGAACACTCGCCGCGTCCTGTCGGCCCGAGCGGGTGGTCGGCCGTAACGTTGGGGGCATGGCTACGCGCACCAGGTCGAACGGGCGTGCCTCGGGCACGCCCGCGCGCGGCTCGAGCGCGAAGACGACCGCCAAGACGGCTCCGACCAAGAAGCTCCCGGCGGCCACCGCGCGCGGCTCGGCGGGCGTGCCGAAGCGGCGGCCCGCGGCATCCGAGCGTCCCAATGTGCTCGTGCGGGCCTGGATGGGCCTCGCGCACGTCACCGGCGGCGCGGCCCGCGCGCTCGGCCCTGAGACGCTCGCGAAAGAGGAGCGCCGCGACGGCCTGCCGTTCTTCCTCGTGCTGCTGGCCATCGCGGGCGCCGTCGTCGAGTGGTTCTTCATCAACGACTCGTGGGCGCAGGTGCTCGACTCGTGGACCTTCGGCGGCCTGTTCGGCCGGCTGGCGTTCGCGCTGCCCGTCATCATGCTGGGCTTCGCCGTGTGGCTGTTCCGGCATCCGAGCTCGGTGCACGACAACACGCGTATCGGCATCGGCATGGGGCTGCTGCTCCTCGCCGTCTCGGGGCTCAGCCACCTGTTCGGCGGCCAGCCCGAGCCGCGCGAGGGCATGGCCGTGCTGGCGCGCGCCGGCGGCATCCTCGGCTGGATGCTCGCCCAGCCGCTCATCCTGCTGATCACCGAGGTGGGCGCCGCGGTCGTGCTGATCGTGCTGCTCCTGCTGTCGCTGCTCATCATCACGAAGACCCCGCCGAACCGCGTCCCGGCGCGGTTCCGCGAGCTCTACGTGTGGCTGTTCGGCGCGCCCGAGCCCGACGAGCAGGCGACGGATGCCTCGAAGCCGTCACGGCGCGACCGACGCAGGTCCGTGCCGACCGAACTCGACGGCATCGACGGGGCGGGCGACGACGGCGAACGCAGCGGCCTCGTGCCGTGGTGGCGGCGGAACGCGTCGAACCGCGAGGAGGATCCGGCGTACGAGGCGCCCGGCGTCGACGGCATCACCGAGGTGTTCGGTGCGGGCTCGGCGGCGGGCAGCTTCGAGTCGCCCATCGAGGGCGTGGTCACGTCGTACGGCAGCGAGGTGATCGGCGATCTCGAGCGCGCCGAGACGGCGTTGCAGCGCTTCACGGGTGACGTGCCGCGCGGCGGCACCGGGCTCCGCGGCGACGACGGCGGTGCCACGAGCGTGCTCTCGGTGTTCGACGAGCCGGGCGACGGCGAGTCGGGTGCGCCAGGTCACGCCGGTGCGGCCGGCGCGAGCCTCGCGGGCGGCGACGAGCCCGAGGCATCCGTGCCCGAGCGCCCCTACCACCTGCCGGCGGCGTCGACCCTCGCCGCGGGTCCGCCGGCGAAGGCCAGGTCGGCCGTGAACGACGACGTCGTGCGCCAGATCACGGCGGTGCTCGACCAGTTCCAGGTCGACGCCAAGGTCACCGGCTTCTCGCGCGGCCCGACGGTGACGCAGTACGAGATCGAACTCGGTCCCGGCGTGAAGGTCGAGCGTGTCACGGCGCTGTCGAAGAACCTCGCGTATGCGGTCGCGTCGAACGAGGTGCGCATCCTCTCGCCGATCCCGGGCAAGAGCGCCATCGGCGTCGAGATCCCGAATGCCGACCGTGAGACGGTGACCCTGGGCGACGTGCTGCGCTCGGGTGCGGCCGTGAATGCGAAGCACCCCATGACGATCGGCGTCGGCAAGGATGTCGGCGGTGGCTACGTCGTCGCCAACCTCGCGAAGATGCCCCACCTCCTCGTCGCCGGTTCCACCGGCTCGGGCAAGTCGAGCTTCGTGAACTCCATGATCACGAGCCTCCTCATGCGCGCCAAGCCCAGCGAGGTGCGCATGGTGCTCGTCGACCCGAAGCGCGTCGAGCTCGCCCCGTACGCGGGTGTCCCGCACCTCATCACGCCCATCATCACGAACCCCAAGAAGGCCGCCGAGGCGCTGCAGTGGGTCGTGAAGGAGATGGACATGCGCTACGACGACCTCGCGTCGTTCGGCTTCCGTCACATCGACGACTTCAACAAGGCCGTCGTGAACGATGAGATCGTGCTGCCCGCCGGCAGCGAGCGCCGCCTCAAGCCGTATCCGTACCTCCTCGTCGTGGTCGACGAGCTCGCCGACCTCATGATGGTCGCCCCGCGCGACGTCGAGGACTCGATCGTGCGCATCACGCAGCTGGCGCGCGCCTCGGGCATCCACCTCGTGCTGGCGACCCAGCGTCCGTCGGTCGACGTCGTCACGGGCCTCATCAAGGCGAACGTGCCGAGCCGGCTCGCCTTCGCCGTCACGAGCGTCACGGACTCGCGCGTCATCCTCGACCAGCCGGGCGCCGACAAGCTCATCGGGCAGGGCGACGCGCTCTTCCTGCCGATGGGCGCCTCGAAGCCCATCCGGGTGCAGGGCGCGTGGGTGACCGAGGCCGAGATCGAGCGGGTCGTGAAGCACGTCACCCGTCAGGCGCGGCCCGAATACCGGCAGGATGTCGCGGCCGCCGTCGAGCGCAAGGAGATCGACGCGGACATCGGCGACGATCTCGAGCTGCTCCTCGCGGCCGCCGAGCTCGTGGTGTCGACGCAGTTCGGATCCACGTCGATGCTCCAACGCAAGCTCCGCGTGGGCTTCGCCAAGGCCGGACGACTGATGGACCTGCTCGAGTCCCGCGAGATCGTCGGGCCTTCCGAGGGCTCGAAGGCGCGCGACGTGCTCGTGACCGCCGAGCAGCTGCCCGGGGTGCTGGCGCGCCTCCGTGGGGAGGAGCCGGCCGGGTCCTCGACCGCCGCCGCCTCCGCCGCACCACCGCGCAACGCGCCCGCGCCCGCGCCGACGCAGGTGCCCGACGACCCCGATGACCGCTACGACGACGATCCCGTCGAGCGGCGCACCCACGGCCTTCCCGAGGTCGAGGGCGACGCCGACGAGGACGCGTGGGGGCTCACGGGGCGGGAGTGACGCGCGCGGCGCGACCCGTCGCGCGTGGTCGGTGACGCGGCATCCGCGCCCGCTATCCTTGGTCCCATGACCTCTCCCGCCGGCGGTTCCGAGCGATCGGCGAACTGGAATCTTCCGAACGCCATCACCGTCGTCCGCATCATCGTCGCTCCGATCTTCTTCTGGATGCTGCTCGCCGATGCCGGGCAGGACGGCTGGCTCCGGTGGGTGGCCGCCGTGGTCTTCATCGTGGGCATCTCGACCGACAGCCTCGACGGGTACCTCGCCCGGTCGCGCGGCCTCGTCACCGATCTCGGCAAGATCCTCGACCCGATCGCCGACAAGCTCCTCACGAGCGGCGCCCTCGTGTGCCTCTCGATCCTCGGCGAGCTGCCGTGGTGGGTCACCGCGATCATCGTGGTGCGCGAGGTCGGCATCACGATCTGGCGATTCGTCGAGCTCGGCCGCGGCAATGTCGTGCCCGCGTCGTCGGGCGGCAAGCTGAAGACCCTCGTGCAGTCGTTCGCCATCTCGTTCGCGCTCCTTCCGTTCTGGACGATCGTGGGCGACGCCTGGATCCACTGGGTGAACGGCATCCTCATGACCGCGGCGGTCATTCTCACGGTCTGGTCGGGCCTGCTCTACGTGCGCGACGCGGTCCGGCTGGCGCGCGAGCGTCACGAGCAGCACGAGGGCTGACGTGGCCGAGCGGATGCCCCAGCCCGCTGATCGGGCGGCGGCCGTCGTCGCCGAACTCACCCGCCGCGGGCTCCGCATCGCCGTCGCCGAATCGCTCACGGGCGGCCTCGTGGTCGCCGAGCTGACCCGG
Source organism: Agromyces sp. NPDC052230 (assembly GCF_040679595.1). Taxonomy (NCBI): domain Bacteria; kingdom Bacillati; phylum Actinomycetota; class Actinomycetes; order Micrococcales; family Microbacteriaceae; genus Agromyces; species Agromyces sp. NPDC052230. The sequence continues at coordinate 68,666 of NZ_JBFAVC010000007.1, read as the reverse complement.
ATCCCCGGCGCCTCGCTCGTGGTGAACGGCGGCGTGGTCGCGTACGACACTGGCGTGAAGCACACGGTCCTCGGCGTCTCGGCGGAGCTCCTCGAGCGCGAGGGGGCCGTGCACCCCGAAGTCGCGCGGCAGATGGCGGATCGGGTGCGAGGCGTGCTCGCGGTCGACGGGCGCCCGGCCGACCTCGGCATCGCGACCACCGGAGTCGCAGGGCCCGATCCGCAGGACGGCAAGCCCGTCGGCACGGTCTTCCTCGGCGTCGCGATGGGCGACGAGATCGAGGCGATCCCCCTCGACCTGCCCGGGGATCGCGCCGAGATCCGTTCCGCGACCGTGCGGGCCGCCATCGGGGCGCTGCTGGATCGGCTCTGAATCATGGCGGAGGTCGAGGATGTTCGAGCGCTGGGCGCGGAGTTGGAGCGCTCCTACCCGGTGTACGTGCGCGGGAGGTTGAAATTCCGCGTCGGTCAGCTGGTGTACGTGGCGTTCTCCCTCGACGAGACCGTGATGGGTTTCGCGTTCCCGAAGGAGGAGCGGGCGGCGCTGGTCGCGAGCTATCCACACACGTTCCAGATGCCATCCGCGTCGGACCTGCGCTTCAACTGGGTCCACGCAGTTCTTGCGTCACTGGAACCGTCCGAGGCACGCGAGCTCGTCGTCGACGCGTGGCGCATGGTCGTCCCCGCCAAGCTCTCGCGTGCCTACGATCTCGCGCATCCCGACGGTCCGGGCTGACCCGGATACGCGCACATCCGCCGAACCGTCGGTCGGTGGGTCCGACCTCAGCGCCCGGGCGCGCGGTACCGGTGCTCCGGCCGTCCGGCCGAACCGTACCGCGGTGCCACCTCCGCGGCGCCCGTGGCGACGAGGTGCTCGAGGTAGCGGCGCGCGCTCACGCGGCTCATGCCGAGCGATTCGGCGATCTCAGCTGCCGAGGCATCCGTGCGGCACTCACCGAGCCGGTCCGCGACCCGCGCGAGGCTCACCGCTGACAGCCCCTTCGGCAGCGTCGCGCGACGTGCCGAGACGACGCCGCCGAGCACCTGGTCGACCGCTCGCTGGTCGAGCGCGGTGCCGGGGGCGAGCCGGTCGGCGGCGATGCCGCGGCGCACGTCCTCGAGCCGCTCGCCGAGGCTCGCACCCGAGAACGGCTTGACGAGGTAGTGCCGCACGCCGAGGAGGCGCGCGCGTCGCACGGTGTCGAGGTCGCGTGCCGCGGTGACGGCGATGACCTCCACGTCGTCGCCGATAGCTCGGAGCCGCCGCAGCACGTCGAGGCCGCCGAGGTCGGGCAGGTACACGTCGAGCAGCACGAGTTGCGGGCGGTGCAGCTCGATGGCCGCCAGGGCGGCGGCGCCCGTGTGCGCCTCCGCCACCACCGTGAAGCCGGGCTGCGCGTCGACGAAGGCGCGGTTGACGTGCGCGACGGCGAAGTCGTCGTCGACGATCACGGCACGGATGTCGCTCACCGGCGCACCCCGATCGGACTCGGCTCGGCGGGGCGTGCCGGTGGCGGCGCCCACGGCAGCACCACGGTGAATCGCGCGCCGCCCGTGGGGGAGCCGCCGACGGTGGTGCTGCCGCCCAGCCGGGCGGCGACGCGCTGCACGATGGTGAGCCCGATGCCGCGCCTCGCCTTGCCGGGCACCGCGGTCTTGCCGCTCACGTCGGGTTCGAAGATCGCGTCGCGGAGCTCGGACGGCACGCCGGGTCCGTCGTCGTCCACGCGAACGACCACAGCACCGGGCTCGAGGTCGTCGCGGATCGTCAGCGTGACCCGACCGCCGAGCATGCAGGCCTCGATCGCGTTGTCGAGCAGGTTGCCGACGACCGTGAGCAGGTCGGTGCGCGGCAGGTCGCCGGTCACGACATCGAGGTGCGAGGCGGGGTCGAGGTCGAGGGCGATGCCGAGCTCCTGCGCGCGCGAGCGCTTGGCCAGCACCAGCGCCGCCGTCTCCACATCGGCGAGGCCGTCGTGCTCGTCGAGCGACGACAGTGCGCCGCCGCTGCCGACCCGTTCGATGAACGAGATCGCCGCGTCGACGTGACCGAGCTCGAGGAGACCGCTCACGACGTGCAGCTTGTTCGAGAACTCGTGCGATTGGGCGCGCAGCCCCTCCGCGAGGCCCTGCGCGCCCTGCAGCTCGCGCAGCATGGTCTCGAGCTCGGTGCGGTCGCGCAGGATCGCGATCGAGCCGACCTCGCGCCCGTCGACGCGCACGCGGTCGCCGTGCACGAGCAGTACCCGTTCGCCCGACAGCACGGGCGTCTCCCGGTTCTCGCCCGAGGCGATGAAAGTCGCCAGCTCGCGGTCGAGCACGGCGCCGACGTCGCTGCCGAGCACCGCGTGCGCATCCGCGATGCCGAGGAGACGAGCGGCCGCGTCGTTGATGAGCACGATCCGCCCGGAGTCGTCGACCGCGACGAGCCCCTCGCGGATGCCGTGCAGCATGGCTTCGCGCGTCTCGAGCATGGCCCGGATCTCGTCGGGTTCGAGGCCGTAGATGCGGCGGCGGATGACCCGTCCGATCCACGCCGATCCCACGACGCCGACGATCGCCGCCACGATGAGTGCCGCGAGCAGGCCGCTGAGGCCGCCGACGAAGTCGGCGCGGAGCTCTGACTCCAGGATGCCCACGGACACCTGGCCCATGACCTCGCCGTCGGCGGCGAAGATCGGCACCTTCACGCGCCAGGACTCGCCGAGCGTGCCGGTCTGGGTGCCGACGTAGACCTCGCCCGAGAGCGGGATCGCCGGGTCGGTCGACACCTTCTCGCCGATCCGGTCGGGGTTCGGGTGCGAATAGCGGATGCCGCGGTCGTTCGCCACGACGACGTACGTGACATCCGACGCCTTGCGGATCACCTCGGCCACCGGCTGGATCGTGGCCGACGGGTCGGCGTCGTCGAACGCCTCCGTGATGACCGGGAGACCGGCGACGGACTGGGCGACCGCGATCATGCGGTCCTGGTAGGCGTCGCGGAGCTGCTGCTCCTGCAGCCACACGGCCGTGAGCCCGGTTCCGACGACGGTCGTGAGCACGATGGCGACCTGCAGCAGCAACAGCTGCATGCCAAGCGTCATCGACCGGCCCACCCGTCAAGTGTGACGCACCGGGTCGTCGACGGGGCATCCGGGCCCGTGACCAATACGACCGAATCGACCGAAACGACCATTACGACCCTTACGAACGCAGCATTCCCTGGCCCCCGGGGCGTCCGTAGCGTCGTCCGCACATCGATCGTCGCCCGGCGATGCCGCCGGGCGCTCAAGGAGGAGAACGTTGCGATCACACCGCAGGCCGCGCACGTCGGCCGGAATCCACAGCCCGATCCGAATGGCCACGCGCGGCACCCTCGCCGCCGCCGGTGTCGTCGCGATGCTCGGCCTCGCAGCCTGCAGCACACCCGCCGGCGGTGCGAATGCCGAGACGGATGCCGCCGCGGCATCCCTCGACACCGTGCACCTCATCGCCCCCGCCGACCCGGGCGGCGGCTGGGACCAGACCGCGCGCGCCCTGTCCCAGGTGCTCACCGACGAGGGACTCGTCGGCTCGGCTCCGGTGGAGAACATCGGCGGCGCGGGCGGCACCGTCGGACTCGCGTCGCTCGCCAACGAGAAGGACCCGGCGACGCTCATGGTCACGGGGCTCGTCATGGTCGGCGCCGTCGAGACGAACGCGTCGGAGGTGCGCATCGAGGACATGACCCCGATCGCGAGGCTCACCGAGGAGGCGCTCGTCCTCGTCGTGCCGGCGTCGTCGCCGTACGAGACCACGGAGGACCTCGTCGACGCGATCATCGACGAGGGCGCCGCGATCTCGGTCACGGGCGGCTCGGCGGGCGGTGCCGACCACATCCTGGCCGGCATGCTGCTCACCGAGGCCGGCGTCGACCCGGCCGACATCCCGTCGACGCTGAACTACATCCCGAACTCGGGTGGCGGCGAGGCCGTCACGATGCTGCTCGGCAACACCGTGCAGGCGGGCATCTCGGGCGTCGGCGAGTTCGTCGAGCAGATCGAGGCGGGGGAGCTGCGCGCGCTCGCCGTGTCGTCGCCTGAGCCCGTCGAACTCCTTCGCGACACGCCGACGCTCATCGACGAGGGGTACGACGTCGAGCTCACGAACTGGCGCGGCCTGCTCGCTCCCGGCGGCATCTCCGACGCCGACGTCGAGGCGCTCACGAGCCTCGTGACCGACCTGCACGACTCCGGGGCGTGGACCGCCACGCTCGAGGAGAAGGGCTGGGCCGACGCATTCCTGACGGGCGACGACTTCCGTTCCTTCCTCGACGACGACATCGCCGAGGTGACGCAGACGCTCCAGTCCATCGGCCTGGTGGCGAAGTGACCGAGGCCGCACCGGCTCCCCTCGACGCGCAGGCGTCGGGGGGAGCACCCGTGCCCGGGGCGGCCCGCCGGCCCATCGGCGAGTTCGCCTTCGCCGCCGTGTGCGCGGCGCTCGGCGTCTACGCCATCGTGGGGGCCGGGTTCATCCGCGTTCCGCCGGGATCGGCGAGCGTGCTCGGGCCCCGGGTCTTCCCGTACGCCGTCGGGGTGCTGCTCGTCGCGGCATCCGTCGCCGTCATCGTGCAGGTGGTCCGAGGTCGTCGCGGCGTGCCCGACGACGGCGAGGACATCGATCCCGATGCGCCGACCGACTGGCTCACGGTGGCGAAGCTCATCGTGTGCTTCCTCTCGCAGCTCGTGCTCATCGAGTGGACGGGCTGGCCCATCGCCGTGGCCGTGCTCTTCGCCGGCGCGGCGTGGTCGCTCGGCGCCAAGCGCTGGTGGGTCGCCGTGCTCGTCGGGCTCGGGCTCGGGCTCGTGACGCAACTCGTCTTCGGCGCCTGGCTCGGGCTCTCGCTGCCCGCCGGCCCGCTCCTCGACTGGATCCCGATCTTCCATGGATAGCCTCACCGCACTCCTCGAGGGCTTCGCCACCGCGCTGCAGCCCCAATACCTCCTCTACGCGCTGTTCGGCGTGTTCATCGGCACCGCCGTCGGCGTGCTGCCCGGCATCGGACCCGCCATGACCGTGGCGCTGCTCCTGCCGCTCACCTACTCGCTCGACCCCACGGGTGCGCTCATCGTGTTCGCCGGCATCTACTACGGCGGCATGTACGGCGGGTCGACGACCTCCATCCTGCTGAACACGCCGGGAGAGTCCGCGTCGATCGTGACCGCACTCGAGGGCAATCGCATGGCCAAGGCCGGTCGCGGCGCCGCCGCGCTGGCGACCGCCGCGATCGGCTCATTCGTCGCCGGGACCGCGGCGACGCTCGCGCTCACCTTCCTCGCCCCGGGCATCGCGAAGCTCGCGGTGCAGCTCGGCCCCGCCGACTACTTCGCGCTCATCGTGGTCGCGTTCCTCACCGTCGGTGCCCTGCTCGGATCGAGCGTGCCGCGCGGGCTCGTCTCGCTCGGACTGGGGCTCCTCGTCGGACTCATCGGCACCGAGGTGCTCTCGGGGCAGCAGCGGTACACGTTCGGCATCCCGAGCCTGGCCGACGGCATCGACGTCGTCATCATCGCGGTGGGGCTCTTCGCGCTCGGCGAGACGCTGTACGTGGCCTCGAGGCTCCGGCACGGACCCGTGCGCGTCATCCCCGTGACGCGCGGCTGGCGCACGTGGATGACCCGGCGCGACTGGGCCAGGTCGTGGCGCCCTTGGCTGCGCGGCACGGCCATCGGCTTCCCGATCGGCACCATTCCGGCGGGCGGGGCGGATGTCGCGACCTTCCTGTCGTACGCCGCCGAGCGGAAGCTCGCGCGCGGCGAGGCCAAGGGCGAGTTCGGTCGCGGCGCCATCGAGGGCGTCGCCGGCCCGGAGGCCGCGAACAACGCGGCGGCCGCGGGCGTGCTCGTGCCGCTCCTGACCCTCGGGCTCCCGACGACCGCGACGGCGGCGATCATCATCTCGGCATTCCAGTCGTACGGCATCAGGCCGGGTCCGATGCTCTTCGAGAACCAGTCGGGGCTCGTCTGGGCGCTCATCGCGAGCCTCTACCTCGGCAACGTCATGCTGCTCGTGCTGAACCTGCCGCTCGTGGGCATGTGGGTCAAGGTGCTCCGGATTCCGCGGCCGTACCTCTACGCCGGCATCCTCGCCTTCGCCGGGCTCGGGGCGTACGCGCTGCACTTCAACGTGCTCGACACGCTGAGCCTGCTCGTGATCGGGATCGTCGGCTTCATGATGCGTCGCTACGGGTATCCTGTCGCGCCCATGGTCGTCGGCGGCATCCTCGGGCCGATGGCCGAGGAGCAGCTCCGCAAGTCGATGGCGATCAGCCAGGGAGACCTGTCGTACCTCGTGCACAGCCCCTTCGCGATCATCGCCTACACGACGCTGGGGGTCATCATCGGGCTGGGCGTGTGGCTGAAACGGAGGAAGGCGCGGCTCGAGGCATCCGCCCCGATTCCGGTCGATCAGCCCGCCCGAGACGCCGAGCGGGTGGAATAAGGATCGTGAACACCCTGTTACACGTGGCAGGTTCACACGAAAGCCCCAGTGTGCAACGCTAGATTGGAAGCACTGAGAGTCAGCTAGACTGGCGCTCCCGTTTCCGACTCCGGCGGAGTCGCAGGCAGAATGAAGGAGGTTCCCGATGGTTCTGGTCCGACAGGAGATCGGCGACGTTCTCAGGGACTTCCGTCTGCAGAAGGGGCGCACCCTTCGCCAGGTGGCGTCCAAGGCGAGTGTCGCCCTCGGTTATCTCAGCGAGGTGGAGCGCGGCCAGAAGGAGGCCTCGTCAGAGATCCTCGCGTCCGTCGCCGAGGCACTCGACACGCCCATCTCGGTGATCATGCACGAAGTCGGCGACCGCATCGCGGTGCTCGAGGGCATGACCGTGGTTCCCGAGAGCGTTCCCGACGAGCTCGTCGCCGAGTTCGACGCGGACATGATGGTCCGCTGACCCAGTACGTCGTTGTGCATCGGCCGGTCTTCGGACCGGCCGATGTCGTTTCCGGAGACGATCGATGAAGCTGAGCGAGTTCCAGGTGGCCGTCGACCAGGAGTTCGGCGCGGGCTACGGCAGCGTGGTCGTGAACGACCTCGTCCTGGCGGCGATGGGCGACCGCACCGCTCGTGAGGCGCTGGCGGCCGGGGTGCCGCCTCGTGACGTCTGGCTCGCCCTCTGCGAGGCGACGGATGTCCCGCCCGCCCGCCGGCACGGCGCGGGCCGTCGCGAGCCCGGGCGACGCGGCACGCACTGACCCCCGCATGCGGCCCGAAGACGTGTTCGACACGCGCGTGTCGCTTCGAACATGCGTTCGGATGCTCGGCTAGGCTCGTCCTCGACAGCAGGAGGAATGACGCATCCCTCCACATCCAGCCCCGCGGGGCGACGGATGTCGGAGGTCGGCCATACGGTCGATGCGTCGGAACACACCGCAAACGCCTTGTCGCGAGACGCCGCGGGTCAGCACCGAAGAGTCGGGGCCCGCAACGTGGAACGACAGCCTACAGGCAGCAGCATCGAGCATCGAAGGAGCCAGCACATGCCATCACCCGCAGACCGCGAGAAAGCACTCGAGACGGCACTCGCCCAGATCGACCGACAGTTCGGCAAGGGGTCGGTCATGCGGCTCGGCAGCGAAGATCGCGCCCCGGTCGAAGTCATTCCCACCGGGTCCATCGCGCTCGATGTCGCGCTCGGCGTCGGCGGGCTTCCCCGCGGCCGCATCATCGAGATCTACGGTCCCGAGTCGTCGGGCAAGACCACGCTCACCCTGCACGCCATCGCGAACGCCCAGCGAGCCGGCGGCATCGCCGCGTTCATCGACGCCGAGCACGCGCTCGATCCCGACTACGCGAAGAAGCTCGGGGTCGACATCGACTCGCTCCTCGTGTCGCAGCCCGATACGGGCGAGCAGGCACTCGAGATCGCCGACATGCTCGTGCGCTCCGGGTCGATCGACCTCGTCGTCATCGACTCCGTCGCCGCGCTCGTGCCGCGGGCCGAGATCGAGGGCGAGATGGGCGACTCGCACGTCGGCCTGCAGGCTCGCCTCATGTCGCAGGCGCTGCGCAAGCTCACGGGCGGTCTCAACCAGACGAACACCACGATGATCTTCATCAACCAGTTGCGCGAGAAGATCGGCGTGTTCTTCGGCAGTCCCGAGACCACGGCGGGCGGCAAGGCGCTGAAGTTCTACGCGTCGGTCCGCCTCGACATCCGCCGCATCGAGACGCTCAAAGACGGCACCGAGGCGGTGGGTAACCGCACGCGCGTCAAGGTCGTGAAGAACAAGATGGCGCCGCCCTTCAAGCAGGCCGAGTTCGACATCCTCTACGGTGTCGGCATCTCGCGCGAGGGCAGCCTCATCGATTACGGCGTCGATCAGGCCATCGTCAAGAAGTCGGGTGCCTGGTACACCTACGACGGCGACCAGCTGGGTCAGGGCAAGGAGAACGCCCGCAACTTCCTCATCCAGAACCCCGACATCGCCGCCGACATCGAGAAGAAGATCCTCGTGAAGCTCGGCATCGGTCAGCCCGCGGGCGCCGCGCCGGTGCTGTCGAACGTCGAATCGATCGAACCCAAGCTCGGGCGCAAGGGCGCCTGAACTCATGCAGCGACGAGACCGGGAGGGGAGTGAGATGACCGACGCAGCCGAACACCTCGCCCCGGTCTCGTACCTGCCGTGGGTGGTGCCGAGCGAACCGGTCGCCGATCCGGCCATCTCGTCCGAAGGCGCCGTCGAGCCCGAGCTCGATGCGGTGTCCGAGCTCGAGCCGGAACTCGAGCCCGGCCTCGATGACGAGCCCGACCCGGCCACTGAGCGCGCCCGCCGGTCCACGTCTCGCGCCGGGGAGTGGCAGCGCGGCGAGCGGAGCGCCCTCAGCCGTCATCCCGCCGGTTCGTTGCGGCGCCGTGGGCGAATCACGATCGTCGACGACGATCCCGATGAGACGGGGCCCGAACGAGACGCGCGCATCGACCGACTCGTCGTCTCGCGGCTCCGCCGCTCGGCACTGTCGGTCGCCGAGGTACGCGCGGTCCTCGCCGAGCACGGGCTCGACGACGCCGAGATCGAGGAGTGGATCGAGCGCTACGAGCGCCTCGGCTACCTCGACGATGCCCGCCTCGCCGAGCAGCTCGTGCACGTCAGTGGGTCCCGCCGCGGGCGCGGGAGCGGTGCGATCCTCCAGGAGCTCAGTCGTCGTGGCGTCGACGACTCGGCCGCGCGGTCCGCCATCGACTCGCTCGACCCAGACCTCGAGCGTCAGAACGCCCTCACCGTCGCCGAACGACGCGCACGGCAGCTCAGCGGGCTCGATCGGCAGACGGCCGAACGACGGCTGTCGGCGTTCCTGCAGCGCAGGGGGTATCCGTCCGACGTCATCCGTGAGGCGGTGACGGCCGCGCTCACAGCCGAGGGCTCGTAAACTGGTGCGATCATGAGCACCCTTCACGAGGTCTCGCCCGTCGAGGCCACCGAGACCGCGCCCGTGGCGCGGACCTACGAGGTCCGCACCTTCGGGTGCCAGATGAACGTGCACGACTCCGAGCGCCTCAGCGGCTCGCTCGAGGCGGCCGGATACATCCCCGCCAACGGCGCCGAGCCCGACATCGTCGTCATCAACACGTGCGCGGTGCGTGAGAACGCCGACAACAAGCTCTACGGCAACCTCGGCCACCTTGCGGGCGTCAAGCGCCGCCACGCCGGCATGCAGATCGCCGTCGGCGGATGCCTCGCCCAGAAGGACAAGAACGTCATCCTCGAGAGGGCGCCGTGGGTCGACGTGGTGTTCGGCACGCACAACATGGGTTCGCTCCCGAGCCTGCTCGAGCGGGCCCGCCACAACGACGAGGCCCAGCTCGAGATCCTCGACGCACTCGAGGTCTTCCCGTCGACGCTGCCGACCAAGCGCGACTCCACCTACAGCGGCTGGGTGTCGATCTCCGTCGGCTGCAACAACACGTGCACCTTCTGCATCGTGCCGGCCCTCCGCGGCAAGGAGAAGGACCGCCGTCCCGGCGAGGTCCTCGCCGAGATCCAGGCCCTCGTCGACGACGGCGCCGTCGAGGTCACCCTCCTCGGCCAGAACGTGAACTCCTACGGCGTCGAGTTCGGCGACCGTGAGGCATTCGGCAAGCTGCTGCGAGCCGCCGGCGAGATCGAGGGGCTCGAGCGCATCCGCTTCACGAGCCCGCACCCCGCGGCCTTCACCGACGACGTCATCGACGCGATGGCCGAGACGCCGGCGGTCATGCCCCAGCTGCACATGCCGCTGCAGTCGGGCTCCGACCGCATCCTGCGAGCCATGCGTCGCTCGTACCGGTCCGAGAAGTTCCTCGGCATCCTCGACCGCGTTCGCGCGCGCATCCCGCAGGCCGCCATCTCGACCGACATCATCGTCGGGTTCCCCGGCGAGACCGAGGAGGACTTCCAGGAGACCCTTCGAGTGGTCGAGGCTGCGCGGTTCGCGTCCGCCTTCACGTTCCAGTACTCCATCCGCCCGGGGACTCCTGCCGCAACGATGGAGGAGCAGGTGCCCAAGGAGGTCGTGCAGGAGCGCTACGAGCGTCTCATCGCCCTGCAGGAGCGCATCTCCTGGGAGGAGAACCAGAAGCTCATCGGTCGGACCGTCGAGGTGCTCGTCTCCACGGGCGAGGGCAAGAAGGACGCCGAAACGCACCGGCTGAGCGGGCGCGCCGAAGACAGCCGACTCGTGCACTTCGAGGTGCCGGCCGGTTCCCAACTGCCGCGCCCCGGCGATGTCATCTCGGTCACGATCACGCAGGCCGCGCCGTTCCACCTGCTCGCCGATTCGCTCGACGACGCCCCGCTGCAGATCCGCCGCACCCGGGCGGGCGATGCGTGGGAGCGCGCCGAGGCCGAGAGCTGCGCGGTTCCGGCGGCGTCCGGGGCATCTGCCGGCCGGGTCTCGCTCGGACTGCCGACGCTCCGCGCACACGGCACCGAACCGCTCGTGGCACCCGGCGTCGGCACCATGCCGATCTACGACCCGAGCGACGCCCAGCGCTGACGTGACGCTCATCGCGATCGTCGGGGCGACGGGCACCGGCAAGTCCGACTTCGCGCTCGACCTCGCCGAGGCGTTCGGTCGCCTCGGCCGCGCGGCCGAGGTCGTGAACGCCGACGCCATGCAGCTCTACCGCGGCATGGACATCGGCACCGCGAAGCTCACCGTCGCCGAGCGGCGCGGCGTGCCGCACCATCTGCTCGACGTGCTCGACGTCACCGAGGAGGCCTCGGTCGCCGCCTACCAGCGTGACGCGCGTGCCGCCGTCGATGACATCCTCGCCCGCGACGGGGTCGCGCTCCTCGTCGGCGGTTCGGGCCTGTACGTCTCGAGCGTGATCCACGACTTCAGGTTCCCGGGCACGGATGCCGCGATCCGCGCGCGTCTCGAGGGCGAGCTCGCCGAGGTGGGCCCGGGTCTCCTGCATGCCCGCCTCCGGGCCATCGACCCCGAGACGGCCGCGAGCGTCGACGCACAGAACGGACGCCGGATCGTGCGGGCACTCGAGGTCATCGAGCTCACCGGTGAACCGAAGGCCGCACGCCTGCCCGATGAGCCCGTGCCGTGGCGCGAACACCGCATCGTGCACCTCCGCAGCGAGCGAGCGCGCCTTGTCGAACGGCTCGATGCGAGGGTGGCGCGCATGTGGGAGCAGGGACTCGTCGACGAGGTGCGCGGGCTGGTGCCGCTCGGGCTCGAGCAGGGGATCACCGCCCGGAAGGCGATCGGGTATGCCCAGGCCCTCGCCGAATTGCATGGGCGGATGTCGCAAGCCGACGCCATGGCCGAGACCCGCCAGCTCACCCGCACCTACGCGAGGCGCCAGGTCGCCTGGTTCGCACGCTACCGCGACGCGACCGCGATCGACGCCGACGATGTGGTCGCCAGGGGCGCCGAACTGGCCCGCCAGGCGGCCCTAGACTGAGTCAATGTCCTTCGATCTGCGATTCACCAAGGGGCAGGGCACCGGCAACGACTTCGTGCTCTTCAGTGACCCCGAGGGTGACACCGAGCTGACGCCCACGCAGATCGCCGCCGTCTGCGATCGCCGGTTCGGCGTCGGCGCCGACGGCGTCATCCGCGCTGTGCGCTCCTCGAACCTCGAGGCCGGTGCGGCAGCCCTCGCCGAGGATCCCACGGCGACGTGGTTCATGGACTACTGGAACGCCGACGGCAGCGTCTCCGAGATGTGCGGCAACGGGATCCGGGTGTTCATGAAGTACCTCCTCGACCAGGGCCTCGCCGAGATCCACCCCGGTGAGTCCATCGCGATCGGCACGAGGGCGGGGGTTCGCACCGTCTCGCGTAATGGCGACGGATTCCAGGCTGACCTCGGCGTCTGGCGACTCGCCGGCGGCGAGCCGCTCGTGCGCGCCAAGAACCTGCCCGTCGCGCGACCGGGGCTCGGCATCGACGTCGGCAACCCGCACGTGGTCGTCGCCCTCGCCGACGACGACGAGCTCGACGGGCTCGACCTCGCCTACCTTCCGATCCTCGATCCGGTGCCAGAGGCAGGCGCCAACGTCGAGTTCGTGGTGCCGGCCGAGCCACTCGTCGAAGAGGGTGTCGGCCGCATCCGCATGCGCGTCCATGAGCGCGGTTCGGGGGAGACCCTGTCGTGCGGTACCGGCGCGGTGGCCGCGGCCCTCGCCGTGCGGCACTGGGCGGGCGCCGGAGCACCCGACGTGTGGCGCGTGCAGGTGCCGGGCGGCGTGCTCGGGGTTCGCGTCGTCGCCGAGGGCGACGGTGAGCACGTGCTGCTCTCGGGCCCGGCGGAGCTGGTCTTCGACGGCGTGCTCAGCCTCGCCTGACGACGGCGAACCCGGCCGGCGCGGTGCGGACGCACACGGCGCGCACGGCGCGCCGGCTCACTCGTCGTGTGCCGCGCGCCGAGCGGTCAGCACCCGGAAACCCTTGGAGTTCGCGGCCTTCTCGACGTCGAGGCGCAGCTCGTCGTGGAGCCAGCGCTGCAATGACTCGGCACCCAGGTGCTTGGCCACCACGAGCCACGCGACGGCCTCGTCGTCGAGGCGTGGCAGCCAGTGCGTGAGCATGGCATGCAGTTCCTGCTTGCCGACGCGGATCGGGGGATTCGACCAGATCGTCGCGAACCGCACCTCGGCCGGAACATCGGCGGGCAGCACGGCGTTGACATTGGTGATGCCGAGTCTGGCGGAGTTGCGACGCACGAGGTCGAGGGCGCGTTCGTTCACGTCGACGGCCCACACCGTGGCATCCGGAGACCGCAACGCGAGACTCAACGCGATCGGTCCCCAGCCGGCGCCGAGGTCGAGCAGATGGCCCGAGGCCGGCGGCCGGGCCACCGTGTCGAGGAGCACGCGAGTGCCCTGGTCGAGGTGCTCGGGGCTGAACACGCCGGCCGCCGTGACGACGTCGACGTCGCGATCGGCGAGGCGCACGCGGATGGTGCGGGTGCCGGGATCGCTCCGAGGCGACGACGAGAAGTAGTGGTCGGAGCTCATACACGCAAGCTATCGCACGCGAAAGAGAAGTAGGGTTGACAGGATGAACGAAGCCGAAGACCGCCCCAGTGACGACGCCGTCGAGCGGGTGCTGCGCAGCGCCGACACCAAGGCGGGCGTCGCGCGGTTCGGCGCAGCCGGTGCCGCCGCCATCCAGCAGCAGGAGGCGGATGCCGCAGACGAGGCATCGACCGACGGCGACCAGTTCGACCGCGAAGACCGTGCGGCGCTCCGGCGCGTCGGCGGCCTCTCCACCGAGCTCGAGGACGTCACCGAGGTCGAGTACCGGCAGCTGCGACTCGAGAACGTCGTGCTCATCGGCGTGTACCCGCAGGGGGCGCAGGAGGACGCCGAGAACTCGATGCGAGAGCTCGCCGCCCTCGCCGAGACGGCAGGTGCGCGGGTGCTCGACGGGCTCCTGCAGCGCCGTCCGCACCCCGATCCGAGCACGTACCTCGGCAGTGGCAAGGCCGAGGAGCTGCGGCACGTCGTCGCGGCACTCGGCGCCGACACCGTCGTGGCCGACACCGAACTGGCGCCCAGCCAGCGGCGTGCCCTGGAGGACGTCGTCAAGGTCAAGGTCATCGACCGCACCGCGGTGATCCTCGACATCTTCAGCCAGCACGCGAAGAGCCGTGAGGGCAAGGCGCAGGTCGAACTCGCGCAGCTCGAGTACCTCCTCCCGCGCCTGCGCGGCTGGGGTGAGTCGATGTCCCGCCAGGCCGGTGGCCAGGTGGGCGGAGCGGGTGCCGGCATGGGCTCACGTGGTCCCGGTGAGACGAAGATCGAGCTCGACCGCCGCCGCATCCACTCGCGCATGGCGAAGCTCCGCAAGCAGATCGTCGGCATGAAGCCTGCTCGTGAGGCGAAGCGCGCCAACCGGCGCCGCAACGCCGTGCCGTCGGTGGCCATCGCCGGCTACACGAACGCGGGCAAGTCGAGCCTCCTGAACCGCATCACGGGCGCCGGCGTTCTCGTCGAGAACGCGCTCTTCGCGACCCTCGACGCGACCGTGCGACGGAACACGACCGACGACGGTCGCGTGTACACGATCGCCGACACGGTCGGGTTCGTGCGGAACCTTCCGCATCAGCTCGTCGAGGCGTTCCGCTCCACGCTCGAGGAGGTCGCCGACTCCGACCTCATCGTGCACGTCGTCGACGCGGCGCACCCCGACCCCGCCGGACAGATCGCCACTGTGCGCGACGTCATCGGCGAAGTGGGCGCACGCGACATCCCCGAGCTCGTGGTCTTCAACAAGGCCGACCTGATCACCCCCGAGGACCGCCTCGTGCTCCAGGGGCTCGAGCCGAACGCGGTCTTCGCGTCGGCGCGCACCGGAGCGGGCGTCGCCGAGGTGCTCGAGGCCATCGGGCACATGCTGCCCGACCCGGCGGTCGAGATCGACCTGCTCGTGCCCTACGACCGAGGCGACATCGTCTCGGGCCTTCATGAGACGGGCCGCGTGCTCTCGGTGGAGTACGTCGAGGACGGCACGCGCATCCGGGCACTCGCCTCGCCCGAACAGGCCGCGCACCTCGCCGAATTCACCGCGGCATCCGTGCCCGCGTAACATTCGGCGCCACCCGGAGTCACGCGAGGTCACACGTGTGACCGGGTCATGGGGCTTCCCGTATCGTCGCACCTGATCGTGGCGAGCGGCCGGATGCCGCCCGCCTGGAGCGACCGCCGAGCCCGGCACCCGCCCGCGATACCCACCCGCCGTGACGGCAGGTCGGACGCGGTGTGTGCTGCGTGTTCGACCTCCCGGTGCGGCATCGGCACCAGGAGCACCATGACCGGAATCGCGCCCGATCGCGGCGACGGTGGGTCGAGGCCGCCGATCTCGTTCGAGCTGTTCCCGCCCCGAACGGACGCCGCGGCGCTCGCGCTGGGCAGCACCATCGACCGGCTCGCCGGCGTCGACCCCGCGTTCATGTCGGTCACGTTCGGCGCGGGGGGATCCTCACGCGACCGTTCGCTGACGGTGCTGCGTCACATGCTCGAGCACACCGACGTCGAGCCCATGGCGCACCTCACGTGCGTCGGCTCGAGTCACGCCGAGGCCAACCGCCTCGTGCGCGAGTTCCTCGACGCCGGGGTCACGAGCTTCCTCGCGTTGCGTGGTGACCCGCCGGCCGGCGTTGATCCCGAGGCCGGCCTCGGCGACCTGCGGAGCGCGGCCGAACTCGTGCAGCTCATCCACCGCGTGCAGGAGGAGCGCGAGCCGTTCGGGCAGGCGGGCATCCCCGGCATACCGGCGGCGACGAGCATCCGTGACCGACCTCGTCCCGAGCGGGTCGCCGTGGCGGCGTTCCCCACGGGGCATCCGCAGTCGCGCGACGTCGAGCAGGACACCGACACGCTGCTCGCCAAGGAGGTCGCAGGCGCCAACCTGGCCATCACCCAGTTGTTCTGGGAGGCCGACGACTACCTCGGCTTCGTGGCGCGCGCCCGCGCGGGCGGCGTGACCATGCCGATCCTGCCGGGAATCATGCCCGTCACCACGCCCGCGCGGCTCGCGCGCCTCGCGGAGCTCACGGGTGTGCCCGCGCCCCGGTCGCTCACCCGCGCCCTCGAGGTCGTATCCGACCCCGACCGGCAGTTCGCCATCGGCGTCGAGCACGCCACCCGCCTCGCGGTCGCCGTGCTCGACGGCGGCGCGCCCGGACTGCACCTGTACACCTTCAATCGCCATGAGGCCGTGCTCGCCGTGCTCGACCGGCTCGGCCTCCGCACCCCCGCGTACGCGGGCATCGAGAGGAACACGACACCATCATGAACACTCCCGCATTCCCCACCGGAACCATCCTCGGCTACCCCCGCATCGGACGCCGTCGCGAGCTCAAGCACGCGGTGGAGGCCTTCTGGGCCGGCCGCATCGACGCCGCCGAGCTCGAGTCGGTCGCCGCCGACCTGCGCGCGGCGACGCGCGAGCGCCTCGTCGAGCTCGGGCTCGGCCGCGACGACTCGTCGATCCCCGAGTCGTTCTCCTTCTATGACCAGGTGCTCGACGCGGCCCTCGCCGTGGGCGCGGTGCCCGAGCGGTTCCGCCGCCTGGAGGACGAGCGGGGCGCCGTCGATCTGGCCGGCTACTTCACCATCGCGCGGGGCGAGGGCGACGACGCCCCGCTCGAGATGACGAAGTGGTTCGACACGAACTACCACTACCTCGTGCCCGAGATCGGCCCCGACGCCGAGTTCTCGTTGCACGCCGAGCGCATCGTCGCCGAGTTCGTCGAGGCGAAGGCGGCCGGATACCTCACCCGGCCCGTCATCGTCGGACCCGTGACCCTCCTGGCTCTCGCCAAGCCCGCCGAGGGCGCCCCCGCCGGGTTCCGCCCGCTCGACCGGCTCGGCGACCTGGTGCCCGTGTACGCGGCGCTCCTCGCCGAGCTGTGTACCGCGGGCGTCGAGTGGGTGCAGCTCGACGAGCCGGCGCTCGTGAGCGAGAGCCTCGACGTGCCTCGCGACCAGGTGCTGGCGGCGGTCGGCGCCGCCTACGGGCATCTCGGCGCGGCCGACCGTCGCCCCTCCGTCTTCGTCGCGGCCCCGTACGCCGGCCTCGACGACGCACTGCCCGCCCTCGCGGCGATGCCGATCGAGGCCATCGGCATCGACCTCGTGCGGGGCGGCGTGCCCGAGCACCTCGACTCGGCGACCGCCGAAGCGCTCGCCGCGAAGACGCTCGTCGCCGGCGTGATCGACGGGCACAACATCTGGCGCGGCGACCTCGCCCTCGCCTTCGACCGCGTCGAGGCCGTGCGCAGGCTGTCGGCCGACGTCGCCGTGTCGACGTCGACCTCGCTCCTGCACGTGCCGCACGACGTGACCGAGGAGACGGCCCTCGACGCGCGCCTCGTGAGCTGGCTCGCGTTCGCCGACCAGAAGGTGGCCCAGGTCGCGACGCTCGAGCGCGGCCTGGTCGCGGGCCGCGCGACGATCGAGGACGAGCTCGACGCGGCATCCGCTGCCCTCGCCGATCGCGACGGCGCCCCCGGGGTGCACGTGCCGGCCGTGCGCGACCGCCTCGCCGCGCTCGCCGACCGCGACTTCTCCCGCGCCGCGTACGAGGAGCGCATCGGGGCGCAGGCGACGCTCGACCTGCCCGAGTTGCCGACCACGACGATCGGGTCGTTTCCGCAGACCGGCGACATCCGGCGCGCCCGCGCCCGGCTCCTCACGGGCGAGGTGACCGAGGCCGAGTACCGAGTCCTCATGCACGACGAGATCGCGCGGGTCATCCGCCTCCAGGAGGACCTCGGCCTCGACGTGCTCGTGCACGGCGAACCCGAGCGCAACGACATGGTGCAGTACTTCGCCGAACTGCTCGACGGCTTCACGGTGACCCAGCACGGCTGGGTGCAGTCGTACGGCTCGCGCTGCACGCGTCCGTCGATCCTGTGGGGTGACGTCTCACGGCCCGAGCCCATGACGGTGGCATGGTCGACATTCGCGCAGTCGCTGACCGACAAGCCGGTCAAGGGCATGCTCACCGGGCCGGTGACCATCCTCGCCTGGTCGTTCGTGCGTGATGACCAGCCCCTCGGACACACCGCGCGGCAGGTGGCGCTCGCCCTGCGCGACGAGATCGCCGACCTCGAGGCCGCAGGCATCCGCATCATCCAGGTCGACGAGCCGGCCCTGCGGGAGCTCCTGCCGTTGAAGCGGGACGCCCAGCCAGACTACCTCGACTGGTCGGTCGGCTCGTTCCGCCTCGCGACCGGCGGGGCTGCGGCGGCCACGCAGGTGCACACCCACCTCTGCTATTCGGAGTTCGGCGTCGTCATCGACGCGATCCGCAACCTCGACGCGGACGTCACGTCGATCGAGGCCGCGCGCAGCCGCATGGAGGTGGTCGACGACCTCGGGACGAACGGCTTCGACCACGGCATCGGCCCGGGTGTCTACGACATCCACTCGCCGCGGGTTCCGGGCGCCGCCGAAGTGCAGGCGCTGCTCGAGCGCGCCGTCGGCGAGATCCCCGCCTCGCGGCTGTGGGTGAATCCCGACTGCGGCCTGAAGACGCGCGGCTACGACGAGACCGTGGCTTCGCTCGAGCACATCATCGAGGCGACGCGCGCGGTGCGGGCGGCGATCCAGGAGCCGGTGCCGGTCGACTAGGTCGAACGAGATGGGGGCGGTCGATGCCGCGAACCCGAGGCATCCGACCCCCGCGTCGCCTGCCCTGCCATACGGTGGACAGGAACGCAACCCCGCCGTCGCGTCAGGCGATCGCTCAGGGACGTGACGTACCGTCAGGACATGCGACTCGCGGTTCACGAATGGGGTGGCGGCACCAAGACGGCCGTCCTCATCCACGGCATCATGTCGGACTCGCGTGCGTGGCACCGGGTCACGCGCGAGCTCGAGACGCATGACTTCCGCGTCATCGCCGTCGACCTCGCCGGCCACGGCCGCAGCCCTCGGTCGAGGACCTACTCCCCGCGGGCCTGGGCCGACGACGTCGTCGAGACGCTCGCCCCACTGCTCGACGGCCCGCCCGACGTGGTCATGGGGCATTCGCTCGGCGGCCTCGTCGCAAGCCTCGTGGCCGACCGGCTGGCACCCCGTGCCGCCATCTACATCGACCCGGCGTTCTCGTTCCCCACCGGGGTCCGCGGCTTCGCCGTCAAGCTGTTCTTCGCGATCGCGCCCCGGCCGAAGCGCTCGGCCCTCGTGCGCATGAACCCGAAGTGGAGCGCGTCCGACGTCGACATCGAGGTGGCGACGTTGCGCGACTGGGACAAGCGCACGATCCTCGGGTTCGTCGACACCCGGCACCTCGTGCCGCCGGCCCGCGTCGTGACACCCAGCCTCGTGGTGCTCGCCGAGAAGAGCCTGCTCATCACCGAGCGGGTCGCCGCGCAGCTGCGCCGCAAGGGCATGACGGTCGCGACCGTACCCGGCACCGGCCACACGGTGTTCCGCGACGACCACGCCGGATTCATGGATGCTGTGTGCGACTGGCTGTGCGACCACGTCCGCCTCGGCGACGCCGGGCCGACGCCGGCGCTGGTGCGATCACCGGTGTTGGCCGCCGCAGCGTAGCCGTCGGCCACCCCCAGCGTGGCGGTCAGGGCACTCAGACGGAGCGGAGGACCGCGACGACCTTGCCGAGCACCTCGGCCTGGTCGCCGAGGATCGGCTCGAAGGCGGTGTTGCGGGGGAGCAGCCACGTGTGGCCGTCGCGCTGGCGGAACACCTTGACCGTCGCCTCGCCGTCGAGCATGGCCGCGACGATCTCGCCGTTCTCGGCGGTACGCTGCGACCGCACGACGACCCAGTCGCCGTCGCAGATGGCCGCATCGATCATCGAATCGCCGACCACCTTGAGGATGAACAGCTCACCCTTGCCCACCAGCTGCCGGGGGAGCGGGAAGACCTCGTCGATCTGCTGCTCGGCCATGATCGGGACGCCGGCGGCGATGCGGCCGACGAGCGGCACCATGGCCGCGTCGCCCACCGGCGCGGGGCCGCTCTCTCCCGACGCGACCGGTCGCCCGGTGCCGGGCAGCTCGATGAGCACCTCGAGCGCACGTGGGCGGTTGGGGTCACGACGCAGGTAGCCTGCGAGTTCGAGCTGGTTGAGCTGGTGCGTCACGCTCGACAGGGACGAGAGGCCCACAGCGTCGCCGATCTCTCGCATGCTCGGCGGGTAGCCGCGCGCGGCGACCGAGCGCTGGATCATCTCGAGGATCGCGACCTGCTTGGCGCTCAGGCTCTTGCGTCGCCGCGGCCTCCCGGTCTCCCGCGCATCTTCGATGTCGGTGCTCAACGTCTCGGCCCCTTCGTAGCGGTCGCACGCGACCGGATGTCGGTGGTATCTGATCGACTGTCGTCTGACATTCGAAACTGTATCCGGCTCAGGTCGGTGCGGCAAACATTCGTTCGAGTGTGTCGCGAAATCGGCGGCGCGAATCGGCGGGCGTGTCGCTTGCAGGTTCGATTGTTCGAAGATATATTCGGAACAGAGTTTCGCATCGGCCCTCCCGGCCGAGGGCCGATGCGGCTCCTACAGGAGGTGTGACATGAGCGCAGCGATCGTTTCCGGCGGGTTCGGCACATCCGTGCGACCGCACTCCACCGGCGCCCCCAGCTCGACGGCGGCACCGAGCTCGTCGCCCACGCGGCTTCGCCTCACGCGCCGCGGTCGCATCGTCTTCACGACGCTCGGGGGGCTGCCCCTCGTGGTCTGGGCGCTCGTCACCATCCTCGGCTCCGGGGGAGCAGCCGCCGACGCGGGCGTCGAGCTCGGCGCCCGCACGTTCGAGTACGTCACGGTGCACCAGGGCGACTCGCTCTGGGCGATCGCCGAGTCCGTCGCGCCGCACGGCGACCCCCGAGACGTGATCGCCGAGATCATGCGGCTCAACGGGCTCGATGAGGCCACCGTCGAGCCCGGCCAGCGGCTCGCCCTCCCGGTCGTCCCCTGATCAGCGGTGGCCGAAACCGTCGACGGTGCGTGGCTAGCATGGATGGGTGACAAGCCTCGATGACCTTCCGATCCGCGACGACCTTCGTGGTCGCACCCCATACGGGGCCCCCCAGGCATCCGTCCCCGTCGCGCTGAACGTCAACGAGAACACACATCCGATTCCCGAAGATGTCGCGCACGACATCGTCGCCCGAGTGGCCGCCGCGATCCTCGGCCTGAACCGCTACCCCGACCGCGAGTTCACCGCCCTCCGCACCGCGCTCGCCGACTACCTCGGCCACGGGCTCGACGCCGACCGCATCTGGGCGGCGAACGGCTCGAACGAGGTGCTGCAGCACATACTCCAGGCCTTCGGCGGTCCCGGCCGCGCGGTGCTCGGCTTCGCGCCCACGTACTCGATGTACGGGCTCCTCGCATCGGGTACCGGCACCGAATGGATCACGGCCACCCGCGACACCGACTACGAACTCGGGCCAGACACGGCCGTGGCGGCCATCCGAGAGCACGACCCCGACATCGTGCTGTTGTGCGCGCCCAACAATCCCACCGGAACCCCGCTGTCGCTCGAGACGATCGTCGCCGTCGCGGACGCGGCGCGCGGCATCGTCGTGGTCGACGAGGCGTACATCGAGTTCGCCGACCCGGGCACGCCGAGCGCGCTCACCCTCCTCGAAGGGCGGCCGCGTCTGCTCGTCTCACGCACGATGAGCAAGGCCTTCGCGTTCGCGGGCGCCCGGGTCGGGTACCTCGCGGCCGACCCGGCCGTGATCGACGCGCTCCGGCTCGTGCGGCTGCCGTACCACCTCTCGGCGCTGACGCAGGCCGCCGCGCTCGGCGCCCTCGCACACTCCGGCGAGATGCTCGCGATGGTCGACGAGATCCGCACGCAACGTGAACGCATCTCCGCCGAACTCGACCGCCTCGGGTTCCGTCCATACCGGAGCGGAGCCAACTTCGTGCTGTTCGGAGGCGTGGACGACCCGCACGCGGTGTTCGAGGCGCTCCTCGCCCGGGGCATCCTGATCCGCGAGATCGGACTCCCGGGCAGCCTTCGCGTCACCGCCGGAACCGAGGCCGAGACCACCGCGTTCCTCGAGGCGATCGCCTTGTTCGCCCCGGCGAACGCGGAACAGGGCGGCGAATAGGATGGAAGCATGACCCCTCCCGGCGCCCCGCGTACCGCGCGTGTGCAGCGTGAGACGAGCGAGTCGAGCATCGACCTCTCGCTGAACCTCGACGGTTCGGGCGTGAGCGACATCGAGACGACCGTGCCGTTCTACGATCACATGCTCACGGCGTTCGCCAAGCACTCGCTCACCGACCTCACCGTCCGCGCCAGCGGCGACATCGAGATCGACGTGCATCACACCGTGGAGGACGTCGCGATCGTGCTCGGCCGCGCCATCCGCGAGGCACTCGGCGAGAAGCGCGGCATCTCCCGCTACGGCGACGCCCTCGTTCCGCTCGACGAGGCGCTCGCCCAGGCGGTCGTCGACATCTCGGGCCGGCCGTTCCTCGTTCACGCGGGGGAGCCGGCGGGATTCGAGTACCACCTGATCGGCGGTCACTTCACGGGCTCCATGGTGCGGCACGTGTTCGAAGCCATCGCGTTCAATGCCGGCCTCACCGTGCACGTGAACGTGCTCGCCGGCCGAGATCCCCACCACATCGCCGAGGCCGAGTTCAAGGCCTTCGCGCGGGCGTTCCGGCAGGCGAAGTCCCTCGACCCGCTCGTGAACGGCATCCCGTCCACCAAGGGCGCACTGTGAGCCGGAGGCGACGCGTCGTGGTGCTCGACTACGGTTCCGGCAACGTGCACTCCGCGGCCAAGGCGCTCGAGCACGCGGGAGCCGAGGTGCAGGTCACGGCCGACCGTGCGGCCGCACTGGAGACCGACGGGCTCGTCGTGCCCGGTGTCGGCGCGTTCAAGGCCGTCATGGACCAGCTCCGTGTCGTTCGCGGCGACGAGGTCATCGACCGTCGCCTGGCGGGCAGCCGCCCCGTGCTCGGCATCTGCGTGGGCATGCAGGTGCTCTTCGAGCACGGCGTCGAACGGGGCGTCGACACCGAGGGCCTCGGCGAGTGGCCGGGCACCGTCACCGAACTGCCCGCGCCGGTGCTGCCGCACATGGGCTGGAACACCGTCACGCCCGATGAGGGCTCGGTGCTCTTCAAGGGGATCGAGCACGAGCGGTTCTACTTCGTGCACTCGTTCGCGGCCCAGCGGTGGGAGCTCGACGTCATGCCGCCGTTCCCGACTCCGAAGCTCACCTGGGCCGAGCACGGCGGGCCGTTCCTCGCCGCGGTCGAGAACGGTCCGCTGTCGGCGACGCAGTTCCACCCCGAGAAGTCATCGGATGCCGGCATCCGCCTTCTGACCAACTGGCTGGGCTCGCTCGGCTGAACGCACAGCGTCATGCGCGAACGGCGGCCTCAGCGTCGGACTAGGATGCTGTGACTGTGCCGACGTGGCGTTCACAGCCGACGAACAAGGACAGTGATGAGTGAGTTCAACAAGACCCCGCGTCTCGTGCTGCTGCCGGCGGTCGATGTCGCCGGTGGCAAGGCCGTCCGCCTGACCAAGGGCGAGGCGGGCACCGAGACGAACTACGGTGACCCCGTCGACGCGGCGGCGGACTGGGCCGCGCAGGGCGCGGAGTGGATCCACCTGGTGGACCTCGACGCCGCCTTCGGTCGTGGCACCAACGCCGGCGTGCTGAAGAAGGTCATCCGGCAGGTGCGCGGCGTCAACGTCGAGCTGTCGGGCGGTATCCGAGACGACGCGTCGCTCGAGCACGCCCTCGAGATCGGTGCGAAGCGCATCAACCTCGGCACGGCCGCGCTCGAGAACCCGGAGTGGGCGGCCTACGTCATCGCGCAGTACGGCGAGGCGATCGCGATCGGCCTCGACGTGCGCGGCACCACCCTCGCCGCACGCGGCTGGACCAAGGAGGGCGGCGACCTCTGGCACGTGATGGACCGCCTCGAAGAGGCCGGCGCCGCGCGCTACGTCGTCACCGACGTCACCAAGGACGGCACCCTGCAGGGGCCGAACCTGGAGCTGCTTCGACAGATCATGGAGCGCACCCGACGCCCGGTCGTCGCATCCGGCGGAGTCTCGAGCCTCGACGACATCGCCGCGCTGCGCGAGCTGGTGCCGCTCGGCCTCGAGGGCGCGATCGTCGGCAAGGCCCTCTACGCGGGCGCGTTCACGCTGGCCGAGGCGCTGGATGTCGCCGGACACTGATCCCGGTTCGCACACCGGGGCCGACTCCGCGGGCGTCCCGTGGGCCGGTCGATCGTTCCAGCCGAATCCGCACGCGGCCGACGACGGACGCGCGCCCGAAGCCCTTGCCGCCGCGATCGCGCGGTTCCGTTCGGGCGACGGCGGACCGGCCGACGTCGTTGCGGCGTTCGCGCACTCGCGCCTGCTGATCCCCCTGCTCTCCGAGCTCGGCGATGGCGGTCTCGAGGTCGGTGCCCACGGACTCGCGATCGACAAGAGCCAGGAGCTCTCGATCGTGACGGTCGAGGGCCCCGACGGCCGGCGCGTGCTTCCGGTGTTCGCCTCGGTCGACGCGATGGCGCGGTGGAACCCTGTTGCCCGTCCCGTCCCCGCCGACGGCGTGCGCGTCGCGCTCGCGGCCGCCGACGACGGCACCGACCTGGTCGTGCTCGATCCCGGCTCCGACACCGAGTTCGTGCTGCGCCGCCCGGCGATCTGGGCGGTCGCGCAGCAGCAGCCGTGGCATCCGTCGTTCGAGGCACCCGACGTGCGGGCGGCATTCGAGCGCTCGATCGGCACCGAGCTGTCGGTGCT
The DNA here is from genome assembly GCF_040679595.1 of Agromyces sp. NPDC052230. Classification (NCBI taxonomy): domain Bacteria; kingdom Bacillati; phylum Actinomycetota; class Actinomycetes; order Micrococcales; family Microbacteriaceae; genus Agromyces; species Agromyces sp. NPDC052230. The sequence continues at coordinate 43,928 of NZ_JBFAVC010000007.1, read as the reverse complement.
CGGCATCGACCTCGCGGCCGGAGATCCCGATGCCAGGCTCGCCGGGCCCGAGCTCGTCGTGCGCATCTCGCTCGTCGACGGCCTCACCCGGGGCGAGCTCGATGCGGTGCTCCAGCGCCTCGCCGCCCGGTGGGCGGCCGACGACGCCATCGCGACCCTCGTCGACTCGCTCACGGTTCGACTCGTCGGCGGGCGCCCGGCACCCGACGCTCCCGTGGCCTGATCGCATCCGGGCACAGCCGCCCCGTATGGTGGCCGGTATGGGGGAACGCGATTCGGAACGACCCGTCGAGGACGCGGGGGAGCAGGGATCGCAGCCCGAACGTCGGATGCCGCTGCGGCCGCCGTCGCTCGACGATGACGACGACGCGCCCCCGCCGCCTCCCCGTCCGCCCCTCACCGACGAGACCAAGCCTCCGGTGCTGCGCGCCATTCCGACGCCCCGCGTGGTCAAGACCGCACGCACGCTCTGGATCCTGAGCTTCGTCCTCGGCGGCGCCGGGGTCTTCATCGCATTCCTCTCCCGGGACGCCATCGTCGATGAGCTCACCGAGCGCCTTGGCCGGCTTGCGCCGGGCTACGACGCCGACGAGGTCGCCACGTTGGTCGACGTCGTGTACTGGTCGAGCATCGCCGGGCTCGGGCTCATCATCACGATCGAGGCGGTGCTGCTCGGGTCGCTGATGAACCGTCGCGGCGGAGCGCGGTGGCTGCAGCTCATCGTCCTGGTCGTCCACGCGGGCGCGGCACTCGTTGGCTCGGCGTTCCTGGCGATCGGCGACCGCGCGCTGCTCGTGGCGGCGCTACTGGTGGCCGGCTTCCTGCTCTGCGTCGTCGCGTGGATACTGTGCCTCGTCCCCGCCGCCAACCGCTGGTTCCGGATGCAGGACGAGGCGCAACGGGCTCTGCTGGACTGACGTCGGCGCCGCCTCGACCACGAGCGCCTCGCATGTTCGCGTGACGACCTGGCACGCCTCGAGGGCGGCGCGGTCGAGCAGTGGGCTTCCGAGCAGCATCCGCCATCGATGGAGTGCGTCGACCGCCGACCGATGGACCTCGTCGTCGGACGTGTCGTCGGCCAGGCCGAGCCGACGCCGCGCCAACGTGCCCGACCCGCCGATGAGTCGCTCGGCATCGGCGGCCTGCTCGGGCGGGAGACCCAGCCCGATGGTGCGCGCGGCCGACAGCAGCGAGAGCTCCCGGAGTTCGTGTGCATTCGCCTCCAGGCGCTCGATCGCGCTCTCGAGGTCGCCCGAGTGCGGGCTCGGACGCTGCCGGAGCAACGTTCCGAGCGCGGCCAGGGCGGTGCGTACCTTCAGCGCGTCGGCGCGGGACCGGAACTGATCGGACACGTGCCGCAGCAGGTCCTGCATGCCGCTTCGCCGGTAGAGCTCGTCGGCGAGCTCCGTGGAGTCGTCGCAGCCCGAGCGGATGACGACGGCCGAGAGCCGGATGCCGAACATGCCGTAGCGGTCGAGGAGGCCGGCGCGGTCCTCGGCGGACACGTCGATCGAGGCATCCGATCGCACGAACCGGTCGACCGAGACGAGCATCCGCTCACGCGACTGGCGGCCGAGCCGCGCGATCTGACGGAGCGCATCGAACTCGCGCTGCCGCAGCGTGCGCGCCGACTGCGCGACGAGCCCGGCGATGGGCACGACGTCGAGCGCGAGCGAACGCAACGTTCCGTCGGACCGATACCGTTCGGCGATGCTCCGCGCGGAGAGAAGGGCGTCGATGCGGCCTGCGCCGATCTCGTCGGCACGCGACAGCACCGCGAGGGCGTTCACGGTGGCCGACGTGCCCACCGAGGTGTCGTGGAACGCCGAGAGGAAGCCGAGGTCGGCCGAGTGCAGGTGGCGCATCAAGTAGATGATGGCGTCGGCCTCCGACGGGGTGTCCTGGGGGGTGAGGAACGACGCCGACCGTGCTGAGATCTCGGTCGAGAGCGAGGCGATTCCCGGCGTGTCGATGAGGGTGACCTCCTCGAGCCGCTTCGACGGCCACTCGACCTCCACGCGCTCGACCTGTTCGATCGGCGTTCCGCCGAGGTCGATGACCAGCCGGCCCTCGTCGCGTCGAACGGGCAGCGGTCGCGTCGCCCCATCGAGCAGGTGCATGGTGATCCGCGGGGTCGGCCCGTGCCGGTACCAGGTGATCACCTTGGTGCATTCCCCGGCGTCGGTGGGCGCGATCTCCTCGCCGATGATCGCGTTCAGGAGGGTCGACTTGCCCGCCTTCACCATGCCGGCGATGGCCACGCGGATGGGCTCCCCGAGACGCCTGCGGTGCTCCTCGATGCGGCGGACCGCCTCCGCGTCATCGCGGTAGTGGAGCGCGGCTGCATCGAGGAGCGCGTCGGCCTCGTCGAGCAGGCGGAGGCTCACGCCGGCGCCGTCCCGGCCTTCGCGCCTGTCGTGGCCACGGCGCCGGCCCCGGCCCCGGCCGTCGAGACGGCTCCCGGGTCCGCCGGGGATGTCGACGACGGGCGTGCGCTCCCGTCGATGTCGATCGCGGCGGCGCGTTTGGTGAGCGCGTCGACGCGTGCGAGGTCGCGTTTCAGAGCGGTGACGCGCTTGTCGCGCTCGGCGGCGTACATGCTCGCCGCCTTCTGCGCCGCGAGCACCGAGTCGGCCAGGGAGCGGTGGTGCTCGTCGGCGATCGCGGTGAAGTGGTCGCGGGTCGTTCGCTGCACGAGGCGGAGGCGGTCGCGCAGCTGCTTGCCGACCTGGAAGATGATCTCGTCGACCTGACGTCGGATGAGGATCTTCGCCTCGTTCCGGCGGCGCTGCAGCCGCGCCTCGGTGTCCTCGCGGTACGCCTTGCGGCCGATCACCGCCCCAGCTGCCAACGAGAGCGGGTTGATGATCGACATGCCGATGATGCCGGTGATGATGCCGACCATGAGCACGCCGCCGTACGACCCCTTGAGCCCGATGTAGAACTTCTGCCCGGCGCCGAGTCGCCCCGAGTCGAGCTCGGCGACCGCGCCGACCGCGTCGAGCACGTCGCGGGTGTCGTCGACGTTGATGACCGGGAGCGCCACCTCGTCTTCCGTGAAGTGGCGCGCCACCTTCTCGGAGAGCCACGTCGCGCGTTCCTGGGTCCACACGAACGTGTCGGTGACGGCCGATGAAACGCGTCGCTCGAACCATTCCACGAACTGGTCCCACACCGGCCCCGGATCGCCCTCGTCGATCGAGTCCTCGGCCTCCCGCTGGATGGAGCGCATCCGATCGCGCAGGTCGTGCTCCATGTCGGCGATCAGGTCGGTGACGCCGTCGTTCAGCGTCGTCTGCCAACGCGACGAGTTGCGTCGGAGTTCATCGGCCCGACCCTTGGTGGACTCGAGCTGTGCGACGATCTCGGGCGTCTTCTCGGGGCTCTCGAGCGCGCCGAGCTCCGCGTCGATGGCCAGCCGCACGTGCTCCGAGGTCGACAGGAGGTCGCTCGCGGTCGAGCGTCGTTGCAGGAGCTCCGCCTGCCCGACGATGTCCTTCCGGAGGTACGACACGAGCGCGGGAAATCCCGACTCCGCGTTGAGTTCGGGGTCGGATGTCTCGATCGCCGTCAGGCGGAGGTGCGACGACACGGGGAACAGCGGGATCTCGGGGTCGATCGCGCGCAGGTGCGCCCGGTTCAGCTCCTCGACCTGGCGCCACTGGGGATACATGTCGGTCTTCGTGAGGACGCAGGCTACGTTCGGCGTGATCCGCATGGCGTGGCGGAGGAACTGGATCTCGGGCTCCGTGTACTCCTGCGAGGCATCCGACACGAAGAGCATCGCGTGGGCGGAGGGCAACGTCGCCAGCGTGGTGAGGGCGTGTGCGGAGGTGAGTCCGCCGACCCCCGGGGAGTCGATGAGGGTGAGGCCGCCGCGCAGGAGCTTGCGCGGGAGGAAGACCTCGGCACCCGTCACCTGTTTGTCGGACTCGGGCGTCGCCCGCTCGGAGACGTAGTCCGCGAGCTCGGTGGGCGCGACCTCCCGCCGTTCGACCCGGGCGCCCGATTCCACCGTGCCACCGCTCGAACGCTGCGTGAGCACGAATGCCGCGGGCGTGTCACCGTGCCGCACACTGGTCGGCACGGCCGTCGCGATGTCGTCGTCGACGGGGCAGACCGGCGCGTTCACGAGCCCGTTCACGAGCTGGCTCTTGCCCTGCTTGAACTCCCCGACGATGATCACCCGGATGCTCGGATCGAGCACGCGTTCCTTCGTCTGCTCGAGCCGGCGACGCAGGTCTGCGCGTGAACTGCTGTCGGCCAGCGCGATACCCAGGTCGACGAGTTCGATGAGGTGTTGCATCGCCGCGATCCCCCTTCGCAGGTCGTACCCATTCAACCAGAACACGAACGAACTCGACCCGGCGCGGGAGCATCCGCGCCGGGCCGAGCCGCTGTGGTGTGATTACACGACCGGCGGGCCTTCTGCCGGGAGCTCCACCTCGAGCTCGACGTCGGTCAGGTCGCCGCCGCCCTGCTCGAGGTTGTTGTCGTTGAACGACTCCTCGATCTCGACGTCGGTCTGGACCTGGTCGCCGGGGCCCGTCTCGAGGTTGTTGTCGTTGAAGGAGTCCTCGATGTCGACCTCGAGCTCGGTCTCGACCGAGTTGTCGACGGAGTTGTCCTCGTTGAAGGAGTCCTCGATGTCGACCTCGACGTCGAGTTCGGTGTTGGTCGAATTGTCGACCGAGTTGTCCTCGTTGAAGGAGTCCTCGATGTCCACTTCGAGTTCGGTCTCGTTGTAGGAGTCCTCGTTGAAGGAGTCCTCGATGTCCACGTCGATCTCGGTCTCGGTCTCGTTGAACGAGTCCTCGATGTCGACCTCCTCGTTGAAGGAGTCCTCGATGACCGTGGTCGTCGTGGTGTTCGTGGAGTTGTCCGAGTTGTCGTTGAACGAGTCCTCGATCTCGAGTTCGTTCTCCTCGTTGAAGGAGTCCTCGATGTCGACCTCGAGGTCGTACTCGGTGTTCCCCGCGATGACCGTGCCGCCGGTCGTTGCGACGATGCTGCCGTCGCCGACGTTCGTCGCCGTGTTCTCGACCTCGTTGTTGACGCCGACGATGCTGTCCTCGGCCCAGATGTTCGTGTTCACCGACTGGTCGTTGATGACATCGCGGTCGTCGATGTACGAGTAGTTGTGCACGACGCTGAGGAGCTTCGCCTTCGCCGCGGCGTAGTCGCCGTGGTCGTGGTCGTGGTCGTGACCGCCGCCGCCCCAGTGGCCGCCTCCGCCGCCGCCCGAGTGGCCGCCGCCGCCGCCGCCACCCCAGCCGCCGCCGCCACCCCAGCCGCCGCCGCCGCCTCCGCCGTTGATGGAGTTGCCGCCGGTGTCGTACTCGCGGTTGCCGACCGGTGAGAAGTCGAGCGCGACCGGCAGGACCGCGTCGACATCCGCAGCGCAGATGCCGTTGAGACCGGCGTTGTGCAGCGCGGTGTCAGGGTCGGCGGCGAATTCCGCGCCGGCTTCCGGGTTCTTCAACAGGCCCATCAGGAAGTCGAGCAGCGCCGTGGTGATGTTCGTCATGATCAGTTCCCCCTCAGTGAGGCATTCGTTGGCCGACGTCAGTGCCGGCCCCCCACGAGGAAGTCTGTCGCCTCGCGGTCCCGCGGTCATCGGTGCGCATCCCCGGTATGTGGCAGCAGCGTTAGGGGGTCGCGCTGCGGGGTCGGGTAGGGGGTATAGGGGGACGGCCGGCGTCGACGATCAGCCTGCGGAGCGATTCTCGTCTTCGTCGTCGAGCACGAGACGGAGACGGGCGAGCAGTTCAGATCGGGTGCTGACGCCCAATCGCCGCCGGATCCGGGCGATGTGGTGTTCCGCGGTGCGGGGTGAGATGAAGATGGCGCTGCCGATCTCCGCGTAGGTCTTCCCCTCGAGCACCAGGCGTGCCACCTCGCGTTCCCGCGCGGTGAGGCCCGAATCGTCGGGCCGGTCGCTCTCGGACGCGTCGTCGGAGTCGCGAGGCCCCTCCTCGAGATGGTGGTCCGCGTGCAGGCCTCGGGCCAGGGCGAGGAGCTGCAGCGTGTCCGCGTGCTCCGCCGCCCGACCTGCGGCGTGTCCGGCGAGCCGGCCCGCATCCCAGCGGTATCCGGCCGCGGCGAGTTCGCGCACCGCTCGCTCCACCGCCGGCACGTCGACCTGGCCGGCGAGGGCGGCGGCCCAGACGCGGCCCGCTTCCGCCAGCGTCTTCGAGACCCGGTTCGCGGATGCCGCGTCCACGAGCGCCTCCGAGTGGTGCTCGAGTCCGGCACGATCCTCACGGAGGATCGCCGACTGGATGCCCGCCCAGTGCAGGTTCATCGACCACGAGGCAGGCCGGCCGGCCCGCGCGAGCAGTTCCCACGCGGCCGCAAGCGGCTCGTCGACGAGATGCGATTCGTGCACGCGTGCCGCGGCGATGACGAGTTCGGCGAGTGCCGGGAGCTCGATGAGATCGACCGGCATGCGGGCGATCGTCTGCCGCGCGGCTCCCCACGCCCGCACCAGGTTCGCGACGTCGTCGGTGCGGCGGGCGAGGCCGATGCGGACGGCGTGGGCGAGGACCTCGGAATGCAGGCCGAGCGGACGCTGGGACTCCACGACGCCCGCGAGCAGGGCTCGCGCGCGGGCGGGCCGATCGGCTCGCAGTTCGATCAGCGCCTCGGTGAGGCGCAGCCGATGCCGGAACGCCGGTCCGCCCTGCACAGCCTCGCCGGCGGCGTGCAGCACCTCGGCCGCGATGCCGAGCTCGCCGGCGTTGACCGCGACGTGTGCGGCGAGCACCGCCGGCACCTCGGGCAGCGGAATCGTCTCGCCGGATTCGTTCATGAGGCTCGAGGCCTGGAGCAGCGCCGAGAGTCCACGGTCGGCGGCTCCCTCGAGCGCAGCGATCATGCCCTCGGCCATCAGGGAGACGGCCACCTGCGAGGAGCTCGGATACTCGAGGGTGGGCGCCGCGGCAAGCGTGTCCCTGGCGCGTCCGACCTCACCGACCGCCGCGAAGCAGACGGCGGCGAGCGATGCTGCGCCCCACGCGCCGGCGTCGTCGAGGCCGGCATAGGCGGCGGCAGCGCGCCCGAGCATCCCCTTGCGAGCCCACGCCGCCGCCGCCACGTTCAGCGCGCGCGGAAGATCTGGATGCTCGGTACCGGCCAGCACCTCGTCGACGAGCCGCTCCGCGGTGCGGACGTCGCCGGCCGACCAGGCGGCCTGGGCTCGCCTCCCGGCGATCGGTGCCGCGTCGGCGCCGGCCTCGATCGCCGCCGAGTAGTGACGCCAGGCCTCCACCGGATCGCCGAGCAGCAGTTCGTCGCCACGGTCGACCAGCGCGCGTGCCACCCGCGGATCGCGGAATCCGCCACCGGTGAGTCCGAGCGCCGAGTCGCCGAGGGGAAGACCGGCCGCCTCCATGGCGTCGACGAGTTCGTGGCGCATCCCCCAGAGCTCGTGCGCCGGAGTGCTCTGCAGGAGGCCGAGTCGAACGATCGGCAACGGTGTTCCGTCGGCGGAGACCAGACCCGACGCCCGGCATTGGGACATGCGCGCGTGGAGGTCGGTGCGGCTGAACCGGGGTGCCGTGGACAGCACGGGGCCGGATGACGCGAATCCGACGGTGAGTGCCAGCAGGAAGTCGAGGAACTCCTGGTCGTGTCGGTCCAGTCGGTGCCGAAGTCGCTCGAGGAGCGTGCTCGGCAGCGCGCCGGCCTCACGTGGGTCCCACCCCTCGTCGCGGACAGCCGTGACGACCAGGTCGACCATCCGGGGATTCCCGCCGGCGAGTTCGGCGATGCGTTCAGCGAGCCCGTGCGGCGGCGCGTCGCCCAGCAGTTCGCTCGCCCGGACTCGGACCTGGGTCGGCGAGAGTGGGTGGAGCAGCAGATGCGGGCGTTGCCGGCCGAGTCGCTCGACGATCCCCGCAGCGAGCGGCGATCGCGGCCACGCGCGGAATGCGGCGATGACGTGCGGTCCGTCGTCGACGACGAGCGCGGACAGCCGGGCGAGGTCGTCGTCACCGAGGCGTTCCAGGTCGTCGACCAGGAGCGTCATGCGGCGGCCATCGGAGGCGACGTGCGCGAGCGCATCGAGCCCGACGGCGACGTGCCCCCCGTCCTCTTCGAGCGCGGCGGCGATCTCGCGGAGCAACGTCGTCTTGCCTGAACCGCCCGGGCCCGTGATGCCCGCGTGCACCGTCGCCTCATCGTCGAGGATGTTCCGCAGCCACGCTGCAGACTCCTCCCACCCGACGAGCCCCGTGTTCCGCCGCCCGGCCGACGAGCGCGGCTCCGTCATGGGGTCGGGGCGGGCGACTCGGTCGGCTCGGGCGAAGGTGCGGGCTCGGGTGCGGGCTCCGGTGCGGGTTCGGGTGCGGGCTCCGGTGTCGGTTCGGGTGCGGGTTCGGGTGCGGGCTCCGGTGTCGGTTCGGGTGCGGGCTCGGGCGCGGGCTCCGGTGCCGGTTCGGGTGCGGGCTCCGGTGCCGGGGTCGGCTCGGGTGCCGGTGCGGGCTCCGGTGCGGGGGACGGCTCCGTTGCGGGGGAGGGTGCCGGATCCACGACGGGGTCCGCCGAGGTGGAGGGGTCGGTGGTCGATGCGGGCGGAGCATACGTCGTTCCGGAACTCTCGCGAGGTGCGGTCGCCGTCGCACCCTCGCTGCTGCCGGACGGTTCCTCGGCGTCCCGTGTGAACGGATCGAGCGCACTGGCGAAGGGCGGTTCGAACTGTGGTTCGAACGGCGGCGCGAGCGGGGCATCGGCGCCCGCCAGGGGCGCGGTTCCGATCGCATAGCGGCCCGCGAAATCTCCGTTGAGGAGCGCCGGCCCGCCCGTTCCGCCGTCGCCGGGCTGCTCCTGCGTACCGATCGCGAGCGGCGTGATGGGGATGATGATGGCGAGCACGGCCGCGACGACCCCGGCCAGCACGGTCGCTCGAAGCCCCAGCGACATGCGATGCCATTCGAGGACTCCGGGGGGCGCCGCCGACGGCGCGGCGCCGGATGCGATTGCGGCGGCATCCGTCGCCTCGGTTTCGACGTTCTCGGCCGCGACGGCGACGAACGGTTCGAGCCTTCCCGCGGCGGCGACGGCCGCGCCCAGGCTGATCGACGCCTTCGGGTCGGCATCGACGGCGACTGGCAGTTCGAGCTCGGCAGAGACGAGTTGGGCGACCGCCGGGATGCGCGAGGATCCACCGATGAGCAGCACGGTGGCGACCTCCGACGCGTCCAGCCCGGCACGGTCGATGGCGCGGCGCAGCGTGTCGATGGTGCTCCTGAGTGACGCGTCGATCATCTGCTCGAATTCGGGCCGCACGAGACGGACGCGCGTATGGCTACCGGGGAGGAGCAGCGGCACGGAGGTCTCGGCATCGAACGAGAGGGCTTCCTTCGCGTCGGTGCATTCGCGTCGCACCCGTGCGAGTGCGAGCGCCGACTCGGGCGCTCCCTCGTCGAGGCCGGCGAACGCGGCGGGCACCAGTGACCTCACGTGTTCGAAGATCCGCTGGTCGAAGTCGGCGCCGCCGAGGCGCTCGATGCCGGCCGGGGCGCCGATCACATGGAAGGCTCCGTCATCCTGCTTCCGCAGCAGGGCCACGTCGAACGTGCCGCCGCCGAGGTCGTACACCGCGATGGTGTCGCCGGTCGCGGCCTTCTCGCGGTCCAGGTAGTGCAGGCCCGCGGCTTCCGGCTCACTGACGAGTTCGACGTTCGCGAGCCCGACGCCGGCGAGCGCGGTGCGGATGCGTCCGAGCCGATGCTCCCCCCACGATGCGGGGTGCGACACGGCGACGACGGCGGGGGCGGAGCCCTCGTGCGCCTCGGCGCGTTCGACGACCCACTGCGCGACCACGGCGAAGATGTCCTCGGCGGCCACGCTGAGGCCGCCGACGATGATGGGCGTCTCGTCGCCGATGCGTCGCTTGAATTCGCGCACCACACGGTCGGGTTCGTCCATCGCCCGACGTTCGGCCATCTCGCCGACGATCACGCCGCCGTCGTCGCCGAGGTACACGACGCTCGGCACGGCGGCTCGGCGAGTGCCGAGCTCGAGCGGCTCGTGGGACATCGACCCGTCGGCGCGTCGGCGACCGATGGCGGCAGCCGTGAAGCTCGTGCCGATATCGATGCCGAGCACGTACGACGTCACGTTTCCCCCTTGTGATCGCACGCCGGCCCCATCGCCCCCCAGCGCACCGATCACCTGCGAGTATTCCCCCGGCACCCGGGATGCGGCAACCCCTTGACGCACCCTCCTTTGGGGGACAAGTGCCCATTTCGGGGTACAGCCGCCACGGGTCGGCGCGCCATACTGAGTGGATCATGGAACGCGCACCGAGGGGGGTGGTGGCGGCCGTGGTCGGCTCCGTGCTGGCGGCGGTCGCCCTCAGCGGTTGCGGAATGTCGCTGTTCTTCCCCGTCGTCGAGGAGTCCACGCCGTTCCCGCAGGAGGTCGACCCGTCGATCGAGCCCTACTACACGCAGGTCCTGCGGTGGGACCAGTGCGGTGAGTTCCAGTGCGCCACGGCCACAGCACCGGTGGACTGGGACGACCCCACGGCCGGCGACATCGAGCTGGCGCTCATTCGACAACCGGCTGAAGGGGATCCGATCGGATCGCTCCTCGTGAACCCCGGCGGCCCGGGCGTTTCGGGGTACGACTTCGTGGCGGAGTCGCTCGACACCGCGGTGACGGAAGCGCTCCAGGACCGCTACGACATCGTGGGGTTCGACCCGAGGGGGGTGGGCCGGTCAACGGCCGTGACCTGCCTCGAGAACGATGACCTCGATCGCCTCCTGTACGGCAGCGCGGCGGGCTCCCGGGGGAGCGACACCTGGCTCACCGCGCAGAACGAGCGCACGCACGCGTTCGGGCAGGCGTGCCTGACGAAGACCGGTGCACTGCTCGCCAACGTCGACACGGTGAGCACCGCCCGGGACCTCGACATGCTGCGCGCGGCGCTCGGGGAGGAACACCTCGACTACCTCGGATTCTCGTACGGCGCGTACCTCGGCACCGTGTACGCCGGCACGTTCCCCGACCGGGTGGGGCGGCTCGTGCTCGATGGTGCGATCGACCCGGCGCTCGGCGACGCGCAACTCACCCTGGGGCAGGCACAGGGCATCGAGGCGGCGCTCCGGGCCTACCTGACCGCATGCATGCCGGCCGGAACCTGCCCGTTCCAGGGCACCGTCGACGATGCGATGGCGATGATCCGGGGCATCCTCGACGCCGTCTCGAAGAACCCGATCGCGTCGACCGACGGGCGACTGCTGAACGCCGACACCCTGCTCATCGCCATCGCGGCACCGCTCTACGACGCCGCGACGTGGCCGGCGCTCGACACGCTCTTCAGCACCGTCATCACCGGTCAGGCGGAGTTCGCCCTGACGGTCGCCGACGGATACTTCGGGCGCACACCCGAAGGCGAGTACGAGGGCAACCTCATGGAGGCCCTTCGCGCCGTCAAGTGCCTCGACTACCCGGCGCAGAACAGCGTGGCGGTGATGAAGGAGCAGGGCAAGGCACTGACCCAGGCGGCGCCCTACCTCGGCCCGTACCTCGCCTACGGCGACCTCGCGTGCCTGTCGTGGCCGTTCCGCTCGGAGCACACGCCCGCACCGATCGCCGCGCCGGGCGCCGCTCCGATCCTCGTCCTCGGCACCACGAACGACCCGGCGACCCCGTACGGCTGGGCCGTGGCCGTGGCATCCCAGTTGGAGAGCGGGGTGCTCGTGACTCTGCAGGGCGAGGGGCACACGGCGTTCAATGCGGGCAACGCCTGTGTCGACACGACCGTCGAGCAGTACCTGGTCGACGGTGTCGTGCCACCGGCGGACGTCGTCTGCTGACGACCGGTCCGTGCGTTGACCCGACGCGCGCGGAGGGCGCACAATCGGAGGGCGCATCCCTCGCGCAGGATCAAGGTGTGTCATGGCCGACCAGCAGGTGGGGCAGGATCAGCGCCCATACGACGACGTGCTCGATGCCGCCGAGCGGCACGCGAAGGCGTGGCTCTCGGGCCTCCGTGAGCGACCCATCCCGCCCCGGCTCGGAGCCGACGAGATCAAGATGCGGCTCGGCCGCACCCTTCCCGAGACGGGTGAGCCTCCCGTCGAGGTGATCGAGCGGCTCGCCGAGGGTGCCGAGCCCGGGCTCATGGCCATGGGGTCGCCGCGCTTCTACGGCTGGGTTATCGGCGGCACGCAGCCGGTCGCGCTCGCCGCGGACTGGCTGGTCTCGGCCTGGGACCAGAACACCGGGCTGCGCACGGTCACGCCTGCCACGGTCGCCGCCGAGGAGCTCGCCGAGGAATGGCTCGTCGACCTGCTGGGCCTGCCCGAGGGCAGCCAGGTGGGATTCGTGACCGGCGCCACGATGGCGCAGTTCACCTGCATGGCCGCCGCGCGCGACTCGGTGCTCGCCGGTGCCGGCTGGGACGTCGAGACACAGGGCATGACGGGCGGCCCCGCCGTGCGCTTCATCGTGGGGGAGGAGCGGCACGGCACGGTCGATCTCGCCGGGCGGTACCTGGGGCTCGGCTCGCCGATCGTCGTGCCCGCCGATGCCGAGGGGCGCATCCGCGTCGACGCGCTGCGTTCCACGCTCGCGGAAGGCGAGGGGCCGGCGATCGTGCTGCTGCAGGCCGGTAACATCCACTCGGGTGCGTTCGATGACTTCGGGCCGGCGATCGAGGCCGCGCACGAGGCGGGCGCCTGGGTGCACGTCGACGGCGCGTTCGGCCTGTGGGCGGCCGCCGCCCCGGGCCTACGGCACCTCGTGGCCGGTATGGCCGCCGCGGACTCCTGGTCGACCGACGCGCACAAGACGCTGAGCGTGCCCTACGACTGCGGGCTCGCGATCGTGCGCGACGGGAGGCCGATGCAGCGTGCGCTGAGCATGCAGGCGAGCTACCTGCAGGCCACCGATGTCGGCGCCGACCCGCACGAGAAGGTGCCCGAACTCTCACGCCGAGCGCGCGGCCTGCCCACCTGGGCGGTGCTGCGTTCGCTCGGTCGCGAGGGCGTCGCCGCACTCGTGCAGGGCCTCGCGGATGCCGCGCGCGGCATTGCCGACGGCGTCGCCCGGCTGCCCGGGGTCGAGGTGCTCAACGACGTCGTCTTCACGCAGGTGTGCATCGCCCTCGACGACGACGCGACGACCGAGGCGCTGAGCCGCCGGCTCTGGGACGAGGGCGAGGTGCTCGCCATGACGTCGCGCTGGCACGACCGCGCCGTGGTGCGCTTCTCGGTGAGCAACTGGCAAACGGATGCCGCGGAGGTGCGCCGCACGGTCGACGCGGTCGAGCGGGCGCTCGCCGACGTGCGCGCCGACACGCGCTGACGCCGCTCACGGCGTCGGCGTCGGTGGCATCCGCTTGAATGGATTGATGGCGGAGGCGATGCGCGCGTTCTCGCCCGCGACCCGGGCGTGGTTCACCGAGTCCTTCACCGAGCCCACGGCCGTGCAACGCGAGGCGTGGGAGGCCATCGCGCGCGGCGACCACGCGCTCGTGGTGGCGCCGACCGGCTCGGGCAAGACCCTCGCCGCGTTCCTGTGGGCGATCGACCGGCTGCACGCTTCCGGGGCGGATGCCGCGACCACCGGCACGAAGGTCGTGTACCTGTCTCCGCTCAAGGCGCTCGGCGTCGACGTCGAACGCAACCTGCGGGCGCCGCTGGTCGGCATCGCCCGAACGGCGGCGGCGCACGGCTTCGACGTGCCCGAGGTGAGCGTCGGGGTGCGGTCGGGCGACACGCTGCCCGCCGAACGCCGGTCGCTCGTGACGCATCCGCCCGAGATCCTCATCACGACGCCCGAGTCGCTGTTCCTCATGCTCACCTCTGCCGCCCGCGAGACGCTGCGCGGCGTCGAGACGGTCATCGTCGACGAGATCCACGCGCTCGCCGGCGGCAAGCGCGGCGCGCACCTCGCGCTCTCGATCGAGCGCCTCGACGCCATCGCCGCCGCGCCCGTGCAGCGCATCGGGCTGTCTGCCACGGTGCGACCGCACGAGGAGGTGGCGCGGTTCCTCGCGGGCAACCGGCCGGTCAGCATCGTGGCGCCGCCGGCCGGCAAGCGGTTCGACATCCGCGTCACGGTGCCCGTCGAGGACCTCTCCGACCTGGCCACCGAGTCGGGCTCGGGGTCGATCTGGCCGCACGTCGAGGCGGCGATCCTCGACGAGGTGCTCGCGCACCGCTCCACCATCGTGTTCGCGAACTCGCGGCGGCTCGCCGAGCGGCTCACGGCCCGCCTCAACGAGCTCTGGGCCGAGCGCAACGCCGAGCCCGCGACGGAGCCCGTCGCCGAGCCCGTGCCGGTCGGGGCCGGCGACGCGCTCCTCGTCGCCGCCCCGCGCGCACCCGCCGAACTCCCGGGAGCGTCGGGCATCACCGCCGGTGCTGAGCCGGTGCTCGCCCGCTCCCATCACGGGTCGGTGAGCAAGGAGGAGCGTGCGCTCGTCGAGGCCGACCTGAAGGCCGGGCGGCTCCGCTGCGTCGTGGCCACCTCGAGCCTCGAACTCGGCATCGACATGGGCGCCGTCGACCTCGTCATGCAGGTCGAGTCGCCGCCCTCGGTCGCGAGCGGCCTGCAGCGCATCGGCCGCGCCGGCCACCAGGTCGGCGAGATCTCGAAGGGCCTCGTGTTCCCGAAGCACCGGGCCGACCTGCTGCACTCGGCCGTCGTCGCCGAGCGCATGGTGGCGGGCGCCATCGAGGCGCTCCGCGTACCCACGAACCCGCTCGACGTGCTCGCCCAGCAGACCATCGCCGCGGCCGCCGTCGACGAGTGGGACGTCGAGCACTGGTTCGAACTCGTCCGCCGCGCGGCACCGTTCGCAGGGCTGCCCCGTTCGGCGTTCGACGCGACCCTCGACATGCTCGCGGGCCGCTATCCGTCCGACCGGTTCGGCGAGTTGCGCCCGCGCCTCGTCTGGGACCGCGACGCGGGCACGATCGTCGGTCGTCGGGGCGCGCAGCGCCTCGCGGTCACGAGCGGCGGCACCATCCCCGACCGCGGGCTGTTCGGCGTCTTCATGATCGGCGAGGCCGGGCCAGGGCGGCGGGTCGGCGAGCTCGACGAGGAGATGGTCTACGAGTCGCGCGTGGGCGACGTCTTCGCGCTCGGCGCCACGAGCTGGCGCATCCAGGAGATCACGCACGACCGGGTGCTCGTGGCGCCCGCGATCGGGGAGCCCGGTCGCCTGCCGTTCTGGAAGGGCGACGGCATCGGGCGTCCGGCGGAGCTCGGCGAGGCCATCGGCGGATTCATCGCCGAGATCGCCGGCGCGCCGGCTGACGCGGCTCTGGCACGCGCGCGCACGGCCGGGCTCGACGAGCGCGCGGCATCCAACCTCGTCGCCTTCGTCGCCGACCAGCGCACCGCGACGCGCGCGGTGCCCGACGCCACGACCCTCGTGGTCGAGCGCTTCCGCGACGAGCTCGGCGACTGGCGCATCGTGCTGCACTCGCCCTACGGCATGCGCGTGCACGCGCCGTGGGCCCTCGCAGCGGGGGCGCGGGTGCAGGAGCGCTTCGGGGTCGACGCCAACGCCGTCGCCAGCGACGACGGCATCGTCCTGCGCATGCCCGACACCGCCGACGAACCGCCCGGCGCCGAGCTCTTCACGTTCGAGGCCGCCGAGCTCGCCGAGCTCGTGACGCAGCGCGTGGGCGACTCGGCGCTCTTCGCGTCCCGCTTCCGCGAGTGCGCGGCGCGGGCGCTGCTCCTGCCGCGGCTCAACCCCGGCCGTCGCTCCCCGCTGTGGCAGCAGCGCCAGCGCGCGTCGCAGCTGCTCGAGGTGGCGCGCGACTACCCCGACTTCCCGATCATCCTCGAGGCCGTGCGCGAGTGCCTCCAAGACGTGTACGACCTGCCCGCCCTCACCGCGCTCACCGAGCGCATCGCGTCGCGCCGGGTGCGTTTCGTCGAGGTGACCACCGAGACGGCGAGCCCGTTCGCGGCGAGCCTCCTGTTCGGCTATGTCGGCGCATTCATGTACGAGGGCGACGCGCCGCTCGCCGAACGCCGCGCGGCTGCGCTGTCGCTCGACCCCGGGCTGCTCGCCGAACTGCTCGGCACCATCGAGCTGCGCGAACTCCTCGATCCCGAGGTGGTCGCGGAGACCGAGCGGATGCTGCAGCGGGTCGTGCCCGAACGAGCGGCTCGCGGCGAGGAGGGCGTCGCCGACCTCCTTCGCGAACTCGGACCGCTCACCGCCGCCGAGGTCGCCGGGCGCACCGAGGAGGCGACGGATGCCGCGGCCGCGCTCTCCTCGCTCGTCGCCGCGCGACGCATCGCCGAGGTGCGCTTCGCGGGCGACACGTGGTTCGCGGTCGTCGAAGACCTCAGCCGCCTTCGCGATGCGCTCGGCGTGCCCATCCCGCCGGGCCTGCCGGAGGTGTTCGGTGAGCCCGTGCGCGATCCGCTCGGCGACCTCGTGAGTCGCTATGCCCGAACGCACGGCCCGTTCACCGCCGCCGCGGTCGCCGAGCGCTTCGGCATCGGGCAGGCGGTCGCGGGGTCGGCGCTCGCGCGGCTCGCGGGGGAGCGTCGCGTGGTCGAGGGCGAGTTCCTCCCGCACGGCGCCGGCGCCGAGTGGTGCGACAACGAGGTGCTCCGCCGCATCCGTCGTCGTTCGCTCGCGGCGCTCCGCAACGAGATCGAGCCCGTGGCGCCGCGCGAGTTCGCCCGGTTCCTGCCCGAGTGGCAGCACGTGGGCGCCAAGCTCCGCGGGGTCGACGGGGTCGCCGCGGTGATCGAACAGCTCGAGGGTGCGCGCATCCCGGCGTCGGCGTGGGAGTCCTTCGTGCTGCCCGCGCGGGTCGGCGACTACCGGCCCGACATGCTCGACGAGCTCACGGCGTCCGGCGAGGTGCTCTGGGCGGGCGCCGGTTCGCTCGCCGGCGACGATGGCTGGATCAGCCTGCACCTCGCCGACACGGCCGAGCTCACCCTGCCGGCACCCGCGGCCGCGCCACTCGACCCGCTCGAGACCGAGCTCCTCGCCACCCTCGGCGGCGGTGGCGGCTACTTCTTCCGCCAGCTCGTCGAGGCGATCGGCGCCACCGACGAGCAACCCGTCATCGACGCGCTCTGGCGGCTCGCCTGGGCGGGCCTCGCGACGAACGACACGTTCGCGCCCGTGCGCGGGCTGGTCGCCGGACGTGGTGCGCACAAGACGGCACCCGCGACGCCCCGGGCCCGGCTCCGTGGCCGCTCGCTGACGCGACGCGCACTCGCGGCCGACGTGTCGTCCTCGCGTGCGGCCGCCGCCCGGGCGATTCCGCCGCGCGTCGCCGGGCGCTGGGCGATCCTGCCGTTGGCCAGCACGCAGGCGACGCCGCGCGCGCATGCGCTCGGCGAGACGCTCCTCGAGCGCTACGGGGTGGTGACCAGGGGGTCGGTGATGGCCGAGGGCGTGCTCGGTGGATTCGCCCTCGCCTACCGCGCGCTGTCGACCTTCGAGGACACGGGCCGTGTGCGGCGCGGCTACTTCATCGACGGGCAGGGCGGGGCCCAGTTCGCCTCGACCGCCGCGGTCGACCGGCTGCGCGGTGCCCCGCGCGGTGCGGCCGTCGCGCTCGCGGCGACCGACCCCGCGAATCCGTTCGGTGCCGCGCTCGAGTGGCCCGAGACGGCCGACGGGGGCCACCGCCCGGCCCGCAAGGCCGGCGCATTCGTCGCGATCGTCGACGGCGAGGCGGTCTTCTACCTCGAGCGGGGCGGCCGCACGACGCTCGTCTTCACCGACGACGAGGAGGCACTCGCCGCTGCGGCATCCGCCCTCGCCGACGCGCTCGCCCGTGCGGGGTCGCCGAAGCTCCGTATCGAGACCGTGAACGGCGGCGGCGTGTACGGCTCGGTGCTCGACGCACCACTGCGTGCAGCGGGGTTCCGCGAGACGCCCAGGGGGCTGCGCTTCGATGCCAGAAGGTGACACCGTGCACCAGGCCGCGGGGCGGCTCGACCGCGCGCTCGCCGGACAGGTCGTGACGAAGAGCGACTTCCGGGTGCCGGCGTATGCCACCGTCGACCTCTCGGGCGAGACCGTGCACTCCGTGGCGGCCCGCGGCAAGCACCTGCTCATGCGCATCGGTGACGTGGTCGTGCACTCGCACCTCAAGATGGAGGGCGAGTGGCGGGTGCACCGGCGGGGGGAGCGGTGGCGGCGTCCGGCGCACCAGGCCCGCGTCGTCATCGAGACCCCCGCCGCGACCGCCGTGGGCTTCGACCTCGGCGTACTCGAGGTGTTCCCAGCCGAGGAGGAGGCCGGGCGCATGGCATACCTCGGCCCCGACCTCCTCGGGCCCGACTGGAACGCCGACGAGGCGGTGCGGCGCATCGCCGCCTCGCCCGACGCGCCGATCGCCGTGGCGCTGGGCGAGCAGCGCAACCTCGCCGGGCTGGGCAATGTGTACGTCAACGAGCTGTGCTTCCTGCGCGGGCTGCTGCCCACGCGGCCGGTGTCCACCGTCGACCTGCCGCCCGTCGTCGACCTCGCGAGCCGGGTCATCCGCGCCAATCGCGGGCGCATCTCGCGCACGACCACCGGCGTCGACCGTCGCGGTGAACGCCTCTGGGTCTACTCCCGCGGCGGCGAGCCGTGCCGGCGATGCGGCACCCGCATCGAGCACGGGCGGCTGGGCCGCAACGACCTCGAGCTGCGCGAGACGTACTGGTGCCCGAACTGCCAGCGGTGACGGCCGAGCCGGGAATCGGTCGGACCCCGAGATCGGCGCTCGATCAGCCGTATCCTTACCCCGATGCCCCTCATGATCTCCGTCGTCGTGCCCTCCTACAACGACGCCGTCATGCTCGAACAGTGCCTCGATGCGCTCGGCAGGCAGACCCGGCCCGCCGACGAGATCGTCGTCGTCGACAACTGCTCGACCGACGCCACCGTCGACGTCGCGCGCGCGGCGGGCGCGCGGATCGTGACCGACTCGCTCCCCGGCATCCCCGGGGCCACCGCCGCCGGCTTCGACGCCGCGGTCGGCGACGTGCTCGGTCGTCTCGACGCCGACACGATCCCGCCGACCGATTGGGTCGAACGCATCGAGCGCGCCTTCGCCGACGACCCCGACCTCGACGCACTCTCGGGTCCCGGCAGGTTCTACGGCGGCACGTCCCTGGTCCGCTGGTACGCCGAACACGTCCACATGCCGATGTACTACCGCTTCGTCGCGTGGGTGCTCGGGCACGGCGTGCTGTACGGCTCGAACCTCGCGATCCGGGCGTCCGCGTGGCGCGTGCTTCGTGAGCACGTGCATCGCGATCTCGCCGACGTGACCGACGATCTCGATCTCACGATCAACCTGCAGCCCGGTATGGGCGTGCGCTTCGATCCGACGCTCGTCGTCGAGGTCTCGGCGCGGCCGTTCCGCAGTTGGGCGCGGAACAACACGGCGGTGCGGATGGCGCGCGACACCGCCCGCATCAACGGCCGCGAGATGTCGTTCCTCGAGCGCCGGCGGGCCTGGGTCGCGAGCCGTCGCGCTACGTGACCGGGCCGGTCCACTTCTCGCCCGGACCCTTGCCGATGGGGTCGGCGATGACGGATGCCTCGCGGAACGCGAGCTGCAGCGAGCGCAGGCCGTCGCGCAGCGACCGCGCGTGCACGTCGCTGATCTCGGGTGCTCCGGCGGTGATGAGCCCGGCGAGCGCGTTGATGAGCTTGCGGGCCTCGTCGAGGTCGAGCTGCTCGTCGGGAGCGTCGGCGAGGCCGACCTTCACGGCGGCGGCGCTCATGAGGTGCACGGCGGCCGTCGTGATGATCTCGACGGCCGGGACCTCGGCGATGTCGCGGGTCGCGCCCTCGACGGTGGACTCGTCTGAACTGTTGCTCACAGACATCCTCTGTTAGACTACTGCGGGCCCGGGGCCAGTCCCCGGTACGAAAGTGGAGTTCCTCCCACCCGCGCATACCGCTTCATCAAGGTTACCGGGTCGATTGCCCTCCGCTTCCACGTCGCTGAGCAGCCAGCACAGTACGGGAAGTAGACAGGGGGCCGTAGTGCCGCACGGTGTGAGTCCGTGCGAGTCTGCGTGGATCTTCCGCTCTCGTCGACGGGCGGCATCCGCCTCCCGTTCGAGCAACAGCTTGAGTAGAGGAGTACACGCATCAGCGATCCCCGTACCAATGACCGTATCCGCGTTCCCGAGGTCCGCCTCGTGGGTCCCGGCGGAGAGCAGGTCGGCGTCGTGAAGATCGAGGTGGCCCTGCGGCTCGCGCAGGAGGCCGATCTCGACCTCGTCGAGGTCGCACCCAATTCGAAGCCGCCGGTCGCCAAGATCATGGACTACGGCAAGTACAAGTACGAGGCTGCGCAGAAGGCGAAAGAGGCCCGGCGCAACCAGGCGAACACGATCCTCAAGGAGGTTCGGTTCCGTCTCAAGATCGACAAGCACGACTACGAGACCAAGATGAAGCGCGCCGTCGGCTTCCTGAAGACCGGCGACAAGGTGAAGGCGATGATCCTCTTCCGCGGGCGCGAGCAGTCGCGTCCCGAGATGGGCGTCCGCCTCCTGCAGCGCTTCGCGGAAGACGTGGCGGAGTTCGGAACGGTCGAGCACAACCCTACGATCGACGGCCGCAACATGGTCATGGTCATCGCGCCCCTCAAGAACAAGTCCGAGGCGAAGGCCGAGGCGAATGCACAGCGTGCTGCGGCGAAGGCCCGGCCGGCGGCGGATGCCGCGGGCGAGACCGAGTCGCAGACGGCCGAAGCCACCGAGGCGTAGGCCAAGCACCCCCGTCCGCCACCCCGTGGCGGCAGAACCAAGGAGACACACGAGATGCCGAAGCAGAAGACCCACTCCGGGTCCAAGAAGCGCTTCAAGATCACCGGCAGCGGCAAGATCAGGAAGCAGCAGGCCGGTATGCGCCACAACCTCGAGGGCAAGTCCTCGGTGCGCACCCGCCGCCTGAACCAGGACAAGGTGCTGTCGGCGCCCGACGCCAAGGTCGTCAAGAAGCTTCTCGGCCGCTGAGCCGGCAGCATACATCGCCAATTCAGGCCCGTAAGGAAGAAACAGAGTCATGGCAAGAGTGAAGAGGGCGGTCAACGCCCACAAGAAGCGCCGGGTCATCCTCGAGCGCGCCGAGGGGTACCGCGGTCAGCGTTCGCGTCTCTACCGGAAGGCGAAGGAGCAGGTCACCCACTCCCTCGTCTACTCCTACAACGACCGCCGCAAGAAGAAGGGCGACTTCCGTCGCCTCTGGATCCAGCGCATCAACGCGGCGTCGCGCCAGAACGGCCTCACGTACAACCGCTTCATCCAGGGCCTCGCCCTCGCGGGCATCGAGGTCGACCGTCGCATCCTCGCCGAGCTCGCCGTGAACGAGCCCGCGACCTTCACGGCGCTCGTCGAGAGCGCCAAGCAGGCGCTCCCGTCCGACACGTCGGCTCCGAAGAGCGCGGCGTAAGCACCCGCCCCGAACGGCCCGGCACCCGCTGTCTGAACAGCTCAGGGTGCCGGGCCGTTCGCCGTGCCGCCCCTAGACTGGCCGCATGCTCGAGAACCCGAGGTCCCCGCGCGTCCGGGCGGTCGCGAAGCTCGCGAAGAAGGCGGCGCGCACCGAGAGCGGGCTGTTCCTGCTCGAGGGGCCGCAGGCCGTCGCCGAGGCGCTGACGTTCCGACCGCAGCTCGTGATCGAGCTCTACGCCACGCCCTCGGCGCTCGACCGGTACACCGACATCGCCGAGACCGCGGTCGATGCGGGCGTCGACGTCGAGTTCGTCAGCGAGGACGTGCTCGAGTCCATGGCCGACACCGTCACCCCGCAGGGCTTCGTCGCCGTGTGCCACCAGTTCCCGACGGCCGTGAAGGACGTCTTCGCCGCCTCGCCGAAGCTCGTCGCCATCCTCGAGGAGGTCCGCGACCCCGGCAACGCGGGCACCATCATCAGGGCAGCGGATGCCGCGGGCGCCGATGCCGTGGTCTTCACGGGGCGCACCGTCGATCTCTACAACCCGAAGGTCGTGCGGTCCTCGACGGGATCGATCTTCCACCTCCCGGTCGCGGTCGGCGCCGGGCTCGAGGATGTACTCGCGCGGGCGCGCTCGGCCGGCCTCACCGTGCTCGCCGCCGATGTCAAGGGCGACGACCTGTTGACCGCGCGGAACGACGGCACGCTCTCGCGTCCGACGGCCTGGCTGTTCGGGAACGAGGCTCGCGGGCTGCCCGAAGAACAGCTCGCGCTCGCCGACTGCGTGGTCACCGTGCCGATCTACGGACACGCGGAATCGATGAACCTCGCGACCGCGGCATCCGTCTGCCTGTACGAGAGCGCCTTCGCGCAACGCAGCGTGGGTCACGAATAGGTAACCCACCGCGCCGCGCCTTGGCGTGCAGCCTCGATGCGCCCTAGTTTTGGGGGTATGGAGCCAACCCAGCCGGCGGCCGCGACGTCGAACATCTCAGTGCGCCGCGGCGAACCCCTCGTGGTCATCGATCACGTCGAGAAGCACTTCGGCGATCTGCACGTGCTGAACGACATCAACACCGTCGTCAACCGCGGCGAGGTGGTCGTCGTCATCGGGCCCAGCGGTTCCGGCAAGTCGACGCTGTGCCGTGCGATCAATCGGCTCGAGACGATCGACTCGGGCACCATCAGCATCGACGGTGTGCGCCTGCCCGAGGAAGGAGCAGCGCTCGCGAAGCTCCGTGCCGACGTCGGCATGGTCTTCCAGTCGTTCAACCTCTTCGCGCACAAGACCGTGCTCGAGAACGTGACCCTCGCGCCCATCCGTGTGAAGCGGAAGTCGCGCAAGGAGGCCGACGCCAAGGCGATGGAACTCCTCGAACGTGTCGGTGTCGCCAACCAGGCGGGGAAGATGCCGGCGCAGCTCTCGGGCGGGCAGCAGCAGCGTGTGGCGATCGCACGGTCGCTCGCGATGAATCCCAAGCTCATCCTCCTCGACGAGCCGACGAGCGCGCTCGACCCCGAGATGATCAACGAGGTGCTCGATGTCATGGTCGGTCTCGCGAAAGACGGTATGACGATGATCGTCGTGACCCACGAGATGGGGTTCGCCCGCAAGGCCGCCGACCGTGTCGTGTTCATGGACGGTGGCCGCATCGTCGAAGAGGCGACCCCGGCCGAGTTCTTCGACCACCCCAAGTCCGACCGTGCGAAGGACTTCCTCTCGAAGATCCTCGCGCACTAGACCTGCGCTGCCACGAGCGGCGAGGAATCACCCACACAGGAAGAGGCAGACAGATGAAACGCATGAGAATCGCACTCGTCGCGGCTGCGGCGGCGTCGGCACTCGCGCTCGCCGGATGCGCCGGCGGTGGCGACGGTGGCGGCGACGCGGATGAGCCGACCGCCGCGCCGGCCCCCACGTTCGACGCCGGCACCACGATGGCCGAGCTCTCCGAGGCGGGCAAGATCACCGTCGGCACGAAGTTCGACCAGCCCCTGTTCGGCCTCGTCGGCCCGTCGGGCGTGCCCGAGGGCTTCGACGTCGAGATCGCGAAGATCATCGCCAGCGAGCTCGGCATCGAGGAGGACGGCATCGAGTGGGTCGAGACGGTGTCGGCGAACCGTGAGCCGTTCATCCAGAACGGCCAGGTCGACATCGTCGTCGCGACCTACACGATCAACGACAAGCGCAAGGAAGTCATCTCCTTCGCCGGCCCGTACTACATGGCCGGGCAGTCGATCCTGGTGCTCGCCGACAACGACGACATCGAGAGCGAAGACGACCTCGTCGGCCAACCGGTGTGCTCCGTGACCGGCTCGACGCCGGCCGCCAAGCTCGCCGAGATCGGCGCCGAGCCCGTGCTCACCGACACGTACTCCAACTGCCTCGAGCCGCTGCGCAGTGGCCAGGTGGTCGCAGTCTCGACCGACAACGTGATCCTCGCGGGCCTCGCGGCCCAGAACGAGGGCGAGTTCAAGGTCGTCGGCGAGCCGTTCACCGAGGAGCCCTACGGCATCGGCCTCGCGAAGGACGACACCGAGTTCCGCGACTGGATCAACGACGTGCTCGAGAAGGCCTACGAGGACGGCCGCTACGAGGAGGCGTGGAACTCCACGGCTGGCGAGATCCTGCCGTTCATCGAGCCGCCCACACCCGACCGTTACTGATCGGATTCCGGGCCCGGGCGGCGCAGAGCCACCCGGGCCCATCCCCACCTGACCGGAAGGACGCGCGTGGACGCGGTCATCGAGAACCTGCCGACGTATTGGCGCGGCTTCAGCATGACGCTGCTGCTGCTCGGCGTGAGTGGCGTCTCGGCACTCGTGCTCGGCACGATCATCGCCTCCATGCGCATCTCGCCGGTGGCCTCGCTCCGCTGGTTCGCCACCGTGTACACGGAACTCATCCGGAACACTCCGCTGACGCTCGTCCTGCTCTTCTGCGCGATCATCCTGCCCTACCTCGGATCGCGCCTCGAGTACTCCGTGGCGGCCATGATCGGCCTCTCGGTGTACACCTCGCCGTTCGTCGCTGAGGCGCTGCGATCTGGTATCAACGGGGTGCCCGTCGGGCAAGCGGAGGCGGCACGAAGCGTCGGTCTCGGGTTCGGCCAGACCGTCGGGCTGATCGTCCTTCCGCAGGCCTTCCGCATGACGATCCCGCCGCTCATCAACGTCTTCATCGCACTCACCAAGAACACGTCGGTCGCCGGCGGCTTCTTCGTCTTCGAGCTGTTCGCCGCCGGCCGCGAACTCGCGAACGCGAGAGGGGACGCCGTCATCGCCATCCTCCTGGGCGTCGCGACCCTCTATCTCGTGATCACCGTTCCCCTCGGCGTGATCGCGGGCCAACTCGAGCGCAAGTGGGTGGTGCAGCGATGACCAGCGTCCTGTTCGACGTGCCGGGGCCGAAGGCGCGACGACTCTCGATCATCTCCTCGATCATCGCCGGCCTGCTGATCCTGGCTGGCCTCGCGTGGATCGCGCTCACGCTCGCCGCGCCTCGCGAGAGCGGCGGCATCACGCTGCCCGGCTACTTCGACCCGAGCCGCTGGGACATCTTCGCCGACGATGAGGTCTGGTCGTTCATCCTGACCGAGGGCGTGCTCGGCACGTTGCGTGCGGCGCTCACCGCCTCGGTGCTCGCGATCATCCTCGGCATCATCCTGTCGCTGCTTCGCAGTTCGGAGATCGCCTGGATCCGCGTCCCGACGGCGATCGTCCTCGAGTTCGTGCGCGGCATGCCCGTGCTGCTCATGATGCTCTTCATCCTGCTCGTGCTGAACACCGGCGCGTTCTGGGCCGTCGTCGCCGCGCTCACGCTGTACAACGGCGCGCTCATCGGCGAGGCCCTCCGGGCGGGACTGGCCGCACTGCCGAGGGGTCAGCGTGAAGCCGGCCTCAGCCTCGGCATGCGCCCCATGCAGTCGAAGATGCTCGTCGAGTTCCCGCAGGCGTTCCGTCAGATGCTGCCGATCATCGTCGCGCAGCTCGTGGTGCTCCTGAAGGACACCTCGCTCGGCTTCATCGTCGGCTACACCGAACTCCTGCGCGTGAACATGAACAACCTCGGCAGCTTCTACGGCAACCGGTACCTGTTCTCGCTGTTCGTGGTCACGCTCGTGCTCTACCTCATCATGAACCTCTCACTGTCGTGGTTCGCGAGGTGGCTCTCGAAGCGCACGGCGTCGAAGTCGAGCGGCAAGCAGCTCCCGCCCGACGACGCGACGCAGGCGATCCTCGTGGCGCAGGCCTCGGCGGCCGCGCGGCAGTCCGAGAGCCAGGCCCCCCGCTAGGTGGACCGCTGAGGCGAGTCGTCGCACACCGCTAGACTCGTTCTTCGTGTCCGAGCCCCTCGAAATCACCGAGCACGCCGTCGAAGCGGCCGTCGACGCCGCCCTCGCGGCCATCGCATCGGCCGCCGACTCCGCGGCGCTGAAGACCGTCCGCACCGAGCATGCGGGGGAGAAGTCCACCCTCGCGCAGCTCAACGCGCAGCTGCGCAACGTGGCCAACGACCAGAAGGCCGCGCTCGGCAAGCTGGTCGGCGGCGCCCGCGGCCGGGTCAACCAGGCGTTCGCCGCCCGTGAGGCCGAGATCCTCGAGGCCGAGGCGGCCGCACAGCTCGACGCCGAGACGGTCGATGTCACGGCGCTGCCGTCGCGGTACCGGGCGGGCGCGCGGCATCCGCTCACCCTCCTGCAGGACCGCGTCAGCGACGTGTTCACCGGCATGGGCTGGGAGATCGCCGAGGGCCCCGAGGTCGAGAGCGAGTGGTTCAACTTCGACGCGCTCAACTTCGACGCCGACCACCCGGCGCGCGCGATGCAGGACACCTTCTTCGTCGACCCGCCCGAGTCGCACCTCGTGCTGCGCACGCACACGAGCCCCGTGCAGATCCGCTCGATGCTCGAACGCGACCTGCCGCTCTACGTGCTCGCGCCGGGTCGTGTGTACCGCACCGACGAGTTCGACGCCACGCACCTGCCCGTGTTCATGCAGTTCGAGGGCGTCGCCGTCGACAAGGGCCTCACCATGGCGCACCTCAAGGGCACGCTCGACCACTTCGTGAAGTCGATCTTCGGCGACGAGGCGAAGATCCGCCTGCGTCCGAGCTTCTTCCCGTTCACCGAGCCGAGCGCCGAGCTCGACTTCTGGCACCCCACCTTCAAGGGCGGCGCGCGGTGGATCGAGTGGGGCGGCTGCGGCATGATGCACCCCAACGTGCTCAAGGCCGCGGGCATCGACCCAGAGGTGTACACGGGCTTCGCGTTCGGCATGGGCATCGAGCGCGGGCTCATGCTCCGCAACGACGTGCAGGACATGCGCGAGATGGTCGAGGGAGACATCCGGTTCTCCCAGCAGTTCGGAATGGTGGTCTGACCCATGCGAGTGCCACTGAGTTGGCTCGCCGAATACGTCGAACTCGTGCCCGGCACGACGCCCGAGGAGGTGCACGCCGCGCTCGTCGAGGTCGGCCTCGAAGAGGAGGACGTGCACACCTTCGAGCTGCAGGGTCCCATCGTCGTGGGTGAGGTGCTCGAGTTCGTCGAGGAGCCGCAGTCCAACGGCAAGACGATCCGCTGGTGCCAGGTGCGCGTCGCCCCCGACGGCGAGACCGCGGCCGACGGCGGCGACGCCGTGCACGGCATCGTGTGCGGGGCGCGCAACTTCTTCCCGGGCGACAAGGTCGTCGTGACCCTGCCCGGCTCGGTGCTGCCGGGTCCGTTCCCGATCGCCGCGCGCAAGACGTACGGGCACGTCTCCGACGGCATGATCGCCTCGGCCCGAGAGCTCGGCCTCGGCGACGACCACGAGGGCATCCTGCGCCTGTCGACCCTCGGCATCGACGCGCCCGTCGGCACCGACGCGATCAAGCTCCTCGGGCTGGATGACGCCGCCGTCGAGATCAACGTCACGCCCGATCGCGGCTATGCGTTCTCGATCCGCGGTGTCGCGCGTGAGTACGCGCACGCGACGGGCGGGCGCTTCCGTGACCCCGTCGAGCAGTCGAGCCCCGCGGATGCTGCGGTCGATGCGTTCCCCGTCGAGGTGCATGACGAGGCGCCCATCCGCGGCCGCATCGGCTCGTCGGTGTTCGCGACGCGCATCGTGCGCGGCGTCGACCCCAAGCAGCCCACCCCGCCGTGGATGGTCGCACGGCTGAAGCTCGCCGGCATCCGCTCGATCTCGGTGCTCGTCGACATCACGAACTACGTCATGCTCGAACTCGGACAGCCGATCCACGGCTACGACCTCGACCGCCTGCGGGGCGGCATCGTCGTGCGTCGCGCCACGCCCGGCGAGACGATGACGACGCTCGACGGCAAGGTGCGGACGCTCCACCCCGAGGACCTCCTCATCACCGACGACCGCGGGCCGATCGGCCTGGCCGGCGTCATGGGCGGTTCCGAGACCGAGATGTCGGATGTCACGACGAACGTGCTCATCGAGGCCGCGAACTTCGACCCGGTGTCGATCGCGCGCACCGCGCGCCGGCACAAGCTCCCGAGCGAGGCCTCGAAGCGGTACGAGCGAGGTGTCGACCCGCAGATCGCCGCGGCCGCCGCGACGCGCGTGGCGCAGCTCATGGTCGACCTCGCGGGCGGCACGGCCGACGTGGGCGGTTCGCTCATCCACGACGCGGTGGGCCGCGAGCCGATCGAACTGCCCACCGCCTACGTGTCGGAGCTGATCGGCGTCGAGTACACCGACGACGAGGTGCACGACGCCCTCGCCGAGATCGGCGGCATCATCACGACGACCGACACGGGCTTCGAGGTCGTGCCGCCGTCGTGGCGTCCCGACCTCACGGGCAAGGCCGACCTCGCCGAGGAGGTGGCCCGCATCGCCGGGTACCACCGCATCCCGTCGGTGCTGCCGGTCGCCCCTCCCGGCCGGGGTCTCACGCGCTCGCAGCGCCTCCGTCGCCGCGTCGCCGATACGCTCGCCTCCGCCGGCGCCACCGAGGTGCTCTCGTTCCCGTTCGCGACCGAGGCCGAGAACGGCACGTACGGCAGCGTCGACGGTGAGCCCGTGGCATCCGTGCGCCTCGCCAACGCCTTGGACGCGAGCACCGCGCTGATGCGCCGCTCGCTGCTGCCGGGGCTGATCGCCGCCGCGAAGCGCAACCGGTCGCGTGGGCTCACCGACCTCTCGTTGTTCGAGGTCGGGCTCGTGTTCCTCCCCGAGACGGGCCGTACCTACGGCACGCCGGGGCTGCCGATCGGCGACGCGAAGCCGAGCGACGACGAGCTCGCCGAGCTGCAGGCGGGCATTCCGCCGCAGCCCCGTCACGCGGGCGTGCTGCTCGTCGGCGACGTCGTGACGAAGCAGCCGGGCCAGCCGGCCGTGGCCGCCGGGATCGTGGACGCGCTCGACGCCGTGCGGCAGATCGGGCTCGCGACGGGCGCCGAGTTCGAGTTCGTGCAGGGCTCGCATCAGGCGCTGCATCCCGGACGCACCGTCGAGCTGCGGGTCGCGGGTCGCACCGTCGGCTACGCCGGCGAGCTGCTGCCGGCGCTCGCCGAGGAGGCCGACCTGCCGCGCGTCGTCGCTGTGGTCGAGCTCGACCTCGACGCGGTCATCGAACTCACCGACCCGGCGCTCGACGCGCGCACGATCGGCACGTACCCGGCCGCGACGCAGGACCTGTCGCTCATGGTCGACCAGGCCGTGCCGGCCGCGTCGGTCGCCGCCGCGGTGCGCGAGGGCGCGGGGGAGCTGCTCGAAGACCTGCACCTCGTCGACGACTACCGCGGCCAGGGGATCGCCGAGGGCTCGAAGAGCCTGACGTTCGCGCTCCGCTTCCGTGCGCCCGATCGCACGCTGACCGCCGCCGAGGCGAGCGAGGCGAAGCTCGCGGGCGCGGGCATGGCGGCCGAGCGGTACGGCGCGAAGATCCGCGAGTAGCCGAGCCCAGATCGTGCAGGAGAATGGGCCCCATCCCCCCGCACAGGGAGGGATGGGGCCCATTCTCCTGCAGTAGCTCACGCCGAGCGGATCAGCCGCCGAATCGCTCGACGAGACGGTCGAACGCGGCATCCAGCTGCGGATCGACGACCCGGCGCGACGCATCCTCGTCGTGCCATTCGACGATCTCGTGCGCGCCGCGCCAGAACGGGATGACCGCCCGGTACTCGGGCACGAGCGCCTTCACCTTGCGGTTGTCGAAGATCACGGAGTGCGCCTTGTCGCCCAGGAGGCCGGGCCCGTGCTCGGGGAGCTCCCGGGCGATCGCCTCGCTCGCGACGTGCACGGGCCGGAATTCGGCGGCGGCGGCTCGGGCGAGTTGCTCGGTGATGTGATCCCAGGTGAGCGCCTCGTCGCTCGTGATGTGGAACGCCTCGCCGACCGCGCGGTCGTTGCCGAGGAGTCCCACGAACGCCACGGCGAAGTCGCGCGTGTGGGTGAGGGTCCAGAGGCTGGTGCCGTCGCCGTGCACGACCACCGGCTTGCCGCGGCGCATCCGGTCGATCGCCGTCCACCCGCCGAGGATCGGCACGCTGGTGCGGTCGTACGTGTGCGATGGTCGCACGATGGTCGCGGGGAATCCGCGCTCGCGGTAGGCGGCGACGAGCAGGTCCTCGCCGGCGATCTTGTCGCGCGAGTACGGCCAGAAGGGGTTCCGCAGCGGCGTCGACTCGCTGATCGGCAGCCGCGACACGGGTTTCTGGTACGCGGAGGCCGACGAGATGAACACGTACTGCCGGCACCGTCCCTCGAAGAGGGCGATGTCGCGGGCAACCTGCGCGGGCGTGAAGGCACGGAAGTCGACGACGACGTCGAACTCGCGGTCGCCGACCGCGGCGGTGACGGATGCCGCGTCGTCGGCGTCGCCCGCGAGGTGCCGCACGCCCTCGATCGGCGGCCGAGCCGTGCTGCGTCCGCGGTTCAACAGGGTGAGGTCGTACCCGCGCCGGACGGCGAGGGCGCTCGACGCCGAGCTGATGATGCCGTTGCCGCCGATGAACAGCACGCGCAGGGTCATGGGTCGCCTCCTCGGTGATGGGTGGTCGCGACCCCTCCGAGCCTAGGCCCGTCGCCGCTCCGCGGGAGTGGGGGCCTGCTCCTCGACCGGAACCGAGCGGAAGACCATCGCAGAGACGGGCCCGGCGACGAACCAGATCCCGGCGAGGGCGGTGAGCCGGAGCGCCATCGACCACAGCGGATCCGACCATGCCGACATCCAGTCGCGGGGGATTCCGGCGCCGGAGACGAGCGCGAGCACCACGAGTCCCGGAGTGGCGAGCGCCCACGCGACGACGACGCGACCCCACTCGACCCACATCCGCCGCACGTACGCCGGCCCAGACGCGGCGGGCTTGGCCGGCCTCGGCCCGCCGGCGAACCGATAGGCGAACCACCGGTCGGCCCAGGCGATGACCGAATGACCGAAGCCGATCGTGAATCCGAGGTACACCACCGCAAGCGCGTGCACGGTGTCGGGCTCGGCGCCGAGGGCGAGGTCGACGGCGGTGAGCGCGATCAGCACGAGATCGATCAGCGGCACGCAGAGCAGGATGGCGCGACTGGCCCGTCGCCTCCGGAACAGGTACCGCATGGCGAGGCCGAGGGCGAGCGTCACCCAGAAGGCGACCTCCGCCCCGATGATCGCCCAGACGATCGGATTGAGTGTGGTGGATTCGAGCATGCTCACAGCCTGCGACGAGCGGCACGGGCGCCGCATCGGCCGAACGCGGTGCATTGTGACCGGTGCTCCTACCCACTTCGGATGACGCGGCATCCGCTCGCCTCGATCGAACAGAGGTCGCCGCAGCCCGCCTCGAACTGGTTGCATGGACGCATGGCCGTCCTCGAGGAGTTGCGTCGTCGTGCGGGTCGTCACGCCGACCTGGCCGGCTCGCTCGGGTACACGGCGCTCGCGGTCATCATGATTCCGGCGGGGCTCGGCGTGTACTGGGTCGACGAGCCCCGGCTCATCACGTGGTGGGCCGACCTCGCGCTGGTGCTCGTGCTCGCTGCGGTGCATGCCTTCCGCGATCGGTGGCCCGTCGGCGTGCTCATCGGCGCGGGCGGCGTGATGGCACTCGGCGCGTTGCTCACCGGCGCGACCTCGCTCGGTGCGATCCTCATGGTCGCCGACCTGCTGTACCTGTTCGCGCTCCGCAGCCCGTCGCGTGCCGTGGATGTCGCGCTGTACCTTTCGGGCGTCGCAGCGATCGTGGGCGTGCTGCTCCTCGCCTCGCCCGGCGGGCCGCCCGAGGTCGTGCTGCGCTTCCTCTGGATCCCCGTCACGTGCCTACTCTCGTTGTGGTGGGGGCGGGCCGTGCGGGCGCCGCGACTGGAAGCGGTCGCCGAACGCGAGCACGCCGAGGCGACCCGGCGGGCCGCAGAGGCAGACCGCCAGCGGGCCCTCGCCTCGGAGCGCATGGCGATCGGCCGCGACCTGCACGACATGCTCGCAGGCCACGTCGTCGGCATCGCCATGCAGTCGGAGGCCGCCCTCCGCAGCGCTCGCGACGAGGGTTCGGCCACGACGCCAGCACTCGAGGCGATCCGCGCCTCGAGCCTCGCGGCCCTCGGCGAGATGCGCTCGCTCATCGACGTGCTCCGTGGCGACGCCCATGCCCTCGCCGCGCCGGCGACGCTCGCCGACCTCGACACGCTCATCGAGTCCGCGCGCGAGGCCGGAGCGGACGCACGCGCCCACGTCGAGGTGGACGCGCTGGACGGGGTCCCTCCGACCGTCTCGGTCGCCGCATACCGCATCGTGCAGGAGGGACTCGCGAATGCCGCGAAGCATGCTCCCGGGCGACCCGTCGAGGTGCACGTCGCGCAGCGCGACGGCGACCTCGTCGTCAGGGTCGTGAACCCGACGGCCGCGAGCGGTACGTTGCCTGCCCCGCTGAGCTCGGTGCAGGGCCTCATCGGCGTCGAGGAGCGAGCCCGCCTCCTCGGTGGCCGGGCGGAGGCACACGTCGATCAACGCGACGGCGAGCGGCAGTGGGTGCTCGAGGCGACCCTCCCACTGCGACGGTCGATCGGCGCATCCGACGGGACCGCGCCGTGATCCGGGTGCTCATCGCCGACGACCACCAGGCCGTGCGCGCCGGCCTCACGACCCTCCTCGCAGGCGCGAACGACCTCGAGATCGTCGGCGAGGCCGGCGACGGACGCGAGGCCCTCCGACTGATCGGCCAGTCGCCGGTCGACGTGGTGCTCATGGACGTGCAGATGCCCGTGCTCGACGGCGTGCAGGCGACCCGCCGCATCGCCGCCATGCCCGAGGGGCCGCGGGTGCTCGTGCTCACGACCTTCGGACTCGACGAGATCGTGGTCGCCGCGCTCGCCGCGGGGGCGGCCGGTTTCCTGCTGAAGACCGCGACCGCCGACGAACTCGTCGACGCCATCCGGCGAGTGGCGGCCGGCGACGCCGTGCTCGCCCCCGAGGTGACGCGCACGGTCATCGATCGCCTGCATGCGCTCGACAACCGGCCGGCGCCCGAGAGCCCGTTCCCCGAGGCATCCGCTCGGCTCGCAGAGCTCACCGAACGCGAACGCGAAGTGCTCGACTGCCTCGGGCTGGGCCTGTCCAACGCCGAGATCGCCGACCGGCTCGTGATCTCGGAGGCGACCGCGAAGACGCATGTCTCGCGCGTGCTCGGCAAGCTCGGGCTGGCGTCGCGCGTGCAGGGCGCGCTGCTGGCCCGGCATGAGCACGACCACCGCTGAGCGCGGCCTGCGGCGGGCCGCACCGCACCCCGCCGCCGGACCCGGATTTTGCCCGCGCCGATCGGGTCGATAGGGTCGATGGCATGTCCGCCCGGTTCGCCTCCTCCGCACGCGTCTCGCGTGTCGTCGAGCTCGGCAACCGACGTCGCGGCGCTCGCCGAATCTCGGCGACCCCTGCCACGGCCTAGTCGGGCCGGTGCGGGCGTCGCCGGAACTTCGCCTCGACCGCACAGACCCTAAGGTGGATTCATGACGTACTCCGTCGCCGTCTCCGGCGCGTCCGGCTATGCCGGAGGGGAGATCCTGCGCCTGCTCGCCGATCATCCCGACTTCGAAGTGCGTACCGTCACGGCGCACCAGAACGCCGGTCAACCGCTCGTCGCGGTGCAGCCGCACCTGCGCACCTACACGCATCTCACACTGCAGGAGACCACGGCCGCGACGCTCGCGGGCCACGACGTGGTCTTCCTCGCGCTACCGCACGGTGCATCCGGAGCCATCGCCGCCGAGCTCGACCCCGAAACGCTCGTCGTCGACTGCGGCGCCGACCACCGGCTCGAGGGCGCCGCCGATTGGACCGCGTTCTACGGCGGCGACCACCACGGCGCGTGGGCCTACGGCGTTCCCGAGCTGCCCCGCCTCCAGGGCACACAGCGCGACCGTCTGACCGGCGCACGTCGCATCGCGGCTCCCGGATGCAA
Organism: Agromyces sp. NPDC052230; assembly: GCF_040679595.1. NCBI lineage: Bacteria > Bacillati > Actinomycetota > Actinomycetes > Micrococcales > Microbacteriaceae > Agromyces > Agromyces sp. NPDC052230. The sequence continues at coordinate 10,124 of NZ_JBFAVC010000007.1, read as the reverse complement.
CGCCTCCACCGTCGCGCTGTCGCTCGCGCCGGGCATCCGCGCCGGTGTCATCGAGAGTCGCGACCTCGTCTCCGTGCTCGCCGTGGGGCCGTCGGGAGCCGGCAAGAGCCTGAAGGCGCACCTGCTCGGCAGCGAGATCCTCGGCTCGGCGAACCCCTACTCGGTGGGCGGCGTGCACCGGCACATCCCCGAGATCACGCAGGCGCTGCGGTGGGCCGGTGCGGCCGAACCGACCATCTCATTCACGCCCGTCATCGTGCCGATGTCGCGGGGAATCCTCGCGACCTCGACGGCTCGCATCGTGCCGGGTACGGATGCCGCGGCCGTCCGCGCTGCGTGGGAGGACGCCTACGCGGGCGAGCGCTTCGTGCAGCTCCTGCCCGCCGGCCAGTTCCCCCGCACGGCCGACGTGCTCGGCGCGAACACCGCGCTCCTGGGCCTCGCGGTCGACGAGGCGGCAGGCCGCGTCGTCGTGGTCACCGCCGTCGACAACCTCGTGAAGGGCACCGCGGGTGCCGCCATCCAGTCCGCCAACATCGCGCTCGGCCTCGTCGAGTCGACCGGTCTCCCCGTGAACGGAGTCGCACCGTGACCGTCACCGCCCCCGCCGGATTCGAGGCGGCGGGCATCGCCGCGGGCCTCAAGCGGTCGGGCGCACTCGACCTCGCGGTCGTCGTGAACCGCGGCCCCTCGAACGCCGCCGCGGCCGTGTTCACCGGGAATCGCGCGAAGGCGAACCCGGTGATCTGGTCGCAGCAGGTCATCCAAGACGGAGTGGCCTCGGCGATCGTGCTCAACTCGGGTGGCGCGAACTGCTTCACGGGGCCCGAGGGCTTCCAGGTCACGCATCACACCGCCGAGACCGCGGCGTCGGCGCTCGGCGTCTCGTCGGGCGACGTGCTCGTGTGCTCGACGGGACTCATCGGCGAACAGCTCGACGGCGAGATCGTCGAAGAGGGCGTGCTCTCGGCCGTGACCCGGCTCGCGGCCGATGGCGGCGAGGACGCGGCGCGCGCCATCATGACGACCGACACGAAGCCGAAGACCGTCGACGTGCAGGTCGACGGATGGCGCATCGGCGGCATGGCCAAGGGTGCCGGCATGCTGGCGCCGGGACTCGCGACGATGCTCGTGGTGCTCACGACCGACGCCGACCTGCCCGCATCGGAGCTCGAATCGGCGTTGCGGCAGGCGACGCGCGTCACGTTCGACCGGCTCGACTCCGACGGGTGCATGTCGACCAACGACCAGGTCACGCTGATGGCGTCGGGCGCGTCGGGCGTGGTGCCCGACGCCGCGACGTTCACCGAGGCGCTCACCACCGCGTGCCGTGACCTCGCACTGCAACTGCAGGCCGACGCCGAGGGTGCGAGCCACGACATCGCCATCGAGGTACGGGGCGCGGTCACCGAGGACGACGCCGTCGAGGTCGGCCGCTCGGTCGCCCGGAACAACCTGTTCAAGGCAGCGATCTTCGGCAACGACCCCAACTGGGGCCGCGTGCTTGCCGCGATCGGCACGACGCAGGCGCCCTTCGACCCGTACCTCGTCGACGTGTCGATGAACGGTGTGCGTGTGTGTCACGCGGGCCGACCCGACCAGCCGCGCGAGCTCGTCGACCTCACGCCACGGGCGACGCACGTGCTCATCGAGCTGCATGCCGGCGAGGCATCCGCCACCATCTTCACGAACGACCTCACGCACGACTACGTGCATGAGAACAGCGCCTACGCGAGCTGAGATGAACGACCAGAACGAGAACGAGAACGATTCGAACGACGACGGAGCGGATGCCGCCGCGATCGACGCGGCCACCGCGGCGGCCAAGGCGCAGGTGCTCATCGACTCGCTGCCGTGGCTGAAGCGCTTCCACGGCGAGACGATCGTCGTGAAATTCGGCGGCAACGCGATGGTGAGTGCCGACCTGCAGCGTGCGTTCGCCGAGGACATGGTGTACCTGCGGTACGCCGGCATCAAGCCCGTCGTGGTGCACGGCGGCGGGCCGCAGATCTCGGCGATGCTCACGCGGCTCGGCATCGAGAGCGAGTTCCGCGGCGGCTACCGGGTGACCACGCCCGAGGCCATGGACGTGGTGCGCATGGTGCTCTCGGGCCAGGTGAGCCGCGAGCTCGTGTCGCTCATCAACCAGCACGGACCGCTCGCCTCGGGTGTGTCCGGCGAGGACGCGGGCCTCTTCACGGGTCGGCGACGCGGTGCCATGGTCGACGGTGCGGAGGTCGATCTCGGGCTCGTCGGCGACGTCGTCGCGGTGGATCCCGCCGCGGTGCTCGCCGAGCTCGCAGCTGGACGCATCCCCGTGGTCTCCACGATCGCACCCGACGCGGATGCCCCGGGCCAGTCGCTCAACGTCAACGCCGACTCCGCCGCCGCAGCCCTCGCGATCGCGCTCGGCGCCGCGAAGCTCGTGATCCTCACGGATGTCGCGGGCCTCTATCGCGACTGGCCGAACCGTGACTCGCTCGTCTCGGTCATCGATGTGCACGAGCTCATCGAGCTGCTGCCGCGGCTCGAGTCGGGCATGATCCCCAAGATGACGGCGTGCCTCGAGGCCGTGGAGGGCGGCGTGGCCAAGGCGGCGATCATCGACGGCCGGATCCCGCACTCGATCCTCCTCGAGGTGTTCACGCAGTCCGGCATCGGAACGGAGGTCGTTCCCGCATGACCGGGGCAACCAGCATGACCGGCACCACCGAATGGCAGCAGCGGTTCGACCGCCGCTTCATGCGCTCGCTGGCGATGCCGCTCGCCAAGCTCGACCACGGCCGCGGCGCTCGGGTCTGGGACACCGACGGCAACGAGTACCTCGACTTCCTCGCCGGCATCGCCGTGAACTCGCTCGGCCACGCGCACCCCGTGTTCGTCGAGGCCGTCTCCGCGCAGGCGGCACGCCTCGCGCACGTCTCGAACTACTTCACGTCGGAGCCCGCGCTCGAGCTCGCCGAGCGCGTGACGCGGCTCGCTGGGGCGGGCGACGACGGGCGCGCGTGGTTCGGCAACTCCGGCGCCGAGGCGAACGAGGCGGCGTTCAAGCTCGCCCGCCTCAATAACTCGGGCGGCGCGCGCACACGCGTGCTGGCGCTCGTCGATGCATTCCACGGCCGCACCATGGGCTCGCTCGCGCTCACCGGCAAGCCGCACATGCGCGACGCGTTCGAGCCGCTGCCCGGGGGCGTCGAGCACATCGACGCCACGATCGGCGCGCTCGAGGCCGCCGTCGACGACGGCGTGGCCGCGCTCTTCGTCGAGCCCATCCAGGGCGAGGCCGGCGTGGTCGAGCTGCCCGACGGGTTCCTCGCCGCGGCCCGGGAGCTCACCCGTCGTCACGGCGCCCTGCTCATCGTCGACGAGATCCAGACCGGCGCGGGCCGCACGGGCGACTGGTTCGGCTTCCAGCACGAGGGCATCACCCCCGACGCCATCACGATCGCGAAGGGCATCGGCGGCGGCTTCCCGATCGGCGGTCTCGTCACGTTCGGACGCACCTCGGCGCTGTACTCCAAGGGCCAGCACGGCTCGACGTTCGGCGGCAACCCGCTCGCCACGTACGTCGCCAACGCCGTGCTCGGTGAGATCGAGCGCGCCGGGCTCGTCGAGAACGCGGCGCTCCGGGGGAGCCAGGTCCGCGCCCGCGTCGACGGGCTGGACTCCCCGCTCGTCGCGGGCATCCGCGGCCGGGGCCTGCTCCTGGGCGTCGCGCTCACCGAGCCCGTCGCCCACCAGGTTTCTGCCGCGGCCCTGCAGGCGGGGCTCATCGTGAACGCCGCGAACGACTCGACGATCCGGATCGCCCCGCCGCTCATCATCGACGACGCCGACGTCGACGAGTTCGCCGAGCGCTTCACGCGCGCGCTCGACGCCGTCGCCGCCACCCTCTGACTTCGCCCGAACCCATGAATGGACTCGCATGACCCGCCACTTCCTCCGTGACGACGACATCACGCCCGCCGAGCAGGCCGAGATCCTCGACCTCGCCGAGCGCCTCAAGCAGGATCGGTGGGCCGTGAAGCCGCTCGCCGGGCCGCAGACCGTCGCCGTCATCTTCGACAAGTCGTCGACCCGCACCCGTGTCTCGTTCGCGGTCGGGATCGCCGACCTCGGCGGCTCGCCGCTCATCATCTCCACCGCGTCGAGCCAGCTCGGCGGCAAGGAGACGCCGAGCGACACGGCGCGGGTGCTCGAGCGCATGGTCTCCGCGATCGTGTGGCGCACCTACGGCCAGGCCGGGCTCGAGGAGATGGCGGCAGGCACCACCGTCCCCGTCGTGAACGCGCTGTCCGACGACTTCCACCCCTGCCAGCTGCTCGCCGACCTCCTCACCATCCGCGAGCACAAGGGCAGGCTCGCCGGGCTCACTGTGACGTTCCTCGGCGACGGCGCCTCGAACATGGCGCAGTCGTACGTGCTCGCGGGCGCGACCGCCGGCATGCACGTGCGGGTCGCCTCACCCGACGAGTTCGCGCCCGCGGCATCCGTCGTCGCCGATGCCGACCGCATCGCCGCGACCACCGGCGGCTCGGTCACGCTCTACACGGATGCCGCGGAGGCCACCGCGGGCGCCGACGTCGTCGTCACCGACACCTGGGTGTCGATGGGCAAGGAGGACGAGAAGGCGCACCGCGTCGCGACGTTCGGCGCCTACCGCGTGGATCGCGAACTCATGTCGCTCGCGGCATCCGACGCCGTGTTCATGCACTGCCTGCCCGCCGACCGCGGCTACGAGGTCACCGCCGACGTGATCGACGGCGAGCAGTCGATCATCTGGGATGAGGCCGAGAACCGGCTGCACGCCCAGAAGGCGCTGCTCGTGTGGCTCCTCGAGAGGAAGGACGCCTGATGACCGACGAGCACGGCACGGACGACGCACCCGCACCGGGAGAGCACGGCACGAACGAGGGCGCGCTCTGGGGCGCCCGATTCGCCACCGGCCCATCGCCCGAGCTCGCCCGTCTCTCGAAGTCGACGCACTTCGACTGGCAGCTCGCGCCCTACGATCTTGCGGGATCCCGGGCGCACGCGCGCGCCCTGGCAGCCGCCGGGTACCTCACCGACCACGAGCTCACCGCGATGCTCGAGGGGCTCGAACTGCTCGAGCTCCGCGTCAACGCCGGTGAGGTCACCGCGTCCGAGTCCGACGAGGACGTGCACGGCGCGCTCGAGACGGCGCTCATCGCGATCGTCGGCCCCGAACTCGGCGGCAAGCTCCGCGCCGGCCGCAGCCGCAACGACCAGATCGCCACGCTCGTGCGGCTCTACCTCAAGGACCACGCCGCGACCATCGGCCAGCAGCTCGTGCACCTCGTCGACGCGCTCACCGCACAGGCCGACGACCACCGGACGGCCGTGATGCCCGGGCGCACCCACCTGCAGCACGCGCAGCCCGTGCTGCTCGCGCATCACCTCCTCGCCCACGCGTGGGCGCTCTCGCGCGACCTCGAACGACTCGTCGACTGGCTCAAGCGAGCGGATGTCTCGCCATACGGCGGGGGAGCGCTCGCCGGGTCCACGCTCGGCCTCGACGCGGCATCCGTCGCCCACGACCTGGGGCTCGCGGCGCCGGCGGAGAACTCGATCGACGGCACCGCGAGCCGCGACGTCGTGGCCGAGTTCGCATTCGTGGCCGCCATGATCGGCATCGACCTCTCGCGCATCGCCGAGGAGGTCATCCTCTGGAACACGCGCGAGTTCGGCTTCGTCACCCTGGACGACGGCTACTCGACCGGATCGTCGATCATGCCGCAGAAGAAGAACCCCGACATCGCCGAGCTCGCGCGCGGCAAGTCGGGCCGGCTCATCGGCAACCTCACCGGGCTCCTCGCGACGTTGAAGGCACTGCCGCTCGCGTACAACCGCGACCTGCAGGAGGACAAGGAGCCGGTGTTCGACTCCGTCGAGACGCTCGAGGTGCTGCTGCCCGCGTTCACGGGCATGATCGCCACGCTCACGTTCCACACCGACCGCATGGCCGAACTCGCTCCGGCCGGATTCTCGCTGGCGACGGATGTCGCGGAGTGGCTCGTGAAGCGGCGGGTGCCGTTCCGCGACGCCCACGAGATCACGGGCGCGCTCGTGCGCCATGCGGAGGAGCACGGCCTCGAGCTCGACCGGGTCGACGACGCCGCGCTCGCCGCGATCTCGCCGCACCTCACCCCTGACGTGCGGGAGGTGCTCACCGTGGAAGGCTCGGTCGCGAGCCGCGACGGCATCGGCGGAACCGCACCCGTGCGCGTCGACGAGCAGTTCGCGCGGCTCACCGACCGGGTGCGGCACCTCGTCAAGGGACTGCCGGGGGCGAAGCCCTGACCGAACGCGACTCGGATCGGCTCATCTCGGTCGGGCGCGACTACTTCGCGCGCGACCCGGTCGAGCTCGGCCCGCTGCTGCTCGGCGCGGTGCTCTCGTACGAGAACGACGAGGGCCGCGTCGCGGTGCGGATCTCGGAGGTCGAGGCCTACCGCGGCGAGGGCGTCGATCCCGGTTCGCACTCGTTCCGCGGAAAGACGCGGCGCAACGCCGTCATGTGGGGTGAGGCGGCGCACCTCTACGCGTACTTCACGTACGGCATGCACACGTGCCTCAACATCGTGGCGGGGCATCCGGGGTCCTCGGCCGGAGTGCTGCTGCGCGGGGGCACGATCGTCGACGGCATCGAGCTCGCGCGCGTGCGTCGGGCCGGGGCATCCGACCGCGACCTCGCACGCGGACCGGCGCGCCTCGCGGTGGCCATGGGCGTGCCGCTCTCGGCGGGTGGATCCGACCTGCTGGCGCCGCCGTTCTCGCTCTCGGTGGCAGCTGCGCCGGTGCCGTTCGAACAGGGACCGCGCACGGGCATCAGCGGCCCGGGCGGGGGAGCGGCGTTCCCGTGGCGGTTCTGGATTCCCGGCGACCCCGGTGTGTCGCCGTATCGACGGCACGCGCGCTCGCACGAGTAGGGAGCGCGCGGATGCCGCGGCTGCTCCCGCTTCGTCGCGTCAGCGCAGTGCCAGGTGCACGACGAGCGCCGCGGCGCATGCCCAGATGAGGCTCGCGAACGTGCCGATGATGAACCGCTCCCGCGCTTCGGGCGCCTCGAGCTCGGTGAAGCGGCCGACACCCTTCACGGCGACGACGATCGCCAGTGCCTCGGGGAAGCCCGCGATGATGGCGCCGGCCGACGCGATGCGTTCGAGCACGCCGATCGTGAGCCCGCCGCGGAGCACCTCGCGCCGTGTGCCGGTGGTGACGCCCATGCGCTGCTCGTCGGCGGTCGGCCGCTCGGTGACGATGATGCCGCCGTGCAGGCCGGGCGCGACGCTGCCCATCGCGAGCCGGAGTGCGGTGGCCGCGGCGGGACTGCCGCCGAACACGGCGGCCGTGAACGCCAGGATCGTCACGAGCGGAGCGAAGCCCATGCGTGCCGGTTCGCCCAGCGTCGCGGAGGCCATCAGCGCGATCGCCATCGCACCGGCCGCGAACCAGAGGAAGGCGGCCCGTGGCCGGAGAAAGGCCAGTACCGAGAGCGTGGCCGTCGCGACGAGCGAGGTCAGCAACGCTGACCAGGAGAGGGCTTCGGCGACGACGGCGAGGTTCACGGGGCTCCTTCCGGGCACGGCCGGCGCGACCGAGACTTCGAGCAGTGTAGCGAGCGAGCCCACGGCGGCGCGATCACTCGCGCGCGGCGCGTTCGGAATCCGCGTCGAGCCGTTCCAGCACTCGCACGAGCGCCGGCCGCGCGTCCTCCTCGGCCCGCCACATGGCCGCCTTGAGCCGGGCGCTCACGGCCGCCGCGCTCACGTCGAGGATCGCCGCGGCCTCCTTCTGCTGGTGGCCGGCACGCATGAGTTCCACGACCTCCCAGCCGGGGTCGCTGCGCCGTTCGCGCAGGAGCACGAGGAGGCGGATGAGCGCCTCTGCGTCGGTGGCCGCGGTCTCGAGTTCTGAATCGCCGGCGCGGAGCGCGAACCGGCCGTCGGCGCGCTTGGCCGCGTCGACCGCCTCGCGCGCGGCGATGAAGGCGGGGCCGGTGGCCTTGCGCACGGCGTCGGGGAGGGGCATCCGGATGCCGCCGACGCCCAGGCCCACGCTCCACCCGCCCGTGCGGGTCGTGTCGAGCACGATCCCGAGCGTCGCCTCGGCGGAGCCGGTGAGGAGCTGGATCTCATCGCCCGCCGTCTGGTCGGCCGGAAGGGCGAGTGACGCGCCGTAGGCCGCGGTGAGCTCGTCGACGAGCTCTCCCGTGCGGTCGGCGTCGCGACGGCTTCCGACCTGGTCGGCCGTGATGACGAACATCGGATGCCTCCTGTCGAGCGCTACTCAGTGTCAAGGGTACAGACTGTATCAATAGAAATCAAGCATGTAGAGTTGATCATTAGTGTTCAAGGATGTAGCATGAATCGTCGAGCTCGGTCTCCGCTGGTACCCTTGCTGGCGTGTCAGACCCAGTGATCCTCGCATCCCAGCAGAACGACGCCTCCTTCGAGGACGTCTGGGAGGAGCTCGTCTGGCGTGGCCTCGTGCACGTGTCGACCGACCAGGCTGCGCTGAAGGAACTCCTCGCGGGCGAGCCGATCACCTATTACTGCGGATTCGACCCCACTGCTCCGAGCCTGCACCTCGGCAACCTCGTGCAGATCCTCACGCTGCGCCGCATCCAGTTGGCCGGTCACAAGCCCCTCGGGCTCGTCGGCGGCTCGACCGGTCTCATCGGCGATCCGCGACCGACCGCCGAGCGCACCCTCAACACCAAGGAGACGGTGGCCGAGTGGGTGGGCTACCTGCGCGAGCAGGTGAGCCGCTTCCTTTCGAGCGAGGGCGACAACGCCGTGCGCATGGTCAACAACCTCGACTGGACGGCAGGCCTCTCGGCCATCGACTTCCTGCGCGACATCGGCAAGCACTACCGCGTCGGCACGATGCTGAAGAAGGATGCCGTCGCGTCGCGCCTGGGCTCCGAGGCGGGCATCAGCTACACCGAGTTCAGCTATCAGATCCTTCAGGGCTTCGACTTCCTCGAGCTGTACCGCCAGTACGACTGCGTCCTGCAGACGGGCGGCAGCGACCAGTGGGGCAACCTCACGAGCGGCGCCGACCTCATCCACAAGGTCGAGGGCCGGCATGTGCACGCGATCGGCACGCCGCTCATCACGAACTCCGACGGCACGAAGTTCGGCAAGAGCGAGGGCAACGCCATCTGGCTGGATGCCGCGATGTGCAGCCCGTACCGCTTCTACCAGTTCTGGCTCAACACCGACGATGCCGATGTGGTGTCGCGCCTGAAGGTGTTCACGTTTCTCAGCCGGGCCCGGATCGAGGAGCTCGAGGAGCTCGTCGAACGCGAGCCGTTCCGCCGCGAGGCGCAGCGGGTGCTCGCCCACGAGGTGACGACGCTCGTGCACGGAGAGGAGGCCACCGCCAAGGTGGTGGCCGCGTCCGAGGCGCTCTTCGGCCGTGGAGATCTCTCGACCCTCGATCCGGACACCCTCGAAGCAGCCCTTCGCGAGCTGCCGAACACGACGACGTCGCCGGATGCCCCGATTGCGCAGTTGCTCGCGGACACCGGCCTGGTGTCGAGCCAGAGCGAGGGTCGGCGCGCCATCGCCCAGGGCGGCGTCGCGCTCGACAACGTGAAGATCGACGACGAGACGGCGACCATCGAAGGGCGCGTGCCGCGAGGCGGCATGGCCGTGTTGCGGCGAGGCAAGAAGACCCTTGCCGGCGTCTTCGTGGAGTAGTGGTGGGCACGCCTCGTTTCGCCCGGAATGGCGGCTCGGGGCGCGACACGCCCGGGATGCGGGACCAACTTGCACCCCCTCTGGGATCGACGTAGAGTAATCACTCGTTGCCCCAAAGGCGCGAAGAGCGAGAGAGTCCATCGGACACCCGCACTTCAGCCTCAAGCGGAACGATTCCAAGCCTTCGAACAGACAACTGGTCGATCAGCTTGAAGCATGCGGACTCGTCCCTCGGGATGACCGCATGGAAACAACGAAACCAACCTCGGATGAGGTGCCTTCCAGGTGCCGAACCGAGGGTGTCCGTTTCTTGAGAACTCAACAGCGTGCACTATGTTCAATGCCAATTTTTGAACCCCGTGTTCTTCTGCCTTTTGGGGTGGGGGGACGGGTTTC